>JBNLFL010000008.1:0-234307 GCA_050305515.1 Sulfurimonadaceae bacterium
TACCGTATCGGTGCTCACCGTATAGGTCGCGGTGTTCCCTTCCCATACTGTCGCATCCCCGCTGATACTTACTGTAGCTCCCGCATCCTTCTCGTTTGGCTGATCCGGATCATTTGGCGTATATGGATTGCTCTCGTCTAAGATTGCTGTGGAAACTGTATCATTGCTGATCACAGAAAAGTCATACCCTCCCGTTGAAGCATTAACAATAACAACATTAAAGATTTCACTACCCTCGTTTAAAGCATCATCCAGAGTTGCTACATCAAAAGAAATTTGATTGCTTCCTGATGGAATCGTAACGCTGACCGTTCCCGTATCAATGTCATTACTATCAGCGGTAGTAAATGTGTACACGATCTCAACAGTTAAATCGCTTTGAACAATCTTGTCTGTTTGAACTGTATATGTAGCATTTTCACCTTCTACAACCGTTTCAGAACCAGCTAGTGCTACGCTGATGCCAACTGGTGTGCTCGTGTCATTATCCACAATTGTTGTAATTACCGGAGTCTGATCAACAATAATATTTTCAAAATCACCCCCGTTGGCTACACCAGTCAAATTTACAGAATAATCTTCATTATTCTCATCAATAGTGTCATCGAAGTTACTGATTGGAAATTGAATTATTGTTTCACCGGCAGGCACGGTAATATTGAAAGTATTTGCGATCAAATCACCTGAATTCGTGTCAATGTGAGATATTGTCACTTCTAAGGTCATATTACTAAGTGGCACTTTATCAAGGATCACTGTATAAGTAGCTGTACCACCTTCAATAATTGATGACGTCCCAGTAAGTGTTACATTGACACTATCAACTTCTGTTGGTACACCGTCTTCATCAATCTGGTCAATGATAGTTGTTGTCACAGTTCCTGTCTCAACAACTATCGTTTCGAAACCACCACCGGCAACCCCGTCTACGTGAACAACATAGTTTTCAGGATCTTCATCATAAGCGTCATCAATATTGGAAAGCTGAAAATCAATGGATGTTTCACCTTTCGGAATAACAATTTCCTGCGTGACAGGAATCAAGTCGCCATTATCGGTCTCAATATGACCGGATACAATAGTAACAACCATATCTTCAAGAGCAGCTTCACTCAAGGTCAATGTATAATTGGCGCTTTCACCCTCAACAACTACAGAATCTCCTAATAGGTTTAAGCTCGCTGTAGGTGCGGGTGTCGGAACTATCGGTGTTGTACCTGTTTCATTAGGCAAAATGGGTGCTTGTGCAATTGCAGGATCTGATATCTCGACAGATGCAGCATTACGTGTCGACAAATAATCTGACCATGCTGAACCGAGGTTCTCAATATGATCTAGTGCTGAAGCTGCTTCCAACGCGGAATCGGCACCTTCTTCACCGGCCGCTGTATCATCAAGCTCGTCAGTATTACCGGTTGTTTCCAAAGCTTTTTGAATATCTGCGATATCTGCAGTTACATCCTCTTTTGCAAATTCATTGCTTTCATAAGTCGTTTCATCAAGAAGAATTTTTTGATTTGGCCCCAATGTGATGACATTGCCATTATCCAATACGATTTCAAGAAAAGAGTTATTACCCGTTTCAATAAAATCATTCATATGTACCGGCATATGCATCGCCAATGTCTCTATAGAACCATTTGTCAACGTTGTTTGTGTTTGTCCGGATTGTTGTGAAATGTAACCTACTATTGCAGCCATAGTACCCACCTTATGTAGCTATTTTGAAGTATAGTATCTAAGGTAGTAAAAAAAAACTATTGGACGTTGGTACTATAATGGAGAGGATGGGTCAAAAAGACCCGGTTAGAATTTATAAACGCGCGTGATCCACGCCAATGCAAGCTTCTAATGATGCCAATTTTTCAAGTGTCTTTGAAGACACAGGGGAATCAACGATAATAACAGCCAATGCCTGGCTTTTTGCATTTCTACCAAGGCGGAAATCTGAAATATTCACATTATCCTGAGCTAGAATGGTTCCTACATGTCCAATAACTCCTGGAACATCCGTATTACGGAAGAGGATCATCTCGCCTTTTGGAGCAACATCAAGATCGAATCCATTGATGTCAACAATACGTTCTACTTCATCATCATAGATAGTCGCACTGATCTCGATGACTTTTTTGTCTGTCGTGAGTTTGACGGTAATCAGATTTTTGAAAACATTACTGTCAGGCAAAACTTCCGTTTCAATTTTGATATTTTTTTCATTGGCAATAAATTCAGCGTTGACATAATTGATGGTATCACCGCTGCTTTCAGCCATTGCACCGACAGTGACAAACGTAGAGAGTGATGCGACATATTCAGAGATCGCACCTTGTCCGCTGATTTTGATGGAAACGATTGGAGCCCGATTCATCTGTGCTGCCAGAAATCCGATCTTTTGTCCAAGTCCCAGAAATGGCTTTACAAACGCAGGAATTTTTGTTTCATCAATAGGCAGGTTGAAGGCGTTAGCGTATGCGATACCTTTGGCAGCTTCAATCGCCTGTTGCGCTGCCTGAACACCAATATTGTACTGAGACTCGAACGTGTTCGCACCCAGGTGAGGTGAAACAACGATATTGTCAAGATCAAGCAACGGATGATCCGTAGCAGGTTCTTTATTGAAGACATCAATACCTGCAAAGCGTATTTTTCCTGATTTCAGACCATCATAAAGTGCTTCTTCATCATACAATCCGCCTCGCGCACAGTTAATGAGCACGACGCCGTCTTTCATGCGGGCAATCTCATCTTTGCCGATCATACCGATTGTCTCTTTATTTTTTGGCGTATGGATGGTAATGATGTCACAGGCGAGAATATCTTCGAAATTCTGTGTATAGGTCACGCCAAGATTGCTAGCTTTGGATGCAGGAATGTAGGGGTCGTAAGCAATAACATCCATTTCAAAAGCCCGGGAACGGATTCCAACGCGACTGCCGATATTACCGAAACCGATAATTCCCAGCTTTTTACCCTTAAGTTCATATCCATACCATTTTTCACGCTTCCAGATACGCTGATTTTTCAAATGGTCATGGGAATAGGGAAACATACGCATACATGAAAGCATGTGTGCCATGGTAAGTTCCACAGCAGCGATGGTATTCGCAGTAGGAACATTCATGACAATGATGCCTTCCTTGGAACATCCATCAATATCGACATTGTCAACACCGACACCGGCTCGTACAATGGCTTTGAGGTTCTTACCGGCATTGATGAACTTATCATCAACATCGGTAGAACTGCGTGTTATGGCAACATCTGCATCGGCTATAACATCCAAAAGTGATGTTTTGTCAAGATCTGCTGCAAACAGCATTTCGATCTGATCATCGTTCTCAAGCATTTTAAGACCCGCTTCATGAATGTGGTCACAAACGACTATTTTGTATTTTTCCATGCTTCTTCCTCTTTAAATGGCAATACAGATGCCGAAATTTCATAATTGCGTAATGTCTGGACCAATTGATCCAGACGTTTTATATCTTTGGAGTTGATTAACAGAAGTGTATTTGTTTTGTCATTTTGTAAAAAATAGTTTAATTTATATTGATTAAGTTCTTCTTTGAGACAAAAAAGCTGATAGGGATCTTTGATGAGCGCTTTTAATTGATAGATGGTTTGGGAGACAATTTTCTGATTCAGATCGACATCGATATAGATTTCGTTAACAGGGAAAAAGTAACCTAGGCGTTCACTTTCTGAAAAACGCTCCAACCATCCACTCTCAATTGCGGAACTTCCGCTATTTTTCTGATTCAATCCACTCTTGTTAATCAGAACGTTACCAGGTTCACCCTGGTTGATTCTGTAAAGCAGCACTACTATGAAGAGGGCAACTCCCAAAGCGATTAATGGGGTTAACCAGTAGGCTACTCGGTGCATATTATTTGAGTTGGTCTTTAATCAGATCCCCAAGGCTATTTGTCGAATCATCGTTAAATTCATCGAGTTGTGCCTGCTCTTTGATGCGTTCAAGCTTTTTAACTGAAAGGCGAATACGATCACGCTGTGTATCAACAACTGCGATGACAGCTTCAATGCTTTGTCCGGCTTCCAGTTCTTCAGCCTTGAGCGGATAGAGATCTTCATTACGGATCAGTGCATCGACGCCATCTTCAAGTGATACGAAAACACCGAAATCTTTGACATCACGGATCGTTCCGCTAACGACTTCATTCATTTTATGCGCTTTGGCATATTTTTCGATGGGACTCTCTTCTAAAGATTTTCGGTTCAAAGAAATCTTTTGCTCATCCTGATTGATTTTGACGATTTTGACTTCAACTTCATCACCGACTTTGTAAATGTCTTTGCAGCGGCTGTTCTTTTCCCAGGTAGCATCCTGATTATGCAACAAGCCCTCAACACCGTCAATTTTAACAAACGCACCAAAGTCTGTCAGTGACGTCACCGTTCCGGTAACAATGTCCCCTTCACGATGATTTTTTACAAACTCATCAAAGGGTTTTGGCAGAAGGCGCTTATAAGAAACACGGAGTTTGTGTGTTTTGGAATTGATTTCGATGACCTCAACATCAATCTCCTGACCCACAGTCAAATAATCTTTAGGATGTTTGATATTCTTGTCCCAGGTAATTTCCGAGATGTGAAGGAAGCCCTCAATATCGTTGCCAAGATCAACAAAAACGCCGTAAGGTTCAAGATTGCTGACAGTGACCGTAATCGTATCACCCTCTTCCAGTTCGGATTCAATCTCTTTCCACGGATCCGGCTGAACCGCTTTAATTGAGAGTGAGAGGTGACGTTTGTCTTTATCGTAAGCAATCGCTTTGACCGTAACAGTATCGCCTTCTTTATAAAGTTTGGAAGGATTTACGGGGCCTTTGTAACTGATCTCGTTGTAGTGAACAAGACCATCAACACCACCCACGTCGACGAACATTCCGTAGCTTGTAATCTTTTTGATCGTACCTTCAACAACGGTTTCGTTCTCGATCAGTGCATCAATGATCTCTTTTTTCTTTTTGCGCTCTTCATTGAAGAGTTTGCGGCGAGAGAGAACAATGGAGCTGTCACTAGGGTCAATTTTGATGACCTGCGCCTTGATTGTTCTTCCGACAACCTCTTCATTCTCTTTGAATGCGGCAAGAGAACGCGGCATAAAGAAACAGACACCGTCAGCTTCTACGATGTAACCGCCGCGATTCTTTTTCGTAATCGTACCTTCAACGATCAGATCCTCGTAATCTTCACCGTGCGCTTTGATGAAGTCAAGAGTTTTCTGCTGCTCAAGCACTTTTTTGTAAGAGATTTTTGGACGTTCATTGTAATAGCCAGTCACCATAACGGTAATCTTGTCACCAAGACCGAATTTCAGGTTACCCGCTTCATCACGAATCTCATCCAGAGAAAGAACGCCCTCAAGCTTCTCACCAATACCTACCAGAACACGATTGTCCTCTTCCTGAAACTCGACGATTTCGCCTTCAGTAATGCGTGTCGTCTCCTGTTCCTTGAACGATGCTTCCAACATCTGCTCAAAATTTTCTTCTTCGAACCCTTCGTTCTCGAAAGCCATGCCTAATTCCCTTGTTAACTAAAAAATTGGCTGATTATATCGAAAGCTTGCTTATGCTTATATGATTTATTTGTTTTAAAAGAGAAAGTTTCTCAGGAGACACTTCGTATTGCTTTAATGACATCCTGAATAATCCAGTCAGGCGTCGAAGCGCCGGCACTGATCCCACATCGTTCTTTACCGTGGAACCAAGCGGCATCGATCTCATCAGCGGACTCAATGTGATAGCTCTCGGGACAGGACTGTACCGAAATGGCATGCAGCTGTTTGGTGTTGGAAGAGTTCTTTCCTCCGATAATGATCATCACATCCGATTTTTTTGCAAGATCACGCACGGCATCCTGATTTTCAAACGTTGCATTACAGATCGTATTAAAAACGCGTACTTCCTTATGAGAAAGAATCAATGCATCGGCGATTTCCAGAAATGCTTCGACTTTTCGCGTCGTTTGTGCCACCAAAGCAACTTTTTCACGTAAATGGATGCTAGCCAGTTCCTCTACATGTAATAACGTATAGACATTACCATCTGCATAGCTTTTTACCCCTTTGATCTCAGGGTGATTGTTATCGCCGAAAATAACAATATCATACCCCTGCGCACTCATCTCTTCACATATCTGCTGGGGTTTGGTGACATAGGGGCAGGTGGCATCTATAACATAGACGCCGCGTTCGTGAAGGCTTGCAAGTTCCTGCTTCGGAATACCGTGCGTCCGTATCACAGCGGTATCACCGCTTTTGAAATCTGCAAGATTTTCCGTTAATCCAACTTTGAAATCACGCTGCAGCCGTTCAATCTCCTGGGCATTGTGAATTAACGGCCCGTAGGTCCGGGAGTTTTGATTCTCCTCGGCAATCTTGATCGCCCGCTTCACCCCGAAACAGAATCCGTAATTCTCGGCCAGTGTGATAGTCATTATACGACCTCGGTGATACGTGAAAGCAAGTCAAAAAAATTCGGGAACGAGGTGTTGATGCACGCGACATCATCCACTTCCATACCACAGCGCAGACCGGCAATGATAAAACTCATCGCAATCCGATGGTCGCCGTAACTCCCGACACTGGCATGCTGTAAAATCCCGCCTTCAATGCAATAGCCGTCTTCAAACTCTTCCACTGTAATGCCGCAGGCTCTGAGGTTGTTTACGACAGTGCTGATGCGGTCACTCTCTTTAACACGCAACTCCTCGGCGTTTTTGACACAGCTTTTGCCGCTGGCGCATGCCATCGCAATCGAGAGTGCCGGCAGTTCGTCAATGAGCCATGACATATTTTCCGATACGGTGACTGCATGAAGCGGCGCATGCTCGACACAGATGTTACCGATGGGCTCATAGCGTTCATCCGTTGTCTCATAGCTGATTCTGGCACCCATGCGCTCAAGAACGCGAAAAGCTTCAATACGCGTCTTATTAAGCGTCACGCCCTCAATGACGACTTTGGCATTCGGTGTGATTGCCGCGGCTACGGCAAAGAAAAAGGCACTGGAAGGGTCTGCAGGTACACGGATGTCCAGCGGTTCAAGTAATCCCTCAAGCGGTTCGATGGTCGTTTTAAGATCCTCTACATGTAAACGGGCACCCATTCCCCGAAGCATACGTTCGGTATGGTCACGGCTCAGTTCCGGTTCGCGGTAGGTGCAGACGCCATCGGCATGCAGCGCGGCAAGAATCATGGCGCTTTTAACCTGAGCCGAAGCGATGGGGCTCTCATAATCAAATGCTTTCAATGATCCACCGCGGATGCTCAGCGGTGCCAGATTGCCATCGGCGCGACCGTCAAGTTTGGCACCTATCTCCCGCAGCGGCGCCGTGACCCGTTTCATGGGGCGGCGTCTGAGATATTCATCCCCCGTCAGAACGAAGTGGCCGTTTGCCGATGCCAAAAGACCGCAGAAGAGTCGCATTCCGGTTCCGGAATTACCGCAATCAAGAACATCGCTGCTCTCCTGAATCCCTTCAGAGGTAATACGGATAATTTCTCCGTCGTCCTCGATTTTGGCGCCAAGAGATTTGACAATATTGAGAGTATTGAGCGTGTCTTCGGCCCGAAGAAAGTTCCGAATCGTACTCGTCCCTTTTGCCAGCGTGGCAAACATCGCGCTGCGATGCGAGATCGATTTATCCGGTGCTATCGTATCAATAACAACGTCAAACGCTCCGGCGGGAGCAACCCTGACCTTTGTCATCGCAATACCGCCCCGACCTCTGTTTGCAAAGCGCCCAGAATTGATTCCATTGCAGAGGTGATATCTTCTTCTTCGAGCGTTTTTTCAAGCGATTGCAACACAAATCGCAGTGTCAGGGAACTGTTCTCCCCCAAAGAGGCATCTTTATAGCGATCCACCGGATAAAAACGGATGACCTCAGCACTCCTGGCTGTTTCGATCGCCGCGGCGATGGTGCCATAGGCGACACTGTCACGCACGACAATGCTCAGGTCACGAAACGATGCCTGATATTTTGAATACGGACGTGCCGTTTGAAGTGCGTAAGAGAGTTTTGAAAAATCAAGCTCACACGCAAACGTTTCGCCAAGATCGTAATCTTCCTGAACATTGGGATGAAGCTTGAAGAGCGTCCCGAGCACTTCGCCGTTTTGAATCACGTCGGCACTTTGAAACGGATGCATCAGCGGCAGAATGTTGTCGGCCGTTTTCAGATCAAAATCACCGATAACCGTCGAAACACTCCGGGCAAAGCTCTGAAAATCAACCGCTTTGGGACGTCCCGCATTGGCAAGAGACTCCCGTTCGCGATCACCGGAGCAGACCATCGCCATGCGCTGCGATTCAACGCGCTGCGGATCAAAAACCGAACCGATTTCAAAAAGCGAAATCTGTCTCTGGCCCGATTTTGCATTCATGCTCGCGGCCTCAAGCAGTGAAAGCATCAACGTCGGACGCAGGGTATCGAGTGTTGCCGTAATGGGATTGAGCAATGCCTTTTCATCAGCCGTACATGTAAACCCGAACGCCTCAAATTTCTGTTTTTCGCCAAAAACGAAATGAACACTCTCGTAAAAGCCCGCATAAGCCGCTTTGTAGCGATAAGTGCGACGTTTTTGGTACTCATGATAGTCGTCATTGAAACGAAAATTCTCTTTTAAAACAAAAGGTTTGGAAGGAATATTGTCAATGCCTACCAGACGTACGATCTCCTCAACAATATCCTGCCGGTTTACAATGTCATGGCGAAAACGCGGTACCTCGACAGAGAACTGTTCGCCCTGGGATTTCTCAATTTCAAAGCCCAGTTTTTTAAGAATCTGGTTGATGGTGCTTTTCTCGATTTTTGCACCGATAAACGCATTGATACTCTCTGCGCTGACCGTTACATGTAAGGGCTGGATATTTTGCGTCACGTCGATACTGCCGCCATATATTTTTGCTTCACCGCTTTGATGCACCAGATCAAACAGATAACTCAGTCCCAGATCGAGCTGCGGTTCGCTGCCGCGGGAAGTACGATAGTAAAGCGGACCGCTTTTGCGTTTGCTCTGAGCCATTTTTCTGGAGATAATCTCCGGATCGATATAACTGGCTTCCACAAGAATTTCAGCAGATTCGCTGCATACCTTGACATCTTCTTCCTGATATATACCGATGGTGGACGCGATACGCTCTTTTGAGCCGACAATGGCAAAATCGTTTGCATCATGGCCCACCTCGATCTGGATTTTTTTATCATCCGTCAAGGTAAAATGCTCTCTGCCGTACGCGCGAAGAATGACACCCGTAGCATGAATGGCATACTGAATCAGACCGTCCAGAGGACATCCGTACGGCTCTTCAATCTGTGCCAGACGCAGCGCCACCAGCGCCGGAAGTTTCAACGCGCTGATGTCTGCCGCGCGGAAAGAGAGATCCGCTTCAATGCTTTCGCTCTGCTGCAGATGAGCAATGCGACCGATTCCAACGCGTCCCTCTTTCTCGGTATCGATGCTGATTTCACGCAGATTCCGGTTAAATGCCGCACTCAGATCACGGGCTATCCCGTGAATGCTCAGACAGTCACCGCGGTTAGCCGTCAACTCGATTTCAATGCGATCATCATTAAAAAGTGGATGCTCACGCAATTCACTGCCAAGAACAAGATCACCGAAACTCTCATCAAGAATCATGATGCCCTCTTCCAGTTTGGGCAGACCGATCTCCGTAGATGAGCAGATCATCCCTTCGCTGTCAACGCCGCGCAGCTGTACCGGCTTGATAACCAAACCTCCAGGCATGTGGGCTCCGATCGTCGCTACGGGTACCTTGATGCCGGCGCGCACATTGGCGGCACCGCAGACAATCTGGCGCGTGCTGCTGCCGATATCGACTTTACAGACACTCAGTTTGGTGGCGTCGGGATGCGGTACGCATTCAAGCACCTCGCCAATGACAATCCTTTCAGGAATTTCGTAATGCGTGATGCTGTCAACTTCAAGCCCGATGGCGTTAAAGGTTTTGCACAACTGCTCTGTTGAAATATCGCTGATCTCGATAAATTCGTTCAGCCAGCTTTTTGTTACAATCATTTCATCTGCTCCAACAGTCTCATATCTCCCTCAAAAAGCGATCGCAGATCACCGATACGGTGAATCAGCATCGTAAAGCGCTCCACTCCGAGCCCGAATGCATAACCGCTCACATCTTTGTAACCCACCGCTTCAAATACGTTGGGATCAACGATGCCGCAGCCAAGCACTTCGAGCCATCCGGTTTTGGAACAGACACGGCATCCGTCACCGCCGCAGAAAATACAGCTGATATCGACCTCTGCCGAAGGTTCCGTGAAAGGAAAGAAGCTGGGTCTGAAACGCACTGCGACATCGCCGAACATGTATTTGAGAAAATCTTCAAGAATGTATTTGAGATTGGCAAAAGAGACGGCGCCTTCCTTGTCCACAAGCAGACCTTCCACCTGATGAAACATCGGTGTATGCGTCAGGTCATAGTCACGTCGGAAAACACTGCCCGGCGCAATCATCCGAATGGGCGGCTGCGTATGCAGCATGGTACGGATCTGAACCGGTGACGTGTGCGTCCGTAACAGCATCTCGTCTTTGAAATAGAAGGTATCCTGCATATCGCGGGCCGGGTGGTGTTTGGGAAGATTCAGCGCTTCAAAGTTGTGAAAATCATCTTCCACCATCGGGCCGGTCTGAACCGAGAAGTTCATGGAGACAAAGTAATCGACAATGCGGTCCATCGTCTCCATTACGGGGTGCAGCGCACCGCGCTCTGATCGCTGGGAATAAAGCGAAACGTCAATCGCTTCCGCTTTCATTGCCGCTTCAAGTTCCTGCAGCTGCAGCAGCGTTTTACGCTCGCCAAGCAGCGTCGTCAACTGCGACTTGTGCAGGTTCAGTTCTTTGGCAATAAGCCCTTTTTGATCATCCGGGGCACTCTTCATTTGGGCAAACGCTGCGGCCAACTCCCCTTTTTTTCCAAAGACGGCAATGCGGATCTCTTCGAGACGTTCGACGCTCTGTGCCGTTTCAATCGCTTCATACCACGCTTTCAATGGGGCTTCTCCAGTAGCTAAATTGCGCGCATTGTATTCAATTCTCATTTATAAACAGCTTCAGCATCTTTTTAAGAGAGAACTCTTTACATGTAAGCTACAATGACAAAAACCCTAAGATACGAGGTCTGCCTATGTGTATTTTCTGCAAAATTGTTAATAACGAGATTCCTTCCAACATCATTCTTGAAGATGAAGATTTCTGCGCGTTTCACGACATCAATCCCAAAGCTCCTGTCCATATTCTGGTCATTCCAAAAATCCATGTCGACAGTTTTAATGAGCTTTCGGCCGATATGATGGCCAAGATGACGCCGTTCATCCAAAAAGTGGCTAAACATGTCAATATTGACGAAAGCGGCTATCGGGTCATCACCAACATCGGTTCTGACGGCGGACAGGAAGTCAAACACCTGCACTTTCACGTTCTCGGCGGTGCCAAGCTGGCATGGGGTCACTTTGCCGATGCGGATCCGAAAGATTTTCTCTAAAACATGCGATTTCTTCTTCCGCTGCTTTTTTTCTCGCTTCTAAACGCCGAAGAGGATTTTGAACGCTTCAAGAAAGAACAGCTGCTTCAGCAGCAGCGTGAGAGTGATGCTTTCACACAATACGAGAAGGAACAAAACGACGCCTTCACACAGTATCAGGAAGCACTTCAAAAAGCGTATGAGAGTTATCGCGGTGAACTGTCACACTATTGGGATGATCCCGAGCTCTCCAGTGCCAAAGTCTGGGTTAGTTATACCCCGGATATGCTAAGCCGTTCACGCATTGATTTCGAAAACAACACCATGGTGATCGAAACGGTGGCAGAGCGTGACGATGTTGCCCGACTCAAGATCGAAGCCCTCTACAAAGAACGTCTCACTGCAACGACTCAAAGCGCTTTTATCAAAGATCCCCTGCAACAGCGCCTCTCCAAAGTGACTCGGCCAAAATCAGTCGTTACCGCGCCAGTCGATTCCAAACCGATTTTGAGCACGACCGTATTCGATAAACAACCGACTCCGGCTGAGATCGATCAGTATGTAGCACAACATGTCACACCGAATGTACTTGAGAAAAAGCCTGATCCCAAGAATCCCAAGCAGCTCATTTATGCTTTACATGTAACGCTTCCGAGTGACATCATGCTCAAGCGTTCACGTCTGTATGAATCCGAAATCCGTACCAACGCTTCGAAGTTTCATATACCCGTTCCCCTGATTTTTGCCGTTATCCATACCGAAAGCTCTTACAATCCTTTCGCCACATCCCATATTCCGGCATACGGTCTGATGCAGATTGTGCCAAAATCGGCGGGAATCGATACTTATGCATTTTTACACGGCCAGAAGCGCCAGCCTTCGGCTGAATACCTCTACAATGCAGGGAATAATATTGAAATGGGGAGTGCCTATCTGCACATACTCTATTTCCGTTACCTCAAAGAGGTGACCAGTCCGCTCTCACGACTCTACTGTGCCATTGCGGCCTACAACACCGGAGCCGGAAACGTTGCCTGGGCCTTTACAAAAACCCATAACGTCTCTCAGGCAGCCTCACTTATCAATGCAATGCAGCCGGAAGATGTCTATCGGCATCTTCAGCAAAACCTGCGCTATGACGAACCCAAAGTGTATCTGGAACGGGTTCGCAACCGCATGGCGGCATATCACCGCATCTACAAAAGTTAAAAATTCAGGAAGGGCAACTTTCAATCGCTCCAAAGTCGACACTACCGCCGCCTCCGCTGATCATCTTTTCGTTTTCACGAATTTTCTGACCGTTGTATGTAATGGAGTAGCTGATTTTAACGCTATCACGAACCGTGTTAATGGTTGAGCAGTACGTTTCGACACTCGCCATTACCCAACGTGCCGCTGTCGTATCGTCAACATCACTCTCAAAAACATACTCCAGGTGAAGGGTATTGAACTTTCTCGGAAAATCTTCATTACGCACCACATCGCCAGTAACGGAGAGGTTCGTTACTTTTTTCCCCTGATTGTTTGGTATGGCAATCATGTCCGAAGCACTGCATGCTATCAGGCCGCTTAGAAAATATTCAATCGGTGAAATAACCGGGCAGTCTATGACAAAACTTCCGTTAGCCGTTTTCGCTTCAAAGCGCATGCCATCAAGATGAGAAATCGTGACTGTCATTGTTCACTCTCCTTGAGATAGTTTTCAAAATAGATGATCTGCTCCATCGTTCGCAGCGTCGCCGTACCGCCCTGTGATGTTCGCGCGTTCATCGAATGCTCGATAGAGAGGTAGGTTTTGACGTTCTCTTTGATACGGCTGTCAATCGCATGCAGCTCTTCAAAAGAGATATCACTCAGGTCAATACCGAGTGTTTCGGCACGTGCTACGGCTTTACCGGTTATGAAGTGTGCTTCACGAAACGGTACGCCGCAATGCTCGACCAGATAATCCGCAAGATCGGTCGCGCTCAGGTGCCCTACTTTGCAGGCGGCAAACATATTTTGAGGTTTAATGGTCATCGTATCGAGGGCAGCTTTTAGAATTTCAAGAGACATTTCCGCCGTTTCAACACTGTCAAACACACCCTCTTTATCTTCCTGAGTATCTTTGTTGTATGCCAGCGGCAAACCTTTCATGACCGTCAGCAAGCCCATCAGATTCCCATATACGCGGCCGCTTTTCCCGCGAAGCAGTTCCGGCACGTCCGGGTTTTTTTTCTGAGGCATGATCGACGAGCCTGTCGAATACTCATCGCTGAGTTCGACAAATGCAAACTCATAACTCGACCACATCACGAGCTCTTCCGCCAGACGCGATACATGCATCATCATGGTCGCAATATTAAAGAGAATCTCCAGTGCAAAATCGCGGTCACTAACCGTATCGAGGCAGTTGATACTGACACTCTCAAATCCCAGCGCTTTCGCAGTCATTTCGCGATTGACGTTGTGAGGCGTTCCTGCAAGTGCGGCACATCCCAGAGGCGAAACGCTGTTGCGCTCTCTGGAACTCTCAAAACGCTCGATATCCCGCTTGAACATTGAGGCGTACGCCATAAGATGAAATGCAAGGTTAATCGGCTGGGCATGTTGCAGGTGGGTCATTCCCGGCAACAGGGTATGTGTGTGCTCTTTTGCAATGTTCAGCAGTGTCTGCATAAGTGCGCGAAGCTGCCCGATCAGCTCGCCATTTTTTCGAAGTACGTAACGGCGAAAATCAACAGCGACCTGATCGTTGCGACTGCGTGCGGTATGCAATTTTTTTCCGGCTTCGCCCACCAGTTCGGTCAAACGCTTCTCGATCGCCATGTGCACGTCTTCATCGCTGATCTTCCATTCAAATGCACCGGTTTCGATCTCAGAGAGGACCTGTGCCATGCCGCTTTGAATGCTTGAAAGATCCTCAGCGCTTAAAATACCCTGATGTGCAAGCATGGCCGCATGCGCGAGTGAGCCTTCGATATCTTCACGATAGAGTTTTCGATCAAACATAATGGATGCGTTAAAAGCATCCAGAAGCGAGGATGCCTGCGTTGAAAAACGCCCTGCCCACATCTTTTCCATAAAATATCTCCGGTAAAAAAAGTGTGCTATTGTAGCAGAAGTTGATTAGGTGCGATTAATCGCACGCAGGAACGTTGCCACTGTCTTTGGCATATTCCATTAAAAAGTCTCTGAGGTGTTTGGAACTTTTCTCATATTTGCTGCTTTTGAAATAGTCCCATGAGTTGCTGGCTTTTTTTCGTTCCAGATGCACTGCTGCCAATCCCTCTCCATTTTTCCCGACAAGTTTTTTCCACTCTTTTTTCTTTTTGGAGAAGGCGAGTTCCTGTCCGTTATTATGACACTCTTTACAGTTTTTGATGAACTCTTTCTGCCCTTTATAGACACGTGCTTCAGCTTGTGGAAGCGCAAGGATCAGGAGTGCACACAGGGAAAAAACCGTCTTATTCATAGAAAAACACCTCAATGCGGAGAAATTAGAGCCATGATACATTAGGAATTATAATAGAGAGCTTAACAGGAAACCATTAAAACAGATAGCGCCCAGCAGCGTCACTGCAAGGCGCTCGCTTCCGCTGCCATCACCTCGGCACGGGCCAATAACTCTTTGGCACCGCGCTCAATCATTTTCTCTGCCATGGAACGGCCAAGTCCCAGATACTCGGATGATTTTCCAAGTTTCGTATCACTGAGCAGTTCACTGCCATCAGGCATACCCAGGATGGCTTTGACAATAAGATCACCGTTTTCCATGACGGTAGCGTTGACCCCTATGGGAACCTGACAACCGCCATCAAGGGTATCGACGAATTCGCGTTCGATGGTTGTTTCAATGCGGCTCTGCTCATCATCAAGCATTTTAACGATGGCAATCACTTCCGGATCGTTGATGCACTGGATTCCAAGTGCCGCCTGCCCCATGGCAGGCAACATTTCAAAGAGTGAAATCGGATACACATACGTCACCAGATCCAGCAGTTCCAAACGATTGATTCCGGCAGCTGCCAGGATAATGGCATCGTACTGGCCGTCTTTGAGTTTTTGAATACGCGTATTGACATTGCCGCGCAGCCATTTGATCTTCAGATCGGGGCGCAGTCGCATCAACTGCATCTGACGACGCAGTGACGACGTCCCCACAATGGCTCCCTGAGGTAGAGATTCAATATCTTCATAGTTATCACTGAGCATAGCATCACGAACATCTTCGCGCTCGGTAATAGCAACAAGAGGTAACGCTTCCGGCAGTACGGTCGGAACATCTTTAAGCGAATGAACTGCAAGATGCGCATCTCCGCGAAGCATCGCCTCTTCGAGTTCTTTGAGAAACAGCCCTTTACCACCGATCTTGGCAAGCGGTGCGTCAAGGATTTTGTCGCCCATCGATTTCATCGGCAGCAGCTCTACATGTAAGCCGGGATTCAGCTCTTCAAGTCGGGCCTTGATATGTTCACTCTGCCAGAGTGCCAGTTTGCTTTCGCGGGTTGCTATTACGAGTCTCTCCATAACTTACTTGACCTTTACCTCTTTGTATTTCGATTTGCTGCCGTCTTTTTTACCGTCGAAGAACACGGTCGGTGTACCGTTGACCATCATGTTGGAAACGACACTCAAATCGAATGCGGCATGTTTATCCACTTCCGGTTTGTGCAGATCGGCTACGGTAATCTTCGTACCGAGCGTTTTGTTAAATGCTTCGACAATCTGCGCTTCATCGGTAATTTTGCTGTCGATCTCTACTTTGTACATATCCATGACCGTCTCTTTACGGCCTTGCAGCTCTGCAGCAATAGCGGCACGCGTGAGTGCCACTGCGGCGGGATGCAGCGATTCAAGCGGCAAATGATAGTAGTAGACCGCGAACTGATCGGGATACTGTTTCATATACTCCAGCGCTCCGGGAACAAAACGGCGGCAAAACGGACAGAGCGGGTCTGAAAAGATCGCAACTTTATGCGCGGCATTCTCATTGCCGTAGATCAGATTCGCTTTGGAGTAATACTCGGCTTTGAAATCCGGTCCGATGCTGTTCTTCAGCTGTTCACCGGTTTTAATGTTCGTCAGATCTCCGGTCAAAAAATCGCCGTTGACAAAATAGACCATGCGCTGCGAAATCGGACGTTCGCTCGATCCCTGCATCACTTTGGCATCAAGGGTTACGACAACGGCATCCCAGCCTTTGGGAGCATCAAGCGGTTTGGTGTCAACCACTTTGACATCCAGAGATTTCACCGAAGGGTTTGCACCGATCTGTTTTTTCAAAAAGTTCTCTATATCCGCATTGTTTGCGGCCAACAGGCTACTTCCCAGAAGTGCGATCGCTGATAATTTCGACATCAATGACATTTTCATCCTTTGTATTTTGGTACGTTGTATTATGGGGTGATTTGGGAGACCATTTTGCCGAAAAACGGTTAACCAACATGCTCGTTATGACATGAAACTGCAGGAGTATGCCGATAAAATCGGTGAGAAATCCGGGAATGATCAGCAAGACGGCACCAAGAAGTGTAAAGATGTTGAGTTCCTGAAACTGTCGCAGATCAATCTGACGCGTGGAAACCGCGCGCATGTTCTCTACCAGAGTATCCTGAAAGCGTATCAAAATCACAATTCCCAAAACGGCGCTCAGCAGGATCTCTCCAAAGGTTGCAAGCCCGCCGATCGCCGAAGCGACATTGACCGAAACCAGAACCTCAAAGAAGAGATAGATCAGGAAATAGATCACGAGAGCAGTTCCATCACCCGGTCATACGCTTCATCTGCCGCAAATTCGAGTTTTTCGCCGCTCTCGCGCAGCAGCAGCTGGACCTTGCCGTTTTCGAGCTCTTTTCCGATGATCAGCGTCAGAGGAAACCCGATCAGCTCCGCATCTTTCATTTTAAATCCGAAACGCTCTTTGCGGTCATCATAAATGACTTCGACACCGGCTTTGCCAAATGCCGCATAGAGTGATTCTCCCAGAGCCGCCTGCGCATCGTCTTTCACATTCGAAACCATAATGTTAAGTGCATAAGGCGCCGTCGCACGCGTCCATTTACACCCGTTTTCATCATGATGCTGTTCAATCACGGCAGCGACGAGACGGCTGACTCCCATGCCGTAAGTTCCCATCACAAAAGGTTCTGATTGCCCTTTCTCATTCAGGAACTCTGCTTTGAGGGCTTTGGAATAGGTTGTTCCCAGTTTAAAGATATGTCCGACTTCTATGCCTTTGGTATAGGAGAGCGTCCCGTTACAATAGGGACATCCGTCTCCCTCTTTTACCTCGGCAAGGTCTGAAAAAGCGGCATCTTCCAGTACGGAAAGCGAAACGCCGACATAGTGATAATCGGATTCATTGGCACCGCAGATCATCGACGTGGCGTTCTCAAGGGTTGTGTCGAAATAACACGGAACCTTGCGCATATCAAGCGGCCCGATAAAACCGGGATAGAGCCCGATAGATTCGAGCTCTTCACTGCTCACATCGACCAGATCAAGCGCATTGGCGGCATTTTGCGCCTTGACCTCCTGAAGATCGTCACTGCCGCGCAAAAAGAAGAGCACGATTTTGCTCTCCTCTTCATAGACGGCACGTTTGGCCACCGCTTTGACCGTATAGTAGGGATCCACTTTAAAGAAATTCGCCAGATCGGCGATCGAAGTGATGCCAGGCGTCTTGAACTTGTTGAATTCTGCTTCCGGTGCCTCGGGAAGATTACTGCGCGCTGCACGCTTTGCCGCCTCGATGTTGGCGCCGTATTCACAGTGGCTACAGACGGCAATAGTATCTTCACCGCTTTCAGCCAGTACCATCAGCTCCTTGGAACCGCTGCCGCCGATAGCGCCACTGTCCGCTTCAACAATACGGTATTCGAGTCCCAGACGATCCAGAATGCGCTTGTAAGCGGCTTCCATCGCTTCAAACTCACGATTCATGTCTTCTACGGTAGCATGAAAGCTGTACCCGTCTTTCATGATGAATTCACGGGCACGCATCAGACCGAAACGCGGGCGCGCTTCGTCACGGAACTTGGTTTTTATCTGATAGAGGTTCAGCGGCAGCTGTTTGTAGCTGCTGACACGGTTGCGGACAATGCTGACCATCATCTCCTCATGGGTCGGACCAAGAACGAAAAGGTTCTCTTTGCGGTCACGGAAACGGAGCAGCTCCTTGCCGAACTTTTCAATACGGCCGCTCTCCTGCCACAATTCAGCAGGCGTGACAAAACTAAGTTCCACCTCTTCGGCACCGCTGCGCGCCATCTCTTCGTTGATAATCGCCTCAATCTTGCGAATAACGCGTTTGCCAAGCGGCAGATAGTTGTAAAGCCCACTGGCTACCTGTGCTACGAATCCTGCGCGTGAGAGAAAAATATGACTCGGGAGCGACGCATCGCTTGGAGCTTCTTTGGTGGTAGGGATATACGCCCTGCTAAATCTCATTTTCGTTCCTTGTGGATGATAAAGTCTTCGTCTGGGATCTCCAGCATCTGCTTGAGCGCCTCGATCATGTTTTCCGATTTCGAATCGCGTACCGAAAGACGCATCTGGGTCACCATGTCATGCAGCAACCGTTTGATTGACTGTTCGCACGCCTTGCGGACGTTCGCCTCATACGTTTCGGGGACAAAATGTTTGCTGACAACGCGCCGCGCTTCTCTCGCTGCGGCATCGCTGCCTCTGGCATAGAGCTCCTTGATGAGCGGTTCAATGGAGAGCGTCTTGAGCCACTCAAAAAATGCGATGGTGTGACGTCCTACAATCGCGAAGGCGGCACGGGCTTCATCTTCACGCAAACTCATGTTTTCATCAACGATACTTTTGAGATCATCGACGACAAAAAGGTGAACGCCCTCACGCTTGCGGATTTCGATATCACGCGGAACCGCCATGTCAAACCAGTAGCGTTCGTGTGATGCGACACCGACCATCGCATCGGTGATGATAGGCTCCAGCGAACCCGTAGCCGTAAATATCAGATCGTACTCCAAAAGCGCGTGAGGCAGCTCTTCGAAAGCCCGTACCGAAGCATTACATGTAAGGGCAATCTCCTCGGCTTTCGAGCGGGTCCGGTTCATGATGGTCACTCTGGCATGATGGCGCTGGAGGGTTTTGGCACTGATAACCGACATATCACCGGCCCCGATAATTAACGCCCTTTTACCTTCGAGTGAACCCAACACTTCAGCCGCTTTAGCCACTGCGACACTCGCAACCGATGTGCCGCCCGAGGAGATATCCGTGACATTGCGTACTTCCGCCGCACACTTGAAAGCATAATGCACGGCGCGGGCAAGTTTCGGACCGCAATAACCGTGACTGCTGGCAAAACGAAACGCATCTTTGAGTTGCCCCGCAATCTGTGTCTCGCCCACGACCATCGAATCAAGCGAACTCGCCACACTGAAAAGATGGTGGATGGCACCCTGATCGTCAAAAATGTCCGCGCGCCCTTCAAGCTCTTCAATACCGATACCCGAACGCTCGGAGATTGTTGTCAGAATATGCTCGGTCGCATCAATGACACTTTTACAGCTGCAGACCACTTCCATACGGTTACATGTAGAGACCAGAAACGTCTCGTTGATCTGCGAATGCGATGTGATTTTACCCAGACATGTCAGAATATGAGCGTCTTCCGAATAGGAGAGACGTTCACGAATATCCAGCGTCGTATTTTTGTGAGTAAAACTGATCGTCAGATAGTGCATTAGAAGGTTCGTTTCATCATGGTTTCTAAAATATCATGCAGCGCAGTGTCGTTCACGCAACCGAGGGCTTCGTTGCTGAGCTTTTGCGCCAGAGCATAGGAGCGTTCCACACAGTGATGCTCCTGCATGCTGCTTTTGAGCCAGCGGGTCTCATCATCACTAAGCACTTTTTTATGCAGTGCGCGCAAATAGTTTTTACCCGCATCATCAAGGGCTTCATAAAGATAAATGTAAGGCAGCGTGCATTTGCCCTCAACGAAATCGTTGAGAGCGGGTTTTCCCAGAGTCGCTTCATCTGAAACGATATCGAGAATATCATCGATAATCTGAAAGGAGAGTCCCAGGTTTTTTCCATACAGCGCATAGGCATCCGCATCTTTTCCGGCAAGCAGTGCGGCGGAACGCGCCGAAGCCTCGATCAGCGATGCCGTCTTGAAATAGAGCATTTTCAGATAGGAATCGGCATTCTCATTGAACGTTTCCGACATTGCCACGTCCATCATCTCCCCTTTTGAGAGGGCGGTAACGGCATCGGCGACACATCGGGCGACCTCCTTGTCAAAAGCTACCAGAGCGCTAAAGGCTTTGGAGTAGAGAATATCTCCCAGCATTATGGCCGTTTTTGACCCCTCTGTCGCATTCACCGAAGGAACACCGCGGCGCAGCGGAGCATCGTCGATAACATCATCATGAAGAAGGCTTGCCGCGTGAATCAGTTCGATAATGGCTCCAAGCAGCGGAGCTTCGGGATGGGAAGCGGCAATTTTGAACACCAGCTTGGCACGCAGCCGTTTACCCCCCTTGAGCGTCGCAAAAAGACGGTCCACACTCGCATAGCCGACTTCTGCGACGAGTTGGCGCATCTGCGCCTCTACCTGATTCAACATTGTTTCACTCTTCACGCTTCACAAACTCCAGTAAAACCTCTGCGTCGTCATCCTGCAAATGGATGTCGAAACGGGCTTCATTTTTCTTGTAATCAAAATCGCTGAACCGAATCAGCAGATAGGGAACCTTCACCTTTGTGGCCGAATATGCCATGAGCGGGATCCTGAATGCCTGATTGAGATGGTTGCGTCGCAACAGGTGCTGCGAGACGCGTTCATCAAAACTCTTTAATACCACTAAAGTATCATCCGTATAGAGCGTCCAGCGAAACTCCAGTAGCCTGCGTGCCGTATCCGTCTTGACAAGAAGCTGCACCGGTTCATCCTTTGCCAGCATCACCTGCTCGCTCTGACGCCACTGGGCCCAAAGCGTATTGCCGAAAAAACTCCACAGCACAAACCCAACAACCAAACGCTTCACGTCAATAGTCCACCAATAAATTCGCTGATTATACCATCATCGTGCTTATGCACACCAATAGGCTGCAAGAAGCTAGAGGCGATCAGCGCACCGGACTTTGTATCCGGTACACCACGGCATACAGCAAGGGAACGTATATAAGATTCAGCAGCGTCGCCCATGCGATTCCAAAGCCCAGCGAGACAGCCATCGGCTGGAGAATCATCGCCTGTCCCGAAGCAAAAAATATCAGTGTCGAGAGTCCCAACACCGTTGTGATGGAAGTGAGCAGAATCGGGCGCAAACGGGTTTTGGCCAGACGCATCAACTCTTCGCTGTCACGTGCACGCTTGATGAAACTGACCATAATGAGACCGTCATTGACCACGACCCCGATAAGGCCGACGACTCCAATCATACCGGGCATCGTCAGGTTAAGCCCCATGATCAGATGTCCGACAAAAACACCAAGCAGTACCAGCGGTGTCGTACTCAGTACAATCAATGCCTGCTTGAGCGAATCAAAAAGCCAGACCAACGTAATCAGGATCAGTACGATTGCCATGACGGCAGCCTGTCCCATTTCGCGCTGTGTTTTTGAATTTTGCTCCTCTTCGCCTTTGATATCGACGCCATACCCGCTTTTTCTGAGTTGATCGATTGTCGGCTGCAGCGCAGCCATCACTTCGGCCGACGTGATCTTTTCCTTGTCAATCGAAGCAAAGACACTGCGAATCCGTTTACCGTCTTCCTTGATCAGACTTACAAACGCCTGCGTCATGACAAAATCGCATACCTCATCAAGTGCGATACGCTGCTGCGATCCGGGAACCTGAACCTGAAAGCTTCTGATGGAGTCAATCTGGTCTTTGATGTTGCCCTCAACCCTGATACGCACCAGCCCCGAACTGTTGAACATCTTGCCGTATTCGCCTTTAAGGTAGAAAGCACGAAGCTGTGCCGTAATGCTGTTTTCGTTAAAGCCCAACTGCTGCCCGTAGGCATTGACACGCAGTTTAAGCTCTTTTTCACCAATGTCTGCATCGTTTGAAACACTATACACGCCTTCAATTCCAGAGAGTGCCCGCTGCAGTTCCACAATCTGTGCTGCCAGATTCTGTTCTTCCCTACCGCTGAGTGATATCTCGATATCATGTGCAACGACACCGGTTCCGGGAACCGTCACTGTCAGGTCTTCGAAAAGGGGTTTATCGCCCTCTTTGAGTTCTTTAAGCGATTGAAGCATCTTTTTGACATCGGCACTGATCACCTTGGCCGAACGTTCCCGGATCAGGACATCGGGATCATACTCAATGGAGAGATAGGGATTGATATAACGGTTGTAGAAGTTATCCGGAGCCCGCTCATGAAGGTCAATAAAAATATGAAAAAGATTGTCACCCAGTTCGGCTAAATTCTTGGCATCCAGACGTATCCCGGTTACCGAGGTAACTGACGAATAGTCCTGATGATCCAGATTGGCCAGCAGGATTTTTTCAATACGGCTCACCAGCGCTTCCGTATCTTCAAGATCGTTGTTGATATCGACCTTCCCCGTCACATAAACCTGTGTGACATCAAAATCGGGGAAGAGCTGAAACTTGCTCTGTTTTATAAATACCCCCATCAATGCCAGTACTGAAACAACAATCAAGACGAGAGAAAGAATACGTTTTTTGAAAAGAAAATGAAGCGTCACGTCATACCAGCGGTAGAGATGCTCCCAGATGGCATGCGTGGAATGGGTCTCCTTGCGCAACCGCATAAAATCATGCGCATGCAGCGGGAGGAAATAGAAAGCTTCAAAAAGGGAACTGATGAGCAGCACCGAGATCATAATGGGAAGAATCTTGATGAAGGTTCCCATCTCGCCCGAGAGCATCAGCAGAGGCAAAAATGCGAATACCGTCGTCAGTGTTGCCGTCAAAACCGCCGGGAACATCTCTACCGCACCCAATACGGCGGCTTCGCGACGGCTATATCCCTCTTCAAGATGGCGGTAAATGTTCTCCGCTACAACAATGGCTTCATCCACCAGCATCCCCAGAGCAATGAGCGCACCCAGAAGCGAAAGCATATTGAGACTCTCCCCCATCGCTTCGCTGACAATTAAACCGATCATAAAGCTCAGCGGAATTCCCATGGCCACCACCAGTGCGATACCGCGGTTCACAAAGACCAGCATCGAGAGAAAAACGAGCATCAGACCAAACAGAATGTTTGAAAAGACCGTATTGAGACGATTCTTGATCCAGACCGAAGTATCGGTATATATCTCGAACTTGTATTCGGGATACCGCTCGCGAAATTCCGAGAGCAGGGAGCGAATCTGTTTTGAAAGGGCAATGGCGTTACCGCTTTTTGCTTTATTGACATTCACCGAGACATTGCGCTGACCATTGTAATGCGAGAGTTCGCTCTCGTCTCCGAGTTCGAAACTGACCGACGCAATGTCGCCGAGGCGTATCCGTTTCCCTTCAACACTCAGCAAAGTATTTTCAATGGCTCCCCGCTCTTTTTCACCGTTATAGGTACTGATATAGAGGTGGTGTCCCCGTTCCTTGATCGTCCCGATGGGAAAAATGGAACTCAGATTTCCCAGTGCGGCAACGACGTTGGCACTTTCAAGGCCGTAGGCACGGATTTTCTCTTCATCCAGCCGCAGCACCAGTTCCTCGTCACTGTCGCCGCGTATGGTCACATCACTCAGATCGCGAAAATTGCTCAGCGCACTTTTGAGTTCATCGGCCCGATCAAGAAGTTTTTGTGTCTCAACATCCCCCGCAATGGCAATCAATACGAGAGGAATCGCATGTTCGACCAGTTTGGCGACCGGTTCGTTCATATCTGAAGGTAGATCACGTTTGGTCGTTGCGACGATATCCTTGACATCACTGAGCACATTGATGTTGTCCGAGCCCGGCTTAATGTCAGCCAGAATGGTGAACGTCCCGTTTTTGATGACCGTATCGACCTTGTCAATACTATTAACGTTTTTTAGCTCGTCTTCAATGGTGCGAACCACCATCTTGTCCATAACATCCGCGCTGGTTCCGGCATAGGCACCGTTGATCATGATCTGATCTTTCGCAACTGGCGGAAAAATCTCTTTAGGGATATTAATATAGGCAAAAATGGAGAGCAACAGAATAAAGAGCAGAAAAAAGTGATTCAGCAGCGGTTTGTCGATGGCAAACTCAATAAAACGGCGTATCAAATGCATTCCTTCGAAAGAGTGCCAAATTATAGCGCGTCAGCCTCTTTCGAGGCTTACATGTAACGCGTTAAAAGAGACTTTTCAGCATCTGCACAGCCTCATCGACATTTTTATTCAGTGCGTCGGTGTCAAGGGAGGTGTCATCCTGTTTTGCAGGTTTCGCTTCCGCTTTTTTCTCAGGTTTGGCAGTAGAGGGTTCGGATGTTTCACTGAAAGCATTGAGATCAATCGTCCGCTTTGCCCAGCTGATCAGATCAATTTCGCTGGTTTCGGCAATGCGCGTGACGCTCAGTGTCGTTTTGGAATCAATAATGATGTCCAGCGTCTGCTGTTTTTGGGGTTCAAGCAGTCCGTAATAATAGGTAGCGGAGCCGATCACCCCTTTTTTGTAATCCTTGACTTCAATGGCCGCAACACCGTGACCGCTTTCTGAGGCTTCTTTGGCACCACGAACACTCCCTTCGCCTTTGTCATCAAGATTGAGTGTCAGCTGGATCGTATCACTCCCCTTTCGGTAGAGGGCTCCCTCCACACTGGGAGAACCAAAAAGTGAAGCGATCCCCAGAACATCGCAGACCCCGTCACCGTCAAGTTCATAGCCGCCTGAACGGGATTTGAGCATCGGGTGAAGCACCCTCGATGGTCCGGCCGTCTTTCCGCAGCACACTTCCTGATAACATTTGCTCTTTGCGAGCGTGCCTCCCGATTTTCCGCCGCCCATGATTGCACCAAAATCGGGCATTTTTTCCTGTTTGGCACCTTTGGGCAGTTCATAACTGCTTTGGGGAAGTGCTTTTTCGGAAAAGGATTTGAGTTCCATTCCTTCAGCCCGAATGACGGCATACCCTTTTGCAATGTTGAGTTCTTCCGGCATATCCACGATACCCTCACCCATTTTTGCAAACATTGCCATCATTGCGTCAAAGGTTTTGACCACCCGTTTGTCGTTCGTTACTACGACTTCCTCTTTAAAAGGCTCACCGTCATCAGTTCCTTCCACGATCCAGACTTCTCCCTTGATACCGCCGACCGTGACCGTTTTACCGGTTTTTTTGATCTTGTAATCATGTGCTCTGGATGATTCCGGCTCCTGCATCATGCCGGATCCCTTCATGGCTGCTGTCATCTTTTTCATTTCGTCCATGTCCATGACACGCTTTTGGCCATCATCGTCACTGACAATATAGATTTTCTCGCCGATTCGATAGATGCTGCTCGTCTCCCCTTCCCCGGATGTCACCAGGGTAGCATGCGACGCATCCCTGTAGTTGAACGTCTGCGTCTCAGCCTCTGACTGATACTGCAAAATGTAATCGGCATGGAGTGCACCTGTGAGTGAAAGAAGAGCGACAGCGAGAGTCATACGAAACATACAAACATCCTTTGGAATCTGTTAGAAACTTTTTTTGATTCTCAAAGTATCATATTACATGTAAGAACAGAATAAAATGTCGGGATTTCTCTTTTATTCGTTTAAAAAAGTGTATCGAGTATCTGGTTTTTAAAACGGATGGATTCGACTTCCGCCTTGATCAGGCGGTTTTCTTCCTTCAACGCGTCGTACTCACGTTTGAGTTTGGCAATCTCACGGCTCTTGTAATAGATCTGGTTCTGAAGGTAAATTTTCGGGAAAACGGCAGCGAGGAAGAGTATAAGCATCACAAGAATCGATAGCAGAAAGCCGAGTCCCATCTTTTTTGACGGGGCAATAATCGGTTCGACTGCGTCAAGAATATCGTTCTTGTCACTCATTTACGCTCCAGCGCAAACACGCGCAGTTTGGCACTGCGGCTTCTGGGATTCTCGCGCAGTTCGTCTTCCCGGGCTGTCACGGGTTTTTTGCTCAGAGCATGACCGCGTGCATGGTTGTTACCGCAGAGGCAGCGATAGGCCTCGCTCGGACAAATACAGCTTTTGGCCCACGCGGCAAACCGCTGTTTGACAATACGGTCTTCGAGTGAATGAAACGAGATGATGGCAACATTACATGTAAGCCCCTCAGTCGATTCAAGCGCATCGAGCAGCCGTTCGAGTTCGCCGAGTTCATCATTGACTTCAATACGGATGGCCTGCATCAAAAGAGTCGCAGGATGGATCTTTTTTCCTTTTGGCAGGAAAGGACGCAACGTATCCGAAAGTGCTCTGGCTGAATCAAAAGGGCGTTTCGAGACAATGATCGAGGCAAGTTTACGCGCGTTGTTCAGTTCGCCATAACGGTAAAAGATCGAAGCGAGCGCTTCCTGCGAATACGTATTCACCACCTGTGCGGCATCCAAAGGCGCGGAAGCATCCATGCGCATGTCGAGCAGATCACTCTCATAGGAAAACCCGCGCTCGCGCTGGTCAAGCTGCAGGCTCGAGACTCCGATATCTGCCAAGACACCCCGAATTTTTGAAGGGTCAAACTCTTGCATAATGCTTTTGATGACGTCGGAGTAGCGTCCTTTTTTTATGATGATGCGATCTCTGAACGGTTCCAGACGGGCCGTCGAAAAGTCAATGGCCGTCTGGTCCTGATCAATACCGATTACACTAACGCCCGGTTTGGCTTCAAGAAGCATCGCGGTATGCCCGCCGTATCCCAGCGTACAATCGATGATGATCCCTTCATCAATGCCTGCAAATGCATCAAGAACTTCACGATAGAGCACGGGAATGTGGGGTGTATCACTCAAATAAGGTACTTTTTTTGAAAAATCATTTCGTATTTTATACCAGGTATGCGTTAAATGCAACCTGTGCTACAATGCGCTCATGAATAAAGAGCGCGTCAAACAGCAACTTTCCTCACTGGCTCTGTCCATGTTCCGCAAGGACTTTTTCGGTATCTATCACGGTTCACTCTCCGCGAAACTCGAATCCAATCTCTTCGTTATCAATACACGTGATGCCATTTTTGACAGTTTTGATTCCCAGAGCATGATCGAGCTCTACTATAATAAAGATTACCGCTGGAATGATGCCAGTATCGATGCCGACATCCATCTGAACATCTACAAGCAGATCAGTGAGGCCAAGTTCATCACTTACAGCATGCCGCCCTTTACAACAGCCTATACGCTAAACGCTGACCAAATCGTACCCAGGGATTATTTCGGTTTCAAAGAGCTTGGCACCATCAAGGTACACGATCCAAAAAAGTTCGACGGATGGTACGACCGGGCCAGTACCGAGATTCCCTTCTACCTCATGAGCCAACAGACCGATATCATAGTCATTCGGGGATATGGTGTTTATGCCTATAACCGCGATCTGCACCGCATGGCCAAACGCCTTGCCATTTTGGAAAAAAGCTGCCGGCTGCTGATGCTTGACAGTGCCATCAACAAACTAGACGTCGACGGCGGTTAATGCACCGATTGCATCATAGGCGACGCTCATCATGATGTCAATCTCTTCAAAGCTGATCACATAAGGCGGCATAAAATAGACAACATTACCGAGCGGCCGCAGCAAAACACCCTGTTGCAGACCGTACTGATACACTTTTAAACCCATGCGTTTTTGCGGATCGTAATTTTGCAGCTCGACCGCCGCCACCATCCCGGTCTGCCGTACCGCTTTAACCTGCGGCAAGGCTTCAAATCTTGCCAGTTTTGCTTTGATATAGGCAGATTTTTCAGCATTGCTGCCAATAACATCGGTGGTTTCAAAAAGATCGAGCGTCGCATTGGCCGCACTGCACGCCAGCGCATTCCCGGTGTAACTGTGTGAATGCAAAAAAGCTTTGTAAAGATTGTAATCACAGTAAAAAGCCTGATACACATTTTCCGTTGTAAGCACGACCGAAAGCGGAAGGTAGCCGCCGGTGAGACCTTTGGAGAGGCAGATAAAATCAGGCGTAATTCCTGCCTGCTCACAACCGAACATGGTTCCGGTACGCCCAAACCCCGTCATGATTTCGTCGGCAATGAGATGAATGCCAAAACGATCACACAGCTCTCTCGCACCGGCAAGATACGCAGCATGATACATATGCATGCTTCCCGCTCCCTGAATCAGCGGTTCGAGAATGAATGCCGCAATCTCGCCGTGACGCACATTCAAAATGGATTCAAGAGCCGTGAGTGCCTCTTGTGCCGCCGCTTCGCTCTCATCCGCAGGCACCGGTGTCTGAATGGAGCGGATCAGCAGCGGTTTGTAGGTCTCTTTATAAAGCTGGACATCTCCGACAGAGAGTGCACCGATGGTTTCACCGTGATAGCTGTTTTCAAGTGAAAGAAAGAGCGGACGCTCCTCACCACGGTTTTTATGAAAATGATAACTCATTTTCAGCGCCACTTCAACCGCACTGGAACCGTTGTCAGCATAAAAACAGCGCGTTAGACCTTCCGGCGTCAATTTTACCAATCGTTCCGAAAGACGAATAACACCTTCATGGGTAAATCCGGCCAATATGACATGTTCAAGCGTTTCAAGCTGTTCACGGATTTTCTGGTTGATATAGGCATTTGCATGGCCAAAAATATTGACCCACCAGCTGCTGATGGCATCAATGTAGCGCTTGCCGTCAAAATCTTCCAGATAGACCCCTTCCCCTTTTTTAATGGGGATCATTGGCAGGAACTCATGATCTTTCATCTGGGTACACGGATGCCAGATAACTTCCAGATCACGCTGCTGCATTTCATGATTATTCATATTATCTCCCTGAAACATACCGGAAAATCAAAAACACCGGCGTTATGATTATTTAAAGATTAATGGGATAAAAGCACCCTATTTATAGAGTTTTAATAGGAAAGAAAATACAATATCTGAACTTTATCAATTGGGGCAATTATATCATGATTTCATGGATGCAAAGACACCGTAAATATCTCGTTGTGACGATCTGGATCTCCACGATCGCATTTATTGGAGCCGGCTTTGTCGGATGGGGACAGTACAGCTACGGCGATAAGGCAAGCGCACTGGCCCGTGTCGGTGAGGTTCCAATCAGCCAAAGAAGTTTCCAACAGGCATACAGCCGTCTCTACGCTCAGTACAATCAGCTGTTTCAGGGAAATTTTGACGAGACCCGCGCCAAAGAGTTCGGATTGCAGCAGCAGGCATTTAGAAGTCTGATTGATGGTGCGTTGATCCTGAACCTGGCCAAAACACTTCATCTTGAAGTCAGCGACAGCGAACTCCTCGAAGAGATCAAAAGCCAAAGTTACTTTTTCAAAGACGGCAGCTTTGACAAAGATACTTACCAGAAAGTCCTTCATCAAAACAAACTGACCATGAAAGAGTATGAAGAAGACACCCGAAATGCCATGCTGACTGAAAAGACTCTGGCCTTTTTTGCCACGCAACCTGCCAGCCTTGAAACTATGGCACTCGCAGGGGCTACCATGATCGCCGATCGTCTGCAGTATAAAATCCTCAATGCTGATGCCATCTCCGTCACCCCCGAAACGGAAGCACTCAAAAGCTATTGGGAAGGTAAACAATTCAACTACATGACGGCTCCCCGCTATACCCTTGAAACAATTACCGTCGCAATCAATCCCAGCCATCCAACACCTGAAGAAATCGAAGAGTATTACAATGCCAACAAACACAACTTTACGGCTCCTGACGGCAAAATCCTTTCGCTTGAAGAAGCCAAAAGCGCAGTAGTAGCAGCACTGGATGACAAAGCGGCAAACAAAGAAGCCCTGAAAACTTACATCGCCTATAAAAAAGAAGATCCGTCAAACCACTTTGAAACCGCTTCCATTACCATTGATGCGGAGAACTCTCCTTACGATGCGGCACTCTTTACAGAAATCACGGAACTGACGCCGGAGAAAGCGTATCTCAAACCCAGAAAAGTCGGTGATGCCTATCAGATTATCAAACTGGTTTCAAGCGAGCCTTCCAAGCCGAAAACATTTGAGCAGGCAGAAGCAGAAGTCCGTGCCGAATATGTTAGCGAGCAAAAACAGCTGAAGCTTCAGGAACTTGCAACACAATCTTTACAAAATTTCACCGGCAATGCTACAGAATTTCTCACACGTGACGATGTTAGCAAAATAAAAGGTCTGGAAACTCCCGAATCTACGGAATTTCTGGCTAAAGTATTCGAAAGCAAAAACAAACGTGGTTATGTTGAAGTGGGTAACGGCAAAGTCGTACTTTACGAAGTTTTGGAACAAAAGATGCTTCATGATACAATAACAAATCAGGATCAAAATGTTATGGGAACCAAATCGATGATTCTGGATCGCGGATTGATTACGGTACTTGAAGAGAAATATCCAACAGAGATATACGTAAAAGGACTCTAGTTTGAATAATACGGTTTTAGCCATCGATATCGGATCCACAAAGATTGCGGCTATTATCGCCGATATTGACGCTGACAACAATATTCAGATCATCGGAGCAGGTTTTGCCAAAGCACAGGGTCTGAAAAAAGGAAGCATTACCAATATCGAGCTGGCTTCAAAATCGATAAAACAGGCACTCAGTGACGCCAAGCGCGTTGCCGGTACCGAACTTAAAAGTGCTATTGTCTCTATCTCCGGAGCCTATACGAAAAGCCTCAATTCCAGTGGTATTGTCAACATTCCCAACAAAGAGATCACGGTTAAAGAGATTAACCGGGTGATGCATACTTCGCTCTACAACGCCAACATTCCCAACGAGTACGAAGTGCTCCATACCCTTCCCTATAATTTTAAAGTGGATGATCAGGACTTCATTGAAGATCCTGCCGGAATGAATGCCTCACGTCTTGAAGTAGAAACCCACATTATCACAACACAAAAGAGCAATCTCAACAACCTTCGCAAAGCGGTACGTGCCGCCGGTGTTGAAGTAGAAAATGTTATTCTCAGCGGTTATGCCTCGGCAATCGCCGTACTAAACTCAGATGAACGCGAGTTGGGAGTTGCCTTGATTGATATGGGCGGCAGCACCAGCAATATCGTCATCCACTCCGGCAATGCCATTCGTTTCAATGATTTCCTCGGTGTCGGTTCCAACCATATTACCAATGATCTGTCCATGGCACTCCATACCCCACTTGACGTTGCCAATAATGTCAAAATGACCTATGGGTCGCTGCATGAACCCACGAATGATCTCATTGAACTTCCCATTATCGGTGATGAGAACTCAACACACGAAGTCTCGCTGGACATCGTCCATAACGTCATCTATGCCCGCGTGGAAGAGACATTGATGATTATCGCCCAGTCAATTGAAAAAAGCGGTCTCAAAGACCATATTGGCGCGGGTATCGTTTTGACCGGAGGTTTTACAAAAATGGAAGGACTGCGCGAACTTGCGGTAGCCATTTTTGACAATGTACCGGTCCGGCTCGCCAAACCGGGTGAAATTGACGGTCTGTTTGACACCCTGCGGGATCCTTCATACTCTACTGCCATCGGCCTCATCAAATACGCGGCAGGGCATTATGCTCCCTACGAAATCGATGTCAACAAGCAGATGCGCCACCGCAATGAAGACCGGGAACGCATCAAACCTATCAATCTTGGCAGTACCCCGGATATTCCGCTCGGAATGCCCCCTGCTGAAGAGAGCAAAGACATTAAAAGCGAGTTGGCAACACTGCCAACCAAAAACGAAAAGAAAAGTGACGAAGCCAATGTAATTGGTAAATTCTGGAATTGGGCTACCCAGTTATTCTAAAGGAGTGTGATAATGGAACCGTTTTATGTACAAGAATCAGTGACACAAACAGGAGCACGCATTGTAGCCGTCGGCGTTGGCGGCGGTGGCGGCAACATGATCGGTCATATGCTTAAAGAAGGAATCAGCGGCATTGAACTGGTTATTGCCAATACTGATGCGCAAGTACTGGCACAATCCGCTGCAGCAACTAAGATTCAACTCGGGCACAAGCTCACCAAAGGGCTGGGTGCCGGTATGAAACCTGAAGTCGGTAAAGACTCGGCGCTGGAGAGCTACGATGAAATTCGCATGGCTCTCGAAGGTGCGGACATCGTCTTCATTGCTGCCGGTCTTGGCGGCGGTACCGGTACCGGAGCAGCTCCTGTTATTGCCGGTATTGCAAAAGATTTGGGTGCACTGACCATTTCAGTTGTTACAAAACCCTTTATGTTCGAAGGCAAAAAACGTATGTTGCTCGCCGAAGAAGGGCTTAAAGAACTGAAAGAAACCAGCGATTCCATTGTTGTTATTCCCAATGACAAACTCCTCTCCATTATCGACCGTAAACTGGGGATGAAAGACAGTTTCAAAATTGTCGACAGTGTTCTGGCCCAGGCTGTCAGCGGAACATCCGGCGTTATCCTCTCAAGCGGTGACAACGATATCAACCTCGACTTTGCCGACCTGCAAACCGTTATGAGCCATCGCGGCATGGCACTCATGGGGGTCGGTGAACATCAGGGTGAAAATGCTGCATATGAAGCCATCAAGGCAGCCATTGAATCACCGCTTCTGGACAATATGTCCATTAACGGTGCCATGGGTGTTCTGGTTCATTTTCATATGCACCCGAATTTCCCTATGATGGAGCTCAATGAAGCGATGCAGGTTGTTCATGACAGTGCCGACATGGACGCAGATGTCATCTTCGGAACTTCAAGCGATGAATCTCTTGAAGAAGATTTTGTACGGATTACTCTGGTTGCGACCGGTTTTGAACAGCAAAAGAAAAATAATACCAACTATGAAAAACCGGAAGAGACAAAACCACGCGTTGTGACTCGTCCCCGACTTGTCGTCGGTGGTGACGCGCTGCACGAAGACTATCTCGACGTTCCAACCTACATGCGCCAGCAAAAAGACTGATTCTTCTCAATGTCCTCATTTGAAGCTTTAATGAAGGCCAAAACACTCCTTGGCCTTCATGACAAAGCTTCTCTCAGTGAAATAAAATCCCACTATAAAACCCTCATGCAGCAATGGCATCCCGATAAACATACTGATGATCCTGAAACGGCGACAACTATGAGTGCCCAAATCAATCAGGCCTACGAAACAGTTATGCGCTACTGCAACCGTTTTGAATACCCTTTTGATGAAGAGAGTCTGAAAAAAGCCACCCAGAGTCCCCATGAGTGGTGGCGGGAACGTTTTGGTCCCTCATAGTTCTTGCATCGGCATGCGCTTCATCAACGTACGGCTATGAAAGTTATTCAAATGAGATAGGACCTTCAGAACGGGCATTGATAAACTGGGAAATCACCGGATGATCCGTTGTTTCAAAATAATGTCTGTCACCGGAAGCGATAATCTTGCCGTCAAAAAGCATCACAAAATGATCCCCGGCCTTAAAGCTTTCCTTAATATCGTGAGAGATCAAAATGGACGTCACCCCCAGCGTCTCCTGCAGATGTCGAATCATCTGCGTGATAAGATCGCTTGTAACAGGATCCAGGCCTGAAGTCGGTTCATCATAGAGAATAACTTCAGGTTCGAGTGCCAGAGTGCGGGCCAGACCTGCGCGTTTGCGCATACCGCCGCTCAGCTCATCAGGGTAAAGCGGTTTAACGATTTTAGGATCCAGACCCACCATACTCAGCTTCTCATCAACAAGTTTTTCCACTGCTTCGGTAGAGAGCTTCTGGTGTTCAATAATCGGGAACGCGACATTGTCACGGATATTCATGCTGTCAAAAAGCGCACCGTTTTGAAAGAGAAATCCTACTTTTTTTCTTACTTTCAAGAGTGTGGCATCGTCGGCACCGTTAACTTTAATGTCATCAACATAAATAGCACCGCTGTCTGGCTGCAACAATCCGACAATATGTTTGATAATTGTTGATTTTCCGCCTCCAGAAATACCGAAAACGACAGTAGTCTGATGCGCTGGAATCTCTAAATCCACACCTTTGAGAATTTTCCGCGTTCCAAATGATTTATGAACGTTCTCAAAACGGATCATAAAATATAAATCTTAAGCATAGACATCCAGTAAGCGTGTCTGGCTGACATTCGGTGTCACGTCCTGAGTCTGTTCAGACGTCAGTTGTGCAGCCGCCTGTTGTGTTGTATCCGCCTGCTGTGTCAGTTTGGATGCTTCCTGATTACTTGCGCTGTTTTGTTCAGCCGTTGTATCTTTTTGTCCAAACTGTACGGGATTTGGATAGGGAGATTTAAAAGTATATTGTGAGACTTCCATAATTACACCTCCTGCTTATGTCGATTATAGTTCAGAAAAACTAAAAATCCTCTAATATCTCAAAACTATCGCTGCGGATGCGTAATCAGATAATAGCGCCGAACAAACAGAACCACGAGTGCCAGTGCCAGAAGTTTGAAATCGATTTCACTGGCAGTATGAAGGTTTGCAAACGCCTCGCTCTGTGTCATTTGTGCACCTTGCTGCTGCATTTCAAGAATTTTCGGTGTGTAAACACCATTGAAAAGCAAAATGCTAAACAGGCTCATTAAAGTAGCGCCGATAGCAACACGATCCCGTTTGAACTGTTTGTACTGGAACCCTTCGTAAATGACAATGGCAAACAGCGCAGCATAAAGCCAGTAGGTAAATCTTCTGAAAATCTCTGCCATTACCACACCCGCATCATAATGTTCCAGACCCGATCCGTGAAAAATGACCGGCGCCGTAAAAATACCCAGAACCAGAACACCGCCAAGCGTCATTCCTAACATCAGCAGATAGACGACATCCGCCATAAACCGTTTATTCGTCATTTATTCTCCCTGTGACATGATAAATCCACGGTCAAATCCCGCGTAATCTTTGTAAAACTCCAAAACAGTGCCTTCACGCTTTCGCATATAAGCTTCCACTTTTTCTTTCTGATCATATCCCATTTCACAGGCAAAAAGAGGAATCTGACGTTTCTGCGCCAGATCACAGAGCTGCCGAATCATTTCATCTCCCACGTCACCGCCAAAAAGGGCATTTTGAGGCTCATACGCAAGGTTCTGCTCCAGAGGTGCATCCGCAGCAATGTAAGGCGGATTCGAAACCAGAACGTCTATAGGCTCATGCACCGCGTCAAGCAGATCGCTTCGGCGCAGTTCAATGCGTGATTCCAGACCAAAGCGTCGAAGATTTTTTCGCGTTACATGTAAGGCGGCTTCACTGATATCTACCGCAATGATGTGTGCATTGGGAAGATGCTGTGCCAGAACAACCGAAATGATTCCGCTGCCCACCCCGACTTCGCAGATACGCAATGGGGCTTCATGATCGATGCGCTGCAAAAGTGCGTCAATCAGGAGTTCCGTTTCGGGTCGCGGTATCAAGGCTCCGGAATCGACGTAAAACTCCTGAGAGTAGAAACTGACACTGTTAGTAATGTACTCGATCGGCTCGTGCAAAGCACGCCGGTCGCACCATGTAAGTAGTGCATCACTGTTCTCGACATGGCTGTTTCCGTGAACTATCAGATGAATCCCGTCGCATTTGAGGTGCGCCATCATCAAACGTTCTGCCTCGCGTCTTGGCGACTCGCAGACACCTTCAAAACGTTTTCGCATTTCAGAAAGCAGTGCATTTATCGTTTTGGGCTTGGCCATAATCCACCCAGAGAATCGACTTCATGAGTCTGCAGCTTCGGAGCATGGACATCAACACCCAAAGCTTTGAGACGTTCAATAACCGGAGGATGGGTGTAATAAAAAAAGATGAAAACCGGATGCGAAAACGGAAAACTTTTGTTTTCGCTCACCAGCTTGGTCAATGCCGAAACCAGATCGTCCGAACTGCCGAGTGCTGCACCGGTCTTGTCCGCTTCATACTCATTATGGCGACTGACAATGCCCATCAGCGGCATCATCACGAATCCGATAATCGGCATCAGTAAAACAAACAGAATCATGAGTACCTGAGGAGACTGCGAAAGTCCGAGCTCAAGATAGAGTGCTTCGGGAAGATTGCCAAACAACGCAAACATAACAAAAAGCATCGCCCCTACCATAGCGATGTTCTTATAGATGTCGCCATGGGCGAAATGCCCGAGTTCATGCCCAAGTACGGCCAGTAGCTCTTTGTGCGAAAGCTTTTCCAGAAGCGTATCAAACAAAACGACACGTTTTGTTTTGCCAAGACCTCCGAAATAGGCGTTAAGCTTTGCATCGCGTTTGCTCGCATCACTGACAAATACACCGCTGCTGACAAAACCCGTCGCATCCATCAGGCGGTTGATCTCGGTACGCAGCGCTTCATCCTGAAGCGGTGTGAGTTTGTCAAAAAAGAGTGCCCGAATCGTAGGAAAAAACATATTGATGAGAATCACAACCGCAAAAATGAATGCAAAACTCCAGAGCCACCAGAGTGACGTCGAAGTAATAATGGCATAAATGCCCCAAACGACGAGCGAACCGAACACGAGTGTCAGCAGTGTACTGACCAGCGTATCTTTCACATATTGCGCCATACTTGAGCGGTTAAAGCCAAATTTTTCATCCAGAACAAATTTACCATACCACTCCATCGGCAAAGAGAGCACGCCGTTAATAAATATAAATCCCATCACCGCGGCAATGGCACCAAACGCGGGATCAAAAGTACGCGTCACATTTTCCAGCCATGCAATGCCGCCACCAAGCCATACAATGAACAGCAGATACTCAATCAGTGTGCCAGCCATGGAAAGCTTCTCTTTGGCAACGGCATACTCTGCGGCCTTAAGAAAGTCTGAGGGGGAGAGCAAGACCGGAGTCTTGCGTTTTTCGTGATTAATCATACCGATCTGCATCACGCTCACATAGAGTTTGATCAGGACATAAAGCGAAAAGACGGATATTAGGGCCAACATCATTGGGCAGAAGCCTTTTTGACGTATTGTACCATCTATTTCACCGGCATTTTTCCGATTTTTTCCGTATGGATTTCATCATCCACAGTTCCATAAAGAACTTTCGCCGCGGCAAAAATGGTACCGATGATCAATCCGGCAAGAATAACCGCCCATACGATTTTTCGTTTTTCACCCTTGAGGGTGTTGTAGTCTTCAATAGTATTCAGTGTTGGTTCATTGTTCATAAGAGCTCCTTTTCATTAGCAGTTTTCGAAGCATAGCCGTTTTTATTAACATCTATATTAAACGATTTGTCTTAGTTTGACGAATTAAGTAAAAATTATTTATATTTACTTCGTCAAGCTCTCTGCTATAATGGCAAACATGAATGATACCACCATCGAAATGATTGAACCGACACCCAAACTTGAAACCCGCCAATGCAGACTCTACGCATGGATTCTGGGATGGCTGCTAAGGAGCGCCACACTGCTTTGCGGTCTCATTTTCTGGTATCGCTATGACTATTTCTACGGTGCCATCGCCCTGCTTGTGACGTATGTGGTCATGGGTATTGTTCGCTCCAAACTTCGCAACAGTGTCATTCCGCTCGCACAGCAGGAGTATGCCTACAGCGATCAGGCGATTGCAACATGGTATGTTGCCAAACGACTCTGCAACACCTTATGATAAAATTGCGCTAAAAAAGTAGCTCCATGGCCCTGATCGACCTTCTTGACATCTACAAACATTTCGAAGCACAGAAAATTCTGGAAGGGGTCAGCTTTCACGTCGATGAAGGCGAACGTATTGTTATTGTCGGTAAAAACGGCAGCGGAAAGTCGACGCTGATGAAAATTGCCGCAGGCATGCTGGAATTTGATGAGGGAGAACGGATCACCCGACAGAACCTTCAGATAAAAATGCTCTCGCAGGTACCGAAATTTGAACCCGATCATACCGTGCGGCAGGCAGTTGAAGCGGGACTCGACGAGCTGAAAAAAGCGAAAGAGCGTTTCGATGTACTCACGCTTGAGCTTGCAACCGCCTATGACAACCCCCAGCTGATTCAGGAACACGCCGAAATCACCCATCTACTCGATCACCACAATGCCTGGAGCCTGGATGACAAAATCGAACGGATCATCCAGCATTTTCAACTCAAAGAGTTCGAAACCAAACCGGTTGCAATGCTCAGCGGCGGCGAACAGCGCCGTGTCGCACTGGCATCGCTCCTGCTTCAAAAGCCTGACATGCTCCTTTTGGATGAGCCGACCAACCACCTCGATGTCTATATGGTGGAGTTCCTTGAAGAACTGATTCTGCGCGAGAAATTTACCCTGGTATTCATTTCCCACGACCGCTATTTTATTGATCGCATCGCAACAAAAACCGTCGAAGTCGACAATGCCATGATCCGTGAATTTCGCGGCGGCTACAGCAGCTACCTGGAACAGAAGCAGGAGCTGCTGCGAACCATGGCACAGCAGCATGAGAATCTGCTGCGTCTTCTCAAAAGTGAAAACGAATGGTTTGCGCGGGGCGTACGTGCGCGCCTCAAACGTAACGAGGGTCGAAAAGAGCGTCTGATGAACCTGCGTGAAGTCGCCAAAACGAACCCCTCTCATATTCGCAAAATGCGGGTGGAATTGCAGCGTGAAGCCAAACATTTCAACCGCGACAAGAGTGTGAACAAGCAAAAAATGCTCTTTGAACTCGACAAACTCGGTGTCACGCTGGGATCGCGCGAATTGATCCATGATTTCACGACGCGCATTTTGCAAAAAGATGTCATTGCCGTCGTCGGGCCTAACGGCAGCGGTAAATCAACCCTGCTTAAAGTGCTTCTGGGACGTCTCAAACCGACACGGGGATCACTCAAACAGGGCGAATTTTCAATCGGTTATTTCGATCAGCATCGCGAAATGCTCGATGACAGTAAAAATCTTATTGAGACCTTTTGTCCGTTCGGCGGCGACCGTGTCGAGGTTCAGGGCAAGAACTATCATGTTTACGGTTATCTTAAAAACTTTCTCTTTCCCAGAGAGTTCCTCGATAAAAAGATCGGTATTCTCAGCGGCGGCGAAAAAAACCGTGTCGCACTGGCCCTGCTCTTTACGAAGAAAGTGGATTGCCTCATTCTTGACGAACCAACCAATGATCTGGATATTCCTACCATTAACATTCTCGAAGAGCAGCTGCAGAATTTTCCCGGTGCGGTCATCCTGGTCAGCCATGACCGCTATTTCGTCGACAAAATTGCCAAAAAACTTTTTGTTTTCAAGGGTGACGGCACCATTGAAGAGTCCTACCAGCCTTACAGCGAATATCTGGAAATCGAACGGGAACTCTCTCAGCTTGACGAAATGGAACGCGAAAGTGCCAAAGATGAGAAAGCCGCCCTCACCAAGCCTAAAAGTGACAAGATACTCAAACTCACCTACAAAGAGAAGGAACTTCTTGAAAAACTTCCCGGCGAGATCGATGCCATGGAGTCTCAAATCGACGCGCTCAAAGCATGTCTAAGCAATCCTGATTGCTATCATGAGAAAGGGTTGAGTCGTATTGCCGAAGAGCTTGAAGCCCTTGAAGCACACTATGAAGAGCGGGTAGAGCTGCTGCTCTCGATCGAAGAGAAACAAGAGCAGATTGCGCAGTCGTAACTCTTACATGTAAAGCTATTTCTCGTAATCGACAACCTTACTGGTTTCGGTCACTTCCTTGATAAACGCTACCACCTCGAGATGCGCCGGATGCACCCGGTAAATATCCAGACCTTCCATATCATCAAACGTCGATGTCAGAACCAGATCAAACGCCCGATCGCTCTCGACGATATTGACACCGACTTCCATACTCCGCAACGGCGCGATCTTTTGCGTCAATGCCTCCAGCATCGTCCTGGTTTTGGCAATGTTATCGTTTTTGCCTTCACTCCTGAATTGAAACATCACAATATGCACAATCATCATTTCTCCCTAAACTTCGTTTTCAATCGTAGACTGCGACGCCGTAATTCTCGTCAATACGATAAAACGTCGTATTGGGAAGAATCACCAGTTCATCAATCTTTCCAAGACGAATCATACTCTCTTTTTTAACCCGGATATTGTGTTCGAGAAAGAAGCGTCTGATATTCACGAATTTGATATCGCCCACGAAACGATACTCGAATTTTCCGTAGAGGCGCATTTTTTTATAATTGAAAATATGACTGTCCATTCCCAGCTGCTGGGATGCATACTGGGTCGGCAAGTAGCCGGAAAGATCTGTCAGATCGGATTCTATATAGGCATACTTTTCAGGCAGAGACGCTTTTTCCAGAAAAAGATAACGATTGAGTCTGAGGGTCGGAGCATCCCAATATTTGTATGCCGGAGCAGAGAGGCCGAGCTTGGTATGGATCTCTTTCCAGAGCCACTGCTTTTCGAGTACATTGTAAAATGCCGACATACTACTCCCTAAAAAAGGTCTGCATGACCGAAAAAGACTCCGATTCCGGGATCTTTTCGCATCGACTCAAGAATTGTACGCGCTTTGACGCGCGTCATATCATCAAAATAGATTAGCATATTTCTTGAAAAAATCAGGTCAAACGTTCCCAACTCCAGAAATTCGGGATCAAAAAGATTCACATTTTTAAAAATGACCTGCGATATTATGCGCTCGGAAATTTCAAAATTGTTGGAATGACACGTAAAATATTTTTGACGAAGGGCTTCGGGAATATTTCGGACACTCCGCTCGCCGTAACGCCCCTGCCGCGCTCGTTCAAGCGCCTGCGTGTTGATGTCGATTCCCACGACCCGAAAAGTATCGGCACGCAAACCCGCCTCGAGCAGTGCGATAACGATACTGTAAGGCTCCTCTCCGGTTGCACAGGGGGCACATAAAATGTTGATGGGCACAGCGAGATTTTTTGCAATGGCAGCCATCTGCTCGATCTGGGCATATTCACGAAAAAAATAACTTTCATTCGTCGTCAATGCATTAATAAGTTCCTGCCGCAACCCTGCATCATGAGAAACGCTTTGAAGACAGCTTGAAAACGAGACAATATCCCGAAGCCGGCAAAAAGTTTCCAGTTTCCGCCGCACAATATCGCGCTGCTTTTCGAAGGTGACCCCGGTTTCACTCTTGAAATAGGCAATAATGGCATCGGGATTATCATAATCGTATGTTATCGGCGTTTCGCTGACAACCGGTGTCAGTTCGGGACTTCTCTTTTTAAACCATCCGAACATGGGAATCTCCAAAGGTCACAACGGTCTCAATAATGGTATCGAGTGACTGCACTTCAATCGTTGCAATACGCTCTTTCGCACGCATCGGCATTCCGTAAACAATCGCGCTCTCCTGACTCTCTGCCACACAGCGCACACCTTGCTCGACAAGTCTGGCACACCCTGCAACACCATCCTCACCGATTCCTGTAAGAATTATGCCCAACATCTCGACCTCTCCGGTAAATACCGCCATTTCTTTAAAAAGATGATCAATATCCGGATTATAATGATTATTCACTGTCTCAACTTTTTCTACATGAAGGGAACCATTATGCTCACGCAGTTGCGGTTTGCCTGTTGCAACATAAACTACTCCACGCTGAAGCACTATCCCAGATTCCAGTGCCCGAACACTCACTGCACACTTCTCATCAAGACGTTTAATAAAACTTGGCAAATATGCTGCGCCCATATGCTGGGCGACCAAGACCGTGCAACGGGGTTCTTTTGACAATGACGATAGAATCTTCTCGATATGCGCCGGCCCGCCGGTCGATGCTCCGATAAGAATCAGGCAATCAGGTTCTAAAAGCTTCAAGTTTACTATTAAGCTCTTCAGTCATGGCATTGAGGTGATCCGCGGCGGCAGCGATCTCCTCAACATTACGGGCATTATTTGAAGAGATATCATTAATTTTCGTCACCTGCTGCGTAATCGATTCGACATTTTTACCGGTTTTCTCAAAGTCATCAACCGTTTTGTCACTGGCACGTACGGCCTGATTAACAATATCCACCGTAGAGTTAATTTTTATCTCAACTTGATTGGCAATAACCGCAAGAGACTGAATCTCTTCAGAATTGCTTGTCATCTGCCCGCTGGCATCAATAACGGATTGAACAATTATATTGATCGTTGCATTGATCTCTGTTAGCGACTTTTGCGTGCGCTCTGCAAGTTTTCTCACTTCATCGGCAACTACGGCAAAACCGCGTCCATGTTCGCCTGCCCGTGCGGCCTCAATTGCTGCATTGAGGGCAAGGAGATTCGTCTGGTCTGCGATGTCCGAGATCACTTCAAGCACAGCTTTAACCTGTGTTGCATCTTCAGAAAGCACTTTCATACGCTCTGAAAGTTCGACTTCTGTTTCCGCTGTTTGTTGAACCCTGCCGGTAAGATTCACAATCTCATCACGGGCTGCAGCCAGGTTATCGTTGGCTTGAATAATATCTTTTTTGCTCTCTTGAGCATCTTGGATGGCTTTGGTAATCTCGTTGGCAATCTCATTGGCTTTATCGGTTGCCTGATGAATAACCTCAACCGATTTTTCAACATTGGTTCCGACACCCATGGCGGTTGTGGAGAGTTCATGGGAAATCGAGGCATTCTCGGAAGACGAGCGCTTAGAGTTATCAATTAGCACTTTTAGCTGTTCAATAAAGCGGTTAAAACTTTGTGCCATTTCACTGATCTCTTTTGGTGCATCTTCATTAACGCGCAATGTAAGATTTTTTTGATCGCCAATAGTCACGAGCATCTCTTTAAAATTACGCAACGGACGATTCAGGCTGATAGCTATGATGTAATAAGCCAGTCCAATCCCAAAAAACAGCGCTACCACTAAACTGATACTCATAATCTTTTCTGAACGTTCCAGTCCCTCGATGGAATCCGAACTCAGTTTCTTGGTACCATTCATACCACCATCATGCACCTGTTTTATATTTATCAATACTGTCGATCCAACATCAACAAGTATTTTAAGTCGTTTGTCAACATCGCTTGAAAGCTGAACAAGTTCATCCAATGCCTGGTGATACTCATCAGCAGCGTTGGCAACACGGTCAAGAACGTCGATATCCACCTGTTTTTTCGTAATATTTTTAACCATCGTGTCGATCTGCTTCAGTTCATCAAATATCTTCAGGCCTTCCTGCAACAATGTGCGATCTTTCCTTGCAGTAGATTTGAAATTAGCAATGCGTATCTCATAACCCATACGTTGCATTTCAAAAGCACCAAAAAGCTTTTGCAAACGTTGTGTAATATCCACGCCGACTTTCACATCACCCTGTAGCTGTTTTTTCTCACTTTCGATCAGAATATTTATGGCATCCATAAACTTTACAGCACTCTTATCAAGCCGACTGTGAATTTCCTGCTTTTTATTGAAATTATTCGCAATCTGATTGATGTTCTCGTGGTAAATAGCGACACTTTCTTCAAGAGGTCCCAGCCCAGAACTGAGTTTTACCAATGATGGAGCACGCGTTGAAAGAGCGTGTAGCGCTTTGATATCCTGGTCTATCAACTCAAATGATTTATCGATAGTCTCTTTGTATTTTTGATCTTCTGCAAAAATATATTTACTCGCCGCAATTCTGACATTTGTCATGTTTTCTATAAATACGGAAATAGACTCCACCTCTGCCAGATACTCTTTGTCCATTTTTTCAGAATTTTCAATCGCTTTGGATATATTCCGGATACTGATCCCCCCCATCAGTATAATAATTCCCAACATGACCAAGAATCCTAATGTAATCTGTTTGCTCAAACTCATGAGCGCCCTCCTCTATCAAGCGTTATACGCTTTTAATTCAACAGTTTAGCACTGTAACATCCAACGTTATCATAAAAAAGCATATAAAATTCTTATAATATATGACTCCAGAAAAAGTATGCCACCGCCACAATGAGAGAAATACCGGTGAGGTTCAATATAAATCCGTAACCTGCCATGGTCTTGATATCGATTACCCCACTACTCATTGCAATGGCATTGGGTGGCGTGGCAATGGGCAGCATAAAAGCATATGAAGAGCAGACTGTTGCCACCATCATAAAGAGAACCGTATTGATTCCGGCCTGCTCACATACGGCATAGATCACTGGCAGCATGATAGAGATCAATGCCGTATTGGATGTGATCTCCGTTGTAAACGTGATCAGAAATGCGATCACCAACAGAAGCAACAGTGGCGTCAGGGTCGTAAAATGAAGCAGATTTGAAGCGAAAAGGTCAGCAAGACCCGTTTGAGAAAACGCCTTGGCAATCGAAAAGCCCGCTCCAAAGAGAAACATGATCTGGTAAGGGATTTTCGGCGCGTCGCTTTTCCATTCGAGCTGATTGAACGGCGGCAGAAAAAGCATCAGTCCCGCCGCAAGCAGCAGCAGTGGTTCACTCATACCCAAGCCCTCCCAGTAGGGTCTTATTGGAGCATTGACCAGCAGAATTGCTATCAGAGCGCCCAGAACCGCGAGAATACGTTTCTGGTCACTGTTTAGCGCCGCGATCTCTCCGCTTCGCTCAATACGGATACCTTTGACACCAAAGCTCAGTACCGCTCCGACAATGAAAAACATGCCAAAGACCACCGGGGAAACCATCCACATCCACTGAAAGAAAGGGATCAGCTCAAGCGACTTGCTCTGCATGATTCCAAGCAGGATCAGATTGGGCGGCGTACCAATAGGCGTTAAAATGCCTCCGATACTTGCGCCGTAAGCGATTGCCAGGGCAAAACGCATTTTGACGCGCGGATCATCGGAAAGAAAGAGTGCTACGGAGATCAGCAGCAGTGTCGTCGTGGTATTGCTGAGCAGCGAGCTCAAAAGTCCCGATGTGATGGCGAGCGAAAAGATGATGCCCTGAGCCGTCGAAGGGAAAATACCCAGCATCTTGTCGGCGATCCAGAGGTGCAGCTTGCTCTTTTCCACTGCTATGGCAAGCATAAAGCCGCCCAGAAACAGAAAAAGGATCGGATGTCCGTAGTTTGCAGTTGTCTCTTTAACCGGTAAAATCGAAAACGAGGGAAAAAGAATAATCGGCAGAAGTGAGACGGCTCCAAGCGGCAGGGCATTATTGCTCCACCACACCACAAGCAGGGCAATGCTTCCAATCAATGCCGCCTGCACCGGTGTCACGAAACTCCAGGAAAGCGCTGCGAAGATCAAACCGACGGCCAATCCGACAATAAGACCTTTGATCTGCGGCGCAGGCTTGAGTGTCTCACTCATCGCGTCAGAAGGTCTTTAAGACTTTCACGTGGCTCTTTGCCTTCGAGAATCGCATACACTTCCGTGGCTATCGGAAGGTAGAGCCCTTTGGCTTTACTAATTACATGTAAAGCATATGCAGTGCCGACACCCTCTGCGACTTCTCCGAGTGCCGCAAGAATCTCTTCACTCTTTCTGCCTTCGGCCAGCCCCAGTCCCATACGAAAATTACGTGACATGATTGAAGATGCCGTCAGGAAAAGGTCCCCTGCTCCGCTTAATCCGATAAAACTCTCATCTTTCGCACCGTAGGCCTTCCCGAAACGGCTCATTTCTACAAGCCCGCGGGCTATCAGAGAGGCCGCGGCATTTTTACCCAGCCCCAATCCTTCACAGATACCCGCAGCAATGGCTATCACGTTCTTATAGGCCCCGGCCACTTCCGCACCCATGACATCGCTGCTGGTGTAGGTACGCATGAAATCGGGGAAAAATGCGGCAAACTCTTTGGCAACACTCTCGTTTTTGGAGTTAATGACCACGGCGGTCGGAAGCGACTGAATCACTTCCGCAGCAAATGAAGGCCCCGAAAGAAAGGCGATCTTCGCTTCCGGTACATAAGCGCCATAAATTTCGTTCAGAAAACGTCCGCTGCTTGCTTCGATTCCCTTGGCCGCAACCAGCACTTTCTGCCCGGAGTAACGAAAATGGGTCTCGAGCCACTCTGATACCTGCTGTGCGGGTATTGCAATGATCAGATACTTACATGTAAGCACCTCTTCCAGAGTTGTAAAGCCTTCGATGTCACGCGGTGTGCGGGATGTGATCAGTACCTTATGGTTGCGACTCAGTGCAAATCGCAGTGCCAGTCCCCATTTACCGGCTCCGATGATGCCAATCGATGTCACTGTACCCTCCTATCTGCTGCTCAAAGGAACGAATCTGTTCATGATAGCCCACAACGACAAGGATATCGCCGGGGTCAATGTGATGATTATACCCTTTTGCCGTGAAGATAAATGTGCTTTGAAGTTCCAGATCCACAATCGCCAACACAATGACACCGTACTCCTCATTCCAGACAATGTCATGCATCCGTTTACCGATGAGAGAAGAGGTCTCTCCAATCGTAATCTGGGCAATCTGCAAATCACCTTTTTCGTAAAGGATCTCATGCAGCACATTCGTTACAACCGGTTTTTCAAGAATCTCGACAATGACATTTGATGTCATCTGGAGTACCGGCAGTACCTTGTCGGCTCCCGCCATTTTAAGCTTGTTGGCACTCTCCTGATTTTTTGCTAGCGAGATAATATAAACCTTCTCAAAACTAGCCCGAAGCGAAATCGTCAAAAAGATATTCTCCGCATCATCATCAAGCGCGCAAAAAATGAGTGTCTGATCCATATCATGCGTACTAACCAGATCATCCCACTCATCGCCAAAATCAAAAAGTGATGCATCAAAACCCGATTTCAGCGCGCGCAGCTGGGATGCTTCATCCAGCGTGTAAATATGTAGCGTCGCGTAACTGCCGCTGAGATGCTTGGCGATCTGCATCGCATATTCGTTATACCCGAATACAAGTGCCGTCGTCATTTCCACACCTTCGTATGTAGAATTTTCTTGAACTCTTTAATCATGGTACGGCTGGCCATGACAACAAGGATATCTCCCGCTTCAAGCGGCGTCTCTTTGGGAGGGTTAAACATAAAACGCTTTTCCCTGAGAGAATGGATACCCAGCAGAATAATGCGATGGCGTGCCATTCCAAGATGTTCAAGTGTTTTGTAACGTCCCTGCATATAAGTATCGATCACAATCTCGTCATTCATAACATCGCTCTGCTCCGAACGCAGCGCATGGATGGCTTCGAACGCAACCGGTTTGCCGCTGAACTCTTTGGCCACCATACCGATAAGTTCCTGGGAGTAAACAATCTCATCAACCCCTGCAAGCTGGAGCTTTTTACGGTTATTCTGATGAATCAGAACCGAAAGCAGAAGAATATCACCGGAGATGGAGCGTACCGTCAAAGCGGTATAAACATTGGCAACGTCATCATCACTCAGACACAGTACTGCTTTGACCTGCGTTTTGAAATCAATTTCAAGCAGCTTGTAGCTCTCAAGAGAACCCGGATCAAGGTGCAACGCCATAAGCTGATGATTCTTTGCCTCTTTGACATGGGCTTCATTATTATCAAGAAGCACGACATTCTGTCCCTGTCTTTTAAGCTTGGACGCAACACTCTGCGCCACTTCGCCATAACCGCAAATCAGATAAAAGCGTTTGAGCGCATTGACATCGCTGATTGTCTTGTTTTCGACAATCTCATCCATTCGCTCTGTAAATGCGGAGACAACAATCGAGGTGCTGAAGGAGAGTACCGCGATGCCCGAAATAATAATGACCATTGCCACGGCCCGTCCCTCCGCAGAGACCGGAGCCAGATCGCCGTAACCAACCGTCGAGATGGTAACCAGCGCCCAGTAAAACGATTCAAAAAGCGTATCAATCGGCGAATCGGGATCATTGGCTTCCATGATGTAGATCAGAACACCCGATACAAAGATAACGACGGCGGCAAAAAGAATCAGGGTCAGGAGTTCGAAACGCTTGTGCGTCAGCACCGAGAGCAGATGACGCAGAGAGTTGGCGTAGCGGAAGAGTTTGAATACCCTGAAGATAATGAAAATACGCAGCAGCCTGAGTTCATGGAAGAACGGCATAATGGCCAGCAGGTCAATCATGGCAGCCAGAGAGCGTGCATATTCAACTTTTTTCATAATGACGGCGACAACCGCCTTCTTCCAACGGAAACGGCGCTGTAAAAACTCGTCATGCTCAAACTGCGCGATAATGAGTTCACTGCTTGAGTTATGAATCCACATGCGCAGCATGTATTCGAGCAGGAAAACAACGGAGATCACATAATCGTTAAAAAAGAGCAGATGGTCTTCGACATGAAACTTGACTTCACGGATCAAAATAGCAACGCTCGTAAAGATGAGCAGAATCATCACGGCATCAAAATATTTTTTATAGGGATACGTGCTGTTTTCGAGAAGGTTGTAAAAAAAAGTTTTACTCTTCTGGTAGCGGGGAGAAGCTTGCAGAAAATAAGCCGCCGCGATCAGCGACCGCGAAAGCACTGCCATTTTTAGCTCAACTTGCTCTTGACGATATCGTTGACAGCCTGAGGGTTGGCACTTCCTTTGGATGCTTTCATGACCTGTCCGACGAAGAAACCGAACAGTTTGTCCTTGCCGGATTTGTACTCCGCGACTTTATCCTGATTGGCAGCAAGTACCTCGTCAACGATCTTTTCAAGTGCACCTGTATCACTCACCTGTTTGAGACCCAGTTTCTCAATGACGGCATCAATCGCTTCGTCATGTTCCATGACATAATCAAGAACTTCTTTAGCTGCCTTGCCGCTGATGGTACCATCTTCAATGCGCTTGACGATCGTTGCGAGTGTCACCGCCTTCACCGGAGAGGTTTCAACAGTCACCCCGTTTTTCAAACGTGCGAGCAGTTCGACGGTAAGCCATGTCACCGCATTCTTTGCGCTCGCTCCCTCTTCGACCATCTTTTCAAAATAGTGCGCCATTTCAAGCGATGCGGTGATGACGGAAGCGTTGTATTCGCTCATGCCATATTCGGAGACAAAACGCTCGCGTTTTTCATCCGGCAGTTCCGGTATTTTCGTCGCCTCTGCGTATATGGCGTCACTCACCACGGCTTTGAGCAGATCGGGCTCGGGAAAATAGCGGTAATCGGCCGCTTCTTCCTTGCCGCGCATGGAACGGGTCTCCTGTTTGACCTGATCGAACAGACGGGTTTCCTGAACGATCTCCTCATCATAAACACCGTCTTCCCACGCTTCGACCTGCCGTTGCACTTCGACCTCGATCGCTTTTTGAATGAAGCGGAAACTGTTAATATTCTTGATCTCGACGCGGGTATAGAGCTTCTCTTCCCCTTTGGGGCGGATTGAAACATTTACGTCAACGCGAAACGATCCCTCCTGCATGTTGGCATCGGAAATATCAAGATAACGTACAATCGAATGCAGCTTTTTCAGATACAAAATTGCCTCGTCAGCCGATCGCATGTCCGGTTCGCTGACAATTTCAAGTAGCGGGGTTCCGGCGCGATTGAGATCGACTTTGGAAATATCCCCTTCATGGATATTTTTACCTGCATCCGCCTCAATATGCGCGCGATTGATACGAATGGTTTTGTGCGTGCCATCTTCAAAATCAATCACCAGATGACCGTGTTCAACCACAGGCGTATAGAGCTGCGTGATCTGATAGGCACTCGGGCTGTCGGGGTAGAAATAGCTTTTGCGGTCGAAGTAGCTGGTCCGGTTGATCGTAGCATCGATGGCGGTACCGAACATCACCGCTTTTTTAAGAACCTCTTCGTTAAAGACCGGAAGCGCACCGGGCAGTGCAAGACAGGTAGGACAGGTATTGGTGTTTTGCGTGTGGTTAAAACTGGTCGGACAAGAGCAGAAAAGTTTGGTTTTGGTATTGAGCTGGACATGGACTTCAAGGCCGATAATCACTTCAAACATGCATTTCCTCTAAATATTCATTGACAAAATAGCGTATGGATGCAAAGGCGTAGGCACCGGCGGTTTCGACCTGAGCAATCTGCTCCGGAGTGACAATGCCGCCCAGCGCTATGATTTTGGACCCAATTTTAGCCGTTTTTTCTTTTAGATCCTCTAAACCCTTCGGTGTACCCTTATTTGGCGTCGTGAATACGGGACTGTAAGTCATGGCATCCGCACCCCTGTCAATAGCGCGCTGCATTTCGATTTCATCATGGGTACTGACAACCGTATAGAGACCGTGCGCTTTTGCAACCGGTATCTCTTCCATCTGTGCCGCAGTGAGATGTATCCCGAAAACCCCAAGTTCATAGGCGAGCGCGATATCACCATGAAGTATCAGACGATGAAAATGATGCGCATTACATGTACGCTGCGCCGCTTCGGCCAATTGCCTGTATTCCCGGCTTGTTTTATCACGCAGACAGAGAAAATCGCACCCCCGGACTCCGATAAGTCGTCCGATCGTATTGTTCAGCTCCAGCGGTGTGGTTCCGTAATAGGCAGGGTCTGTAATAGCGTAAGAGTGAATCATGCGGCCATCGCTTCAATGGTGCGGTTTAAAAGCGGTTCAAAGCGATCAAGCTCATTCGAAATCACTTCGGCTTCATGTGCTTTAAAGGCTGCTTCAAGCTCCTTGACGGATTCAAACAGCACCATAGCACCGAGATTGGCAGAAACCCCTTTGATATCGTGTGCCAGTCTCGCACCCGAATCATACGATCCTGCGCTTGTCAGTTCCCGTAACTGGGTCGATGTATCCCGATACATTTTTGCAAACTCCTGACACAGTTCGCGATACATCTGCGCATCGCCGCCGACCAGCTCGAGTCCCCGCTTTTTGTCAAGAATTTCCGTTTCCGAAGAGACCGGGATCGATAGCGTCTCCTCAGCCATACGTTCAGAAGATTCGGACTCAATGACTTCACCGCCGAGGTAGCGTAAAATCGCTTCATAGAGGGCTGATACATTAAAAGGTTTACCAATATGCTCCTGCATTCCTGAAGCCAGTGTCTGCTGAACGTCACCGGGCTGAATGTTTGCCGTCAATGCCACGATGGGCAATTCGGTAAAGCGTCGATCTTCCCTGATCTTTTTCGCCGCCTCGTATCCGTTCATCACCGGCATCGAAATATCCATGAATATCATGCCCACATCCGGATTTTCATTCAGTTTGTGTACCGCTTCGAGACCGTTATCGGCCACAATAAGGACAATGCCGCTCTCTTTAAGCAGATTGGTAATCACCGTCTGATTGATCGTATTGTCTTCAGCCAGAAGAATTTTTCTCCCTTTGAAACGTTTGATACGATCCTTGATCGTCAGCTGGGCATGCTCTTCCTGCATTTCGCTGTGTTCGCTGTAGAGGTTGATGATGGTATTGAACAGATCCTGCTGGCTGAAAGGTTTTTTCAGTTCGGCATCAACACCGGAGATGGCACCGTTAAGCGTACGTACCACATTATTTTCAAGCAATACGATTTTGGCATTGGTGTATTCTTTGAAACGCTGAATGGTGTTTTCGTTTTCAATCGCGAGTAGTTTTGAATCCAGACAGACAATGTCATATTCCTGCATCTGCAAGACGCGAAGCGCTTCATCTTCACTGCCGACAATATCGGCATGATAGTGATAGTAGGCGATCATACGCTGCAATGATCCTGCAGCAGTTGTATTGTTATCTACGACAAGAACCCGCTTGTTCATGATACTCTTGTCCGGAAGACGGTAATTGCGCAGATCGATATGCTCAGGTGTTTTGCACATAACCGTAAAGACAAAGCTGCTGCCCTCACCCGGCGTGCTTGTCGCATGAATGGAACCACCCATCATGCTTACATACTCTTTACAGATGGCAAGTCCCAGCCCCATGCCGTCAAAGTGGCGGGATTTGGAGCTATCAGCCTGCGTAAAGGAGTCAAACAGGAGTGGAAGTTTGTCGGCAGGGATACCTATTCCCGTATCGCAAACGCGGAATTCAAGAAAAATCTGATTTTCCTCCGCAGGCAATCGTTTGAGTTTAAGGAGGATCTCACCTTTGGAGGTAAATTTGATCGCATTGTTCAAAAGGTTAGTCAGTACAGTTTGGATTTTTCCATCATCTCCCACCACGCGCGACGGCACATTGTTGGATACGTCGAAAATCATTTCCAACCCTTTTTCCGCCGCTTTGTCACTTAACGTCGCTGAGAGGGAATCGAGGACATTATTGATGTTGAATTGCTTTTCGTAAAGCTTGACGCTTCCCGATTCGATTTTGGAATAATCAAGAACGTCATTGATGATACCAAGCAGCAGGTCTGCCGCGTTGTGAATATTATGCAGATGCTGCATTTGGCTCGCATCAAGCTTTGTTTCAAGCAGAATGTGGCTGAATCCGAGAATGGCATTCATCGGTGTTCGAATCTCATGACTCATACGGGAGAGAAACTCATCCTTACTTCTAGCCTCCGGAGGACGCGAAGCGAGTTCTTCTTCCAGATCCCGTACATGGGACTCCAGATGACGGTTGCGTGTTGCAAGATACCATGCGAGAATCAGTAGCGTTACAATGATGATATATGGGAAGGACCCCAGCATGCGCTCCACCAACTTCATATTACTTGAAACTTCATGGGTTGTGGCCGAAGCAGATAAGGGTTTGGAAACAGAAGTTCCGGCAGCGGGAGCCACCGGCTCTGCCGTCACTGTTTCTGCCTTGGGGGATACCGACGCTTCCGATTTATTGTTTTCGGGGGATGTCTTGACGGCGATTGCAGCCGTCGGTCGATCTGACACAGGGACGGCAGGAATTTCAGCTGTTTCAGTTTTCTCTTCGGGGATGAGACTGCTTTTGGACTCACTAACGTGATTTTCAGCCGTTACTTCAGTTACGGCGGCAGGTTCGGATGCTTCCGATTCAGATGTTTTTACTGGCGATGTCGTGATAACAGGTGTGTCACTGTGATAGCTTGAGAGATAGGGTGCTTTATCAAAACGGTGAATCAGCGCCAATAGCTGCGCGGCTTCTTTACGTGATCCAAACGGTCTTAAAATAACGGTTTTATATTTTTTACCGTGATAAAGATCGAAATCCACTTCAGGATGACCGGCACGAAAGTTACGGTATTCCGGCAGTCTCTCAAGCTCTTTTTTATAATCGTTAATAGTTGCTTGGGCATTACCCGCTTCAGAAAAGGAGCCAATGAGAATTTTATAGTAAAGGTAATCTGCGTGGAGTGATAAGCTCAGGAACACCCAGAGCCATAGAAGTCTCTGCATAACGCTGCCTTTTAAGGTTGATGGGGAAAGATTATATTATGATTTATATCAGAAGTAAAGTAATACTTAAAAACTTTTCTCAGCTTTGAGTGTGTCGAGAATCTCTTTCAAAAGACGTGTCTGCTCTCTTTTTTCGTCAAAATTTTTCCGAAACATCATTAAAGTTTCCAGCAAGAGGACAATCAAAAAAGCGATAAAAAGAAAGATAAAGGTGATAAAAAGCGCAGGAAGCCAACCAAGAAAAGAGAAGGTGGAGTAAGTAACCAGTGCCCCGATGATAATAAATGCCCAGCTGGCGCCGAGCATAAAGCTCAGCAGCGTATCAAAAGTTCGTAGCTGCATGAGCAATAGGGAGTTAGTGCTCTTCGTGAAGAAGAACCGCACCGCCGAGGTAAACGTAAGTCAGCATCATGAAAATGAATGCCTGCAAAAACGCCATAAAAGTGAGCAGTGCAAAAGGAATCATAGGAAGCAGCCATGGAGCCAGCATCAGAATGACCATAAGGAACATGTCATCCCCTTTGACGTTACCGAAAAGTCGGAAACTCAAAGAGATAATACGGGAAATGTGAGAAACGATTTCAATCGGGAACATCAGCCATGCGAGCCACCAAACCGGTCCCATAAAGTGTTTGAGGTAATCAATAATACCGTTGAGACGGATACCTTCAAAGTTATAGTAAACAAATACAACCAGAGCCAGGGCCAGGGTAAAGTCAAGGAATGCGCTCGGTGCTTCAAAACCGGGAATGATTCCGATAATGTTCGCAATACCGACAAAAAGACCGATCGTTGCTACAAGCGGCAGATACTGGCGCGCTTTTTGTTTACCCATGACGTCTGCGCCCATGGCAAGAACGCCGCCAAGGTATGCCTCCATCACGTTTTGGGTGCCCGTAGGTACCACCCTGAGATTTTTCACAGCCGCTTTAGCCAGGAAAAGTACGATTGCAGCGGTAAGCAGCATGTGTGTCAGGAAGATAAAGCTGTGATCGTGACTGATCACGCCGAAGAACGTAAAGAGTTCGCCCATCAAGAGTTCCTTATGCAAAATATTGTGTGGATTATATTACACATTCATTTAAACTATTATAAGAATCGGTCTGAAATTTGCGGCAGAACTGCATAGAAATGCGGCAATGCTACAGGGAGACCTGGCGAACCAACCGCTCGGCTATGGTGATATCCGAGGCAATAGCCGCTTTGAGTGCTTCAAGGGTTTCATACTTCGCATTGTCGCGGATAAAACCTACAAAACTGATGGCCGCACACTCCCGGCACACCACTCCACCGTCGAGAATATGGCTTTCTATGGCGAACGAGCCGTCGGTACTCACCCGATGCCCGACAAAAGAGACGGAAGGGTGATAGTGTTCTTCGCGATCAATGCGTGTCAAAGAGGCATAAACCCCTTCACGGGGCAGTAAAAAACGATCGACTTCAAGATTGATCGTCGGGACCAGATCGGTTTTCCCAATGCCCTGCCCGCTTACGACACGCCCGCGAATGGTGTAGTTGTGTCCCAAAAACGCATTGGCTCCGGCGATGTCACCCAGCTGAATCTTGGCACGGATTTTGTGCGAATGCACCGAATCACCCTGTACCATCACCTCATCGATGACGATCACCTCGCCTTTAAAGAGTGCCGCCAGATCGGCATGGGAGCTACGGCGGTTTTTCCCGAAATGAAAATCATACCCCACCACAATGGTCTTAAGCGCGGGAAAATCGGCTTCAATCCGCTCGACAAATGCCGCGCCGTCAAGATGGCGGATATCGTCAAGCTGATAATAATGGATGGGGTAATGGGTAAATCGCTCCCGTTCCGCGCCGGGTGTCAGATTGGCAAAACCGCTCTCGATGGCGATAACGGCACCCTGTGCTCCCAATCTAGCAAACAGATGCTGATGCCCGATGTGCATACCGTCGAAACCGCCGATAGCGATGGTATTAATGTTTTTCAAAGCAGTAGCAGTACTCAATGTTTCCCTCTTTTCCCTTGATGTGGGCACGCTCTTTTTCGACAAGCCGCCAGCCCAGAATGCTGCAGGCGTCTTCAAAGTGCATCATGGCACGGCCAATCGCCTTATCGTCCGTCACGACGCCGTTCTTGTCACGCTTGACCTCGCGTCCCACTTCAAACTGCGGTTTATAAAGCAGTATGATCCATTGCGAGGCAAGCCGGTCGATATCGCCCAGAATCATCTCCAGTGAAATAAACGAGACATCGCTTGTGACCAGATCGTAGGTGCGCTGCGGATCAAACGTCCGGATGTCCGTCCGTTCGAACGATCTGACCCGCGGATCACTGCGCAGCGTCGCATGGAGCTGATCGCGCCCGACATCCACGGCATCAACCTGCCGGGCGCCTTCTTCAAGCAGTATCTGGGTGAAACCGCCCGTACTTGAACCGATGTCGAGTACCTCACGGTCTTTACATGTAAAAGGGAGTAGCGGTAAAAAGCTTTTGAGTTTCAGTGCCGCGCGGCTCACGTAGGGATCGTCACCAACGACGCTCACCTTCTGGTCGGTAATCTCCATCGCGTTTTTTTCCACGACGCGGTCATTAACCAGTACCGACTTGCTCTTGATGAGCTGCTGCGCTTTGGAGCGTGTTTCGGCAAGTCCCTGCTCCACCATGTATGCATCGAGCCTCAAAACATCACCTCAAATCCCATATAAAACAGATCCAGCCTCATATCATACCCCTTGTTGCGATGGGCATCATCAAGTGAAAAAAGTGTCGCATCGTAACCGGCTTTGAGCATCACCGCCTCACCAATGCGATACCCCGCACCGATGCCCAGCAGATAGACCCCGGCGCTGTCGCTGTTTTTACGCCCGTCACGCTCGTTCCAGATCACCTGCCCCGCTCCCAGACGTCCGAAGAGGTCAACCTTCTCATCATACAGCGGCCAGTGCGGCAGCACGCTGACACCGATCACCTCAAAATCCTCTTCCACCTCGGCACCTTCATAGTCACCCTGATAAGCTTCATAATTGGTGTAATCGAGTTCAACCGAAAAGTTGGAGTTGATATAAGCACCGAGTGTCGCCCGCAGGGTGCCCCGCTCCCTTTGGCTGCCGATACTCCCGACACGTTTGTCACTGTCGTAATAAGCGACCCCATAGCCGCCGCCCCAGTAGGGACCGCTGCGCCCCCACAGCGCCATCGCGACAAGAAGCAGCAAAATGATGCGGCTCACGAGAGCATCTCCAGCATCTCGTTCTCCGTTATCGCCCTGACACCGAGTTCCTGCGCTTTGTCAAGCTTACTTCCGGCCTCTTCTCCGTAGATGACAAAATCGGTCTTTTTCGAGACCGATCCGGCTACCTTGGCGCCGAGTGCTTCGAGATCCACTTTGATATCACCGCGCGAACGGCTCATGGTTCCGGTAAGCACGACGGTTTTTCCCTTGAAGGGATTTTCCGCGGCCTCTTCGCGTTTTTGGGGAGCGACCGGATTGATAATTTCACGAAGCCGTGCCACATGCTCTGCATTGACCCGCATAAACTCCACGACCGATTCCGCCATCTCCTCGCCAAAACCTTCAAGTTCGAGAAGCGCCTCTTTTTCTATACGCTCAAGCATCGTACCGAAATGCATGCAGAGCGTTTTCGATGCGACTTCGCCGATATGTTCAATGCCCAGAGCATTGACAAAACGCCAGCATTCACACCCCTTGGCCGCTTCAATGGCATCGAGCAGGTTGCGGCTTTTTTTCTCTTTGAACCCTTCAAGTGCCAGCAAGGCGTCAAGCTCGAGTGTAAAGAGCTCTTCCACGCCGCTCACAAGTCCCTCGTGAAAGAGCGTCTCCACAATCTTCTCACCCAGTCCGTCAATGTTCAGACACGGTTTGGAGGCAAAATAGATGATGGCATTGACCACACGCGCTTTACATGTAAGGTTCTGGCACTTGATGAGCGCGCCTTCATCAAGCAGTTCGCTGCCGCAAACCGGGCACGCACCGGGACGTGCCACCTTCTGTTCGCTGCCGCTGCGCTCATGGGTGAGCACCTTGATGATTTTGGGAATGACATCGCCGCTGCGCAAAATGATGACGCGGTCACCCACGCGGATATCCTTGCGCTCGATCTCGTCAAAGTTGTGCAGCGTCGCACGCTCGACGATGACCCCTTCGATGGGCGTCGGCTCTACAATCGCCACGGGCGTCACCACGCCGGTGCGTCCCACCTGCAAAATAATCTCGCGCAGCGTGGTTACTTTCTCCACGGCCGGAAATTTGTACGCAGCCGCCCAGCGCGGATTTTTAACGGTATAACCGAGCTCTTCCTGCGCGTCAATGCTGTCGATCTTAATAACCATGCCATCGAGCATCATGGCAAAATCGTCGCGTTTGGCAACCATCTCGTTATAAAAACCGTCAATCGCTTCAGCCGTGTCGCATACCAGACGCATCGGCGGTTTTTTGAATCCCAGCGCGTAGATGAAATCCATACGTTCGCTCAGACGCCGCTGCGGTAGTGTGTTCTCGCCGATACCGTAAGGCAAAAAGACAAGATTGCGCGATGCGGTAATGGAGGAGTCAAGCTGTCGCAATGAGCCCGCCGCGGCATTGCGCGGATTGGCGAAAAGGCTCTCGCCCCGCTCCAGCCGCTCGCGGTTGATTGATTCGAACTCCTCTTTGAAAATGACGACCTCGCCACGGATCTCGATGCGTTCCTTATAATCAATCTGTAAAGGAATGGAGTGGATCGTCTTCGCATTTTGCGTCACCCGTTCACCGATACTGCCGTCCCCGCGCGTTATCGCGGCAGAGAGCGCACCGTCTTCGTAGATCAGATTCAGGCTTGCCCCGTCATATTTTGGTTCGCAGTAAAACGAAAGCCGGTCACTCTGTTTGGCACAGCGTTCGATCCACTTGAGCAGTTCTTCGTGGTTGAAAAGGTCTTCAAGCGACCACATACGGCTCAGATGTGCCGCTTTTTCAAATCCCTCAAGCACCACGCCGCCGACACGCTGCGTGGGAGAATCGGTGGCAATGGTGTCACTGTGTGCGTGTTCGTACGCGACGACTTCATGATAAAGCCGGTCATACTCCTCATCGCTGGTGAGCGGATCATCGAGAACATAATAGTGGTAGGCATAGCGGTTGAGCGTTTTCACCGCATCGAGATATTGGGTATCATTCATAGTAATGAAATTTTAGCGAGATAACATTATGAACTGCAAAATCTGCGCATCAGCCACCTCCGAATTTTATGACCCGCTCATGAAATGGCATTTTCATCACTGCCCGCAGTGTGAGTGCATTTTCAAAAATCCGTCCTATTACGTGAGTGCCGAAAAAGAGCTGCAGATCTACAACAATCACAACAATACCATCGATTCTCCCGGCTATGCGGCGATGTTTGAAGCCTTTATGGACTTTACGTTCAAACCCCACATTCAAGAAATTTCCGAAGTCCTCGAATTTGGCTGCGGTCCGGGGCCGGTTTTGGCGGAACTGATGGAGCGCCACGGCTTACATGTAACGCGTTATGACAAATATTTTTATCCCGAGCGCCGCTTTGAAGGGCGTACGTATGACCTCATCACCGCCACCGAAGTGATTGAACATGTGGACGATCCCGAAGCACTCATGGACTTTTTTCATAAGCATCTGCGCAGCGGAGGTTATCTGGCGCTTATGACCCAGTTTCACACCAATGTTACCGACGAATTTTTGCAGTGGTGGTACCGCAAGGATCCGACGCATATTCTGTTTTTTACGCCGCAAACGTTCAAATACCTTGCCAGAGCATGCGGTTTTACGCTGCTTCGATATGACACAAAGAAATTGCTTTTGCTGCAAAAACTCTGATATCACAAAAATATCACACTTGTTTCGCTATAATGCATAAAAAAAAGTGATACAAAATGCGTTATTTTCTCCCTCTATTCTTTCCCTTGCTGCTTCTGGCAACCTGGAAGGAACTCCCTGATACCGCGGCAAACTACGAAAGTGCCAAGAGTGCCTGTCGTGATCTCGGCGGCACATGGCGGCTTCCGGATATTCGGGAGCTCTTCCCGCTCCGCGGCAAAACGGAACAATTCAGTGCCAATGAAAGCTTCTGGGCCGATAACACCTTCTATGACGGCATTGTCGTCGGAAATACCGGTTCTGAAGGCGAAGGCGGCGAACTTGAGGGCACCAAACGCGGTTACACCTTTTTTCTTAAGGATGGCGATATTGCCATTACACCCCTGCAAAAAGAGACTGGCGTTTTGTGTACCAATAGCGCCAAACCGAACTTCAAACAGCAGTTTGCTCTCTCAAAGAGCGGCGTTATCGACAAGGAACGCGATATTGTCTGGATGTCGCTTGATGCCAGCGACAAAAAGAAACGCTACACCTATGATGAAGCGCAGGAAGCATGTGAACGCTCCGACTACAACGGACGCAGCTGGCGTCTTCCCACGCTCGATGAACTCTACGGCATTGTCACGTATGGACAGAATCGTCCCAGTGTCAACACCTCACTCTTTGGCATGATGATGCACCGATACTACTGGAGCGGCGACGCGTTCAATGCCGACGATGCGTATGTCGTCGGTTTTAAATTCGGATCGGTAGCGACCAGTTCGAAAAGAAACCGCTCTTACGTACGCTGTGTCAGTGAGTTATAATGATTACGATATGTTATAATTCTCGCAAGTCCCTTTCCAAGGTAATCTAACGTGAAACACAGCTGTTTTGAGCCTCATTCTTCCGATGGCATCATAGCATCCCTGCTTGTAAAAAACGGAAGAGAGATCGTCGACGAATGGGGGCGGCAGCCCCGTATTACTACCGTCTGCGAAAAGTTTGGATTTGACAGCACTTTTTTTCTCGAGACTATCGCACAACCGGTTCTCAATTACTTCATTGCCCTATTTCGGCATAAAGAACAGCCTGACGACGACTGTCCCGTCATGCGTTCGCTGATCGATACTTTTTTTATGCACGGATTGGCCGTAGAGCATATATTCACGTTTTGCACGACCTTCAAGAACCGGGTTATCTCCCATGCCATTGCCAACCGTCTTCCCGACGACGCCAGAGAACATCTCTTTGACGTTTTTGACTGCAATCTGACGCATATGCTCGAAATTTACACGCACCGACTTTTTGAAAACGAAAAACTGCTCAACATCCATGCCAAAATCATTGAAGAGCATGTTGTTCTCTCTACAACCGATCTTGAAGGCCGGGTCACCTATGCCAGTGACGCCTTTTGCAACCTCACAGGCTACTCACGCGAAGAGTGGATCGGAAAGACCCATGCCATTATCCGCCACCCGGATATGCCGAATTCGATGTTTGCAAAAATGTGGAACAACATAACGCAGGGCAAAGAGTACAAGGCAATCATGAAGAACCTTAAACGCAACGGCCAGACCTTCATAGCCAAAACGCGGATCGTTCCCATTTTCAACGACAATGCCGAGATCATCGAATACATTGCCATACGTGAAGACATCACCGACAAGGAGCTGATCAATTACGATCCGCTCACCAAAATCTATAACCGACGCATGTTCGACACCCTTTTCGCAAAGGCGATAGAAAATGCCCAGGTTAACGAAACACCGCTTTGTCTTATGATTGTGGACATTGACCATTTTAAAAAGATCAACGACCGTTTCGGCCATAAAGAGGGTGATCGGGTTCTGGTGGAAATGGCACGGATTTTACTGAAAAATCTGCGGCATATAGATTCCTGCTCCCGCTGGGGCGGCGAAGAGTTTGCCATTTTGCTTCCCAATGCCAGGCTCGAAGAGGCGATCAATGTCGCCGAACGTATTCGTTACTCCGTGGAAAAAGAGCTTAAAGCCAAAAGTGAGGTGCAAACCTGCTCCATAGGCCTTTCCATGCTCCAGGCCGATGACAGCGAAACTATCCTGTTCGAACGCGCCGACAGAGCGATGTATGAAGCCAAGAGAAACGGCCGCAACCGCACCATTCATCTGTAAGGTTTGCTACGGTTTCGGGCGCGCTATCTCTGCCAACTGCCGGTTATGCATTTTTGCGAGCAGCAATAAAGAAAACACCGCGCCCAGCAGTGCCAGAGCCATATCCGACTGCGTATCCCAGATATACCCCTGCGTTCCCAAAAATGCCTCCGCCGATTCACCCGAAGCGATCGCCACCCACCACTCAATGAGCTCATAAAAAGCGCTAATGGCAAGCACGACACAGAGAATCAGAAAATTCATCCAGCGTCCGCCGTTGATCACGTTGTTTCGTATGAAGATCTCCCGGGCAATCAGGGCCGGAACAAAGCCCTGCGCAAAATGTCCGACCTTGTCATAATCGTTGCGCGCCAACTCGAAACTGTCCCGGATCCAGTCAAAAAGCGGAACATTTGCATAGGTGTAATGACCGCCGACCATCAAAATAATGCAGTGGATCAAAATGAGTATATAGGCCAGATTCGTCAGCGGAAATTTTTTATAGGTCAGTACTAAAATGAGAAAGCCGACCAGCGCCGGGAAGACTTCCAGAAACCATGTGAAACGGTCGGCGGGATCAATGGCGGACCAGATGAGCACGGTTGTAAATATAACCACCCAGACTGTTTTCATGCTTCACCCTCGCTCCTGCCCCGGCGGGCATTTTTAGAGATTCTACAGTGAAACGTCTGAAAATGATGTTCTTACCCCAATCAGGTATGATAAAACCGTGTTGACGCCTCAGCGCAACGGTCATGTTCCCCGCTGCAGCTTTCACCTACCGGATTATCAAACGCTTTTTCCAGAACTTTTGCAATGGCTTCGGCGTCATAGCCGCAGAATTTCCGGTTGCCGATGACCATAAGCGGTCTGCGGATGAGAATGGGTTCGCGCATCAGCATTTTAAGGGCCTGCTCTCTGGAGAGCGCGCTGATGTCGATTTCGCCGTTTTTTATTTTCGGGGCATTGGGATTGAACCATGCGCTTACATGTAAAGGTTCCAAAAACGCATAAAGTTCCGCTTCCGTAAGACCGTTATTGAGCAGATCACGTACGAACACGATGCATCCGGCCTGCTGCAGCTGGCGTTTCTGTTTTGCGTTGGTCGCGCAGCCGGGTTTTTCGTAAAAAAGGACCGGTTTCATCACATCTCCACGTAAACGAGTGCTTTTTCCTTGAGATGGTAGGTTTCCATCCCGTCATCTTCCATGCTCATGCATTCGCCCAAAAAGCCCTGTTCGTACAAGGATGCTATGGTCTCTTCCACGACATTTTTGTCGAGGTTTGCATATTCGGCAATGTCAATCGCTTCATACAGGTTGTAGTCAATATCATCGCTCAGCGCGTATATGGACTTAATAACGCGGATTTCTGTCTCGGTCATAGCATTTCCTTGAGGAGCTTTATCTGGGCATAACATATCGTCAAAACGTCAGAGCCGTACCACTTTGGCACCGAAACCGCCCATGTGCTGGGGCGCGTCGGAAAAGCTTTTTACGCTGGGATGGCGTTTTAAAAACTCTTTCACCGCATAGGAGAGCTTGCCCGTGCCGATGCCGTGGTAGACGAGGACTTCGTCCCACCCCTGAAGCAGTGCATCGGAGATAAAACGGTCGAGTGCCTCTTCGGCCTCTTCGGCTCGCATGCCGTGCAGGTCGAGTTTGAGGCCGCTGCGGCTCTCCACTTCGGTCTTGACGTGAACTTTCGGTTTCGGTTTGGGCAACGGCTCGCTGTGTTTGAGTTCGGAGAGGCGCACCCACAGGCGCATCCCTTCCGTCTCGATCATTGCCTCTTTTGCCTTAAGTGCAACTATTGTTCCGCGCTGCGAGCGGTATTTGACACTCTCTCCCACTTCAAAAGGGCGTTCAATCTTTTTGGGCTCGACCGGAGCTTTGGGCAGCTTTTTGCTCGCCTCGTTCATTTTGCGGTGAATGGCCGCCATGTCTCCCGCTTTCGCTGCGGTTTTGGCCGTATCAATCGCCTCGGCGTACTCTTTTTCAAGCTCGGCCTGTTTGGCTTTGAGGCTTACATGTAAGGCTTCGCGCGCCTCTTTGAGACGGCGTTCTTCCTCGGCAACGGCTTCAAGACGCGCATCAAGCTCGGCGTGTTTGAGCTTCAGGCTGCGCTCAAGTTCGCTGCCGCGTTCAATGAGCTGGTTAAGCTTTTCACTGTTATCGCCGTAAACCGCTTTGGCGCGCTCTACCACGCCGCTGCTGATGCCGTAGCGCAGCGCCGTCTCAAACGCGTAGCTCTTGCCGATGATGCCCTGAAGAAACTCGTACGTCGGTACGCGGCGCTCTTCATCATAAACGGCGGCCATCAGCTCCACATCGTTGCGGTCGGCCATCAGCGCGGCCAGACGCTTGTGGTGCGTGGTGACGATGATCTTCTGCCCTTTGGCAATCAGGTCGTCAAGTATCACCTTAAAGAGTGCCGCCGCTTCGTCGCTGTCGGTTCCAAGCTCGATCTCGTCCACCCCGATAAGCGCGTCACGCTGGGCAAAGAGCTGCGAAAACTGCTGCATCCGTCCCGCAAAGGTGGAGATATCGTTGCCGACATTCTGCGGATCGTCGATAATCGCTTCAAAACGCTTGAAACTCCCGATGCGGGAGCGATGCTTGTTGATACGCATGGGAATGAGGTATTTGGCCATCAGCGCCGCACTGAGAATGGACTTGAGCAGCATCGTTTTACCGCCCGCGTTGACCCCGGTAATCATCAGCACGTTTTTGGAAAAATCGACGCTCACGCTTTTGGGTTTGTGCAGCGCGGGATGTTCGAAACCTTCAAGCACCACGACCGGTTCTTTGACGGTTTTTATCAGCTCCAGATTCCTGGCGCGCGCAAAATGAATGCGCGCCTGATAGTGGTCAAACCGGTCAAACTCCCGGTCGATGAAATCGATAAAAAGCAGATACTCCCGCAACTGCGCGCAAAAGCGTTTGGCATACTCGTAAAACTCCGCCTCTTTTTGCTGCTCGATTGCCTGAATCTGGCGTTTGATGTCGCTCACGCTCTCGGGAACCACATAGAAGAATCCGGCGCTGCTGCGGCCGATGATGGTGCCTTTGAGCACATGGTTGAACCCGCCGCGCAGCAGCAGGGCTTCCTCTTCATGCAGGTAGTGTACCTGCGTATCTACCAGATAGGCGGCGATTTTTTTGGAGTAGATGAGCCGCTTGAAGGCATCTTTCATCTCGGTTTTGAGGGTGTTGATGCGCTGGGTCAGGCCGTAAAGCGTGGGGTCCATCGACTCGTTGAAACGCCCCTCTTCGTTGAAATAGCCGTCAATCTCGTCAAAAACTTCGGGAATCTCTATCTTGGCCATCCAGCTTCCGATGAGTCCTTCGAATTTGGCATTTTTGAGCCTGCGGAAGGTACGCACCACTTTGAGCAGTTCAAAGATCTGCTCGAACCGAAGCACCCCCTGCTTTTTCAGATGCAGCGTCATCGACCCGAAAGGCCCGGTTTTTGGCGGCGCCTTGAATGCCAGTGCGTCAAGCGCCGTGATGTACTTGAAGTGCAGCTCCTGATCGCCTTCGATGTAGAGCGGTTTGGGACGGCTGAAGAATGATTCGAAACTGCTGATGTGGGCGTTAAGGTCGAGCTGGCCGACCAGATGTTCGAGCGCGTTTAGTGACATTCGGATGCGCTGATGAGTCTGCCGTAATGCGGCGTACCTTCAAGACCTATAAAAGTCTGGGTGCCGACACTGTAGGAGAATTGGCTGTTGTTGACGTCGATGCCCTTACATGTAAGGGTGTGCCCCTGCTGGTATTTCAGCTCCATCGCGGTGATATGGTCGCGTTCGCTGTCAGTGTAAACATTGTATAAATACATGGCTCCTATAAGCAGCACCAATACGGCCGTAACCGCCCCTTTTTCGCGGTTGCCCAGTTCCGTAAAGTTGTGCAACACCAGAAAGAAGATGCCGACGGCCGCAATGCCAAGCAGGTAACTCATGATTCTCCCCGTAGTTGATAGGTAATGTCCCCGGCGCCAAAGCCCACGACGACACCCTTGTGCAAAGATTGTACGACGGCGCCGTTTTTGATGACGCCGATGCCATCGCCCTGACGTTCCAGCGCATCGGCCATCATCAGGTTGTAGTGTGAAAATGCCCCTTCAAAGTCGATCGCGCGCGGTGCTTCGCTTGCCGCCCACACCGGAAGGATACTGAGCGAATCGACCCCTTCAAAACATGCGCTAAAGGCTTCGAGGTTGTCAATGGTGCGCGAATATTTGTGTGGCTGCCAGATGGCGGTAATGGGGCCGAGACCACGAAGCCGGGCAAATTCGATTACCGCGCGCATGGTCGCTTTTATCTCCGTGGGGTGGTGACCGTAATCGTCGATGATGACACACTCACCGTTGTCGCCGACAACGTCGAAACGTTTTTTGATGCCCTTGTAGCCCAGAATGTTCGTACGGATGGTCTCAATGTCCAGACTCTCTTTTGCCGCCAGAATTGCCAGCGCGGCATCGAGCGCAATGTGCGCGCCGAATCCCCAGACGTCGAAGCTGCCCAGATCCAGCAGTTCGAAACGGGTATGCGGTTCGCCCTCAATCAGCACATACGAAATGTTGCGGATGTCGCGGCTGGGATAGAGGCGAATGGCGTCGCATTCGATGGTCTCGAGAAACGGGTCTTCCGCATTGAGCACACGAACTTTCGCCTGCTCGATGAACTGGCGGTAGGAGCCGTAGAAAAGCACCTCGTCATAGCCGTAATACTCCATGTGCTCGGGTTCGGCGTTCGTGACGATGGCGCAATAGGGGTTGGAGTTGAGAAAGCTGCCGTCACTCTCGTCGGCCTCGAAAATGAGCACGTCGCTCTCCGTGCAGAAACGCACGTTTGAGCCAAACTCCTTGGCCTCCGCGCCGATGATGGCAGAACCCTTCATAATGGAAGAGAGAATCGCCGACGTGGTGCTTTTACCGTGCGCTCCGGCAACGGCGTACACTTTGGAGTCATGCAGAATCTCCAGCAGCGCTTCGCGCCGCGCGATGACCTTGATGCCCCTGGCTTTCGCCGCCACCACTTCGGGATTGTCGCTTCTGATAATGGCGGAGTGAATCACGCAGTCGGGGTCGGTGATGTTCTCGGCACGCTGGGGAATGGTTACATGTAAACCTTCCTCCTCGAGCTTGTGGGTAATGTGCGATTCACGAATGTCCGAACCGCTCACCTGATGCCCGCGGTAATGCATGTACTTGGCCAACCCCGAAATGCCGATGCCGCCGATGCCAATAAAATGGTATTTCAATCTCTGATTCCTGCCTGTCTGAAAAGTAGAAATTATACCAAAGAAGTGTTGTGAAGCGCATTGGCACCCCGCACGCGGCATTTACTGCTCGTATCGTTTGTAGTGATGAATTTAATGATGTTGTGCAAATCATGAAGTGCATCTGGTTCGATGACAATGTGATACGCCATATTATGATTTCAACACCTGATCAAAAGCATCATCAAGAGGAATACCTTGATTGTTGTCGATGTTGTTTGCTGCCTTTTCAACTTTACGTTTTGCTTCTTCAAAAGATATTGCCGGATACTCTACATCTTCAACAACTTCTATTTTATCTTGAGGAAGAATATCAAGCAGACCCATCAGTTTTTCATAAATACTATCGTGAATATTGAGTTTGATTGTATGCATAGTATTCCTTTCCATCCGATAATTATATCCTACGAAACTGTTGCAGTAGATTGCATCACAAAAACATCACAGGCAGACGGCTCCGGCAAAGAAGTGTTGTGAAGCGCATTGGCGCTCCGCACTCGGTATTTACTGCTCGTTCGGGATTACATGTAAGCACGATCTTAGAAAGTAGCCTCGTTCCCTTTTGTAACTTAACGTTTAAAATGAGCAATCAAAATGGTGCCGATGAGGAAACAAAGTTATTTTACAGTCTCTCGTATTTGTTATACTATTTATTTTTCTTCTTCTAAACTAGGATCTGCAACAGCTTTTAAAAACTTTTGACCTAGTAAAGTTAGTTTCCAACCACTACTTTCAAATGTAATTAAACCAAGTCTTTCTAAATGTTCATAACTAAAATTATGATATTTACTTATTGCAAGTGAAGAAATTGCTGAATTCATAGATAATGCAAAGGCATGTGCTAAGCTTTTAAAAGCAAGATGAAGCATTTTATCTAATTCTACAATTGAAATTAATGTTTGAGCATCTTGAACACTAAGCCGTTTTAAAATTCTAGGAAATTCAGGATGAACATCCGCAGTTAAAAGTTCATTAGCAATTAGATTTGACCATATATCTCTTAAGTTATCATCTGTTTCATTTGAAACACTTTCAATTGAATCAATAATTATTCGTGCTTTGGGTATAACTTTTTCTTTTTTTTCATGAGAAGCTTTATTCACTTTCTCATTTGCTTTCATCAATGCTTCTACTGCGTAAACTTTTTGAACATCAACTAAACTGTCAAATTTTACTTTTATAAGGCGACCAAGTCCTGCAGTTGTTTCCAGTATAGGTGATACTGCTTTATTAAATGTATCTATACTGACATCTATTACATCTTTTATAGATTGTTTAGGTAAAGATTTAACTACTTTTCCTATTCCAATTAAATCAAGGCTTTTATCATCTTCTGGCACATTGTCTCCTTTTTATGTATAACGCCCCGATCACCGGGCCAGCGTAGTGGAACAATTATTGTAGAGCGTAGCTGGCTCCGCGCGCATCGGCTTGTTAGGAGCCGCACTCAAAACCATAATCTCGTTTATATTGTTCGACAACGCTTTTATCCATAGACTTAAATAATACACAAATTGTGTAGCTTCCCACCTGTTTGCCGTTTAAAACATAACCCCAATCTGTTATTTGACTTTCTTTGAAAGCGTATACTTTACCATATTCCATAGACTTTATTACTTCTGGCTCATTCACCAAAACTCCTACGTACCCACCTTCTATTTCTTTAAAGGGAGAAAACCAAAGATGCTCTACGCCTGAATCATCGGAAACCATGATCTTCAGCTTAAAGTCACTCGCACCACTAGGCGGATTTTTCACAGTTGTGAAGAACTCAGACAGTTTGCTTCTAGCGAATTTAATCGCTTCATTCATAGCCCTGTCTTGTTCGCTAATATAGCGGACCTGATCATCAATCTTATCGTCTGAACTAGCATTCAACGACAAGAATATAAGGAAAATAAAAATTACTCGATTCATGCTTTCTCCTAACGTTTAAAATGAGCCGATGAATTGCCCGCAGGGTAATTTCTTGGCTACGACTGATTTGTTAAGTTTTAAATAACTTTATTCATATCAACTGTATATCCAGAAGCTTTCATTTCTTTTGCAAGTTCTATTTGCCAATGCCCTGAATCCATTGACGTGTAAACAACACCTGATATATCATTTGGTGTTTCAATATCACCTTTTACTAAAGAACATACATTTTGTCGTCCAAGTTTTCCAATCAGAAATCCATGCTCAAATACTACATTCTGCCTTGCTCTCTTATTCAAATGTTCAAAATCTGATTTTTTTGCTCCAACATCACAATCGGTATAAAGAACAATACCAAATCCTACATCTGAATAGCTTTCAATTTTTTCTATGATTGTTTTACTATTACTAGCCTGTTCATGTAATATAATAGGCTCAAATCCAATTTTTTCAATAAATCTCGCTACTTCTAATTTAACTTCATTATTATGTCCATGAACTATAAATACCTTATTTTTATCATGTATTTGACTAGGCGTACATTTATTATTTTTAGGTATATTCTTTGATGCATTAGTGAAAATATTTCTTGTTATATCTTTTGAATATAAATCGTAAGCAACAACACTAGTTTTACTACTTGAAAAAAACCATTCATCATTTCTATTTCTGTTATCTTCAATTCCAACTAAAACTTCAGATGTTTGTTTAGTTTCATATATTTTTATACTTCTAATATCACTTTTTCTTAGCATTCTTCCATCAAATAAAAATTCATCTTCTTGTAAATATGGAACTATAGTATCATTAATGACTTCATCAATATTAGTTTTATCTAGTTCTGATAATTTTGTATGATAATCTTTTTTATCTTTCTCATTTAATTCAATTTTAACATGATAGTACAATTTATTCTCCTGTAAACTTAACGTTTGAAATGAGCCAATAAATTGCCCACAGGGTAATTTATTGGCTCCTCTGAGACTGTGAAACAACTCCGCCAAATCATCGGAACATTTCCCGTTTCGCTCCATTTTATCAGCTAGAACATGCCATTTTTCTTTCCGGAGTGAAATAGAGCAATATTTTGGCTAAAAACGCCGAAACAGTCGCGATATACTCGGCAATTTCCTGTTTTATCGCTTTGATATCGCCTTGTTTTATGGCAGTTATCAGCTTTTTGAACAGAGGTACTCCTATCAGGTTCAGTAAGCGTTTGAAATTATAGGCGAACATGATCAGGGCGTTCTCCCCGGAGACTTTCTCCTTGCCCCGTACCAGATAGTGATCCCATCCCAGCATCCGCTTGATCGTTCCGAAGGGGTGTTCGACGATAGAGGCTCTTTGTCTGATGATCGCTTTGGCTGCATCGGTTTTCATCTTTGTATTGTACTCATCAATGATCTCTTGATGTTCCCACCGCTGTATCTGTTTCTGTTTCGTTTTTTCGCCCAGACATTGTGCATTGATCGGGCAGGATTGACATAGCTTTGAAGAGATACGGTAAAGATGCATCACCCTGGCATAAGAGGTGTGATTTGAAGAAGATTTCGGGATCAGTTCATTGTTCGGGCAGATGTAGGCATCCTGCTCTTTGTCGTAAACGAACATCTCTTTGCCGAACTTGCCTCTGTTACGCTGTTCTTGTCCCGTCAGTGTCGGTGGGACAAATACAGTAATGCCTGCATCGATACACTGTTTGATTTCCACGGTGGAGTAATAGCCCTTGTCGGCGGTAATCGTAACCGTTTCATTATCCACGGTCTGTTGTACCTGTTTCGCCATATGATGGAGCTCTTTCTTGTCTGAGCCTTCCGAAGTAATGTCGGTCGCAATGATGAATTTGTATTTGCCGTCTACAGCAATCTGTGAATTATAGGCCATCAGGTTATGCGCCGGTTTGCTCATCAGCGTCGCATCGGGATCGGTACGGTTGTACTGTTCCTTCTTTATTGTATTGAGCAAATCTATATCCGTTTCGAGTTTTTTTTTCTGCTTTGAAGCTTCTGCAGGTCAGGAGAAGATGGTAACACTTCGCTATCCGAAGCGTCCAGAGCGTTGAAGTACTCCGCTATCTCGTGCTCCACTTTTTCCAGTTCCCGCAAAGCTCCTTTTTTCATGATCAATTGATTCTTCGAAGCGTTAGCCCGCAGGAAGGCTCCATCGACGGCGACCACGCTGCCTTCGATCAGGTCGATATTTTTACAGAGCAGGACGAACTCTCTGAAGACTTCTTTCAGGGCTTTGGGATTGTTCTTTCTGAAATCGGCAATGGTCTTGTAGCTCGGCTTTAACCCTTCGGTGAGCCACATAAGCTCTATGTTGCGTCCACACTCCCGTTCCAATCCCCTTGAGCTTCGGATTTTATTGAGATAGCCGTAGAGGTAGATCTTCAAAAGCAGTGTCGGATGGTAGGCCTTCTGCCCGTCAGACCTGCTGCTCTTGCGGGTATCGGTAAACCCCAGCGCTGACCACTCTACCAAAGAGACATAAGTATCGATCGCCCGTACCGGATTCTCCTCCGAAACATACTCATCAAGGCTTGGTGGAAACAATAGCTGCTGTTTCCGATTCTGACCCTCTTTGTAAAAGTCGTCCATCCTTCATACCTTCAACAGATTGATTCTCTATTTTACCCTCTCAAAACTTCACAAAATATCTGTTATTGAGTTGTTTATCGATATAATCGAAGTTATTTCACAGTCTCTCTGATTTGTTAGCTACTCATATAGGTATTTCTCAACTTCATCTAATGGTTGTCGATGAAAAATACTAGAGCCTTTTTCTTGGACCGTATCCAATCCATTATTATGACTATCGTCTGAATACTTTACTTGGCTATTATGTAAAGAAATATTTTCTAGACGATTTTTCTCAAATACAAAATTTGTTTGTTTGCAATGGGATACTTTCATTGTTTCAATTGTATTATCTCTAAAAACAAAATTAATTTTGTCGCAATCACTAATATGTATTTGGAACAAAAAACATCTATGAAAATAAATTTTCAGTTCTTTTGAAGAGCGTATTTCTACATTCTGTAAAGTACACCTAGTAAAACTCAAAGAACCATTAACTTGATCAAAATTTATGTGTTTGAAGTCAGATGATTCAAATTCTGTATTTATAAAAATGGTATTGTTAAATAATGTATTATTAAATACACAATGATAATAGTTTGTACTATTCATTGTACTTCTCGACAAATTAAATTCAGAGAAATCAATATGCTTGATTGTATCGTGAGGAAAAGTAATCTTTCGTAATAATGATTTTAATAAATAATGATAATGCCTTCTAATGAGTGAATTAGAATCCATCATGCCTATGTACTGGTAAACTCTGGAAAAAATAGTTGTGAACTTATTATTTTGAGTGCTTAAATTTAAATAGAGAAAGCCTAAGAAAATCTCTAAATTAACTTGTTCATCATTTATTGTAATAGTATGATTAAATATTTTTCCTTCTTCTTTAAATGCATTGAAAATATCTACAAATTTTTCTTTATCCCTTTTAAGCATTTGAATTAAAAACATAAAAGGTAATGGGTGTAAAACCAATATGAAATTTTTAAACACTTCAAAAGCATGATCCGGAATTGATGTATCAGGGTTGTAATGATTAAAGACATTTTTTAATATGTAAAGATATCGTTCAGCTATCAAGTAAAACATTATGTTGTTGTCTGTAAAGCTCCAGTTCGTATCTGTTTTTTTCTCAAAGAAATAACAATGAATTAAATTAGACGTAATGACTTTATCTGGAAGATAGTGTTTTGCTAATTCGATTACAGCTGCCGTTGATAGAGAGTAAGACCTAGTATTTTTATCCAAGATTATAAAATCGGAAACTGTAGTGAAATGTTTTTCATCATTATCGTATGAAAAAGCTTGACTAGTAATATTGTTGTTGTACATCAATACAGAAATTTCAAAAAGAAATTGTTTGTATTGATCTGGAGATATGTACTCTAGCAAATGGCTTTTACCAGGAAATTTGCCTCGGATAGTTTTATTGACAAATGTTTTATAGATTGCAAAAATACTATTTAAATCGGTAGTGCCTTCAGAATATGAACCACTAATCAATTGGTAGAGAAATAATGGGTTTTTACAAGATTCAAATAACTTTTTGTCGTATTCTTCAATATGTGAAACATCAAATTTTAATTCTTCATTGTGTTGGTTCGGATATTTTTCTAACCAACTAGAAATCATTTTTCTGTTGAAATTTTCCAATCTAATAAAATACGATATCTGCTTGTCTAAAATAAGATAAACCAATTCGGACAATTTTGTATACGTTGATGATTCTATATCTAAATACAATCTTGTATTAAGTATGATTTTTGCATCTACAAGACCCAAAGATTTTATTTTTTGAAAAAAGTTGTTCATCAGGTCTTCATAGTTAATTTCATCCAATCCATCAACTACAATCATACTATATGTATTTCTTCGTAATGACATACTATTAATAGCTCTGCTGCTAGAAAGTAAATCCGGCATAGAAATATACAGAATATCTTTGTATTCATTCGAAAAAGTTAAACACAAATATTTTGATAAAAAAGATTTTCCGAGACCGTAGAGTCCTACAATAAACAAGATAGAGCTTTCTTGATTTAACAACTCTTGACTTAAATCAGTGAAGTTGCTTTCAACTTCCAATGGTTCAGGTTCTTCATCAATACGAACTTTTTGGACAGAAAAGTTTGGTTCAATAAATAAATCGTTTATATGAACGCTATCAAAATTATAAATATTTTCAAAAGAATCTTTGCCGTATAGATTGTAATCATCTAAATAAAGGGGTTCATGCGTATTTGTACCAATAGTGACATTGCCTCTAGCTTGTATAGCTATTGATCCATCACCAAGTGTTTGTTTTTGGTTCTTATTGAACATCACCGGAGACCTTTTTTAAATTAATATCTCCAACGTCAACATTGCCACCTGCCTGAATACCAACGGCGTTATCTCCAACTATCTGTGTTTGTCCATCACGCGCTTGCTCTCGCTTACTAGTGATCCATATACCTATCAACGTTGATAATGAGGTAATTATTGCAATTGCTGGCTCGAAATCAGGGTCGTAAATAAACCACGCTGCTGAACCAAATAGTGCGAGATATGATAAGATTTTGATAATAAACATGTGACTCCTTCATATTGCTAACTATTTATTGATCCCCACAATATGCCCTTTTGCCAGAAATCCGCCAGATAACCAGACATTCAAAATGTCCTGATATTAAAAATCTGCACTCAAAATTTCACGAAATGACATATTTTCATAGATTTTACGCTTTTTTTCTTGAAAATATCTCCGTTTTTATGTCCTATTGATTTTGATAATCGGACATTATGTCTTGCTATCAGGTGAAAAACGTAATAAAAGGACATTTTGTCCTGTGTATTGAAAGAAAGTGAAAGCGGCTGTTTTGTCTGAAAAAACGGGGATACGGAAAAGAATTGGAGAAATACTTGTCAAGCCTGAACAACCCTTACATGTAACCCGAAGCTCCCATCTGTATTCCTAACGAAGACGTTGAAAATAAGACAACATTCCAATATCTTGACGAATACAATGTATCGACATAAACAAAAATACGTACTGCAACGTACTAGTATATTTAAGTATTTGTGCTATCATTAAAAATAACAACAACGTTATCCAATAAATAACACCTGTAACAAAGGAGGAAAAATGAGCTTATCTCTTTCTTCTACAGAGCATCTCGCCGCCGTAGAGAGCATTTTAAAATGCAATACTACTCCGAAAGAAGCAATGCAAGAGGTAGTTGACACCGTCATCAAAATATTCGACGCTGATCGCGTCTATTTACTTTATCCGTGTGATCCGGACGCGCCTTCGTGGAGGCCTATCGAAAGCACTAAAATCGAATATCCCGGTGTTACCGATCTTGTTCAGGAAATCATGATGGATAACTCTGTCGCTTCAATTTGCGAAAAATTACTTATGCATAAAGATATTGTGACCTTTGGAACAGGGGGAGACTATCCGGTTCCGGATACTCTGATTGAGACATTTGACGTTTACTCCCAGCTTTCCATGCCGCTTTATCCTCCCAAGGGTAAAGCGTGGAATTTTGGTGTGCATCAATGTTCTTCTGCACGGGTTTGGAGCGATGAGGAAAAGGCACTGTTTCGTGCCATCGGCCTCAAAATAACCGAGGCACTCCCTCCCCGCGAATAGCGTAACGTTACGTTACATGTAAAAGCAGTATCCTCCGCTTTTACTCTTCCCGTTTAGGTTTTCACATGTCCTCTTCTGCCAATGCGCCCCAGAGAGGCAAAGGCGAAGAGCAGCACCAGCAGTGCATAGCCCCAGTTGCCAAAGAGCGGTGTCGCAACCGCCGATGCCGCCCGTGTACCGACCACAGGTGCGCCGGGGTCGATAATCTGGCCGTCGGCCTGCAGGTCTTCATCACCCCGGAGTCCGTCTACGAGTGTTACCGTCAATGTTTTGCCATCGGCCGAAATGGTGTAGCCCGTTCCCCGGCGTCCTGAGATGTAGGTATTGTCCGAGAGGCGCCCCAGATCATACCAATGCGCTTCATCACCCTCTTTTTCCCTGCCATATTTCCAGAAACCGGTAAACACCGCATCACTCTCTTGTGAGATGCTAAACGCCACCGTCACGCTGTAACCCGTTTCATTGCTACTGCCGTTATCACTGATGATCGATACCGGGGGCAGAATTCCCTCAGGAGGCACAGGCTCTCCCGGTTGGGGATCCGGCGGCGTCGGTGCCTGCGACACTATGACATTGGCATCTTCGATGCGTGAAGGGGTGCTTCCGGCGCTTTGCGGCGTGTTGGTGACTTTCGTGACACTCAGCGTCATCGTTTGCGTTGCGGAGGGGCTTGAGCTTGCACTTCCTGATGAGCCTGATGCCCCGGTTGAACTTTGCGCATCGGAAGATGACGATGCAAAAGAGGGTGCCAGAATGGTCAGTGTCTGCGATTCGGTGTCGCACACATCGCCCACTCCGTCAGAGTCAATATCGGACTGGTTGGCATTGGAGGCATACGGACAATTGTCATTTTCATCGGCGATGCCGTCCGCGTCACTATCCACAATTCCGCCTTCACTCGACTGCGAACTGTTGCCATCCGGAACCGGGAGCAAAATGACTACGGGATCAGGCTCGGCAGCAAGCGGAGGATCGGATTCGATCATGCTTGAACCCGTTTCGTTGATAATAACGCCGTCGGGAACCACCCACGCATAGTCCGTGACTGCAAGCAGATCGAAACTCGCACTCTGGGCGTAATGCGCTCTCATGACGGCGTCACTGTTTTGCTGCGCATAGGTGCCCGTCACACAGTACTCCGAAGAGCCGATCCGCCGCGTATAACCCATGTCGGAACTGTTTTTGGGTCGGCACACCCATGAAAGCGCATTGTCTATCTGCCCCACATAGACCCGTTTTTTGCCTGCAGGAAGCAATGCCTGAGCATCGATCCACTCTTTGGAACTTCCGGTAAGGTACTCAAACGCATACTGCGGATTGGCGCTGCCGCTCAGATCGCCGATACGGCAGGCATGATACCCCGCATCACCGGCAAGCCACGAACCCGCCAGACGGCTGTTCGCACTGCTGACATGCGCACGGCACGCATACACGTTACCCGCAACGCTGTACTCTCTCATGGAAGTGTCATGAGGCAGCGGCACGGTTTTGAACTTCAGCATGGAATTTTGAGAATTGACCTGCTTGTAGTGGTTGACGGCCCGTTCAAATGCGATGGAGCCGTACTGTGCGTCATTGGCTTCGGGAAAACGCAGCAGATAGTACGGCGCTGAGAAATCGAGCGAACCGAGTGCCGCCGTGTAAAGGTTATGCGCCTTGTTCACGTTTTGCCAGTAGGCAAAAACCGACGATGCCAGCTGCGCCGCATCGGTCATAGTAACTCCCGATGCCTCGAGTTCACTGCGTACTACCGGATTGGCATCGAGATAGTCACGTACATAGAACCATGGCGACCCCTGTTTGTAGCGGTACGCATAATACATGTAAGCATTCGTATAATCTGAATACGTTATGGTCGTCAGCGCGATGCCCATTTCAACCGGATAGTTTAAAATCGCCGTAGCGTCGGCATTGAGTGACGCATTTTTTCTGGCAGCGTCAAAACGGCTGTTATAGATGATTTTTCCGATGTATTTGTCGGCATAACTGACATAGTCCATGAGCGCACCGTATTTAAGCACATTGTAGTGGTTAGGCGTCTCCTGCTGCGTGTACCACTGTGACCAGAAAACCGGCCAGCTGGTGTGGTGCGGAATCGGAGCAGGCCCGCTGCTGCCTCCTCCGAACAGACTTCCTATAGCACTTCCAATGCTGCTAATGGTACTGGAAACACCGCCTACAACCGTGTTGAACGTTCCCGTCGCGAAATCGCCAATGGTACCGGCCACACTCATGGCCGTATTCTGCGCAAATTCAATTGCCTGGCCTATGATTTTCAGACCGTCACACACCGGAATACCGGAGCTGTCTATACTGTGGCAAACCCTATCCGCCGCCCAGTCGGCCATCTCATCTTTGTAAAAGAGAATGGCAGCACTCTCTGCCGAGAGCGTCGTCGAAGCATTCAGGCCAAAGAGCGTCAGTCCGAGTGAGCTGCTGCCGCTGAGCGATTGGGACTGATTGGCAACCGTGGCAGTGACATCAAACGTACCGCCAAGCGTTCCGGCAGATCCGCAACTGAGATAGTCGCAGGGGTTGATGGGCAGTTTGGAGGTTACAAGCGAAGTGGCGTTATTGACACTCATATCGGCATTTACATGTAAGGTGCCGCCAAAGGGTTGGTACACTACGTTACCGTACTGTCCAACGGCAATTTCAGTCGGCAGCGTTACGTCAGATGTTTTGGCGTCAATGTCAAACCTGATGCCGTTGGCGGTGCCATCGGCCTGAACAAAGAGCCCCGGACTCTCAAAATCGATACTCGCGCCCGATAGCGTGGTTCCAAACTGCGTATTGAACGCTTCAAAATCATCGCTGCCGAAGACCGACGCACCGGTGGCCGCAAAGAGCGTCACATTGTTTAGTGTGGTCGATGCGCTAAAAAGAGCCTGCATGCCTGAGAGCGGTGCACTGTTAATGGGAAGTATGGATGCCAGCTGCGTTCCGCTCAGGCTCTGTGCGTCAATGAACACTCCGGCACCGCGGGCGATACCCTCAGAGGAGAGTTCCGCGTTAATAGCGGCGTTGACCGGTTTGTCCGAAGCTATGGCAAGCTTTCCGTTAATAATGTAGGCGCTCAGACCGATAGGCACGGGCGAACCGTTCTCAAACGTCAGTTTCAACATGGAACCCGAAGATTTCAGAATCCCGAGATTGAGCACATTCCATTCGCCGCTGCAGTTATTGGCATCGATAGGCGTGTTGATGTCGGCAGGTTCGGGACACGGGCTTGAGAGCTGCATGCCCACGGTGTACTCAAAACCCTCAGCCGTCTTTTCAAAAGCTAGAGAAGGGGTAGCCTGTAAAAAGGAGTCGCGCCCCGTCGGACGGACAAAGAGCGTTCCCACCCCTTCGACGCTCGGGTTGAGTTCATTGCCTGCAACACCCACTTCAAGCGATTGCGAAAGCGTCAGATCAAACGATTGGAATGCCACATCCAGTCCCGCGGGAAGCGCACCGGTCCGCTGCCAGGTATTGACAAGCTGCAATGAAATGGAAAGTGTTCTCCCCACGCTGATATTGTCGGCATCTTTTTCGTAACTGATCGTCACCGGAATCGATTTTTGCGCCAGATTGCCCGGAACGATGTAATTGGTGGCATCGATGACGCAGGAGAGAATACCCATAAGCGACGTCGTTGCACAGGGTTGTGTCACCGTAAAGGTTCCGGTGATCGCAAACCCTTCCGAATCATCCTGTGTGACATTGACATCCCTGAGAACCACACTCAGAATGGATGCGGGGTCAAAACTGTCTTCCTGTGCCAGTACGGCATCCTGAAAACGGTCAACAACCGAAAACTGTGCATCGCAGAGATCTCCGTAACCGTCCCGATCCGCATCCGCCTGATCGGAGTTAGGAATCAAAAGACAGTTATCATGACAGTCAAGCACCCCGTCACTGTCGCTGTCAATATCGGCAACACCGCATCCGCAGATACCGACAGTGGTTTTCGAGGCATCATAAATACATTCGTCAAGACAGTCCGCCACGCCGTCACTGTCCCAGTCTGAATCGGAGACACCGCATCCGCACTGTCCCGGCGCGGCTTTTCCGCCGTCGTTGATACACAGATCACAGGCATCTCCGTAGCCGTCTCTATCGGTGTCAAGCTGATCGGGATTGTCTACAGCGTCGCAGTTGTCGCACACATCGCCGAAACTGTCAGTGTCACTGTTTAACTGCAGCGGATTGTAGGTGGCGCAGTTATCCACACAATCGGGAATGGAGTCGCTGTCGCTGTCAATCCCGTCAGTGTTGCCGCATCCGCAATATCCTGCAAGAGACTTTAGCGGGTCACTCGGACACTCGTCGCAGGCGTCACCTACCCCATCAAAATCACTGTCAAGCTGCGCCGCATTGGCATTATCCGGACAGTTGTCGCACGTATCAAGGACGCCGTCGCTGTCACGGTCCGAATTGGGGTCCGTAGCGCCCTGACGTACGCAGCGTACGCCAAAGGAGTTGTACCGGTCCGCAGAACCGCTTCTGCCGTTGTTAAAATCAATCGTCGCATAAAATGCAGGATTGGCCTGCGTCAGGTCTCCTGTCCAGTATTTTTTGGATGAGCCAAAGGCAATCGCCTCTTTGAATGTCGGGATTCTGTTGGTGTCCACCAGTCCCGCAAGTTCCTGCGTCGTAGGGAGTCTCCAGTCATTTTTGCCCGAATAGACGAGATTGATACAGTGGTCATACGCATAGTCCCAGTACATGGCGTGCATATCTTCCCCGGGACTGTCCGTCCAGCTCAAATCGCTCACTGCGTCATAATAGACCGTATCGTTGGAGGTATTGGGGCAGGCATCAATACAGTCGACAACGCCGTCGTGATCGGAATCAAAGTCAGAGACGCCGCAGCCGCAGACTCCGGGTTCGGTTTTATTGGCATCAAAATCACAGGTTTCGCACGCATCACCGACAAGATCGCCGTCACTGTCGTCCTGTCCCGGATCGCTGACGCTGGGACAGACATCGCAGGCATCTGAAGCGCCGTCGTTGTCGATGTCACTTTTGGGAAGGCTGTTTACAAGCGAATCTCTGACACACCGTACAAAAGCGGAACCGCCGCTTAATAGTTCCGGCCAGACCGTACCGTCATGCGCACTCACGGCCGTACCAAAAACAGTCGGCGATGCACTATACGGTTCAGTCGTCCAATGGATCGATATGGGATTGTTGTTAATGTAATAGACCCCGACGTTGATAAACGCCTTTGACGTTCCGACGGCACCGTCTATGTTAACAGTGCTCTGAAGTTCCGGGAGCGTCGGAAGCCGCCAGTCGTCAAAGGTGTCATGCACCAGATTGCTGCAGTAATTTTGCGCTGTGTAGAAATCCATCCGGTTTGTAGCCACCGACGCCATATCCGCCCATGTCAAAGAGCGGTTAGTATCGTAAACTACCTGTTTTGCCAGATCTGTATGGTGGTAGGAAGGTACCAGAGCACATTTGCTGACGCACCCCGGCGAATTCTCGGGGCAGGAATCAAAACAGTCCGGAGTCCCGTCGCCGTCACTGTCCCAGTCTTCAACGCCGCAGCCGCAGCCGACAGTAATTTTTTCGGGATCATTGGGACATTCGTCGCTGGCATCGACGGTTCCGTCTCCGTCGGAATCATGATATTCGGGAATAACCCCCTGACGCACACATTTGACATTCAGGCTCTCCTGATCATCAGCGAAATTGTTATAGGAGCTTCCGCCGATCTTATGCGCGGTCCCGCTGTGCGATGTTGAAGTCCAGTAAAAATAGATATCGTCATAATAAGTGACTTCGGCATCAAGATTTTTTAAAAAGAAATCATAATACATCTCGTCCATCGTGGGAAGGCGCCAATCAGTTTTTCCGGCCAGATTCAGGTTACTGCAGTAGTTGTTTGCATCGTTCCAGACATATTGTGACGGGTAAGCGTCGTCCTGCCATGTCAGATTGCTGTCGGCATCATAATAAACCGTGGCATATGCAAAAGAGAAAAAAACGAAAAATAAGAAAAAGAGATGCTTCACAAAAGACTCCCAGGATTTTTAAGTTCCGGGATTATAATGAAATTTTATATAAAATCTTCAAATAAAGATGTAAAAAAGGGGTTAAAAACTGAACAATTGCTCAGAAAGCCGAAAAAAGCGGATGTTAAAGCGTCCCTTCGCTCACTTCGGCAATATTAAGCAGGTGTTGCGCCGCTTCGCTGAAGTGCGAAATGTAAAATGTGCCCGCATTTTGGGTGGCGTCCACATCGGCAATGCGTTCGAGAAACTCGTCAAACCCCAGACCTTCAGTAGCGGCGATGCGGTGAATCTTCATGGCCTCAATGAAAGCCTTATCCTGCGTGAGCCCTTCGAGAATCTCGAAAAGCGCCGCGGCGTCACTGACGCTCTCGGCGCTGTAGTGTTCAATAGCGTACTCATAGAGGGCGCGGATGGTGGCGTAGTCCTGCACCTCATCGAGCTTGAAGCGTTTTCCGGTTTCGAGTGCCGTCGTGAGGTTTTCAAGGGCGAGTTCGAGAATGTTGGCGTAAAACGCACCCAGATCATTCTCTTCTTCAAGAATCTCGTGTGCTTCTGGCTCCATCACGTAAAGTGCGGCAATGTCCCCCGCGCTCTGGGCGTCAAGCACCTTCTTTTTAAAGGCTTCCATCTTAGTACTCATTCAGACACTCCTTAATGCGCAGCAGGGCTTCGCGCGTGTTTTCTTCGCTCTCTACAAGTGCGATGCGCACATACCCCTCGCCCGGATTGTAGCCGCCGTCGTCGCGTCCGAGATATTCTCCCGGAAGCACTTTGACGTTATAGCGCTCATAAAGCTTACATGTAAACTCAATCGCATCCCCGACATGCAGCCAGACGTAAAACGTCGCTTCGGGAATCTCGATGCCCAGGATCTCCCGTGCGAGTTCAAAATTGGCACGGTAGGTTTTGCGCGCCGCTTCGACATGTTCGTCGTCACGCCACGCGCTCGCCGCAGCGGCTTGCAGCGGAAGCGGAGAGGCTGCGCCCACATAGGTGCGGTATTGCAGATATTTCTCAAGAATCTTCGCGTCCCCGGCGATGAAGCCCGAACGCAGTCCCGGTGCGGAAGAGCGTTTGGAGATGGAGTTGATGACCAGCACGTACTCAAACGTTTCATTGCCTACATGTAACGCCGCTTCAAGCAGGGATGGCGGCGGCGTACCGGTGTAAATCTCGCTGTAGCACTCATCATTCATCAGCACAAACTCATACTGCTGCGCCAGCTTCACCCATGCGCCAAGCTCGTCAAGCGTGAGCGTGGAGGCCGTCGGATTGTTGGGGAAGTTAATGATGACCAGATCGCACGCTGCCAGCAGCGTTTCGTCAATATCGGGCTTGAAACCGTTTTCAGGCGTCAGGTTGATGTAAATGGTCGTCGCCCGTGACGCGATGGCCGCGCCTTCGTAAATCTGGTAAAAGGGGTTGGTAAAGGCGATAGTCGGCGCTTCCTTGTCAAAAAGCCAGAACTGCGGAAAGTTGAAAAGCACCTCACGGGTTCCGAACGTGGGAATAATCTGCGCGTCACTGAGCGTCACATTGAAACGGCGCTTTACAAAACCGCGCATCGCATCGCGCAGCTCCGCTTCGCCACTGGTTTTAGGGTAGCGTCGCAGCGCGGCCGAACTGTTGCAGAGCGCCTTTTGAATAAAACTCGGCGTCTCGAACTGCGGCTCGCCGATAGTCAGCGTCAGCGGCGCATACTTCGCAGCAGGCGTGATGGGGTCTAATAGTGCGGTCAGTTTTTCAAAGGGATACGGTTCAAAGGTCACGAGAGCTCTTTCATTCGGATTAAAGTCGCAATTATAGCCTATTGCACATCGTGAGAGACTTTTGTGATGATTCAAGCCGTAAAACCCTGCATCATCTTATTTTGGTTACAAAAGAAGCAGCGACTCTCAATCACGGTTAAGTCTTGCGTTCTATAATGCGTTTTATACTTGGAGCATTAAGGAACCGTGATGGATGCACTCTTGCTGATACTGCTGCCGCTGCTCTTTGCCGCCATACTGCCGCGCCTCAAATCAGACCTCTTGCAGAGGTTTCTGCTTGGGAGTTTCTGGCTGCTGGGTGCGGCTCTGGCTCTGTGGCTTTATGCCGATGATACACCGGTTTCCATCCACCTCATACCGCTGCTCAATCTCCTCGTACTGCTTGCCGATGTGGCGCTGCTGGTCTATTTTTTCAGTGTCGGCCAAAAAAACGGCGCGCTCAAAGTGAGCCTGCTTGCGGTTGTGCAGCTGCTTCTCTTTACAATTGTCGAACTGAGCGCGCACCACACGCACGGATTTGAGCTGGTGGTGGATGAACTCAGCCGCATGATGTTTCTCATCATCAACATCGTCGGCGGGGCCATCATCTTCTACGCGCAGAGCTACATGCGTTATGAGGAGATGGATGCGGCCAGAAAAGAGCGTTTCATTATTTACCTGCTGCTCTTTGTTGCGGTAATGAACTTTATCGTCATGGCCAACCACCTGATGCTCTTCTTCTTCCTTTTCGAGATGACCACGCTCGCCTCTTTTTTGCTCATCCGTTTCCGCGGCGATGCGGTTGCGGAGGCCAACGCCCTTCAGGCACTCTGGATGAACCAGATCGGCGGTGTGGCCATTCTGCTCGGAGCGCTCATCGCGCAGCAGAGCGCGGATACCCTTTTTATCAACCAGCTGCTTGAAAGCAACGCCCCCGCGCTTGTCGGCGCGCTGCTGGCAATGGCGGCATTCGTCAAGGGCGCTTTTGTTCCGTTTGAGCGCTGGCTGCTGGGTGCCATGGTCGCTCCCACCCCGGTCAGCGCCATTTTGCACTCGGCTACGATGGTCAAACTCGCCCCGTTCATTGTCATGAAGTTCGCGCCGCTGCTTATCGGCACCTTCGCAGGTGCCGTTATCAGCGTCACGGCAATGGGCGTTTTCGTCTTCGCCTCGCTTCTGGCGCTTTCGCGCTCCATGCTTAAAGAGATCCTCGGGCTTTCCACGATTGCCCTGCTGGCGCTAATGGTCTCCATGGCGGCACTGGGAACGCCGGGCGCGCTTGAAATCGTCATGATTCTCATACTCTTTCATGCGCTCACCAAAGCGCTGCTCTTTCTGGTCGCCGGGGTACTCGAGAAGACGCACCATCTTAAAAACATTGACGACATGCAGGGGCTGATCTACCTCGCCCCCAAAAGTGTCGCTTTGCTGGTTTTCGGATTTTTAAGCCTCTCCGTGCCCCCTTTCGGAGTTTTCGACGCCAAGCTTTTTGCCATCATCGAAATTGCCAGAAATATTCCCTCAGAACCGTGGCAACTTATTTTACTACTGGGCGTGGTCATCGGAAGCGTCCTCTTTTCCCTGCTCTATTTCCGCATTCTCTCCGCGCTGCTCTCGCGTCCGGCCGAGCGTCAGCAGATGCGCCATGAGTCTCTTGAGAGCGGCTTTGCGATTCCCCTTTATGCACTTGCGCTATTACAGCTCCTCGGAAGCGTGGCGCTGGTGTATAAACTCGACTCCGCATGGCTGCTCGTTGTGCCGCTCTTTCTCTTTGGAGCCTTTGTGCTGCTCCAACGCCTCTTCGGCGGAGTTGAACGGGTCAAGGAGTACGGCTGCGGCGAACGGGGGAACTTTGTATCGGCGTTAAGCTACTACGCGCTTGGGCACTCCCTTGAGGGAACGCTTTATCGTCTCTTTACCCTGCTCTTTGCGGGCGTCGCCATGGCGGGGGTGCTCTCATGAGTCTGCTGCTCGCACTGCTCTCCCCACTGCTTGCCACCTTTGTTTACGGATTCGAGCGCATCGTCCGCGCCCGAATGCAGCGGCGTCAGGGGCCGCCCCTGCTGCAGCCCTTTTACGACATGGCCAAGCTGATGGACAAACGCCCCGTTATGGTGCACTCGTTACATGTAAGCCTCGGCATCGCCCATTTTATGCTGCTGTGGATCGCCGTGGGTGCGCTCTTCATGGGGGCGAATCTGCTGGTCATTATTTTCATTCATCTCTTTGCGCTGCTCTCACTGGTACTCGCGGGCTACAGCGTACGTTCTGCGTATTCGCATCTGGGAGCCAACCGCGAACTGCTTGCCCTTGTCGCCTACGAACCGGTGCTCATACTGGTGGCGGTAGGGTTGTATCTGAAAACCGGAAGTTTCGAAGTCGGTGCCATTCTCTCCGCCCCGGCATCGCTGTGGCAGCTTCCCCTGCTCTTTGGCGCGCTGCTGATGGTGCTGCCCGTCAAACTCAAGAAGTCCCCTTTTGATGCCGTCGAGGCGCATCAGGAGATTGTCGGCGGCGTCGAAATCGAATACAGCGGCGTCTTCTTCGAATTTCTCTACATGGCGAAGATGCTCGAGTACATTTTCATCTACTTTTTCGTCTACCTCTTTGCCGGCTCCGATTGGTTGCTGGGTAGCCTTTTGGTGGGCGTCGTGTTTCTGCTTGTCAACCTTGTCGATAACGCTACGGCGCGCGTACGGCCCGACCACCTGCTGCGCATCGTCACTTTCGGTGCGCTCACCCTCGCACTCGTAAACCTGATGGGAGTACTGCTATGACCTTCTGGAGCAAATGGCGCAAAAAGTCGCCGTGGATTCTGCACTACAACGCCGGCAGCTGCAACGGCTGCGACATCGAAATTCTCGCGGCTCTGGGGCCGCGCTACGATCTGGAACGCTTTGGCATGCTCAATTCGGGCAACCCCAAGCAATCCGACATCTTTCTGGTTACCGGCCCCGTCACCTACCGTTCGCGCGAACGGCTGGTGGAGCTCTATGCTCAGATGATCGAACCCAAAGTCGTGGTGGCGGTCGGCGCCTGCACGGCTACCGGCGGCGTCTTTCGCGGCATGTACAACGTCGAAGACGGCATCGACCGCTATATTCCCGTAGATGTCTATGTTCCCGGATGTGCCAGTTCGCCGCAGCTCATTATCGACGCGCTCGTCGAAGCCGTAGCCATCTGGGAGAAAAAATCGCGAGAGATCGAGACCCCTTTCAAACTTTTCGGCGGCCTTTCAAAAATAGGCTCCGCCATCAGCCGCCGCGACATGGCGCAGGAGATCACACATGAAAAAAATTGACGTCACCATCGATAATGTCATTGCGACCATCGAAGCGTTCTACAAACCCCGCGAATGGCATTTTCTGACGCTTAACGCACTCAACGCCCCCGAAGACTCCATTGAACTCCAATGGATCTTCAGCCGCTACGGTGCCAAAGATAATATGGTTATTTTTACGCTTACATGTAAACGCGATGTGCACATTCCGACGTTGACAGGCGTGATTCCCTCGGCCATTATGAGCGAGCGCGAGAGCGTGGACATGTTCGGCGTCACCATCGAAGGCGCCGAAAAAGGGCTCTACCTCGATGAAGATTCGCGACAGATGCCGCTGGGGAGATGCGCACTATGAAAAAAGTCGTAGAGATTCCACTGGGTTCACAGCATATTTCCCTGCTCGAACCCATCCGTTTCAAATTTCAGTGCGAGAACGAAACCATTGTCGGCGTCGATGCCGACGTGGGCTTCGTGCACCGCGGCGTCGAAGAGGCGTGCACGAGCCGTTTCGAGTTCAAACAGGTGGGCTATGTGGTGGCGCGGGTCTGCGGTCTGTGTGCCATTACCCACTCGCTGGCCTATTCGCTTGGCATTGAAAAACTCTTACATGTAGAGACCAATGCGCGCATCAAATACCTGCGGATGCTGATGGTGGAACTCGACCGCATCCACTCGCACATGCTCTGTCTGGCCCACACCGCTGAAAACGCGGGATTCGAAGCGCTCTTCATGCAGATCATGAACGACCGCGAACTCATTATGGACGCTCAGGAGGCCATCAGCGGCAACCGCGTGCAGTTCGACTATATTGCCATCGGCGGCGTCAACCGCGATCTTACCCCCGAACTCGTTGGTAAAATCGAGGCCAATCTGGAGCTGCTGCGGCCTAAAATCGAAGCTTTGATGGAGCTGTTTGAGAACAACTGGAGCCTCTCGCTCAAATACAAAAACATCGGCACGCTCACCGAAGAGATGGCTTACATGTACAATGCGCTCGGACCCCTTGCGCGCGCTGCGGGCGTGGCTGCGGACGTGCGGGCGGAGAGTTCGGATTTTCCCTATGAAGCCATCGGTTATGAGATCATCACCGAAACCGGAGGCGACATTCATGCCCGCAACCGCGTGAGGCTGCGCGAGATTCTCGCCTCCATCGCCATGTGCGAAGCCATCGTCGCCAACCTGCCCCAAGGCGAAATCATGGAGAAGGTCAAAGGCAAACCCGAAGGCGAAGCGATTGTGCGTATTGAAGCGCCGCGCGGGGAGCTGATGTATCTGGTTCGCGGCAACAAAACAAACACGCTCGAGCGCGTCCGTATCAAGACGCCGACCTTCTCAGCCATTCCGGCCATGATGGAAGTCTTCCGCGGCAGTCAGTTTGCCGATGCACCCGCCATTCTGGCATCGTTTGATCCGTGCATGAGCTGTACGGCGAAGTGAGGCACCCATGATACGCGCCATGATTCAGGCCTTTAAAAACCTCTTTGCCAAACCGGCCACCCTCTCCTATCCGCATGCCGAAGATATCACGCTGCCGCCGCTCTATCGCGGGCTTATCGAATACAGCGCGGAGCACTGCATCTTCTGTGATCTGTGCGAAAAAGCGTGCCCGCCGCGTTCCATCATCTTTTTTCAGCATGAAGACGGAACGAAGGAGTACCGCTACAATCCCCATTTGTGCATCTACTGCGGCGAGTGCGTGCGCGCCTGCCCCAAACCCGAAGAGGCGCTCTGGCAGAGTGAAAAGAAACAGCCCTTTGCCCTAAAAACCGAAAATGTCAACGGGGAGTGGGACGTCTGGGAAGCCGCGTGCGCAAAAAGCCGGGAAGATTACAAAGCGGCGAAAAAAGCGAAGAAGGCGCAGAGCAGCGCAAAATAAGGCAGTAACATTCTATAGAGACGCTGTACTTTAAAATCAACCAAAATATTGCACCATCGCCAAACGGATTATAAAGTCGGGTCATCAATATCACCTGGACAAGCGATTTGAATCTCACATGATTCACCGTTTTCAAGTACGGTACCTACTTCACAAATAGCATTTATTTGAGTACATTCATGTGATTGTTTGTGCAAACACACTATTGCTTAGCAGTGCTAAGATACCGAAAAGTTTGAATACCCTCATGCTTTTATATAACTTCACTTAAGTTTCTTTCGAAGATAATTGAAGACATTTTAACAGACTTTTTGTGTCTTATTGTTCTAAAATACCCCTCTTTTTTTTTTCGCCAACGTTATAGGTAGTACGACGTTTTATAGTTGATCTCTACTGTTGCTATAAATTGCCTATTGAAAAAGCATCTCCTCTTCCGGAGGCAACGAAGGAATTTTGATATAAAAGCATGCGCCGTCATCCCTGTTCTCAAAACCGATGCTACCGTGCAGATGGTTTTCTACCATGATCTTGCAAATATAGAGTCCGAGTCCGCTGCCCTCTTTCGTCTCTTTCGTTGAAAAATAGGGTTCAAAAATCTGATGTTTGATCGTATCATCGACACCGCCTGCGTTATCGATGATTTCAATGACAAACAGCGCCTCATCGCTCGCATAACTGCCGCAAACCCTGATCGCCGCATCTGCAATATGACGTGAAAGCAAAGTATCCCTTGCGTTGCTGATCAGATTCAGAAGTACCTGCACAACATCCTGTCGGCGAGTATGAAGCTGCATGGCGACATGACTCTCGCAGCTGATAGTGATTCCCCTGTTTTCAAGACTTTTTTCAAACAGTCGAATGGCATCATGGCTGAGCGAATCGAATTCAACTTCTTCAACATGCCCCTCTTTTTGAAAATAGTTGCTGAAATCGTCAATGGTCCCGGAGAGGAACTGGACATGTTCCGTTATGGTACGGATGTTCTCCTGCTCAGGAATATCCATAAGGCTGAGCGTCAGTTCAAGATCATTGAGACTCATCTGAATAACAGAGAGCGGTTGACGCCACTGGTGCGCGATCATGCTGAGCATCTCGCCCACTGCGGCAAGACGCGACTGCGCCAGCAGCATTTGTTCTTTTTCTTTGAGTTTTCTTTCAATTTGCCGGTATTGGCTCACGTCTTCGCCGATTGCAATCAGGTGCGTTGTCTGGTCATGGAGATCTTTAATCGGGGAAATGGCAATATGGATGATATGCTCGCATCCGTCTTTATGCACTTTGATGACCTCTCCGATCCAGACTTTGTCTTCAGAGAGTGCCGTGTAAAGTTCTCTTGATGCCAGCGGATTAAGCCCCATGGTATTCATCAGTTCGGCATGATGTCCGAGAAGCTCCGTTTCTGAATAACCGGTGCACTCACAAAACGCGTTGTTGACATACTCGACCACACCGTCTATTGTGCTGATTAAAACAGTGTTATTGGATTGATTGATCGCTTTTTGGAGCAGCATGAGCCGTTGATGCAGCACTTCGTTTGCCGTGATATCGACAAAGTTAATAACAAAAAGCGAGTCGTCATGGGCAAAGCGATCGAGATGTACGCTGAAAACACGGCGTTTGCCTTCCTGATCTTTCATAACAATTTTTGAAAAGGTTGATTGCTCTTTTGTTGCCAAAGCCTCTGAGAGGCAGAGGTGGTGTTCCTGATCACTGTATTCATCAACAATATACGCGCACAATCCGCCACGTCGCACCATCTCCTCCGTCGATTCAATCGCAAAAAAATCCAAAAACGCCTGATTGCACTCGATAATACGCTTTTCGTCTCCCAGCATGGTGAGTGCCGTTTGACTGTCAAGCATCTGCCTGAAAATCTGTTCGCGCTCCATCTGTTGGGTCAGCTGCTTGTTTAAAGCGCCGATACGCAAAGTCTGTTTGTGCAGACGTCGGTACAACAGGAGAATCAATACCACAGCGATCGTAAGTATCACGATAATGATGCTGGCTGAAATAATCTGCACGGCATATTTTCTGATAACAGCCGAAAGTGTGATTTGCACGTCGTAAGGGGGCATATTCAGAGTCTTGAGCAGGTCATGCACCGGTGAATAATCAAGCGGTATCGTCCAGTGATCGGCATCGGTGCGTTTGGCGACATCAAGGCCCGGTTCAATGCCAAGCAGTGCAATAAGAACCGATTCCGCAAGGGCGTCGGACGTGTGTGAAAGTTTTGAAAAAGGCCATTCGGGATAAAGTGCGGTACTTACCATAAAAGGAAAATCAGGATATTTTCTGGGTGCGATGACATGCACCTCTTCGAGTCGGATTTTTCCTTCGGAAGCCATGCGTTCGAGTGTATCGCTGCGTACCGTTCCGGCATCGGCATCTCCGTCAAGTATCGCCCTCACGACGGCATCGTGCGAATGCAGAAAAAGAAGTTCTGAAAAATCATCCTCTGTAATGCCATGATCAAGCATCTCTTTTTTTGCCATGACCCATCCGCCGAACGATGCCGGATCTACAGCGGCAAAGCGTTTATTCCGCAAATCCTGTAGCGCATGAATAGCGGTATTTTTGCTACGTGTAAAAATGACACCGCCGAACTGCTGCTGGCCTTTCATCGTGTCTGAATGATTTTGAAGTGTGGCAATGCGGCTGACACCGTAACGGTATTCAAGCGCCACATATTGCATGGTATTGGTAAGTACGAAATCGATTTCGTTCCGGGCTACGGCACTGTCAAGCGCATCAAATCCGAGAGGTACGATTTCAAAGCGGTATGCGGGGAGTTGTCCGTTCAGGTAGTGCGCCAGAGGTTGCCACCGCTGCAGTGTCTGCTCGCTTCCCCGCTTAGCGAGAATGCCTATTTTCACCGCTTCCTGTGTCTCTGCAAAGAGCGTGATGGCAAACAATAATACAAATATAAAAGCAACCGATACCGTATGTTTCTGTTTTTCAAAATGCTGGTAATCGAGCATCACGCTTTCCTCTTCAGATTTTGTTGAAAGAACCTAAAAATTATCGTATCTTAAATTGCTTTGAAGAAAGGTGATTTAAAAATTATTTTCTACGTATAGCGACGCTGAAGAAAAAAACTTTTCCAAAGTTCTTTTCAGAACATTGGAATCAGTTGTTGAGGATGCCCCACAATGTCATATATCCGAGAGAAAGCAGTGTGAGAATCGAGACGATGGTGAACAGTTTTCGGGGTGAAAGCGGTTTGTTGTAATCGTCCATATCATTAAGCGTAGGTTCCATAATCACTCCTTACATGTAAAAGATAGCCATCACTCTAACCCAACACTGTTACACCTCTGTTAAGTCATTACTCGAAAATGCATTACCGAATGTTCTTTTTTTAAGTGCTTTGTAATCATACAAATCCGCCAAATGCGCTATGATAACGGCATTACGACACACAGGAGTTTCCAAATGAAAGTCGTTATCGTCGGCGGCGGTATTGTCTCGGCCTATATGGCCAACCGCCTCAAAGAGCTCTCTCCCCTGAGTGAGGTTCAGATCATCTCCCAGGAGTCCTATCCTCCCTATGACCGCATCCACCTCTGTGCGCTCATCAAACGCGAAAAAAGTATTGACGAAATCAAACTGCAACTGCCTTCAGATGTCGATCTGGTGCTCAATCAGCGCATTGTCGCCATTGACAAAAACAGCAAAGAGGTCCTCTCTCACGACGGCACGCGCTACGCTTACGATATTCTTGTCATCGCCACCGGTTCCAAACCCAAAGAGCTTTTTGACATCGAGGGTATCGACAATGCCGCGACCTTCCGCTCCGCCGGGGACAGCTGCAAGATCGAAAATTCGCTCGAAGGCACCAATGTCATCCTGCTGGGTGTCGGACCTATCGGTCTGGAGCTGCTTGACACGCTCAGCGAGATGGAAGGTCCCGCCAACATCTACCTGCTCTCACGCGGCAGCCACCTCTACGCCAAAGAATTGACGGCTCAGGCCGTGCAGCTGATTCAGAAAACTTTTGAAGCCAATCCGCGGGTGCACATCAGTTTCAATGATGAAATCGTCGATACCACTATCGAAGGAAGCCGCATTACCTCGGTCAGGACGCGCAAAATGACGATTGAGAATCCTTTTATCGTCTTTGGCGTCGGGATCGATCCCAACATCGATTTTGCCCGCGATGCGCTTACATGTAATCACGGGATTCTGGTCGATGCGTTCATGCGCAGCTCCGATCCTTTCATCTACTGCGCAGGCGAAGCGGCAGAACTTTCAAGCAACGGTTTCAAGGCGGGCCGCGTCAAGGAGTGTACGCTTGAAGCCGATGCCGCCGTCGCTTCCATTTTAGGCTTTGAAAGCGAAGGATATGTCCACGAAGTGGCACTTGACGGTCTGAAGGTGGGGAGTTTCCTGCTCGCCGACGTTACGGCACCGGGCTATGTTCACAAACATGAAGACAATGAGGACATCGTCATCAGCTCCCGCAAAGAGCGGCGAATCGACCACTACATCGTCAACAACGATCATCTGGTACGTTTTATCGGCATTAATACCAACATCGACCTCATCGCACTCAAAAACATTATCGTTGAAGAGAAAAAGGTCGATGCCGGTTTCTTCTACGACAACCGTCTCATCAGCGAACGCGGACGGCTCATCTGCAGCTGTGCGAGTACCTACCAGCAGGACATCATTGACCTCATCGAGGAGAATGCCATTACGGAGTTTGGCGAACTCAAACCGCTCAGCGAAGCCGGACGCGTCTGCGGCCGCTGCAAGCAGGACATTGTCAACCTCATTGCCGCCACACCGGTAGATCCTGAAGAGGCGGCCCGCAAACGTGCAGAAAAAGAGCGTGCGGCCCGTGAAGCCGAAATGGCACAGGTAAGAAAGCGCATCGAGAAGTTCAATACGCTCCATCCGGCCAACAAAATTGACGCGTCCAACCTCTCCGAAGCACTCAAAAGCTTCGATATGAACAAAGAGTACAACCGCTGGGTCTCGATGATCACCGCCAATATGCGGCTGCATCCCGACTACGAGTCGCTGGTGAGCGAAAGCGTCGAACAGCTAAACAAAATTCCCATTATCTGGCTGGAGCTTGCTGACTGTTCGGGCAACTCGGAAGGCTTCATCAAAGCCGCGCATCCCAAGGTCGATGACCTGATTCTCAACTACATTTCGCTCGACTATCATGAGCTGCTGATGGCGGCATCGGGCAACCAGAGTGAGAGTGCCCTCGATGCCGTCCTTAAAAACGACGCGGGACGCTACATTCTCATTGTCGAAGGGGCCATTCCGCTCGGCTTGGAGGGCAAGTTCCTGCGCATCGGGCCCAAAGGGGAGACGGGGCTGGAGCTGCTGCGCCGCACGGCCAGAGATGCCGCGGCGATTTTTGCCGTGGGAACCTGCGCACTTGACGGCGGTGTCGTCGCGGCAGCCCCCAACCCCACCGGAGCCGTCGGAGTGAGTGAAGCGCTCGGACGCAGTGACATCATCAACCTTCCCGGCTGCCCGGTCAATCCCATCAACATCGTCGGAACGTTGCTGCACTACATCATGTTCTCCGAACTTCCCGAGCTTGATGAGAAAAACCGTCCCAAATGGGCCTACGGTTACCGTATTCACGACAACTGCGAACGGCGCGGACACTACGACCTTGACGAATTCGTACTTGAGTGGGGCGACGAGGGAGCCAAGCAGGGATGGTGCCTCTTCAAGATGGGCTGTAAAGGCCCTTATGCCGACCTGAACTGTTCTCTGGTCAAATTCAATGAAGGCACCAGCTGGCCCGTGCAGGTGGGTCATGGCTGCTTTGCCTGCGGCGCGGGCAAGATCGCTTTTGACAAGCTCGCCAACAATCGTATGCTGGATCCCGAGGAGGCCAAAAAATATGAGCAGTAAAAAAATCGTCATCGACCCCATCACCCGCATCGAAGGGCACCTGCGTATTGAAGTGGAAGTCGATGAGAACAACACCGTCACCGAAGCGTGGGCAAGCGGGCAGCTCTTTCGCGGCATCGAGACCATTCTCAAAGGACGCGACCCGCGTGATGCCCCGCTCATAGCCCAGCGCATCTGCGGCGTCTGTACCAATGTGCACTACCGCGCTTCGGTAAGCGCCGTCGAGGACGCTTACAAGATCCTGCCGCCGCACAACGCCAACATTATCCGCAATCTGGTCACGCTCTCGCTCTTCGTGCAGGATCATATTGTCCATTACTATCACCTGCATTCGCTCGATTTCGTCGATGTGGTAAGTGCCCTCTCGGCCGACCCGCACGATGCCTCCGAAGTGGCCAAGCGTTACCATGAAACCCCCTATCACTGCTCGCGCGGACATCTCGAAGCCGTCAAGGAAAAACTCTCTTCCTTCGTCAAAGCGGGACGTCTGGGGCTCTTTGCCAACGGCTACTGGGGCCATGCACGCTACAAGTTTAGCCCGGAGCAGAACCTCCTGCACATGAAAAACTACCTCACCGCGCTTCGTATCCAGCGCGAACTCTCGCAGGCGGTTGCCATTTTTGCAGGTAAAACGCCGCATCCGCAAAACCTTGTCGTAGGGGGTGTCACCAGCGTCGCCGACATGCTCAACCCGCAGCGGCTCAATGATTTCATGTTTATCATCAAGGAGACCCGCGACTTTATCGAACGCGGTTACATTCCCGATATGAAGATGCTCGTCGAAGTTTACAACGATGAGATCAAAGCGGGTCTGGGACGCGCATCCGGAAACTTCATGGCATGCGGCGGCTACCGTTTCGGCAAAGGCGAAAAGCTTTTTGAAGACGGCGTCATCTATAACCATGACTTCAACCATGTAACCCCGTTCGATGAGAGCAAGATTACCGAAGAGGCCTCACGGGCATGGTATGTCAGCGATGAGCCGAAAACCCCTTATGAAGGCGAAACGGAGCCCTTTTATACCGACCTCAACGAAGACGGCACGCTTAAAAGCGAAGGCAAATACAGCTGGGTCAAGGCGCCGCGCTACGGCGGCGACGTTATGGAGGTCGGCCCGCTCTCGCGGATGCTGGTAGGATACTTCAAAGAATCCAGAATCATCAAACCCTACATGCAGCGCTTTATGGATGCTACAGGCATGGAGCCGATCGACTTTTCCAGTACCATCGGACGCAATGCGGCGCGTGCGGTCGAAGCGCAGATCTGCTGTGACTACATCTTCGACTTTATCAGCGACATGATTGAAAATATCAAGTATTACGACGAATCGACCTGGACCAAATACGATTTTGCCGTATTGCCGCAAAGTGCCCGGGGTCGCGGCATCTTCGAAGTGCCGCGCGGTGTACTGGGCCATTTTGTCAAGATCGAAGAGGCTAAAATTGCCAATTATCAGGCGGTCGTGCCCACCACATGGAACGCCTCTCCCAAAGATGCGAACGGTGCACGGGGCGCCTATGAAGAAGCCCTTATCGGCATCACCCTCGCCGATCCCGAAGCGCCGCTTGAAGTGCTGCGCGTGGTACACAGTTTCGACCCCTGTCTTGCCTGCGCCGTGCATGTGATGGATGCCCGGGGGCGAGAACTCGCAACATACCGTGTAAACCCGGCGTGTACCTTATAGGAGTGTTATGACACCGCAACAAAAACTCGGATTTTATTTTTCTGCACTTACTGTCTTCATTATCGGTGTCATCATGCTGAGTGCCGGAATCTATTTCAGCGAAATGACACTGCTGTGGATGGGGTGTTTCTGGACTCCTTCAGGTGCTTTATGGTTCCTCATCCTCAGACGCAACTTTTCCAGAAGATAAACATACTACATTTTGACACCTTCGGCGCGCAACGCATTATCCCGTTTTTTATCATCACATTGTTAACTTTAATAAATAATCATTCATTTATAAATCGGAATTGAAGTATAATCCTCTGATACACACAAAGGAGTTCACAATGAAATCAGTATGGTTAGGTGCAATGTTGCTTGGCACCGCTTTAATGGCAGTTCAAGGTAATATGATGCCCTCGTTCTCCGAGTTCGACGGAAATGGGGACGGCAAAGTGACACAAAGCGAGTTTGAAGCGGCACAGCAAAAGCGTATGACACAACAGGCAGAAGCTGGAAAAATGATGCGCAATGCAGGCAATGCACCCGTTTTTGACGATGTCGACACCAATCATGACGGCAGTATCTCGCCTGAAGAGTTTCAGGCACATCAGGCATCGCATATGCAAAATGCCGGAAAAGGGATGGGACGCGGACAGGGAATGGGTCCGGGAGGCATGAATCGTTAAGGGAGCATCTCTTTATCCATCAGGATCTGCTGCCGCGGCAGAGGCATAGCAATTCCTGCGGTTTTTAGCCGCTTGTAAATGCCGATGGCCACATCACTAACTGCTTCTGTTGCGCTTCATTGATTGTGCTTTCAGTAACCGCGACGCTTTCGACACTCCAGAGCGTTCCGTAAAGCACTCCAAGCATGAAGAAAAGTCGTACCCATGACAGCATCCAGCCCTCCTGAATCAATTACCTTTATATTATCTAAACTTCCATTGCACTTTTCTACCCTTTGGATTTCAACAGCCGGGATTTGCTAGACTGCGGAATCTTTACATGTAAGGGTCCATGATGAAAATGGTAATAAGTGTAATAGCGGCAATCCTGCTGCTCGGATGCAGCGCGGAACAGAGCAAATCTGAAAAAAGTGCGGCAACCGTACCGGCACAGGAAACAGCGGTTGCTACACCTGCAAGCGAGGCTTCAACGCATTCCGTCTCTCTTGCTGTGGCATCCAGCAGTGTCGAGGCGCCACCACTTCGCGAACGCAGCGGTGCCGAAGTATTTCAGAAATGTGCCTCGTGCCACGGTATGAAAGCCGAAAAAAGCGCACTCAACAAATCACAGATCATCGCCGGTTGGAGCAGTGAAAAAATTGAAGCTGCCATCAAGGGGTACAAAGACGGCAGCTACGGCGGCAGTATGAAAGCACTGATGGCGGCACAGGTCGCTTCGCTCAGTGATGAAGAGATCTCTGCCGTATCACGTTTTATCGCGGCACAATAGCCTAATGCGCTTTGGGGAGATTGAACTTCTGCGTCATCAACTCTCCCTCACTGTTGAAAAACAGATAATAGAGATAATCTTTCTTTACATGTAAGCCTGCCAGATAACGCAGTGCCAGATTCGCCTGAAGCGAAGCAATGTGCATGACGATAGGCGCTGCGATTCCCGCCGGCGTCTTGCTGGTAATCTTGAAGACATCGTTAAACGACGCCGCTTCAAAAAAGCAGACCTGTCCGTTAAACGCCTCCACCGAACCGTAAACCCAGGGCAATTGCCGTGCTTTGGCATAACTATTGATGGCACCCCGTGAAGGAAGATTGTCGGTAGCATCGATAATAAGATCGACAGGAACTTCCCTGGCAGCAAAGCTCTCAAAATCGCATACATGGGCATGCGCTTTCACAAAGGGGCAGCGCGCTTCAATGATCTGCGCCGCGACTTCCGCTTTATAACGCCCTTCATCGCCGACTTTAAAAGCGATCTGCCGATGAATGTTGTGCACGCTTACCGTATCGAAGTCCACCATATGGATCGTGCCGATACCGGATGCCCCCAAAGCGAATGCCAGCGAACTTCCCAGCCCGCCGCTGCCAATGATGGCAACCTTTTTTTCCTGAAGGGAGCGCTGTGTCGCTTCGCCCCAGAGTTGTACCTGACGGTGAAAATACTCCATCATCTTCTCGCTCCTTTTGTCACATTTTAGAGATTATAGCCTCTTACATGTAAGCCGCTGATCAATCTCGAGTGCTTTTATCAGTAATTGATAGCTCCGCTTCAAGCGGCAGTGAAATATGGAAGCACGCGCCCTGCGTCCCGTTCGTGACGTCAATCGTACCATGATATTTTTCAATAATGGCACGAGAGAGATAGAGCCCGATACCGGTCCCCTCTTTTTTGCTTGAGACATAGGGTTTGAAAATATCATCAATCGGTGTCTTTTGGATGCCGCCGCCGTTGTCCTCGAAGTAGATCTCGGCACGATTGGAAAGTGTCGCCATCCGTATTGTGATACGTCCCGGTCGATGCGTTTTTTCTTTAATGACATCAATACTGTTTTTAACAAGGTTCATAAAGACCTGCATCAGTTCATTCTTTTTGACCCGAATCCGGCCGTCGGACTCATACACCCGGCGTACTTCGATACTGGCGTAATGCAGTGTCGATTCCGTGAGTTTAAGCGTGTCATCGATGATCTCCGAAAGGTTACATGTAAGCGTTTCGGAGTCCACGGCAAAAAAGGTACGAAAATCATCGATCGTCTTGGACATGTACTGCAAATTGTCATTGATGTGATCATGATTTTTCTCAAGTGTAGCGTTATCAAGCATACCGAGAGACATCTTCACATACGTGTCCTGATTGAGCAGTGCCATATTATTGAGCGGCTGACGCCACTGGTGAGCAATCTGCTCGATCATCTCTCCCATCGAGGCCAAACGTGCCTGATGCGAGAGCATCCGATCTTTTTTCCGCATGTGTTCAAGAGTTTCGCGTACCCTCTCCTGCAGCGTCATGTTGAGCCGATGCAATTTTTCGTTGTACTCAACCTGTAGCAGATTCACCCGGTCTGCAAGCGCCCAGGAGAGAAAAAGCATCTCCAGAGCCGAACCGATCTGCTGCGCGTAGTTGATGAGATAGAACCCTGAAATCGCATCAAACTTGTTCAGGGAAAAAAGAGCGCTGCCTATCAGAAACGCACTCCACCCCATAATGTAAAAACGAGCCGCGCGATGACCGTGCCGCCACACCACGACACCAGAGCTTAACAGCAACAGCGGAGTTACAATTGCCAGGAATGCGCCTATTTTCACCATCACGTCATACGGGATAAAGATTGCAAACAGAGAAGCAATCGCACTGATTCCAAGAGTCAGCAGCAAGACGCCATCGAGTTTTGGGGTGAATTCCGAGGTCTGTAGAAAGTAACGCCCGAACAAGATGGCGCTGAATGAGGAGAAGATAATCCAAAACGCCGTGCCGTGCTCGATATTCCACCAATGATCCGTCCAGAAATACTCATTTCCCAATCCGTCAAAAGAGAGCTGCCACATGATAAAACTGCTTAAAAAGAGCAGATAGCGAATATAGTTGCGATCCCAGGTGTAAAAATAGAGAATCAGGTTATAAACAAAGATGATCAGAAAAATGCCGTAATAGATCCCAATCAGCAGCAGGTGGCTCTCCTGCGTCACCAACAGGTCGACACCGCGCTGCAGCGTGATCGGCAATTGAAGCGATCCCATCGTCTCAACTCGCATCAGCAGTGTCAGTTCGCGTCCCGCGACAAATGGAATCTCAAAAATAAAATGACGCTGGGAGAGTTCGCGGTTCGCAAACGGTTCGAGCTCTCCGCCATGTTTTTCAAAAATCAGAGCACCCTCCGGATCGATACCGTACAATACAATGGAATCGAGCAGCGGGTACTCTACCTTCAGAAACCAGCGGTCATTGAGTATGGAGGATGAGGGGAGCAGATCGAGACGAAACCAGTACGCCGATGACGTAAAGCCAAATGACGGAACTTCACGGGTGCAGGGTTTAAAGGTGCGATGCATGACGCTGCGATAGCTCTCGCTGTTATTGGAGTCACGATAATAACTGATTGATTTTCCGAGATCATAAACACGGGGTTCATTGATTTCAAGCAGCGTCTCAGCGGCACCTATCGGCCCGAAAAAGAGGCCAAAAAAAAGCAGAAGCCGGAACATCAGGAAGGGAGCCGGCCATTCAGGGATTCTTTAAAACCCCAGCCGCGACGTGCTGCGACGACTTCCTTGTGGTCGATGTCAACAATCATCAGCTCTTCGGTATTGCCCAGATGCGCAATCACACCACCCTCAGGCGACACACAGAGTGAATCTCCGTAAAAGCGCCACTGATGCGCCCCTTCCTGATAATCACCGATACGATTGGCCCGGAGAATATAGCAGTGGTGCGTGAAAGCACGCATGGCAATGAGCTGCTGCCAGCGCTGGTTCGACTCAAATGTCGAGACGCTCGGTACGACCAGCAGATCAATATTTTTGCTATCGAGCATACCAAAAAGCGAATCGAAATGGAGTTCGAACCCGCCCATGACCGCACAGCGAACCCCGTCAACACTAAAGACCAGCGGTTCTTTCAAAACATTGCGTTCGTTGGCAAAAAAATCGGCTTCGTTCCAGTGCGGATAATTGATGAGCAGCTGCTGTTCGTAATAGCTGATAGACGCGGGAGAGACTTTGACGATCATCTTGTAAGGGCGGCGCTTGCGTACCACGACCAGTGAAGCGACAATCGTCATATCATGAGTCTGCGACAGCTCCTTCAAAACGCTCAGCTGATGCTCGCTCTGCTCTTTGATCATGCCCAGCGAGAGCGTACGGAGTTCATGGAAAAAAGGATTCAGCAGATACTCACCCAGAAGCAGAAGGCGTACCCCCGACTTGTGAGCCTGACGTACATAACGATAGAGTCGTGTCGAACTCATACCGATGCTTGGCAGTTGCAGCGCGGCGGCTCTAAGCTTTGGCACTGTTCTTGATCTCCTCAACCTGAAGCTGTGCCTTTTCAAGCATCTCCTGAGCTTCTTTCAGCTCTTTCATGCCTGCTTCAAAAGCAGCGACACTTTCACTCATTGTAATTTCCGGGTTCATCAGCTTTTCCAGAATCTCCTTGGAGCGCTGCAGATGGGTTTCAAACGTTGAATCACTCAAGAGCATCCTTTACATAATTGTCGAATTTGTCAAGCTCCACCAAAAAGGCGTCATGCCCGTAATCGCTCTCCACCTCAAGGTAGTGCGAATTCACACCCTGAGCTTTCGCAATCTCATCGATTTTTTTCATTTCGGAAGGCTGAAACAGCAGATCTTTTTCAAACCCTATCAAATAGAGTTCTGCCGTAATCTGAGAAAGTGCCTCTTCAAGAGCGTCAAATCCGCGTGAAAGATCAAAAATATTAATCGCTTTCGTGATGTAGAGATAAGAAAGCGGATCGAACCATTTCGTAAAATTATAGCCGTTATATTCCAGATAGGTCTCTACCTGAAACTTCCCGAAGAGTTCAAAAAGTCCGTCATTGCGCTTGTATTCGCGTCCGAATTTCCGCTCCATCGACTCATGCGACAAAAAGCTGATATGTCCGGCCATGCGCCCGATTGCCATACCTGAAAGCCCGTTTTCGCGGATCACTTCAGGATCATAATACCCCTGCTTGAACTCGGGATCCTGCAAAATCGCTTCCTGAGCAACCTTGTTGAAAGCAATCGCCCAGGGCTGCGTCGCATAGGTTCCCGCCATTGCCACGATTTTTTTTGCAAAATTGGGATAAGCGACGGCAAACTGCATCGCTTGCATGGCACCCATGGAACCGCCGACGATGGCATGCACTTTATGGATGCCCAGCCGATCAAAAAGCAGGCGCTGGGCTTTGACCATATCCTTGATGCTCACAACCGGGAATTTGTAGCGATAGGGCTCATCATAAGGGTACATCTGCGACATGGGGCCGGTAGAACCGAAACAGCTTCCAATCACGTTGGAGCAGATGACAAAATATTTCGTCGTGTCAATGGCTTTGCCATCACCGATAAAACCGTCCCACCATCCCGGTTTTTTATCATTGTCATAAAAACCTGCGGCATGGTGCGACCCGGTCAGGGCATGGGTGACCACAACGACATTGTCTTTGGCTTCGCTCAGTTCGCCGTAGGTCTCATAAATGATGTCGAAAGGTTCAAGAATACGACCGCTCTCCAGATAGAGCGGAGACGTAAAATGCTCGGTATGGGTCTGAAGGTTCAGCACGGGCGGATTATGCCTCCAGAGCCTGTTTGAGATCATCTATCAGATCGAGTGGAGACTCCAGCCCGATGCTCAGACGGATCAACCCCTCGGGCACGCCGCACGCCATAAGCTCGTCATGCGAAAGCTGCTGGTGCGTCGTGGATGCCGGATGAGTAATGATCGATTTGGAATCGCCGATATTGACGACCAGTGAAAAGATTTCAACCGCATCAACGATTTTTTTGGCCGTCTCGAAACTCTCAACCTCGAAACTCAGTAGTCCGCTGCTCTGACCATTCTCGAAATAGCGCTGGGCATTGGCGTAGTTGCTGTTGGACTTAAGACCCGGATAGTTGACCTTTTTCACCATCGGATGGTTCTCCAGAAATTCCGCAACGATCTGCGCGTTGTGCGAATGTTCGCGCATACGCAGCGGCAGCGTTTCAAGCCCCTGAATGAAAAGCCATGAGTTAAACGGAGAGACCACGGCCCCGAGATCGCGCAGCAGGCTCAGACGTGCGCGCAGTGAAAATGGCGGCAGCGGAACATCCACATATACCAGGCCGTGATAGGAGGCATCAGGCTCGTTAAACTGGGGATAGCGCGCATTACCGCGAAGCTTCTCGACCAGCCCTTTGCGTTCGACCATGATGCCGCCGATGGCGAGCCCCTGCCCGGTCGTATATTTGCTGGCGGAGTGCACCACGACATCGACGCCGTGCTTGAAAGGCTGACAAAGTATCGGAGTCGCTACCGTATTGTCAACAACCGTGATAATGCCGTATCTGTTTGCGATGGCACTGATGCGCGCAATGTCGGCGACATCAATGCTCGGATTGGTCAGGGTTTCAAAAAAGATGACTTTGGTTTTGTCATCCACCAGATCCAGAATCGCTTCGGGATCATGAACATCGAAAAAACGCGCTTCGATACCGAAACGCTTGAGTGTATGGGCCGTCTGTGTGAGCGTACCGCCATAGAGCTGCGAGGCGCATACAATGTTATCGCCCGCCTCGGCACAGTTGGCAATGGCGTAAAAGATTGCCGACATGCCGCTTGAAGTCGCGATGGCGGCTTCGCCCTCTTCCATCTCGGTGAAACGTTTTTCGAAAACATCGGTGGTAGGATTGTTCAAACGGGTATAGATATTACCCAGTTCTTTGAGCGCAAAAAGGTTTGCCGCATGTTCCACATCGCGGAACTCGTAGGCGGTCGTCTGGTAGATGGGCACGGCCATCGTACTTTGCGAATCTTTTTCATATCCTGCATGGAGGGCTTTTGTCTGCTGTTTCATCACATTTCCTATTATAATACGCTCTTATAGTAAGCTGCGATTATACCACGGGCTTGTTTTAGAGTTGATTAATAGCGCCCGCGCCCTAGAGGATGGTACGTTCATACTCTTCAAGGCTGCTGACGCCGGCGAGCATTTTTTTAAACATATCTTCCTGCAGCGTTACCATGCCCTGGGCAATGACATAATCAAGAATCTCGACACTGCTGAGTTCTTCGAAAATCATCATCTTGACCCGCGAATCAACCTCGAAAAGTTCCGTAATCGCCAGACGTCCCCGATACCCGGTATTATTGCACCGTTCGCATCCGCTGGCTTCGAAAAAATCATAATGCTGCTGCGTCAGCAGCTTTTCACTGATGTTATAGAGCATCAGCTCTTCCCTGCTGTAACGCCGTGCGCTCTTGCAAAACGGGCAAAGCCGACGCACCAGACGCTGCGCGATAACCGCCAGCATCCCTTCGCTCAGCAAAAATGAGGGGACTTTCAGTCCCCGAAGCCGCACCAGAGCGCCGACGGCATCATTCGTATGGACGGTCGAGAGCACGAGGTGTCCCGTGATGGAAGCTTCCATCGCAATCTGCGCCGTATCGGTATCGCGGATCTCTCCGACAAGAATAATATCCGGATCCTGACGCATAAAGGCGCGAATCGCCTTGTCGTAGGTATAGCCGGATTTGGGGTTGTACTGCGTCTGCTTGACAAAAGGAATACGGTACTCGATCGGGTTTTCGATGGTCAGAACATTCTTCTGCAGACGGTTGACCTCACGCAGAATCGAATAGAGTGTCGTTGTTTTGCCGCTGCCGGTGGGACCGCTGAGCAAAATCACCCCGTAGGGCTTTTTTGAAAGCCGTTTGATACGCCCCAGAATGTCGTCGCTGAGTCCGAGCTGTTCGAGCTGAAACAGCTCTTTGGTGTTGGTCAGAATCCGCAGTACGACACTTTCTCCCTGATCGGTCGGCATGGTCGAAATTCGCATGTCATAATCGCGTTCTTCGTAGCTCAATGTCATCGAACCGTCCTGCGCCATGCGCTTTTGGGCAATATCGAGCTCACACATCACCTTGATACGGGAGACGATCTGCTCTCTGATATGCACAGGCAGCGAGCAGTAGTGCTGGAGTACGCCATCGAGTCTGAGAAAAATATGCACCACGTCATCTTCGGGCGCAATATGAATGTCTGATGCGCTCATATTGATGGCAATATGAATGATCGCATCGACGAGTCCCTTGATCTCAATAGAGTCATGGTTGGCCACCAGCGCATAAAGCGACTCTTTTTGCGAGATGTAGTTATGCTCGTAATACTGTTTGAGCGCTTCGTGAATCAGGTTTTTCTGCCCATAGGCAACGCGGATATCCCGCAAAGTGGTACGTTCAAGCAACCCCACCGAGCGAAAATCGTAACTGCTGTCGACAACAATGCTCAAGGTTCTCGCATCACAGGAAAACGGAAGAATCCCGTGTTTGAGAATCAGTTCTTTAGGTACCAGGGCAAGCGCTTCGGGAGAAGGCGCGGAGGTATTGAGATCGACGTAGGAGAGTTTTTTTTCAATCGATTCGGCGATAACCCGGTCGTATTCGGTGATGAAACCGTATGCTATGAGAATCTCATCAACACTCATTCCGGTCACACGGGTGACTTCACAGGCAAGGTCTTGGACCTCTTTGGAGATCATCTGCTGATGGTAGTAATACTCGGCGCGTTTCTGCCTTCGCAAGAGGGTGTTTTTTTGTACAGTTTCCAAACGTTGATTCATGCAGCCTTCAAGGATTGAAGTTTTGGCGGCAAGTATAGCGTAGTTACCATAAATATGGGGGTTGAAGCCAAAAAGAGAAACGTTGCGGCTGTTTGCCGCGGTAACGGAATTATGAAGCGCTGCGATCCTCGACATAAATCACCGCGGTATTGGCAAGCAGATCATGCAGGGCGCGTTTCTCTTTATGAAACGCCACCATGATGAAACCGATCATAAAAGGGAGCATGGAGACAATGTAGCCGATATAGCGGGTGATCATCTGCGTATTGCTCAATTGCCCGGCGCCGTCGTAACTGACGACTTCGATACCCAGCATCTTCTTGCCCGGCGTCGCTCCGGCCCAGCGTTTCCAGAATACGATGATGACCAGTGCCATCAACAGTTCGAAAATGAGTTCCCATGTCATATCGGCGCGGGGCGTTACATGTAAGGCATTGACATTGCCGCTTTGGGCCATCTGCATCGCCTGGGTCATCTGGCTCATATCCAGCCATGCCCCGCCGCTGAGAAGTGTCACGACAATACCCAGCGGTACGGCCAGTACAACCGTATCGATCAGTGATGCGACAAAACGCACCCAGAATCCGGCGAAGCGTCGTTCTTCAGACATAACGTTCCTTAAATGTGGTAGTTGGGCGCCTCTTCGGTAATGATGACGTCGTGAACATGAGACTCCTTGAGTCCCGCACTGGTAATCTCAACGAATTCCGCTTTGTCCCAGAACTCCTGAATGTTTTTCGAACCGCAGTATCCCATGGAAGAGCGCAGACCGCCCATCATCTGGTGAATGATACCGCCGACAGGACCGCGGTACGGAACACGTCCTTCGATCCCTTCGGGAACCAGTTTGTCAGCAGCCGTACCTTCCTGGAAATAACGGTCGGTACTCCCCTTGGTCATCGCCCCGATACTGCCCATACCGCGATACGCCTTATACTGGCGTCCCTGATAACTGATGGTGTCACCCGGTGACTCTTCAGTACCGGCAAGCAGGGAACCCGCCATGATGCACGACGCACCGACCGCGAGCGCCTTGGCAATGTCACCGGAGTATTTGATCCCCCCGTCGGCAATGATGGGCACACCGTGTTTGCGCGCCGCTTCGGCACATTCGTCGATGGCGGAGATCTGAGGAACCCCGACACCGGCGACGATACGCGTCGTACAGATCGAGCCCGGCCCGATTCCCACTTTAACGCCGTCCGCACCCGCTTCGATCAGGGCTTCAACCGCTTCGGCAGTTGCAACGTTACCGGCAATGATATCGATGGAGAGTTCCGACTTGATGGCTTTCACCGTATCGAGAATCCCTTTGGAGTGGCCGTGTGCCGAGTCGAGAACGAGAACATCGACACCTGCTGCGACAAGCGCTTTGGCACGGTCCATCTGTCCCACGCCAATGGCGGCACCGACACGAAGACGTCCAAAGTCATCTTTATTAGAATGGGGGTACGCAATACGTTTTTTAATGTCCTTAATGGTCACCAGACCTTTAAGATACCCTTCATCATCAATGATGGGAAGTTTCTCGATCTTGTTTTTGTGCATAATATCTGCGGCATCATCAAGAGAGATACCCTGCTTGGCGGTAATGAGCGGCATCGGTGTCATCACTTCCATGGCCAGTTTGGACATATCTTTTTCAAAGCGCATATCACGGTTGGTCAAAATCCCCATCAGGCGGTTGTGCGTGTCAACAACCGGAACACCGGAAATTTTAAATTCACTCATCAACGCTTCGGCATCGCCGAGCGTCGCATCGGGATGTACAAAGACCGGGTCAATGATAATGCCCGATTCGCTTTTTTTCACCTTGGTGACCATCTTTGCCTGTGTCGCGATATCCATATTTTTATGGATGATCCCGATACCGCCCAGACGTGCCATGGCAATAGCCGCACGGTATTCCGTGACTGTATCCATTGCCGCAGAGACCATAGGAATTTTCAGCTTGATGTTACGGGTCAGCATGGTGTCGAGGTTTACCTCTTTGGGCAAAATCTCCGAATAGCGGGGAACGAGAAGTACGTCTTCGAATGTCAGGGCACGTTTACGGATTTTCATCATGGTCTCTCCTTATTTAAGTAATTGTTGTTCGAGTGAATAGGCACCGTCAAAGACGGTCTGTTCCGCATACGCGGCACCGATAAGCTGAAGTCCGACCGGCATGCCGTCAGGAGCGGTATCGACCGGAAGTGAAATGGCCGGAAGGCCGGCAAGGTTGACGGAAATGGTGTAGATGTCCGAGAGGTACATCTCCATCGGGTCAGCAAGCGCTCCAAATTCATACGCCGTTGAAGGCGCCACAGGCGAGAGGATCAAATCGACCTCTTTAAAAAGTTCTTCGTACTCACGCTTGATCAACTGGCGTACTTTCTGGGCTTTCACATAGTAGGCGTCGTAATACCCGGAAGAGAGAACGAAGTTGCCCAGCATGATACGGCGTTTGACTTCGTCACCGAAGCCTTCGGAACGGGTACGGATAAAGGTGTCTTTGAGATTCTCCCCTTCGACACGCGCCCCGTAGCGGATGCCGTCATAACGCGCCAGATTGGTCGTGGCTTCCGCCGTCGCGGTGATGTAGTAGGCTGAAATATCATATTTGGGGTCCATCAGCTCTTTTTCGACGATGGTGTGTCCCGCAGCTTTAAGCGCTTCAATCGCTTTGGTGTATCCGTTACGGATCGCTTCGCTGGCTCCTTCGACATATTTCGGCAGCACGGCGACGGTCAGTTTTCTGTTCGCGTCAAGTTTGTCCGCCACGCTCTCATAGCTGATATCCGCACTCGTGGAGTCCTTGGGATCGTATCCGCTGATGATGTCATACAAAATCGCCGCATCTTCGACGTTTTGGGTCATCGGCCCGATCTGATCGAGTGAACTGGCATACGCCCCCAGACCGTAACGGCTCACGCGGCCATAGGTCGGTTTCATGCCGACAATCCCGCAAAACGCGGCCGGCTGGCGAATGGAACCGCCCGTATCGCTGCCGAGTGCCGCTATGGCGAGTCCCGCCGCCACGGCTGCTGCCGAACCGCCCGAAGAGCCGCCCGGAACACAGTTGGTATTTCGCGGATTAAGCGTTTTACCGTAGCAGCTGCTCTCCGTTGTCGAACCCATGGCGAACTCATCCATATTGGTTCGTCCAAACGGGGAGAGTCCCGCACTGTGAAGTTTTTCAATCACCGTCGCGTTATAAGGAGCAATGTAGCCCTGGAGGATCTTCGAAGCCGACGTGACCGACCACTCCCTGACCTGAATGTTGTCCTTGACGGCAATCGGAATGCCGCTTCCCGCATCGTTGACATCGATGTAGGCATTGAGTTCACTGTTGGCTTCGATTTTGCTTCGCAGTTCCTGTTTGAGTGCGGCAATCTCGTCGCCTGAGAGCTTAAGGGCCTCTTTGAGAGTAATCATTCACGCTCCTTTCGTTTTTTGGCTCGAATGACGGCAGCAACACCGATGCCGATCATAATAAAAATAATCAGTACCGTTTCAATAATGAAACTCATGGGTACCGGTTCGCTCAGACTAGGCACTCACAACCTCTTCGCAGCGCTTACATGTAATATCTGCCGCAGCCGACTGATACTTCCAGCAACGCGGACACTTCTCGGCTTCGGCATACCCGATGACAAAAGTATCGCCTTCGACTTCAAAGCGGCCCGCTTCTTTTGTTACGGCATTGGCGCCGAGGCCGGAAACGACAAACCAGTCCTCCGCTTCCACGACAGGTAGCGCGGCGACGGTCTGAGACGATGTCGAAACAATCAGCTCCAGCGTCGCCTTGATATTTTTGGCTTTTTTAAGACCGTCAACGATTTCGGAAAATTTCTCACGCGCTTCCATCATGTAACGCTCAGGAAAGGTTGACACCGGAACATCAAGCGGTTCGTAGGTCACGTCGAAAATGTCTTCCAGCCCGGATTTGATCACTGCCGGAGCCGCCTCGATAATCTCGTCAGCCGTATAGGTCAGAATCGGAGCAATGAGCCCCAGCATGGCACGGGTAATCATTGCCATCGCGCTCTGGCTGGCACGTCGGTGCGGATCATTCATCGCATCGCAATAGAGACGGTCTTTCGTGACATCAATGTAAATGCCGCTCAGATCGTTGACAATGAAATTGTTCAGCAGGCTCATGCCCTGAACAAAGTTGTACTGCTCGAAATTTCTATGAACTTCGGCAAAAAGCCGCGACGCTTTCGAAACGATCCACTGATCAAGAATTCCAAGTGCTTCAAACGGCATGATCGCATCGAGATCGTCAATGTTGGCAAGCATGATACGGAACGTATTTCGCAGTTTTCGGTACTGTTCCGCCGTCTGCTTGAGAATGTCATCGGAGATTTTCTGATCATTCTGATAATCGCTCATCGCAACCCACAGGCGCAAAATCTCGCTGCCGAACTCCTTGACCACTTTTTCGGGAGCCACGACGTTACCCTTGGATTTGGACATCTTCTCACCTTTGCCGTCCATCGTAAAACCGTGGGTGATAAGACTGCCGTAAGGTGCGCGGTGCTGAACGCTCGCACTTAAAAAGAGTGAGCTCTGGAACCAGCCGCGGTGCTGGTCGCTCCCCTCAAGGTAGACATCGGCGGGGTAATCGCCCGCATCGAAGGCACGCGACTTGAGCACGGCGTTCCACGTCGCGCCTGAATCGAACCAGACGTCGAGAATGTCGCTCACTTTTTCAAGCTCGTCGCTCTTGTACCCGCTGCCGGGATAGAGCAGCTGCGCGATATCAAGCGTATACCACGCATCGCTACCCTGCTGTTCAAAAATCATCGCGACAAAGTTAAGTACCTTCTCGTCAAGCAGAACTTCACCCGTGGCTTTCACGCGGAAAAAGGCGATGGGCACACCCCAGTCGCGCTGGCGGGAGATACACCAGTCCGGACGGTTTTCAACCATGGAGCCCAGACGTTTGCGGCCGCTCTCGGGATAGAATTTTGTTGTTGCCACGGCATCGGAACAGATTTCGCGCAAGCTTTTCTCTTCCCCTTCAGGCGTACCGTCAACAGCAATGAACCACTGACGCGTCGCGCGGAAAATAAGCGGTGTATGGCTGCGCCAGCAGTGCGGATAGGAGTGGCGCATTTTGCTTACATGTAAGAGTGCCTCACCCAGCAGTGCGAGAATCGGTTCATTGGCTTTAAAGATGTGCATACCGACAAAACTTTCAGCATCGGGCAGCAGCTTTTCGCGCACGACTGTCTGATCATAGCACCCGGTCTCATCCACCGGCATGATGACGTCAAGATTGTATTTGAGCCCTACGCGGTAGTCGTCTTCGCCGTGACCCGGAGCGGTATGGACACAGCCCGTACCGTTGTCCATCAAAACGTGCTCGCCCAGCACAATGTGGGAACGGCGCCCGTTGAGCGGATTGAGCGCATGAAGGTTTTCAAATTGCGGTGCATCGAAATGCTGAACAATTTCGCCTTTGATAATCCCCTGCTCGACAAGACGCTCATAGAGTTTCGCGGCGACGATGTAACCATCCGCGCTGCGGACGTACTGCTCATCGGGATTAATGGAGATTCCGGTATTGGCCGGGAGCGTCCATGGCGTTGTCGTCCAGATAACGAATGCGGCTTTTCCCTCGATGGAAGTGCGGATTTTGGACTCTTCGCTCAGCTCGAACGCCACGAAAATGGAGTGAGACTCTTTATCTTCATACTCCACCTCGGCCTCGGCCAGCGCAGTACGCTCCGCCCAGCTCCAGTAAACCGGTTTGGAACGCTCGATAAGCAGTCCTTTTTTAGCCACATCACACAGGGTACGGTAAATGTTGGCTTCAAACCTATAATCCATCGTCAGATAGGGATGTTCCCAGTCAGCCACGATACCCAGGGTTTTAAACTCGTCACGCTGAATGTTCACGAAACCTTCGGCATGCTCACGGCAGAGACGGCGTACTTCGGCCGTGGAGAGTTCTTCTTTCTTCTGCTTGCCGCCGAGCTTTTTCTCAACCTGCTGTTCAATCGGAAGCCCATGACAGTCCCAGCCCGGTGTGAAGCGCACTGCGCTGCCGTTGAAATAGTGAAACTTGACGACGATGTCTTTTAAAATCTTGTTGAGTGCGTGTCCGATATGGATATGGCCGTTGGCATAGGGAGGGCCGTCATGCAGTGTGAAGCTCTTTGCACCTTCGCGCAGGCGCTTCATCTTGGCATAGACATCTTTTTCATACCACGCGCTGTAGCGTTTGGGCTCGTTTTGAGCCAGATTGCCGCGCATCGGAAAATCCGTTTTGGGTAAGAGGAGCGTCTCTTTATAATCCATCAAAAACCTTACATGTAAGCTTGTTAAAAATTTTTGCATTATACCCGCAGCGCTATTAAAAAAAGCTGTCGATGGTGTGCTATACTACAGCAAAAAAGAGTGCGGCACATGAAAAACCTTCTGCTTTTCGTCGGTAACAAGTTCATCAACAATGATCCGCTCAGGCGTTATACGATCCGTCATGTTGAAGCATCTTTGGGAAAAATCGACCAGATCCAGATGGTCGCGGACTCTGATAATACCCTTTTTCTGGAACTTGAAGCCCTGCTTTCGCAGGAGCTGCTTCTGGTTATTATTACCTCCAAAAGCAGTGCCGCCGTTGTAGGCAAACTGCTCAGCACCATCACACTGGACAACCAGATTCTCAAAGAGCAGATGCTCATTCCTTCGCAGGCTTCCGTATTTGAGCCCGGAAGCTACCTGCTTGAATATGCCAAGGCACACATCAATGTGATTGTGGCCGCCGAAAACGAGACGCTGCCGCAGGTGCTCATCGAACCCGAACAGCGCAGTGCCACGATCCATCTTTTCAACGAAGATCACGCCAGTGCCAAAATGCTGCTCGAACCGCTCTCCCAAAGTTTTGACACAAGGCTCGATTTTACGACCATCGTTCCGGGATGGATCGAAGTCACCGTACACAGCCGCCGTTACGGCAATATCGCCCAACTGATCACTTCGGCCAAGCAACTTCTCCCCAACAAGGTGATTGCCAGTTCCAACCTGATGGCATACATTATTGAAAAGCTGGCCCACCGAAACAGGAAACTCACTTTTGCCGAAAGCTGTACCGGAGGTCTGCTTGCGTACATGTTTACGCGTAACAGCGGTGCTTCCATTGTTTACGAAGGCTCGCTCGTCACCTATTCCAACACCCTCAAGGCGAACTGGCTGGCTGTCGATGACGGCGTTCTTGAAACCTACGGAGCCGTCAGCGGCGAAGTTGTGGCGGAGATGAGCGAGGGAGCGCTTAACGTCAGCTACGCCGATTACGCACTTGCAATCAGTGGCATCGCCGGGCCCGAGGGCGGTACGGAGACAAAACCGGTCGGTACGGTCTGCATTGCCGCCCGCAGTAAAACCGAGCTGCATCATGAGCAGCTTCTCTTCCACGGAGATCGCAATTACATCCAGGAACAGAGCGCACTCTACGCCATTAAAATGCTGCTTCTCATCGATAGGGAACTCTTTTTCTCCTAAACTTCGTTTTTTGTCTTGACAACGCATATATTTAAAAGTATAATTTCGCCTCACAAATATTGTGAAGCTATAGATGTCTTGTTAGCTCAGCCGGTAGAGCACGTCACTTTTAATGATGTGGCCGTAGGTTCGAATCCTACACAGGACACCATTTTTTTCGGTTGCGGTGGTAGTTCAGTTGGTTAGAATACCTGCCTGTCACGCAGGGGGTCGCGGGTTCGAGTCCCGTCCACCGCGCCACACCGATTTATCGGGCGCTTAGCTCAGTTGGTAGAGCGCTACCCTTACAAGGTAGATGCCACAGGTTCGAGTCCTGTAGTGCCCACCACGTTTTTTTGATACTGACCCTTTCGTCTAGTGGCCAAGGACACTATCACTTCATGGTAGGGACAGAGGTTCAAATCCTTTAGGGGTCGCCAAACTTCTGAAGATGTTATTTTAAATTTTATCCGTTTCGGGCGCTTAGCTCAGTTGGTAGAGCGCTACCCTTACAAGGTAGATGCCACAGGTTCGAGTCCTGTAGTGCCCACCATAGGTCATGGCTTTGTTTTAAGCTTTCATGACATATACTTTCAAGCTTCAAATGCGGTGGTAGTTCAGTTGGTTAGAATACCTGCCTGTCACGCAGGGGGTCGCGGGTTCGAGTCCCGTCCACCGCGCCAGCTGATTTTTATTTTTCATCTATCGTTTCCAAACTTCTTTTCATCCTTAATACTCCAATCGCATCACATTGTACTTTGTCAAAAAAAGCGTCATGAAATTTTTCTCATCCCCTGCCATACGCTATAATTCAACGAAATATTAACGAGGAGCCTTATTAATGGGTTGGACCTGCCAGCATGATCACGATGGCTACTGCAAACTGGTACAAAAACCGTGTGTTCCGGGCATGAAGGGATGCACACTCAAACGCAATGCTGAAGGCATCGTCTTCAGCGGCGACCTGCGCGACACTTCCGAAAAAGAAGTGCAAAAGAATGACGCCATAGACTTCGCAGCACTGGCACGGAGTCACTGATGGCGGTTATTGCTATTGCTTCCACAAAGGGCGGTGTCGGGAAAACTTCCATAGCCTTCTCACTGGCAAAAGATCTGGACTACCGTTACGTCACGAATGACATGTCCGTGGTCATTTCCAAATACAAAAAAGCCAAATACTATCCCAACAAACTGCCGCTTTATGAAAACACCATATACGATTTCGGGGGCTTTGTCGATGCCCATGCCGACGAGATCATGAATCAGGCCGACATCATTTTACTACCGACCATCAACGATCTTAACTCCATCATGAAGAGTCAGATCCTGATTAAAAGCTTCAAACACAAACCGATTCTCGTGTTTGCCAATATGATTGAGAACGAGAAAGACTACGAAACGATCCGGGAAGAGATTCACCGCTATTTTCCGGGACTTGCCTTCACCCACATGCGCCGGACCAAACTGCTCAAAAATGCGCTCGAATCTGGCATGAGCGCCACGGAACTTTTTAACAGTTCAGGCCAAAACCAGTATGTTTACCGTCACGCTTTCGACGAGTACCAGAAGATACTTGGGCTCTTTACGTCTGCGCCTGCACAAAATCACTGAAATGGCCGCCGTTTTTCAGTAAAAGTGCGGGTTCACCCGACTCTACGACACGTCCCTGTTTGATCACATAGACGAGATCAGCATGGGTAATCGTACTGAGCCGGTGGGCAATGATAATAACGGTTTTACCTTTGAGGTGATCGCGCAAGGAAGCGAAGAGATGCTGCTCCGTCACCACATCGAGTGCCGACGTGGACTCATCAAGAATGATCACATTCGGACGGGTAATCAGCATACGGGCAATCGCCAGGCGCTGACGTTCACCTCCGGAGAGCCGGATGCCCTCCTTGCCGATTTTAGTCTCCAGCCCCTCGGTAAGACGGTGTACCACTTCATCGAGCTGCGCTACATGTAAGGCTTCATAGAGCGTACTCTCTGCCACGTCACGCCCCAGTGTCAGGTTATGGCGCAGCGTGTCGTTGAACATCCTCGGATTTTGCAATACCAGCGCAATGTGCTCGCGCAGCAGCCCCAGCCCGATATTCTCAATGCCGATACCGTCAATACGAATCTCGCCCTCCGAAGCCGCATAAAGTCCCAGGATAACCTGCGCCAGTGTCGTCTTGCCGCTGCCGCTGTGTCCGAGTATCGCCACGGTCTTTCCTTTGGGAATTTCCATATCGATATGATGCAGTACCTGTTTGCTGCCGTACGAAAATGAAAGATTCTTCAGGGTTATGGCATTGGTTTCGCTTTTTTCGAAAGGATTAAAACGTGCTTCGTAGTGCGGTTCCTGTTCAAGTGAGAGAATATCGGCAAGCCGTTCTCGCGCACTGTTGGCGTTTTGATACGCAAAAAGGATCCCTATGAGCTCCTGAAGCGGCGTAATCATAAACCAGAGGTAGCCCATAATGGCGAACATCTCGCCGATACTGAGCTGGTTGTAAAAGACCATCAGCATCGCACTTGCGCGCAGCAACTCGAATCCTGCCAGAAAGATTACGCCTGAGAGGCCTCCCGCCGCTTCGCTTTTCCACCCGAAGCTTGATGAGGCATCGCGGATGGCTCGGGCATTATCGATCATACGTTCGATATAGCGTTTCTCCTGATTGTGCGTGCGGATCTGGATGAACAGATCGAGTGTCTCGCCCAGAGCATTCTGAAACGTCTCGACGGTCAGATTCTCCTTCTTCTTAAGTTTGCGTACCCGTTTTCCCAGCATCGTGGTGATCGTAACAACAGTGGGGTTGAGTGTGAGCAGAATGAGTGCCAGTTGCCAATTAATGATGAAAAGGACAATACTGACTCCCAGCAGCGAAAGTGACGAAATCAGAAATTTTCCGATACTGACGGAGATAAAATCGTCGATGGTGTTGATATCCGTCACCATCTTGGCACTCACGCCCCCGCCGCCAAGTGCTTCATACTGTGCAACCGAGACCTTCTCAAGATGGCGCAGCAGACGCGTTCTGAGCTTGAAGACGATCGCTTTGGAAATCCGGATAAAGAGGCGGTTTTGAATGACATTAAACAGAAAGAAAAAGAGTCGCAGCAGCACGGTAACCGCAAAGATCGTTACTATATAGACGTAGGCATTTTCGGGGCGGTGCACCGCATCGATGGCGGCAGTCACCCAACCGGGTTTTCCCAGCAAAACTTCATCGATGAGCATCGGAAAAAGCAGCGGTACGGGAAGGCTCACCAGCACGGCCATTAATGCCACCGCATGACCGATGATCAGCTGTTTTCTGAAACTCCGCAGATCCCCGAAAATCTGTTTCCATTGCAATTGCATACTGCCTCCCCGTAAATCGGAGCTTATTATAGCTTACAACAGAGTTGGCTATAATGACAAAAAATCAAAGGGTTTCGATGTTCAGCGTCACTTCATCTTTTACGTTTGACACCACTAAAAGCGGTAAGTGCGCAACTGAAATTGAAACAGAACCCGCCGCGGCAGCAAGAGAGCGCCGTGGTATAACAGGTGCCGACTTCCGGCAACCCGTCGCTTTTGAATAATTCCATAAATATCGCCATTGTCGGTGGCGGAGCCGCCGGTCTTATCGCCGCTATTACCGCTGCCGAAGCGGGAGCTGCCGTCACGCTCTTTGAAAAAAACAGTGACGTGGGTAAAAAGATTCTCGCTTCGGGAAACGGCCGCTGCAATATCTCCAATACCTCGCTGCACACCGCTAACTATTTCGGAACCCGCCACGCATTTGTCAGCGATGCCCTGCACCGTTTTGATTTTCACCATTTTCAGAAGTTCTGCCGCAGCATCGGGCTGTTTTTGGAGATCAAACCCGATCACCGCGTCTATCCGCTGACCAACGAGGCCAAAACAGTCAAAATGCTGCTTCAGGAGCGTGCCGAAGCGTTACATGTAAACATACAATGCGATCATGAGATTCTTTCCGTGGAAAAAAATGCCGAGAGTTTTTCACTTCGAAGCAAGCATGGCGAACATAAAGGGTTTGACGCGCTCATCATCACTACCGGCAGCGAGGCGGCACCCCAGCTCGGAGGCTGCGATGACGGCTACCGCTTCGCCGAAAGCTTCGGCCATGAGATCGAACCGACCTACCCTTCGCTTGTGCAGCTGCATCTGGCTTCGGAGATTCCCGCACGCTTAGCCGGTGTCAAATGTGTCGGAGAGGTAACGTTGTATGTCGACCGCGAGAAGCGTGCAGTGGTCAGCGGCGATCTTCTTTTTACGCGCTACGGTATTTCCGGTTTTGCGATTTTGGATATCTCTCAGGGCGCTTCAGAAGCACTGATACAAGGCTCTCAGGTTGCAATCACACTCAACCTGCTTCCGCAATTTGCCCTGCAGGAGCTTGGTTCCCAGCTGGGAAAACTGACCGCCTCCATGCCGCAGCGCAGTATTGCACAACTGCTCAGCGGCCTGATCGCCACCAAAATCGTCCCCTACCTGCTTGAGAGCTGCCGTATCGATCCGCAGACACGCTGCGAATCCATCACGACCAAACAGCTCAAACAGCTGCTCCATGCCATGACACAGTGGCGTTTTGATGTCAGTGATACCCATGGATTCAAACATGCCGAAGTGAGTGGCGGCGGTATCAGCACCGAGATGATCGATTCGAAGAGCATGCAGTCAAAGCTGGTTGAGAATCTCTACTTTGCCGGCGAAGTACTCGATGTCGTCGGTGCACGTGGCGGCTATAATCTGCATTTTGCATGGGCCAGCGGCTACCTTGCCGCAAAAGCCGCTACGACTCCGGAAAAATAATCGTAAAACGGGCACCGCCTTTGATATTTCCTGCAATAATCGTGCCTCCGATGTGACGTTCGACAATCATTTTTGCCATATATAGCCCCAACCCGGTTCCGTTTTTTCCCTTGGTACTGAAGTAGGGTTCAAACACCTTTTCAAGCACGGAGTCTTCAATGCCGCCGCCCGTGTCGGAGATCTGCAGCGCGATGCGTCCGTCACGCAGTGTAGAACAGGCAATGGTAATGGCTTTGGCATCGCTGCTGTTGTGTCCGATTGCATCGATCGCATTGTTCATGATATTCATGAGTATCTGCACCAGTTCGTTGAAATAGCTCTTGACATGGATATCATGCTCACATTCGCGTACCAAAGTTACCCCATAACTTTTGAGACGCGCTTCCGTAAAATGCGCGGCACGTGTGACGACCTCATCGAGGGAGCAATCGCTCTTTTCCCGGTCCGGCTTGAAATAGGTCTGAAAATCGTCGATGGTTTCGGAGAGATAGATCAGGGTTTCGGAAATATTGTCAAGAATGCCATCATATTCACCCGGCTCTTTTCCTGAGAGCATCGACTTGATTTTGTAATTCGTAATCATTAGAGAACTGGTTGAGAGGGGCTGACGCCACTGATGGGCGATCATGCTCATCATCTCCCCCATGGCAGCAAGCCGTGACTGGGCAATGAGCATCTTTTCCTGTTCCTGCACCTCATCAATCTTCTGCTCAAGCATGTGCGTCTGCATTTCAAGTTCGGCAGTGCGTTCCTGAACCTTGTTTTCCAGTGTCTGATTCAGTTCTGCCAGCATACGGCTGTGTTCGCGGGTCCGGTCGGTCATATCTGCCAGTGCATTTTGAATGATACCCGCTTCATCCAGACGGATCGTGTGTTCGAGTCTGCAATTGTCAGCCGAAGGATTAAAACTTCTGATCTGCACCAGCAACCGTTCCATCGGTGCAAACGTACGTGCCATGATCCAGACCATAAGAAGCAGAAGCAGTAAAATCAATGCGATGTACTGATAGGTAAAATGTTGATGTCGCTTGAGAATCTCCTGAAAAAAGACATTGGAGAAATGAACTTCCAGTGTCCCCATAACAGTTTCGGTCACTTTGTCAGTAATGGTTTGCGACATCTTGTTGCTTTGCGCCACGGCCGCATTGTCAGTGTAGTTGATATTCCCGTAGCGATAGAGCACCATACCCTTGTCATTGCGAAGTGTCATGGCAATGATATTGGAGTTGTCTCTTGCAATCGTATCAAGATACTCCCGATTGGAATCCATCAGTCCGAATGCCAGATTGGTCTGCACAATAGGCAAAATAGTTTGCAGCAGCAAAGCGTTGCGCGATGCTTCCGCATCGACTACCGTTTTGGTGACACTCTCGGTGTGCTGATGTTGATGCAACCCGAAAATCAACAGGGTAAAAAGCCCCACCAGGGCAATAATCTTGTTTTTCAGATTGAAAAGCCCGGTCATGGCTGATCCTTCGGATTGTAAATTTTTGAGACACTGATCAGGGTTCTTTGAAAAATAATACCGCTCTGCCTGGCTGAGAGCAGATTCAGGTAAGGCTGAACATTACGCCCGAGATGGAGCGAAGCATGTACCCCCTCTTTCAGATACGACGCATTATAAGACATGCAGAGAAAATGCTCTTCGACAGCATACGTTATGACACGGCTGCGTACCGCTTCTGGTGCATCAAAGAGGAAAAGAAGCGTTCCTTCTCCGGCTTTCTCAAACGTATTATAACGTTCAATATGTACCTGAAGCGTCTTTTTACCAAGACCTGACGGATAACTGCGTTCCATCAGCAGTTTCAGATTCTCAGCTGCTTCCAGATCAGCACTCTGACACAGCAATACGATAGACACCGTTTCACGCTGCGGCATCGGCTCTAGCATCAGTGCGATACGGGGAACAATTTTCGCGTGAATCTGCAACAGGGAGGTCTCGTACGTCGCTCCGATGAGCTGTTGTAAAAGAAAACCAATCAGCAGAAATATTCGTAACACCGCTACTTGCACCTTTCCTGAGTATCTTCAGCTTTATACCAACAGCATTGAACCATGGCAATGCAAGCAATGCTTTAATGCTGTTGCTATTATTATAACGTGGGAATCTTGCAAAGCGAGACTAAAAAGAGACTCTTCCCATATAATTTTCTTATGAAAACCCGAGGTTTCCATACCATGAAGCAATTAGGGTAAAATTACTCCCTACTTCACTTCTTCAAGGAGCCAGCCATGACTGCACTCGTCATTATCGGTGTGATCGTCCTCATTCTCGTCCTGATGTATAACTCCCTTATCGGTAAAAAAAATCAGGTCGAGAACATCTTCGCCGGCGTCGATACACAACTTAAAAAGCGTTATGACCTCATCCCAAATCTCGTCGCATCGGTGCAGCAGTACATGCAGCATGAACGCTCCATTTTGGAAAAAGTGACCGAGCTGCGCGCACAAGCGACAAAACCCGATATCAGCGACAGCCAGAAAATCGCGCTTGACCGGCAGATGACATCGGCGCTGGGTTCCATCATGGTCGCGGTGGAGAACTATCCCGAACTCAAAGCCAACGAAAACGTGATGCAGCTGCAAAACACCCTGCACGAAATCGAAGCACAGATTGCCGCAGCACGCCGCGCGTACAACCAGGCCGTTACCGACTACAACAACGCCATCGAGATGGTACCGACCAATTTTATGGCCAACTCGATGGGCTACACCCGCAAAGCGGTCTTCGAAATCAGCGAGACCGAACGCTCCAATGTTGATGTGAAGGCACTTTTTAACAGTTAAGCATGAAAAGCGCGAGCGAACTGACCGATTATTACTACAAAGTCCTCCATGCCGATCTGCAGGAGCTTGAGAACGAACGGCTCAAACTCAAAAATCGTATCATTCAGGTCGAGAGCGTTGTCGCACTCCTGACACTCGGTATCATTGTCGGCATTGTCAATCTGAATGACGGCACTTTCAATGACGGCATCTTCGCCGTGGGGATGATCGGCTTTGCTATCGACGGTATCATCTACAAGGTGATGATCAAGGATTATGTTTCGCAGTTCAAATTCAAGGTGATTCGTCCCCTTATCGAAGCGATCGAAACCGGATTGCTTTACAATCCCCTCGGCTCCGTATCGCAGTCGCTTTTTGAACGCTCGCAGCTTTTCAATCACCGTATCGACCGCTACCGGGGTAACGACCATGTCAGCGGCACCATCGACGGCGTTCCCATCCAGTTCTCCGATCTGCACGCGGAGTACAAAACGACTGACTCCAAAGGGCGCACCAGCTGGCACACCCTTTTTCAGGGACTCTTTATCGTCAGCGAGTTCAACAAGCATTTCAACGGAAAAACCGTCGTCCTTCCCGATACGGCTGAAAAACTTCTGGGCTCACTCGTCGGCGGCTGGTTTCAGTCGAAAAACGGTTCCCACGGGGAGCTGGTCAAGATGGATGATCCGGAGTTCGAAAAGCACTTTGTCGTCTACGGCTCTGACCAGATCGAAGCACGCTACATCCTGACCCATGCCATGATGAAACGGCTGCTCGATTTTCAAAAACGCAGCAAGGCCGAACTCTATGTCGCCTTTGTCGGAGAGCAGATCATTCTGGCCGTCGCGACCGCTCACGACCATTTTGAACCAACCGTCTTCAAATCACTTCTGAGCTACAAACAGGCGATGGAATACGTTAGCCACCTGCGCCTTGCCATCGGCATCATCGAAGAACTTAAACTCAATCAAAAACTCTGGAGCAAACAATGAAAACACTCTACACACTCCTGCTGGTGCCGATTCTCGCAGCAGCACTCGAAGTAGGCGCGCCGCCTTTACATGTAAGCCTTGAAGGTGACACCGGCGGAGCGCTTGACGGCAGCGCATGGAGCAGCGATATGCTGCAGGGCAAGGTGCATATTCTCTTTTATGTCGATCCGGATGAGAAAGAAACCAACAACGACCTCTCCGAAGCGCTCAAAGCCAAGACGTTTGAGCGTGAACGTTTCGGTTCGGTCGCCATTGTCAACATGGCGGCAACCTGGTTGCCCAATTTTGCCATCGCCGCATCGCTGGAGTCGAAGCAGAAACGCTATCCGAATACCCTCTATGTAAAGGATATGCACAAACATCTGGTCTCCGAGTGGGGCCTTGCCGACGACAGTTCGGACGTACTTCTTTTTGACAGAGAGGGAAACCTGCGTTATCTGCATGAAGGAAAACTTGATGAAAAACAGATCGAAACGCTTATATCACTTATCGAGGAGCTTCTCTAATGCCACCACCGTCACTGTTAAAACTCTCCATTCAGGACTTTTTTACCGCACCCGTTTTAAAACTCGCTTTTTTGCCGTTTATCATTACCATGCTGGTCATGTACAGCCTCTTCTTCATGGCAGCCGATTACGGGCTGGACCAGCTCGAAAACTCCCAGGTGCAGATCGAACAGACCCAGACCCAGCTGCATGATGACGGAACAACGCGTATCGACACGCTCAAAGAGACCTTTTCCGGCTCTTCCATCATGACCTTTTTACTCAAATACTCGGTTACTTCGTGGCTGGTGAGTTTTCTGGTCTATACCGTAGGTTCTTTTGTCGTCATGTACCTTTCGGTAGCCGTCGGACTCTTTGTCATCGGGTTTCTCACCCCGTGGGTCATTCCCATTATCCGTGACCGTCACTATCCCGACGTGCAGATTCACGGCTTTGGAACCATCCCGCAGGTGTTATGGCACTTTGCGACAACCTTTGCCATTATGATCGGCCTCTTTTTTCTGCTGATCCCTTTTTACTTCATTCCGCTTGTCAACATTATCGCGTTCAATCTGCCGTTTTATTACTTTTTTCACCGTCTGCTCAATTTCGATGTCGGTTCCACCATCTGCACCAAAGATCAGTATAAACAGATCATGTTCTACCGCGGCAACAGCATCCGCTTCAAGACGTTTGTGATGTATCTGGTGACGCTGCTGCCTTTTGCGGCCATCTTCGTCATGCTCTTTTTCGTGGTCTATCTCGCCCATGTCTATCTGAATGAACGCCGGAAAATGGAGACTACCGAAACGACTCCAGCAGTCGGGTGATTGCAGAGACGTCCTGCGGTCTGGCATAGAGGTAACCCTGTATATGGTAACAGCCGTGGTTTTGTAAAAAGGCTTTCTGCTCCTCTTTTTCAACCCCTTCGGCGATCACCTCAAGATGCATGTGCCGGGCAAGATCAATGACGGTACATGTAATGGCCTCATCCTCTTCATCTCCGGGAATATCACGAATGAATGATGCATCAATTTTGAGTTTCTGGATCGGCAGGCGTTTGAGAAGCGAGAGCGACGAATAGCCGGTTCCAAAATCGTCCATCGCCAGCATCACGCCGATGGAGCGGATCTCATGCAGCCGATTGATGGCCTCTTCAGGCTGTTCCATAACATAGCCTTCGGTTACTTCGATCTCAATCCATGACGGCGCACAATGCGTCTCTTTCAAAATAGCGGTGATACGATTCACCAGAGTTTTTTGCCGCAGCTGTTTGACAGAAAGGTTGACCGACACTTTTTTAGGATCCAGTCCGGCGGCGTGCCATGCGGCGGTCTGAAGCGCTGCCATTTGCAAAATTTTCTCACCCATAGGCACGATGAGACCGCTCTCTTCGGCAAGCGGAATAAACTGTGCGGGGCTCACACGGCCAAGCTCCGGATGGTTCCATCGCACAAGTGCCTCCATGCCGATCAACGTGTCGTCACGGCAGTCATACTGAGGCTGATACTCAAGAAAAAATTCTCCGCGCTCCAGACCATTTCGGATGGCACTCTCCATGATGACGCGCTCCATGGCTTGTTCCGTCATATCTACCGTGTAGAACTGGTAAGTATTACGTCCTTCATCCTTCGCACGGTACATGGCGGCATCGGCATTTTTGAGCAATGTTTCCGCATTGTCGCCGTCATAAGGATATACGCTGATACCGATACTTGCCGACGTGTAAAGATGATGCTCGCCATAGATGACCGGTTCGCTGGCCTGATGCAGCAGTTTTTCAACCACTTCGATGAGATCGTGCTGATTATGGCACCCTTCGAGAATCACCGTAAACTCGTCTCCGCCCAGACGCGCCACCGTATCGATGGCACGTACCGAACCGCTCAGACGTTTGGCGACCGCCACCAGAAGTTCATCTCCGGCACTGTGACCGAGAGAGTCGTTGATCTGCTTGAAGCGGTCCAGATCAAGAAACAGTACGGCCACACAACCGCCATAGCGTTTTGATTGTTCGATGACATGTTCAAGGCGATCGAGAAAGAGCATACGGTTGGGCAGTCCCGTTAACGGATCATGATGCGCCAAGAAATCAAGGCTCTCTTTCTGTTCGCGCAATTTTGTCTGAGTGACCAGATGCGCCGTAACATCATGCCCGACTTCAATGATGGCACGTACATCTCCTTTTTCATCAAAAAGCGGGCTTGCCGTCAACTCAAAATAGCGGATGGCACCGGAATGGTCCCGGTGTTCGTGCAGTACCGTAGAGCCGATTCGGTTTTTCATGACTTCACGTAGCGGACAGGGGTGCGCGTCACCGCTACAGGGTTCCGAAATGTGATGCGACACTTCATAACAGTAGGGACGGTTCTCTTTGGAGATATGGCGCGCTTCATAGCTTTCACGTGCCACTTTGTTCATCAATACGACTTCATAATCCTTGTTGATAACCATAACCGATTCATAAACACCGTCAATGACTTCCTGAAGGAAGTGGTGCTGACGGTCGAGTTCATGGGTCTTTTCAAGAACCTTGATGCCCAGCTGTTTGTTAAATTCCTCGACATGACGGCTGTGGCGGCGCATCGCAAGGGCGAATCCGAGCATTGCCAACAGAAGGTAGATGATGCTGATGGTCAACAGCAACCCGTGTTTTGCTTCAGCCACCGAAGTCAGATCAATCGTATCAAGAGGAACAAAATAGAGAAAATACCCCATGCGTCCGCCATTGACATCATTCAGCCGGTAGAAAACAAGAATTTCATTACGCTGCGGAAGTTCGATGTAACTTCGATCCTGATCAAGCAGTCTCTCCAGATCGATCGAGCGCAAATAGTCCAGGTGTTCAGCCGAGGCCTGTTGATTTGCCACGTAATAGTCGCCGACAAAAAGGTTGGTAAAGGGGTGGATTAACTGTTTGCGATAGTGTTTGTCAACCAGAATAACAGGCGCAACTCCCTTTTGGGCCATCTTCAGTGCGATCGAATTGAATTTGGCAATGACTTCAAAGACACCAATCATCGTTTCCCCGTTGAAAATGGGAACCATCGACTTGAATGTCATATCGAATTTTCCGGTACTGATGGTGTTACTCAGGTGACGTTCCTGCATGACCGTAGAAATGTCAATTCTGGCGTTAAGCATATAATCGCCCCGCTTCGTTGTCCAGCTGCGATAAAAGCTGTTGCCGTCCATATCGATAACCTGAAACCAGACATTTTTCAGAGGAGTTTCCTGCCGCAAAAGTTTCGAAAACTGTCGCAGATCGATCGTATCGGGAGTCTTGGATATCAATGCCGATTTAATGGCATGATCCTGTGAGAGTGCCAGGGCAATGTGCATAACCGCCTCGGCATTGGCATTGATGAGCAGTTCGGTTTCTGTCTGGAGCTTTATGGCACGTTCGCTGTAGGCATCGGCATGCAGTGTCTTCCCGTGTTCTTCAACAATCACGTAACTGACGAGTATGACAATGACATATCCAATCAGCGCGATAATGCCGTAACTGATCAGATTACCCAATTTAAACTGCCGCATCATCCCTGCAACGTTCCGTTTGTCTTGTTTCCCATTTTCCACCGCAAGAACTATCAAATATTAAAACTTTTAATAGTATAGCCAACCGTCACTGATATGTGATTTAGAGTACTAAAATGATCCGATCAAGCGTCTGCTTTATGGTTTCAAGCTGAACCTGTGTCCCCTGTACATGTAAAACGACGCCCTCCGCTTCAAAGTCTTTTTCCGATATTGCCGCACCCGCATGCGAAACGGTGTATTCGACACGCCCCAAATCGTTATAGGTGCAGCGGCATCTCATCATTAATAATTTGACATAAGGCTCCAGCGCGGCTTCGGAGCGTACCAGATTCACGGCGTCTCCATAGGCCCTGACAAGGCCTCCGGCCCCGAGTTTGGTACCTCCGAAATAGCGGACAATGATGACGGCAACGTTGATCAGGTCATGGCCTTGCAGTACATGTAATGAGGGCTTCCCCGACGTTCCTTTGGGTTCGCCGTCATCACTGCTGCCTTCGACGATCTGTTCATGTTCGTTCAGGTACCTGAATGCCGTCACGAAATGACGCGCCTTGGGATGCTCATGACGCAACTGTTCAAAATGCGCTTCAAATGCACTGTAGGGAATGAGATGGGCAATGAAACGTGACTGTTTCACTTCAAGTGTGGCATGATGAAAAGTGCTGCAGGTGAACATGTGAGGCGCATTTTATCCAAGTGTGCGTAAAATTGCAAAAACGGATCATGCCATGCCTTCTGCTTCCCGCCTTCAAAATGTTCATAATACGCTTCAGCTATGGTACCGGGAGCATGGCAGGCATGATCTTCCGTGGCGCCTCACGAACGATCCCTACCGTATATGGATCAGCGAAATCATGCTCCAGCAGACGCAGGTAAAAACGGTCCTGGAACGCTTCTATTTTCCCTTCCTCGAAACCTTTCCAACCCTGGCTGATCTGGCAGCGGCAGATCTGGACGAAGTATTGAAAAAATGGGAGGGGCTCGGCTACTACACCCGCGCGCGAAATCTGCATCGCGCTGCGCAGCAGTGCGTTACAGCCCTGCCCCAGAGCGTTCACGAGCTTCAGGCACTCCCGGGAATCGGAAAAAGTACGGCACATGCCATAGCCGCATTCGCCTACAAAACACCGGTTCCGATTCTCGATGCCAATGTCAAACGGATTCTCTACCGCTTCTTCACGCTTGAAAAAGCCGGCGAAAAAGAGCTCTGGGAAGCGGCATGGAAGCTCTTTGACACCGGGCACCCGTTTGAGTTTAATCAGGCAATGATGGATATCGGATCCACACTCTGTCTGCCAAAAAACGCCCAATGCGCTCTCTGTCCACTTTCTCTTACATGTAAAGCTGCCAAAACCGATCCGCTGCGCTATCCCGCGGCGCGTATAAAAAAAGCCGTCCCGATACGCCGTCGGTGCATTCATGTTTACAGGCATCAAAAACGCTATGCCCTGCAGCAGCGTGGCACAAAGTTTCTCCACGGACTCTGGGGCTTTTATGAAACCGACTTTCCCTGTGATACTTCAGGCACACCTCTGGGATCGATCATTCAGAAATATTCGCATTTTCATCTGCACGCCGACGTCTATCTGCATACTCTGGAAATCGCGGATGCCCTCTGGTTTGAACGCAGTGAAATCGCTTCTCTGGCACTCAGCGGCGCCGATCATAAAGTACTTGCGCTACTGGAGGCGTTTGAATCTTCGGAATCATACATGTAAAGAATATCCGCATAGCCGATATCGACACGCTGCGGCGGTTTTTGCTGCGGCAGTATCGTCATATGCGGTGTCGTATTGATGCGTGAAAAACGCATGTCGATTCCCAAATGCGATGTCAGGTGAAATGCCCCGGCAAAAACAATCAGTTTGGCGTGTTCATCCGATGCGATGCCCTCAAAAATGCGTGCACTTTCCTGAGCCATTTTTTCATCCCAGGCAACCTGAACGCGGTACATCCGCTCGGAACATGCCGTACCATCTTCCTTGCCCCTGCTGTGATGGCAATGTTCAAAAAAGGGCGAGAGCAACGCATAATGCGAAGCAACATTCAGATCAAGCGCTTCATAAAAACGGTGCAGATCCTCGGGCATCCCCGAAACGTTCGCATCGGAAACCAGACGGCGTTGTTCTTTGGAGAGATTGATACCGTAAAGGGATCCCCCGCCTTTTTTGACGGCATCGTACATCGGTTCAAAACTCGCAAAAGGGTATCCGACGTTTTCTTTCCATCCCACCGCATCCTGAAATGCGCTCGCGTTGATATCGTCGTTGCGGTAACGCTCTAAAAGTGCATCATCCTGCGGGGTAAACCATTCACTGGCCAGATGCACCCTGTAACCGGCATCCTGAAGCCGTGTGATCAGTGCGGCGACTTCCAGATGCCATTTCCGCGACTGATGATGATCACCGACAAACAGAACTTTATAGGGTTCCAAACGTTTTAGCAGCATCGCGTCAGTCAGACAGATTTCAGATTTCAGATCATAAATATGCTCACACTGGCGTTCATGTTTTGGCAGCGCAACAGATGGTGCGCATCCGGCAAACAAGAGTAAAATCAAAGCACTCAAAAACAAAATCCGCATCATTCAAGCCTTTCAATACAAAGTGGTATAATAGCAGCAAATCTCTGCCAAGGTAGCGCAATGCCTCTCTTGCAAAAGCTGCGAAATCACTTCATTAACGCTTTTCGCGAGCTCTTTTTATATCACTACAGTTCACTTGAATTTCGTGCCAAGCTGTTTGCCGCCGTCATCGCCGCCAATCCCGAAGTGGGCGAGTGCGAATTTGAAGTCGTGCGCAATGCCGGAATGCTGATTTATGACGATACGGACCGGAGTAGTTCCCTGGAGCTGGCCGTACGCGAATTTGTGGAAAAAGTGGTCGATGACAACGGACTGGATCTCGACACACTGCTTGAGGAGATCGTACGCGATCTCCGCGACATCCCGCGCTACGGCAAAAAAATCGATACCAGTATGCTTTACGCACTTCTGGAATGCCATCAGGATGAAGACACGAGACTCTATCAGCAGCGTATGATCGAACTCTTTGAGAGGCTAAGAGACGAATGCGGAAACTGATACCCCTATCGCTTCTTTTGCTGCTTTTATCCGGATGCGAACAGCAGAGCCGACCTTACAAAGAGGTGACTCCGGAACAAAACCGCACTGACATTCCCCGAGGGACCATCGCCACCCACTAGCTTTTTGTATATCGCGCCATTTCGTATCCCTCGGCAATGAGCTTCGTGACACCGCCTGCAAGGTTTTTCACGTTATATCCCTGCTGCGCCATAAAGTTGGCAACCTGCGCGGTACGCGACCCTGTTCGGCAGATCAGCCCGATCAGCTGCTCCTTCCCGCCAAGGGCGTCCATAGCTTTTAAAAAGCCTTCCGCATCATAGCTGCCGTCGAGTTCAAAAAATGTGATGCAGTGCGATCCTGGCACGATGCCGCTTTGGCGCCACTCCGGCTCGGTTCGGATATCAACAACGACCATATCTGAAGATTCCAGCATCTCTTTATCAGGATATACGTGCAGACTCATGTCCAACCTTTTTCGCATATTGTAACCCTTTGAAATTAAATGCTTACATGTAAAGTGATGAATTAAACGGCACTTACAAAACCCTAAAGGCGAAAGCGCGATTCATCAAAAAAGGTCTCTTCTGAAATATTGGAGAATGCCGCATTCATGGAGACAAACAGATCGGGATACTTACCCTCCATCTCACTGAGCATCTGCTTCATCGCCGCCCTTGCATGGGGCATCTTGATGTCAAAACGCATGGCGGGACAGGCTTCGTCTCCTATAGTGGGCATGGCATTGTCAATGGCCGCCGCCGCAAGCTGGCGTTCACGGACCTGAATCAACGGACGGATCACGATGATACCGTTATCTGCACGATATTTTGGAGCAAGAGAACGCATCTGTCCGTTATAGATCAGATTCATAAAAAAACTCTCCGCCGCATCGTCAAGATGGTGACCCAGTGCCAGTTTGTTGCATCCGAACTTCTCCGCCGCCGTATAAAGATACCCGCGTCGCATACGTGAAAAAAAACTGCAATACGAAGAGTTTTCACGAATCTTCTCGCCTGCAACATCATAAATGTTGGTAGCATAAACTTCATGAGGAATCCCAAATTCGGCGCAATGCTCCCGCAGCGCATCGAAATTTTCACCCATGCCGTAATCGATGGTAACCGCCAGAAATTCAAAATCAAACGGGGCCCGTCTGCGCTGCTCTTTAAGTGCGTGTACGAGGGTGAGCGAGTCTTTTCCGCCGCTGAGTCCTACCAGCACTTTGTCACCGGCTTCAATCAGATTGTAGCGGGCATTGGTGCGCCCTAGCTGGCGCATAATCTTCTTACTGAGGGAGACCATCAACGATTTTGTCAAGCATGCTGATGATGAAGCTGCTGCTTCGCGCTGATGAGTGTTTTAAAAACTCGTCAAAATCAAAAGTCGCATCCATATCGGCCGTATCGCTGATAGAGCGCATCACGAAAAAAGGAATTTCCAAAGCGTCACAGACCACCGCAACTGCCGCGCCTTCCATCTCAAGGGCATCCGCTTCAAAAGTGTTCTTGATCCATGTTTTGCGCTCTTCATTGGCAATAAACTGATCGCCTGTGGCAATAATGCCTTTTTTGAGGTCGATTCCCTTTTCATCCGCTACACTTTTGGCGATGGAAAGAAGATGGTTTGAAGGTTTGACATAGACCGCACCTTCGGGAACATACCCGTGCGGATGACCGAAAGCGGTAATATCCAGATCATGCTGGCACAGCTGTGTCGCAGCAATCAGATCACCGATTTTATAATCAGGATTGATTCCGCCCGCGACACCGGTGAAAAGCAGCATCTCAGCACCGAATTTCTGAATCATCGTCGAGGCGGTCAATGTGGCATTGACTTTACCGATTTTACTGTAAGCCAAAACAACGTCATGACCTTTGTATTTGGCTTCATGATAGATATTCCCTCCAAAGGTAACGTCATTATGTTTTTTGAAAAATTGCAGCAACGGCTCTTTCTCACTCACTTCCAGAAACGGCTCGATCTCTTCGAGCATCGCTCCCATAATCGCTATTTTCATTCTAATCCTTTTTTGCTATCCATTTTTGAACGGTGTGAAGATGATGATTCAGCCGCGCTTCAAGCACCCCTTCCCTGAAGTTATCAAGACGGTATTCAATCTCTCCGCGCGGTGTTATAACCCTACTGCCACCCCAGAATCCGACGCCGTCTTCAAATCCGACACGGTTGACGAAAATGACATACGCACTGCAGTGAATCGCCGTAGCACGCATTAAAGAATCCCACTGAGACTCGATCAGAAGCCCCGATTCTGAGAAATCACGTGCGGGAGATGCTACCAGAAGATAGATGATATCCGGTTTGAGTGTACTCAATGTCAGCGTTGTCTCGGGTTGCCAGAGATCTTCACAAACGACCATGGCTGCTGTACCAAGAGCGGTTTGAAAACTCTCAATATGTGCTCCGCGTGAAAAATACCGTGCCTCTTCAAACATGCCGTAATTGGGAAGATGCAATTTTCGATGTACATGTAACAGCACACCTTTTGAAAAGTAGAGCCCAGCATTATAAATACGGCTTCCTTCACGCAGCGCCGCACCCACTGCAATGTCGACATTTTCGCTGGCATGTTTCAGAACTTCGAGCTCCGAAAGACGCCATGCATCTTCATAAAGTTTGTCCTGCAGCAGATAGCCGTTTAGAGCGAGTTCCGGAAAAACGATCACATCATGATCGGCATATTCCGAGCAAAGTTTGGCAACACGCTCCAGATTAGAACGGTTCAGACGCGGTGCAAACTGAATGAGCGCAATATTCATGAGAGGGCTTCGACAGCCTTCTCCAGTGACTCCATATCGAAAATATTCAATGTGTTCAGATCACTTGCGATCTTCCGATTCAGTCCGCTAAGTACCTTGCCGTTGCCAAATTCAATAGCCAGATCAAGTTCCGGTGCGACTGCCGCAATGGATTGCTTGTAGCGCACGGGTTTAATCAGCTGGTCTGTCAAAAGTTCAAGTGCTTCAGTTTTGCTACTGTAAGGCTGGGCCGAGACATTGGATATGATCGGTGCAGCGAAAGCATCGGTAATCATTTTCTCCATGGCGTCACGCAGCTCGGCCTGTGCCGGTGCAAGAAGCGGACAGTGACTCGCTACTGACATGTTCAAAAGCATGGCGCGTTTTGCACCGGCTTCTTTGAATGTGGTTTCCAGTGATTGCAAATCAGGCTTGAGACCGGCAACGACGAGCTGACCCTCCTGATTGTAATTTGCAGGCCATACTTTTTTACCACTGTTGCGGGCTTCTTCACAAAGTTTTTCTACGGCTGCATCTCCGAGACCAAGCAGTACCATCATTCCCGCTTCAATATCGTTGCAGGCGTCCTGCATCAGTTTTCCACGTTGATGAACGAGTGCCACGGCATCAATGTCATCAATAGCACCGCTGGCAGCCAATGCGCTGAATTCACCCAGAGAATGCCCGAGATAAAGCGATGCCGCTGTCGGTTTGACGGACTGAAAAATACGATAGGCAATCAATGAAACCAGTAAAATCGCCGGTTGGGTATAGGCTGTTTCATTAATTTGTTCATTCTCTTCAAACAGAAGTGCTTTAAAATCGACATCCAGACGTTCTGATGCCCTCTCGATCATAGATTTTGCAATTTTGCTGGAATCATAAAAGCCTTTTCCCATTCCGATACTCTGGCTTCCCTGTCCCGGAAAAATCATTGCAATTTTACGCATTCTACTCCTTTTAAATTTTCAGTCCGTAAGGTTCATTCTCAGCTATTTTCTTACGTAATGTGTTTCGGTTCAAGCCCAGACGTTCCGAAAGCTGCAATTGTGATTTAAAGCGTTTCATCCCTGCCTGAATGAGCGGTACTTCAAACAGATGCAGAAACTCGCGGTAATCATTGTTCGAACCGAGTTTATCAATGAGAAAAGACTCCATGATCTGCATAAGTTCTTTGTCATTGATGTCATTGAGCAGATAGTTCATGGTAATCTGCCGTCGCAACGAATAGGCATTGTTTGATAGATCTGCCTCAATTGAATGAATATCAAAATCTTTCGTGACACCAAAGATCTCTTTGGCTTCAGCAATAAATTTCTGCTGGAGCATATCAACATCTTCAAAACGCTCACGAAGCGGCGGAAGCTGAACACGAATGGAAAACATCTCGTCATTCAGATGTGAAATCTGTGTAAAACTTGTCGTTGTAGCAACAAGCCGTACATGGTTCTCTTTCAAGGCGTCGTAAATGCGTTCAATACTCTGAGAATGTTGTATATTTGTAAGAATGATGCTGTCGATGCTGGGAATCGCCGCCATGATGGAATCAAAAGCGCGGGCATCAAACTGAGGAGATTCCGGTAAAATGTAACGGGCAAGCGTTGCTTTCCCTGTACCGTGTTCTCCGCCAATAAGGGCATTAACGGAGAGGCTTTTTAGCAAATTGGCTGTTTTATATGCCTCTTTGGAAGCTGCCGATGCTGTTAAAAAATTAGTGGCAACCACAGCTATGGCCACCGCCTCCGCAACATCCTGAATCATCAACCTTGTTCTCTGCCGGAATACCGGTCATTGCTTCTTCGGCAGAGGCATCACGAACGCTGTTGAGAGTCACACTAAACATCAGATCTTTTCCGGCAAGCGGATGGTTAAAATCGATGACGACATTTTCTTCACCGATCTCTTTGACAACAACCTGAACCGTACCGCCGTCTTCACCCTGACCATAAAGTGTCATACCGATGTTCAGATCAATACCAGCGAACTGCTCTTTTGGCAGTTCCTGAAGTGCTTCACTGTTATATTCGCCATAGGCTTCTCCGGAACGTACAAGAACATCTGCCTGCTCGCCAACCGTCATATTAACAATGCCTTTTTCGAGGCCCGGAATGATCTGACCTTTACCAAACATGAACACCAATGGTGCGCCACCCATATTACTGTCAATTACGGTATCGCCATCACGCACTTCGTACTGGATGGAAACAACCTGATTTGTCTCGATTGCCATAGTATCACCTTAATTTTTTGGGGATTTTATCATATTTTTCTATCGTGGCGCTGAATCATGCCACCTAGCTACTTCAGCTTATCTAAACGCTTCTGTGCTTCGATGGCGATTTTGTCATCAGGATACGTTGCAATCAAGGCGTTTAAAAATGCCTTTGCATTGGCGCTGTCTCCGGTTTTTTCCATACAAACAGCACTGTGCAGCATAAGTGTCGGCATATACGATGCCTTGTCGTAAAGTTTGGCGCTCTCCTTAAAGTAGGAAAGCGCTTTGCCGAACTCACTCCGGTAATACCACATTTCACCTATCATATAATGCGCACGCGCAGGTTTATAGTTTTTTTCAATCAGATACGTATACTCTTCAATAGCAGTAGTATATTCTTTTTGCTGATAGTGTTTATAGGCGTTGTCGGAGATTTCCGCACTGCTTAATCCACTATAGGGATTCCCCGAAGTTGCGACTGATTTCAGACTTTTACCCACACTGGATTTAAAACCATTAATATCTTCAACCAGACGATTGAACTCTTCTTTTGAGACATAATTGGCATTAATCGTATCAATAAGCTGTGAGAACTCCGTCAAAACTTTCTTCAACTGTGTAATATTTTCGGTATTGACTGCAATCTGTGCAGAGAGTTCTTTCTCTCTGGCAATCCGTTCACTCTCACTCAGATCTCTGGCACTTTGCAGCTGCTTAAGCTCAATGGCATTGGACTGGCTTTTTTCATTGATACCTTCGACAATGGTCTGTAGTCCGTCGACACGTTCCTGTATTGACTCAACACGACTTAACTGCTTGAAAGTCTTTTTTTCAATCGTATCAAGTGTTTTGCGGTTAGAGAGTATCTGTTTTTCGGTTTCAGTCAAACCATAGGGATTGGGACTATCAAGGTTACCGGCTCCGAATGCCGAGGGTTCGGCAGCGGAGAGCAAAAAAGGGGTTAGAAGAATAAAAAGCGTAAGACGCATTTACGGAAGAAGTTTGAAATCTACGCGACGGTTCTGTGCCCAGCACTCTTTGGTTTTATCATTACATACAGGATTGCTTTCACCATAGCTGACCATAGAAATACGTTCTGCACTGATACCTTCATTGATCAATGATGTTTTAACAGTATTGGCACGCTTGAGACCTAGTGCATAGTTATACTCGTCACTTCCCCATTCGTCACAATTTCCTTCAACCTTGATCATATAGTTGTTGGAATCATCTTTTACGATACCGGCATTGGTTTCCACTTTTTGCTGCATCTCATCAGTCAGGTTAAACTGATCGAATGCGAAATTGACACTTTGCAGTTTGGACTCGAGTCCGCTCATGCTCATTTCATTACTGTCACCACTGGCAATGCCATTTTCATCAACAACAACTTCCTCTGCAGTGACGGTTTCAGATGTCATGCCTTGAGAATCATTTGCAGACTTGCTGGTTTCCTGTGTTGCATCGATCGCTGGATCTTTTGAACTACATCCGGAGAAGATCAATGCGGCAACAACGGCGCTGGAGAGTAACACTTTTTTCATTATCTATCACCTTTTTTAAAATTCGCATATTCTAGCAAACATTTCTTTAACGAATCGAAAATCACCAGTCTAGCGATTGAATTTTCCCCATTTTCAGAGGAAAGAGATAGTTTTTGTTGTAGGCGAGCCTGACAATCCCGATCGAACTCTGATTCTGATAATTTTTAATGAATAAAATAGCGCCACCATCTTTTGAAAAGCGTGGAAACTCATTCACACCGGTCGCTGTCAAGCGCCGGATAAAGTCGGTTTTTGTCGATATCAGATGAAGATTGAACGTATTGGCAGAAAAAGCATTGGAGGTTTCCCGTGACTTGTAAACGATATATTCATTATGAGCACTACATGCTACGTTACTCTTCCCGTAGTAGACCAGCTGTTCAACGCTTTTAGAGTCTATTTTTTTAGAGAACACATTGGGATATCCCATACGGTTGGAAATGAAAACAATACTTTCATCATCCATAAACTGTCCGCTGACGTCAATGCCGCTGTAGAATGTCAATTGTCGGTATTTACCGGTACGGACCTCATAAAGATAGATATCAGGCTGCCCGTTCGGTGCCATCGTCAACAGAAGCTTTTCTCCGTCATCACTGACATCGGAACAGACCATCATACCGTCCGATTCCATAATCTTGCGCTTTTGTCCTGTCTTTGTATCAATACGAAAAAGTGTCGGTTTGAGTGTAGTAAGCGATGTGTAATAGAGTGCATCCTGACGTTCATTGGCCCATTGGGGAAACACGTTAAGCCCTCCCTTAATGATGACATGCTGGTATGTCAGCGTATAATCGGTAATCACGATTTCGCTGGTATTGCTGGAAGTAAGTCTTGAAATGACAACTTTTTTCTTCATCCATTCAACGGGTGGCTCACCGAGAGCACTGTTCACATCATATGCAATAGTGTGCACCACAAAAATTGCAAGATCTTCATTAGCAATCGAATAACGTTTTTGCAGTATCACACTGCCATGTTCATACAGCTTGATCTGCATCACATATCCGTTATCTTCAGTAAGAATTCGAAAACGAAGCACATAATCGCGTTTTGCATTGTTACGGCTCACTTTGCTTTCATCGAAATCAACTGCTTCAGCCGTACGTTCCACATTGAAAAGACTGAGAACATTCATATCACTAATCAAGGCTTTCGAAAACTTTTTGTTTAATGGAGAATCAGGTATATCGCTGCCCACTTCAATAGCCATAGCGGGCAACGAATCAACTTTTTTTATGACCTCAATGGTCGCATCGGAAGCCCATACCTGGAAAAAAAATAAAAATAACAGCGGCACAAAACGCATACTACTCCTTTGCCATCAAGATAATATCAATCGATAGGGCTCGACCGTCAGGATTTTTTGGAAATTTTACTGGCTTCAGTCTCTGACTTAGTCGATCCGTTTCTGTATTAAACAGCGTACTCCCGGAATACGCAAGTACTCGAAAATTCTTCAATTCTCCATTTGCATCCAGCCATATGCGTATTTTTGCACTGTTGCCTTCACTGTTAACCGGAGGAAAGAAATTTTCATAAACAATACCCTGGATTGTAGCCAAATATTCGTTCACTTCCTTTGCGGTAGACGCAGATGGAGTACCCATACTGCTCATTTTTATTAATTCAAGCGACTCAAGTTTTTTGGAAATATCAGAATCCCTTTTTTGTGTCGTCTGAATACGTTTTTGGATTTGGGAAATCTGTGCGTCTTTAATCTGCTTGACAGGCGCGCGTTTGTCATAAACAACTTTTTTTGCCTGTACATTCGAAAACAATGAAGAGATATCTGCCGGTGCAGCCGCATTTTTTTCCGGTTTTGGCTCAGAAATTTTCTGTTGAACAGGTTCGGGAGACTTATTTAGAGGTTTGGAAACAGGTTTGGGATCGTTCATCATGATAGAAACCGAAAGGAACTCGGCTTTTTTCAGAGCAAAATTCTTGACAGAATCATTCATAAAAAGGAGTTGGGTAAACAGTATCAGCACCCCGAAAAAAAGCGTGAATGCAATCAGACCGCTTACATAAAAGAATGTAGCTTCTCTATCCATTGGTCGCTAAAGAGACTTCGCTGAAACCGGCGCGCTTGACTGTTGCAAGAATAGACATAACAACACCATAATCCAGATGCTTGTCGGCACTGATCATAACACTTGAACTTTTATCAAGCTGTTGAGAAAACTGATAAAAATTATCGCCAAATGTCGCAAAGTCAAAATTATTCTTGTTGACAGTAATTTCCCGTTTTTCATTAATAGAGATGTGTACCGGTTTTTTATCTGCCATCTCTTTTTGCGCAGAGCCCTGTGGAAGATTAATAAGCTCTTCATAGACAATATTCGGCGCAATAACCATTAAAATTGCCAAAAGCACCAGCATGACATCTACCAAAGGTGTAATGTTGAGTTCGGGTTTCTCTTCCCAGTCGTACTGCATGAGTATCCTATCGCGATAATAGGGTATCACCCTGCATACGAATCAGGCCAATGAGATCAAATGTCTGTCTTTTAAGAATCTGATGATAGGTATAAGCAAAAATAGCTACAAAGATTCCGGCTGCCGTAGCTACAAGTGCATCAGAAACGCCTGCTGCGATAATGCTCATCGTTCCACTGGCCTGACCTATATGGGAAAAGGTATCCAAAATCGATACAACGGTTCCGAAAAGACCGATAAACGGAGCCGTTGACGCTACAATAGAAAGAAATGAAAGACCGCGTGTGGCATCTTTGGTGGCTGCATAAATTCCAAGATCAAATACTTCACGGCTCATTTTCATCGATGTTTTCAGAAAATGGCTCAGGTAGGAAAGATCCGAGACGGTAGGTGCACCCATCAAAAGTGCTTCAAGGGAATTGCTCTCTTTGGAACTCCACTCTCTTAAAAGCAGATAGCGGTAAAGAAAAATCCAGGTCAATGCAATAAAATAGGAGGAAAGAACCCCGAGCACAACAAGTGTGACCGGGTGACTTTTCAAATAAAAATCGATGAATGGCTCAAACATCAATCAGATCAGTTTTTGAGCAGCGCTTTCAATCTTGGCAGAGACGGAAGCAATTGCAATGTTGGAGTCAGATACATCATGCAGCAATGTTTTGGCATCATCAAGGGCTTTGGCCACTTCACTCTCATTTTCACCGCGAATGGCTACAGCACCGTCAACCAATACGACAACCTTCTCTTCATCAACCTGGACAACGCCCCAGTTAACGACGACAGATTCAACTGTTTTATTCTCTTTCTCGATATCGATGACACCAGCTTTGAGCAGTGTCGTCAATGTAGCGTGATGCGGCAATACACCGAATTCACCCTCTTCACCAGGTAGTGTTACACTCAGAGCCAATCCATTATAGATTGGACCACTAGGTGTAATCACTTCAAGTTTTAGCGTTTCCATAGTTGTCCTTTAATCAGCAACTATTTGCTTTTCATTTTTTCAGCTTTTTCAATCGCTTCGTTCATATCACCTACCATGTAGAAAGCACCTTCAGGCATGTGATCGTAATCACCATTGAGAATTCCCTGGAATCCTTTAATGGTATCTTCTAGCTTAACGTATTTACCGGGTGAACCTGTAAATACCTCTGCAACGAAGAACGGCTGAGAAAGGAATTTCTCAATTTTACGTGCGCGTTCAACCGTTGCTTTGTCTTCTTCAGAAAGCTCATCCATACCAAGAATCGCAATGATATCCTGAAGATCTTTATACTTCTGAAGTGTCTGCTGAACACCACGTGCAACACCGTAATGTTCTTCACCGATAATCTGCGGATCAAGCAGACGTGATGTAGAATCAAGTGGATCTACCGCAGGATAGATACCTTTTTCAGCAATTTTACGATTCAGAACTGTTGTCGCATCAAGGTGTGCAAAAACGGAAGCCGGAGCTGGGTCTGTCAGGTCGTCAGCAGGTACGTAAACCGCTTGAACCGATGTAATAGAACCATTTTTGGTTGATGTAATACGATCTTGAAGCGCACCCATTTCTCGTGCCAGTGTCGGCTGATAACCAACCGCAGAAGGGATACGTCCGAGAAGCGCTGACATTTCAGAACCAGACTGGGCAAATCGGAAAATATTGTCGATAAACATCAATACATCAAGATTTTTTTCATCACGGAAATATTCCGCCATGGTCAAACCTGTCAGTGCAATACGGTTACGTGCTCCAGGAGGCTCGCTCATCTGCCCGTAGCAGAGTGCAACTTTATCCAAAACGTTCGATTCTTTCATCTCATGATACAGGTCATTACCTTCACGAGTACGTTCTCCGACACCTGCAAATACGGAAAGTCCGTCATGGCCGTGTGCAACGTTATGAATCAGTTCCATGATGATAACGGTTTTACCAACACCGGCACCACCGAAGAGACCGACTTTACCACCTTTTGCATAAGGAGCGAGCAGGTCGACAACTTTAATACCGGTTTCGAACATTTCTGTACGTGTACTCTGCTCAACCAGCGCAGGTGGATCACGGTGAATAGACCATGTCGGTGCATCCGTTACCTGATCACCGCCGTCAATTGTTTCACCGATAACATTAAAAATACGGCCGAGTACTTTCTCGCCAACCGGTACTTTAATAGGAGCACCTGTTGCATTTGCAGCCATACCGCGCACCAGACCTTCACTCATATCCATGGCGATAGTACGTACGCGACCATCTCCAAGGTGTGCAGCAACTTCAAGAACCAGTTTGAAACTTGAACCTTCTACACTTGCATTAACTTCAATTGCTTCATTGATCGCAGGAAGATACCCTTCAAAATCAACATCAACAACCGGACCAATTACTTGGGCAATTTTACCAATCATCATTTCTCCTCTCATTATTTCATCGACTCGACGCCGCTGATAATCTCAATAAGTTCTGTTGTAATCGCTTCTTGTCGTGCTTTGTTATATTTCACGTTCAGAGATTTGACCATCTCTTTCGCATTGTTTGTCGCTGCATCCATAGCCTGCATACGCGCACTGTGTTCTGCCGCAACGGAATCGATCAAAGCGTAATACATGTTATACTCAACATACTTTTCAATCAAAGCGTTGAGCATTTTTTCATGATCTTCAGCTTCAATTTCCAGAATTGACTGTTTTGCTTCATTACAATCGAATTCGTCAACATTGACAGGGAGTACACGTTTCGTCTGCAATTCCTGTGTAATGACGTTTTTATACCCATTATAGACAATATAAACAGCGTCAATTTTGCCTTCATAATAATCGAGTATCGACGTTTGAATAAACTCTGCAGCACGCTGCATATCCGGTGCGGAACTCAGGTCTTTTACGGCATCAAGCAATTCGACTTCATTATAAGTGAAATACTCGATCCCTTTTTTCCCAATCCCGCGAAGACGGATTTTTACTTTTTTCTCTTTATGCTCTTCCATCATTTTGCGAACGGCTTTAATCGTCTGCATGTTGAATCCACCACACAGACCTTTATCTGCCGTTACAAAAATAATGTCGACCATTGCAGGCGCATCAATCTTTGCAAAAGCACGGCTTTCAATGCCACCTACTTTTTGACATTTGACACGCAACGCAATTTCGGCGATTACCTGATTGGTTTTTTGAGCAAAGAGACGAGAACGTTTCGCCAGCTCTTCTGCACGACGCAGTTTCGCTGTCGAAACCAGTTTCATGGCACGCGTAGTTTTCTGCGTGCTTGATACACTCTTGATCTTTCTTTGAATCTCTTTGAGGTTAGCCATAACGGTCCTTATTTAGCTACAAAAGTCGCTTTGAACTCTTCAACAGCTTTTTTCATCAATGCACTTGTTTCATCATCAATTTTTGAAGAACTTCTAATGTTGTCAAAAATCTGAGGATAAGATGCTTCAATAAATGGATAAAGCTCCGCTTCAAAGCGAACAACATTGCTGGCCGCCATGTCATCGAGATAACCTTCATTACCTGCGAAAATGATCAGCGCCTGTTTTTCTGCTGTCAGTGGAGAGTACGGTGGCTGCTTGAGTACTTCAACCATGCGCTGACCGCGTTCAAGCTGCTTACGGCTGATTTCATCCAGATCCGAAGCAAACTGTGCGAATGCCTGCAATTCACGATATTGTGCCAGGTCAAGACGCAGTGTACCTGCGACCTGCTTGGTTGCTTTAATCTGCGCAGCACCACCAACACGTGATACTGAAAGACCTACGTTAATCGCAGGGCGAATACCCGAGTTGAACAGATCCGTTTCAAGGAAAATCTGACCGTCAGTAATAGAGATGACATTGGTAGGAATGTACGCCGCAACGTCACCCGCCTGCGTTTCAATGATTGGCAGAGCAGTCATTGAACCGGCACCCATTTCGTCATTGAGTTTTGCTGCGCGTTCAAGAAGACGCGAATGGAGGTAGAAAACGTCACCCGGATACGCTTCACGGCCCGGAGGACGACGAAGAATAAGAGACATTTCACGATAAGCCACCGCATGCTTGGAAAGATCATCATAAACGATGAGGGCATGGCGGGCATTGTCACGGAAATATTCTCCCATAGTGACACCGGCATACGGCGCGAGAAACTGCAATGCGGCAGATTCAGCTGCAGTTGCAGAAACGATAATTGTATATTCCATAGCCCCATGCTCTTCAAGACGACGGATAACCTGAGCAACAGTAGACTGTTTCTGTCCGATAGCGACATAGATACAGACAACACCGTTACCTTTTTGGTTAATGATGGTATCGAGTGCAACCGTTGTTTTACCAGTCTGACGGTCACCAATGATCAACTCACGCTGACCACGCCCAATTGGCACGAGCGCATCAATAGATTTAATACCGGTTGCCATTGGCTCATGAACAGATTTACGTGCCATGATTCCAGGTGCTTTTTCTTCAACGAAACGTGTTTCAGTTGTTTCAATCGGACCTTTACCGTCAATAGGTTCTCCAAGAGAGTTCACAACACGGCCGAGCAATGCATCACCGACAGGAACACGAAGAAGTTTTCCCAGACGCTTAACGCTCATACCCTCACGAAGGTTTTCACCTTTACCAAGAACAACAATACCGACACTGCTCTCTTCAAGGTTCATCGCGAGTCCCTGAGTACCGTCCTCAAATTCCACCATTTCACCTGCCATAACGTTGGCAAGTCCGTAAACCTGTGCAATACCATCACCGAATGTGACGATTTTACCTGTTTCATTAATATCAACATTCAACTCAAAGTTTTCAATACGCTCTTTGATAATTGAACTGATTTCATCTGCTTGTATTTTTGCTACCACTACTTATCTCCTCTCATAGGTTAAATTGCTTTTAGGATGTGTTCGATCAACTGTGTGTTGAGACGGTTTTTCGAGAAATTGATTTCAATTCCAAGATCTTCCACTTCAACTTTTACACCGTCATAATCATTTTGGACATATTCCAGAGTAATGATAGAACCCGTTTTTTTGTGTAAACCGAAAGCAAGATTGTCAATCGTTTTGGAATCAATCTCGCTGTCACTATAAACCTTGCCGGTGAAACTGTTTTTTTCACGCGCCAAAGTTTTCTTCATCTCGCAAGCAAGTGCCGGAATAATATCGATTCGTCCGTTTTCTGCAAGAAGCGAAAGCAGATTCTTGATCTCATTGCCACCTATTCCTTCTACCGTACCTAGCAGCAGTTTTTTCTTTTCAGCAACACCGATAGTCGGATTCAAAAGAATCTGCTTAAATTTATCTGTATCAAAAGCGTCCGCAATGACACTCATGATAGTTGAAACATTTTCAAAACCTTCAACATCTGTAGATGCACGCACTGCTTTGATATAACGTTTGGCGATCAGTTCCTGCATCTTAAGCCACCTTTTTCAAAATAATCTGAGCCATGGCATCTTTGTCAAAACCATCACTCTCCTGAGAAAGGAGATCCTGCATCACTTCGTTTACCATAGCACGAACCATTTTGCGCTGTTCAAGTTCCATCAACGCACTATTCTGCTTCGTGATGTTCTCAAGATCGGCTTCACACTGCTTCATGATGTTGTCGTTGAGAATACGATTCTCTTTTTTTGACATCTCCATCAGTTCTACAGCATACTTCTCTGCATCATCAATCTTTTGCATGGCTTTTTCTTTCGCCAGCTTTGACTCTTTGAGTTTCTCCTGAACACGCTCAAGTTCTGCAGCAATACCGGCTGTGCGCCCCGTGAAATAACTCTTGATAGGATTGGCAAGAAGATAGTAGAGTATCCCTGCAAAAATCAGGAAGTTAACGGTTCTTTGAACGATGTCCGTACCGCCTTCACCACCCGATGCCAAAGCATAACTTGAAACGAGCAGAAGAGAAAGAATAATTTTTGTCATATAAGTTCCTCTCTATATCTGTGCAAATTTTGCTTTAACCGCTTCTTTAAAGAGCGGCATTTGCGACAACAGGGCATTTTTCAGCTGCTCTCTCTCTTGCTTGAGAGAGGCCTCAAACTCTTGATACTCTTGAGCCAATTCAGTGCGTTTTGCTTCAACTTTACTTTCTGCAAGCTCTTTGGCATCAGCGATCACCTTTTCCCGCAATGCAGCTACTTCCAGCTTGGCATCACTTACAATCTTCTCCGCTTTGGCGTGAAGTTCAGCAATTTCCGCATCGTTGTTGCCAACTTCGCTCAAATCTCTCTGAATATCAGCATCACGTTTTTCCATATAGGAAAAGAGAGGATTGTACAGCCAACTGTTAAGAAGCGCAATGAGAGCCAGAAATACGACGATCGTACTGCCAAGCAGCATCGGACTAATATCTAACATATCACCTCCTAAAGTTGCGAGATTATACAATTTATTATTTGAAGCGATAGTTAAAAAAACCCTAAATCAGAGAATTTACGAGAGACATTTTTATGCAGTTGCCCACCATAGGGCATGAAGGTTTAGGAAAGAAGGTTTAAAAAATGCTCAAGTTCATCATCATTTTTAAACTCAAGCGTGATGCGATTGGCTTTGGCACTGGTATTAAAACCGAGCGAATGAAGACGCTGCCGTAGCTGGGAAAGGTCAAGACTTTCAGAAACGACTTCAGGCTTTTTCATCTGGACTTGGGGTTCTTTCATATTTTTTACGAGGCTTTCAACATCACGGACGCTCAATTTCTGCCCGATAATCGAATTCGTCATGACAATCTGATCTTTTTCGGAAAGCCCGATCATCACTTTTGCGTGCCCCATCGTAATCGAACCTTCAACCAGCGCTCTCTGAACCTTTTTATTAAGCTGCAGAAGTCTTAGCGTATTTGTTATATGCGTCCGACTTTTGTGAATCATGCTGCCAAGCTCTTCATGTGTCAACTCGTGCACTTTAATCAGCTCTTCATAGGCCTGCGCCAGTTCAATAACATTAAGTGATTCACGCTGAATGTTTTCAATCAGCGCATGTTCGCGCATCTGTTCCTGAGAAATTGAAACAATGATTGCCTTAATCGTTTTTGTTTTTGCCAGCTTACTGGCACGCCAACGACGTTCCCCGGCTACAAGGGTATATTTATCATCTTCTTCAATAACAATAATCGGCTGAAGGAGCCCATGATCCTTGATGGAATCTGCCAACTCATTCAATGCATCCTGATCAAAATTTTTTCTTGGCTGATAGGGATTGGGACGGATATCTGTAAGAGGAATATCTCTGACATCCCCCTTTCTTTGAGGCATCTCATTGGCATAAGCTTCTTCGATTTCGCCAAGCAGTGCGCCCAGCCCGCGACCAAGTACTTCTTTTGCCATGCCGATTACGCCAAAATAGAGTATGCCAGATTCTGATAAGCGACAGAACCGAGAGATTTCACATCGTAGAGAATAATCGGTTTTCCGAAACTGGGACTTTCAGCCAATTTAACATTTCTGGGAATCACGATAAACTCATCATCAACGTCTTTAAAGAGTTTTCCCTGAAAATGCTGTCTCAGATCTGCAAACACCTGTTTGGAAAGGTTATTCTGACTACTGTACATCGTAGGGAGGAACCCTTTGATAACCAGCTTCGGATTGATCGTTTTACGCACCAGTTTCACGGTATTAAGGAGCTGTGCCAACCCTTCAAGCGCAAAAAATTCGCACTGAATCGGAATAATAACTGAGTTGGAAGCCGAAAGCGCATTGATGGTCATCGGCCCAAGCGCCGGCGGAGAATCGATGATAATATAATCATAATCTTTTTTTACCTGGGCAATGGCACGCTTGAGGATCAACTCGCGCCCTTTCGAATTGCCTGCATCGTAATACTCTTTTTCGACACCGACCAGACCGATATTCGACGGTGCAATATGAAGTGTCGGCAACGTCGTTTTCAAAATTACGTCACTCAGTTTTTTGGTTCCAATGAGTACATGATAGATATTGAACTCGTAATCGTTGCGGTGGTATCCCAGTGATGTCGTGGCATTGGCCTGGGGATCGGCATCGATAAGCAACACTTTTTTCTCTGCAACTGCAAGTGATGCAGCGAGATTTACGGCAGTCGTCGTTTTACCGACGCCTCCTTTTTGATTGGCAATCACTATTACTTCGTTATTCATCGCTGACTGTATATCCTTCTGCCTTGGCTCAGTAGAGAACCGTCTTCCATCATCTGCGCATCAATCAATGAAATATTGTTGCCATTCGTGTGAGTGATCCGCTTGCTGCTAAGCTCAAATTCTAACTTATACTTTATAAAAACTTGCTTCCAGGAGAGAGGATTTTCTATTTTTTGCAAATACGCCTCCAGAAGTTCATCGTGTTTACATGTAACATCCAGCATCCCATAGCCTTGTGGTGCCACACTCGTATTCAACCCGATACCGCATACAAGCAGATCAGCGCTGATATTGGTAATGCATCCGCCGATTTTCAGGGTATCGACATAGAGATCATTGGGCCATTTTAGCCATGCTTCGGAACCATACACTGCGAGCACTTCTTTCAACAGGAACATAAAATATATGGACGCCGATTCCAGTTTAAGATCATCCGGCAATTGATTACGGGCAACAGCAAATGAGAAAAAGAGGTTACCTTCCTGACCGATCCAGCTGTTGCCCCGACTCCCGATACCGGCATCCTGACGGACTGTTGCGATACATACCGGAGCGACAAAATCACCGCTCTTCAATCCCTCAAGCAGTTCACGCTGTGTGGAATGGCTCGATTCACGCCAAAATATCTGCAACGCCGAGCCTCATACCGTTAAGGTAATCAACACTCCCCATTTCCCTTTTGGAAGGAGGCTGCACCACGTAGAGGCGAAATGCGCCATTGCGGGTGGCCACTACAATGCTGTCACTCTCAATTTTGAGAATCTCGCCCGGGGTAGCGTAATGTTTTTGATCTTCCGGGCGCATCTTTTTGAGCTTCAGTCCGCTTTTGAGATAGACACCCGGCCATGGGGTAAAAGCGCGGTAGCGGTTATAGAGTGTATCAACATCATCAAGCGTCACTTCACCTTCAGCCTTGGTTATTTTTTTGCAGTGTGTTGCCTGCGCATCATCCTGCGGAATCGGCGTAATTGTGTGAAAGGATCGCAGGAGACGCGGTGTCATCTCGGCTGCCAGTGCGGTCAAACGCTCAAACAGTGACGCCACCATCTCATCGGGAGCGATATCCACACGTTCAATGGAGAGAATCTGCCCGGTATCAAGTCCCTCATCCATCAGCATGGCGGTCACTCCGGTCTGTGTGTCACCATTAAGCAGGGATTGCTGAATCGGGCTGGCCCCGCGATAGTGCGGCAGAATGGATGCATGAAGATTGATACAGGGAGCATGATCCAGCACGGCTTTGGGAAGAATCTGCCCGTAGGCAGCCACCACAATAAAATCTGCTTCAATACTGCAAAGCTGCGCTATGGTTTCAGGATTGCGCAACCGTTTTGGCTGAAAGACTTTCAGAGCGTTTGCCTCGGCCACGACCTTGACATCCGGTGGCGTCATGACCATCTTTCGCCCTACGGGTTTGTCCGGCTGCGTATAGACTGCTACGACTTCCATGTCAGGTTCGTCAATCAGACGCTGCAGAATTTTTGATGCATAGTCGGGTGTCCCCATAAAAATGACGCGCATCAGTCCGCCTTTGAAAAGAGTGTGCCGTTCTCGTGACGCCCTTCAAGCAGATACGCACGGATCGTTGTGAGATCGAAACCGCTGGCAAGAAACATCGACCTGCCGTTGCGAAGCATGTAATCTGCCGCTTTGAGTTTGGTCACAATGCCTCCGGTGGCGAAAGTATTGTTCGGCGTCACATCACGCTGCAGCTCTTCAGGCTCGATGCCGTTTACATGTAAACGTACTTTTGCATCGGCATGACGATTGGGGTCTTTGTCGTAATAGGCATTGATATCCGAGAGAATAACCAGCAGATGGGCATCAAAATTATGGGCCACGTATGCCGAGAGCTGATCATTGTCTCCGAGTTCCAGCTCAGCCGTTGCTGTCGCATCGTTCTCATTGACGATGGGAATCACTCCGTTGTTCAAAAGGGTGTCAATCGTATTGCAGAGGCGTCTGGCTTCCTGAGGTGTGTGGAAGTTGGCTGCAGTGAGCAGAATCTGCGACGTCAGGATATGATGGCGTTCAAACATCATCTTGTAACGGCGCATCAAAAGCGGCTGACCGATGGAAGCGAGCGCCTGTTTGTTCTCCAGGACGCTTTTATCAAGCTTCAGTTCGGTATACCCGGCAGCCACCGCACCGGAAGAGACCAGAATAACATCGTAACCGGCTTTAAGCTCGGCAAGCAGGTTGACGAGATTTTGCATCCGCTCCTTGGCAATACGGTTCTGTTCCGTCAATACGGCACTGCCGACTTTGATAACAATGCGCTGTTTCATCGCTGATGTGCCACCATTTTATAAAGCGCAAATTTCAACGGCTCGATATTGATCTGCATTACCGATGAAATCGGGGCAACGAAAAACGGTTTGAGCGGGTCAAACGTGACACGTTCATCGTCAATGTCCCCCTGCTCATACACACCGAGTTCCGCATCAAAACCAAAATGCGAACGTGACGCGGCTTCAAGACCGAGCCACGCAATAAATGCTTCTACTTTTTCCCGGACTTCTTCACGTGGAAGCGTATCGGCACGGGTGAGTGCGATGGCATAGGATGAACCGGCAAGGATCTCTGAAAATTTTTCAAGCTCGCTGCGCAGCGTCGCAAACTGCTCATCAAGCTCCCGGTATGTCGCGATGTCAATCATGAACAGAAGTGTTTTCGTTCGTTCGATATGGCGCAGAAACTGCAATCCAAGACCCCGCCCGTCACTTGCTCCTTCAATAATACCCGGAATATCAGCCATGACGAATGAATCGTATTCACCCACCTGAACCTGTCCCAGTTTAGGCGTGAGGGTCGTGAACTCATAATTGGCAATCTCCGGTCGGGCGTTGGAGATGGTAGAGATGAGGGTTGATTTACCGACATTGGGAAATCCCACAAGGCCGACATCGGCAATAAGTTTCAGATCCAGTGCGATGGCACGGGTTTCACCCGCTTCCCCCGGCTGGGCGTAACGCGGCTGCTGATTGGTTGCCGACTTGAAGTGAAAATTGCCCAGACCGCCTCTTCCGCCGCGCAGGAACAGTACTTCTTCGCCGTCATTGACCATGTCCAGCAAAATTTCGCCGCTCTCGGCATCAATAATCTGCGTTCCCGGCGGGACACTGATGATGAGGCGTTCACCCGATTTGCCGGTCATATTCGATCCCAGACCGGGTTTGCCGTTTTCGGCTTTGAGATGGTGGGCCCCTTTGAAATTGGCAAGGGTATGGGCATTGTTGTCACATCGGAACCAGACATCACCGCCGCGTCCCCCGTCACCGCCGTTGGGACCGCCGTTGACGACAAACTTTTCCCGGCGGAATGCGACACACCCTGCTCCGCCTTTACCTGACGAGACCGTTAATTCGACGTGATCTGTAAACATGTGATGTCCTTGACTGGATTAAAAATATTTAATCATCCACTCTTACATGTAAGCAAGACAGTGCACTGTTAAATATTTGTTTTAATGTATGGTTTGGGAAGGGAACGGGCCTAAGCCCATCCGAATGATTTTAGAGAAATTAGGAAGCAGGTACGACAGAAACTTGTTTGCGTTTCTTGTCTTTGCGCTCGAAAGCGACAACACCGTCAACAAGTGCGAACAGGGTGTGGTCTTTGCCCATACCGATGTTTTTACCCGGGTGCACTTTCGTGCCACGCTGACGAATAATAATGTTGCCGGCACGAACGAACTCGCCGCCGAATTTTTTAACACCTAATCTACGACCTGCTGAGTCGCGGTTATTCTGTGTACTACCCTGACCTTTCTTGTGTGCCATAACTTATCTCCTTACGCTGCGATCTTGGTGATGCGAACGCGTGTATAGCTTCTGCGGAAACCGCGTTTCACTTTGCTGTCTTTACGACGACGTTTTTTGAAGATGACCACTTTCTTGGCACGGCCTTCGTTCACTACTTCAGCAGTGACGACAGCGCCGGCGACGAAAGGGGTACCAACCTGAAGTTCGCCGTTGTTAACAGCCAGAACTTCTTTGAATTCTACGGTCTGTGCAGCATCAAGACTCATTCGGTCCAGTTCAAGGACATCGCCCTCTTGAACTTTGTACTGCTTGCCGCCGTTTTTGATAATTGCGTACATTTCGCTTCCTCTTAACTTTCGTTCGGTTGTAATAAAGTCCGGAATTTTACCCAGATTAGATTTAAGTTTACTTTAAAAAGAGTTATTTCTTTGCAATCGCAATGGCGTCGATCTCAACCAATGCATTTTTCGGCAATGTTTTTACGGCCACCGTCGAGCGTGCCGGTTTATGTTCTCCGAAGGCTTCGGCATAAATTTCATTGACGCTCGCGAAGTCGTCCATGTCAGCCAGAAAGATCGTGGTCTTGATGACACCATCAAGGGAACTGCCTGCCGCCTGAAGTACTGCGGCAAGATTTTTCAGTACCTGACGCGTCTGGAGAACGACATCGTTCTCCAGCATCACACCTTCAGGCGTCAAAGCGATCTGTCCCGAAGTATAAATCATTTCACCAACCCGGATTGCCTGTGAATAGGGGCCGATTGCCTGCGGTGCATCGGCAGTCTGTATCTGTTGCATCTGCGTACTCCTCACTGTTTTTTATATTTCGTAGCGAACTTTCGCTCCACGTCATCGAGAATCGAGCCGAAGTCAACGACATCCCAGTAGCCTGGAACCGTATATATTTTCTCGGCTTCAGGTGTCAGGAAATAGTGTTTGGGAACCATCGTCGCCTGCAGCGAATCGGGATACGTGTCTTTCCCCCGTGTCAATGCAAGCGGAATGTAACGACTTTCCAGACGTATCTGAACACTCTCGTCTTCCAGTGTCGTGGCTTCCATTTTTCGACACCACCGGCATGACTCGCTGGTGATGATGATATAGATGATTTTATTCTCTTTTTTTGCGGCATTTATGGCGGCGTCATAATCATGATACCACTGCATCGCCTGCAGCACTCCAAGCCCACCAATTATTACATGTAAAAGAAAAAAACGGATCATCTGCCCACCGGAAATTTGGAAGCGTAAGTGTATCATAATCGCATTGGGCTATAATTATTTCGCATCTGATTTGTACATATTGATCTCGTAGCGGCTGGGCACGTATGCGCTCCGGTTGCGTAATAACGGCAGCATTTTTTGAAATATTGCCATCTTTCGAGGGCAGCTATTTTGATTATGAGGATTGCAGGAGAGGCGGAACTTGAAAGACACGATTAGCATTTCCATCACGAATACCCGCGATCTTGAAATGGTAGCACTGGCTTTTGACTACGTTCAGCAACGGGTATCTATTGCCGATGTTGAAAACCTTCACGACGCATTCGATGAAATACTCTCAAATGTCACGGGACCCGGTTTTCCTCAGCGCCATGATATTGACCTGCGCGTCCATTTCAATCTGCTCAGCGACCATATACGCATCGATATTGATGCGACAGGCCTTTTCTTCGATTTTAGCAACTATTTGCATGAACATATTGACGGATCCGGTGAGCGTTCAAAAGGTTTTGACAGAATCTACAGCCTTGTCGAACTTTTCTATTTTTCAGTGCTAGAGGAGAACTCCAGGCGTTTTACTCTGATCCAGCCGCTTGAGACGCTCTATGCTTCGGGTATCGATACGGCTCTGCCACAGCAGATCAGTAAAGAGGAACTGTATGCCCATTTGAAAATCCGGCCGTTTGAAGCCGGTGACGGAGAGGGAATCGCGCAACTGATCTACCACAATTACGACTCTGCCTACTATAAATCGCTCTATTGCGACCCCAAAGAGATTGAAACGCTTAATCTCACCCATAAAAGCCGCTCCTTCATTGCCCGATGCCATCAACATACTATTGGACATTTTGCGATAATTCCCTCACATTTTTCCAATATTGCTGAAACGGCCGTAGCTGTCGTTGATCCCAAATTCAAACGTCTGGGTATTATGAATGCCATGTTCGATGCCATCATAGATGAAGCCAAGCATCGAAAACTTCATGCCATTTACAGTGAAGGCATGATGATGCATCCTTACAGCCAAAAGGCCAATCTCAGCCACGGAATGATAGAGAGCGCCATTATTTTGGGGAAAGTTCCCTCAATCATGGAGATCGAACATGAAATCAAAGATGAAGAACGCAGCGGCGTCGTCATTGCATATCTGCTCTTTGATCATCATCCGCGCCACATCAATCTCCCCAGCCATTACCGCGGCATGGTTGAAAAAGTGTATCACCACGCAAAAGTTTCGCTGCATGGGGAAACGTTAAACTCCTGCAACAGAGACCCGATTACGCGATACAGCAATCAGCAGCTTAATATCGGTGTCATCGTTATAGAGGAGATGCTTAACGAACGTACCTTCAAAGGCTTTCTTGATGAGATGCTCTGTGAAGCGTTCGACATGATTTATGCCGATATCAATCTTCAACGCATCAAAGCGGTCGATCTCATCATTAACATGCTTAATGCCTACCGTTTTTTTTACGGCGGCGTTCTTTTTCACTTTTATCATAATGAAGATTATTTGCGGTTGCAGAAAAAAAATTCAAAAGCGGTGGATGAAAAACATCTAATCTGCTACTCCGACAATGCCAAAGCACTGCTGGAGATGATTCTGGAAGACGAAAAACGGGTTAACGCACTTTAGGGCGGTTGTGCTCACTGTTCATGATCCACTTAATGTATGAGACAAAGAGCATTAACAGTATCAATGAAGCGACAATCTCATATCCGATTGCCCAGACGACGAAAAATGCCGAAATATCTAAAATAAGAAAATTGTCAAGATCGGATCGTGCGACAAAAAAGAAAAGAAAAACAATCCCCGTTATATAGGGAATTGCCAGAAAATAGAACGTAAACATAACACCTTCCCACCCTTCGGGAGAGATGATGTAATCTGTGACATTGACCTCCTGTGAGCCAAAACTGTCAACATATTTGTTACGATGCTTGTCGTGCCGCTCCCGGTATTCACGGGCTTCACGTCTGGCATCAATATAGTGCAGGTTCTCACCCTGCTTGCTCTGAAGATACTTCGGTGCCCCCATGTCTATACCTCACCCTAATAAAACAAAGATACCCTATGCTAACACACTCGCAATTAAAACTGTCCTTTATATTATAATTAACTATAATTCTTGTACGTTTCAATAACCTTTTGAAACACCAGTGAGAGCTTTTTTACGTCTTCAATACTCGTACATTCGTTAGGAGCATGGATGGTGTCATTACGCACACCGAACTCAACGACATCAATGCCATAGGGTGCGATAAAACGGGCATCGGACGTTCCTCCTGCTGTCGAATGTTTGGGACGGATTCCCGTTACATGTAATACAGCGGCATCGAGTGTTCTCACGATTGCGGTAGTGACGTCTGTCATAAAAGGATGAGCCGACTGATCCAGTTTCAAACTGTAATGCATCTCCTTGAAATCACGATGCACAAACTGCTCGATATCCTCTTTGGTCGTTTTCGTGGAGTTACGGACGTTGAACATCAGTTTGAGTTTTCCGGGTGTCACATTCGTCACCTCCATGCCGGCACGAATATCTGTAATGACAAACTTGCTCGGCGCAAAGAAGTCATCGCCTTCATCGAGATTGACTCCTGCAATGTACGGCAGTACCTGCGCTACTTTATGAATGGGATTCGTCGCTTTTTCCGGATAGGCCGCATGCCCCTGTTTGCCGATGATTTCAATGACGCCGTTAATAGAACCGCGGCGCCCTACTTTTATGGCGTCTCCGAAAATATTCTCGCAGGTAGGTTCCGCTACAATGACGGCGTCAGGCAGCATCGCCTCGCGTTCAAGATATTTCAAAACCTCGATCGTTCCGAATTTTGCAGGCCCTTCTTCGTCAGACGTCAGCAAAACAGAGAGCGTTCCGTCAAAATGCCCGGTGTCACGGAGTGCCTGAATAAATGCGGCCAGACCGCTTTTCATATCCTGAGCGCCCCGGGCATAGATCATGCCCTCACGCTCAAGTGGTTCGTAGGGGTCACTCTCCCAACCTTCACCGGCAGGTACCACATCCACATGGCCGGCGAAACAGAGATGTGGCCCCGGTGCGAACCTCTTATAGGCAAAAAGATTTTTTACGCCCTCCGCATCAATGCGCACGGCAGTAAAACCTTCAAGATATTCTGCAATAAAATCCAGCGTTCCGCCATCATCCGGGGTTTCGCTTTTTGAAGAGAGCAGATGCCTGAAAAGTGCGATCACGTCCATCTTATTTGACATTGCCCGTATTCTCGTAAAAAATATAGGTCGAATAGTCACTGACTTCAAAATAGATCTTGCGTTCTCCCGGATCGGCAATGAAATTGAAATTGAGATCTTCTACCCCGTAGCCGTAACGGTAATGGCGCGGCACATTGTCATCGGTCCCTTTTCCGGTACTGAGCTTGTCAACTTTTAAAAAACGTTTAACAAGCTTTTCACCGGCATAAACATCCAGCACACCGTTGGTTCCCGTCCAGTTCTGGAGCCCCCGTCCGATTTTGTTCTGTGTCTCCTGGGTGCATCCGCCCAGCATCACTATTGCGATCATCACCATCATAAAATACTTCATTCTTTTCTCACTTTCAATCATCCCAGTCATCAAGTGACCCGGATATTTTTTTGGGTTGTAATTTTTCCTGCGTCAGCAGCTCTTCATAATCCAGCTGCAAGCCCTTGCTGGTCATGATGAAACCTTTGACGGCAATTTTGCCATCATGTATGGCACGGTGGTGCTCACGGCAGAGCGGCACCAGATTGGAGCGATGGTCCTGATGAAAGTGACCGATGAATCCGGCCCGATCAGAGAGCGACTGCTGCGAAATGTGGTGCACATCTTCCGCACGCGCGCCGCAAATGACACACTGCGTAATGTAAAGATCCTTGTTGTATTTGCTGGTGCGTTTTTTTGCCAGCAGCTCCAGCTCGTCGAAATCATTCGCCAAACGTTTGCGGATGCGATTGGCCGTATCCAGAAACTCGCTGTCCATGTGCAACGACTTGGCAAACTCCAGCCCGTAAACACTGCTTCCGCTGCCGCTTTGAAGTTTGCGGTTAAAAAGCAGCCGATCGGTGGCTTCGTCATACTCGACACTCAGGTGCAGATCAACCACGTTGTCAAGCTTCCGGATCTCTTCCATCGTTGAGAGTTGATGCAGATGCGTCGCAAAAAGGAAAATGGAACGGAGTTTCGCAAGCTTCATGATGGCACTGGCCACAATGGCGACACCCGAAAGCGTTTCAGTGCCGTGGCTGATCTCGTCGCCGAGAATCAATGAGTGCGCTCCGGCACGATTGAAAATGTTTTTCATCTCCAGCATCTCGACGGCAAACGTGGAGAGCCCTTTGGCCAGATTGTCTTTGGACACGATGCGCGTAAAGAGCGATTCAAAAAGGGAGAATTTCATGGCGCTTGCCGGGACATAAAAACCCGATTGTGCCAATAACACCGCCAAACCGACACTCTTCATCAGTGAGGATTTTCCGCTGGAGTTGATGCCGTAAAGCAAAACGCCGTTGATGTTATGCCCGTCGTGAACTGCGACATCGAGCATCACCGTTTTGGGATACGGCAAATCCATATAATCGCGTTCTCCCATGACGATATCATTGGGAACGTAAATGCCCTTGCGTTCCTGAATTTCAATGAGGGGATGGCGCAGCGCCATGATCTGCAAGAAGTTCTCGTCATCATGCGTCGGGACAATCATCGGTCTGGCATGGTTGTAAAGCTCTGCCACTTTGGCCGAACTCACCGCCACGTCCAAATCTGCCACAAAATGGATGATCCGCTCCAGCAAAAGTGTATAACGCCGCTCAAACATCTGCTGCATCTGTATGAAACGCTCTTTGACCAGCGCTACGATTTTGACGCGGTTACGCATGATCCGATCCGAAAGAGCGTCGGTGTAATCGGAAGTGATCTTGACGTTATTGGTCAGTTTTTTGACACTGAACTCTTTACATGTAAGGATTTTATGCCCCAGATCCACACGGGTTTCGTAAAACGCCGTCTCGATCATGGACCAGCGATTCTTGCTCAGTGTAATGTAATACCCCTCCTTGTCCAGCAGTCCAAGCGAGACGTAACGGTTCTGACCCGACGCACTGACACTGCCCAGCAATGTTTCAATGGTATCCATGACAATACCGAACTCCTGAAGCATCAGGGCATTTTCATCCACCAGAGCGTCAATCGCCGCATCGACACCCCGTCGTAAAAAATTGTCATCAAGCGACGCCATCGTGAAGCGGCGCGATGTTTCCAGATCAAAACTCTTTTCGATGTCGCGGATGAACTCTTCAACCTCAAAATCACCGAAACCCGCCTTCTGGATCTTGTGTTTTTTAATATAGGCCATCAGGTCGCGTACCGCAATCAGAGACTCATACACATAGTTCATTTCAAAAGGATGCAGCCGTCCCAACCGAATGCGCCGGGATAAACGTTCAATGTCGTAAATCCCGCGCAGCGTCTCTTCAAGCAGCCTGACATGCGGGATGACCCGTTCAATCATATTGTAACGGCGTTCGAGTTCTTCACGCTCCATGACGGGATTGAGCAGCCGCTCTTTCAGCAGACGTTTTCCAATCGCTGTGGCACTTTTGTCAATCAGCTTGAGCAGTGTCAGTTCATTGCGGTCTTTGGAGACGACGGAAAGCTGTTCGAGCGCATTGTTTCCAAGGATCATGTAGCGTTTGCTGTCAATGATCTGCGGCCGCGAAAGCTTTTGAATAATATGGTAATCATGTTCAATGACGAAATGGATCAGAATCGCCAGTGCTTCGGAGACAAACGGAGTCCGTTCCAGATCAAGGTGTTCTATGGGCGAAAGCAGCGACTGGATTTCATACACTTTTTCAAAAAGTTCATTCTGGTAGTCGATACGGGGGCGTTCATGATTGACGCTGTAGGTGTAGTGTTCGGGAATCTCCAGATAGCGCATCACCTCTTTCTGGTCATCGACGCCGTCAAGAAACGTCACAAGCACTTCCGATGTTTTATAAATGTTAAGAAGGTTAAAAACCTCATCCAGCGCGTAGCTTTGATCTTCACTGGTCCCGTAAGTCTCATAGAGCCAGGTTTTTCCGGTGGTAACATCTATGGCGGCGTAACCGATCGTATAAATATCGCGATGCTTGTCAACCAGAAGCGAAACAATATAGTTGTCGTCATTATCAAGCGTATAATCGAAATTGGTGCCCGGTGAAATGATTTGACCGATATAACGGCTCACTTTCGGCGGTACCCCTTTTTGGCGCACGACGATGACTGTATATTTTTGTTCCTGAATCACCCGGCCCAGATAACGTTCGAATGAAACGGCCGGGACACCGGCCAATAAGGGATTTTTAGCGGAGTTTTCTACTATATTCTTATTTTTTTTGGTCAGCTGGATATTAAGCAGCTCCGCCATCTCTTTGGCTTTACCGATCTGCTCGTCATCATTATTGATCTCATACACTTCAAAAAAGCTGCCGATTTCCATAAACACGACCGTGTCATGCCCATAGCGCGCCTCGAATCGACGCTGCAGCTCAAAATAGGTTTCGGTCAACAAACGGTTCTTGTCGTTGACGAGATCACTTAACTCCGTACTCAGCATTGTTGCGGAAAAACCTTTACTTGATTTGGGAAATTATAGCGACTCTGATACACCAGAGCGCTTACAACATCGATTTTACCGACTTTTTAGTCTTCGATTGCTATCATAACTTTTTTGAAACCTTGAAAAATAAGGAAACGGTAATGCAACGACCCCAAGCGATTGATGAAGAAGTGCTGTTTGACGGCAGAAGCCTTATTTCAGAAACAGATACCCGCGGGAACATCACCTTTGTCAACCGAAAATTCGTCGAAATGACCGGCTACTCGAAAAATGAAGCCATCGGAAAGCCGCACAGCCTTCTGCGCCATCCCGACATGCCCAAAGCCGCATTCGCAGAAATGTGGAAACTGATTCAAAGCGGTAAGATATGGGAAGGTTATGTCAAAAATCTGCGTAAAGACGGAAAATATTACTGGGTTGTCGTACACATCGTCCCGAAATTTGACGAAGACGGCAGCATCATCGGTTATATCGCTTCACGAAAAATGCCCGAACGCATCAAGATCGCGCAGATGGAAAAACTCTATAAAGAGATGTGCGAGGCGGAATCTAAACATTAAGGATGGCGGCAACTTCTCTCATAGCCGCATCCAGTGCTTCGCGAGTTTCATAAAAGAGCTCTACCCGGTTTTTCGGAACATCACCGAGCGGATCGGTATCGAAGACAAGCACATATCCCGCTACCGGTACCTGTTCCGCTTTGAGTTCTGCCCATTCAAGTGACACCTGTGCCGTTTCGCCGGCCGCTTTCACCACTGCCGCCGGATAAAGCCGGGTCAATTGCGAAAGATCAATGATCTGTCCCTGTGCCTCGTAGATCATGGTGTTACTCCTTTGGTATTCATTCAATCTCCTTAAGCGTATAATGTTTCAAAATCCAGCCGTAATAGAGTGCCGCAAAACCAAATCCCGCACTCAAAGACAGGGTAATCACTGACAATGCAACGCCCTGCTCCGCCAACAGACCGATAAAAAGCGATGTCAGCGACGCACTGAGCAGGAAAAGCATGTCATTATACGCCACAACACGTCCGTAGAAACGCGGATCGGTATGATGCTGCAGCAATGTATAGGTATAAGACCACAATGTCGTCGTACCCAAACCGACAAAAATCGACACCAGCAGTGAAAGCATGAAATGCTCAAGAACCAGAGCCCAAAGTGCGATGGCTCCTGCCTGCATCAGAAATACAAAAAAAAGCCGTTGATTGTTCATCCGCTTTCCCAGCATGATCGGCCCGAATACCAGACCCAGCGCCCGTGCCGCATGCATCAATCCTAACGCCAGTGCCGTTGCAATAATAGAAGCATAATACTGTTCCACCATGAGCGCGACCAAAGCATCGAACGCCGTCAATCCAACAAAGGCATGCAACATGAGAAGCACTGCAACCAGCGGATTGTTTCTAATGTACGCCCAGCTCTCTCCAAACATCACCAGCATCGATTGCCGTAATGTTTCCGTCTTTACATGTAAGGCCAGACCCCAAAGCAGCCAGAGTGCGAGGGTAAAAAGCGACCCGTCAATAATAAACGCAACCTGAATCCCTACCTGATATACAACAAAACCGCTGATCGCCATGCCGACGGTATAGGAAATCGACCAGATAATCGAATGAATCTCGTTGGCAAGCTGCAACTGCTTCACTTCCAGAATACGGGGCAAAAGCGCCATTTCCATCGTAAAGTAAAAACTTGATGCGCCCATACGGATAAAGATAAGTACAAAGAGCAATATGACATCCGACGCCGTCGATACCAGAAGGAGCATAAACGTCGTTATGATCTCCACAAGCAGCAGAAGCATCATCACTTTTTTAGGTGAAAAACGATCGATCAGCACGCCTGTGAAAGGGGCCTGAATCACCCCCGGAAGAAAATGCATCACCGCAGTCAGCGCAATTACTGTCGGTGAAACATCAAGTTTAAGCAAAAGGGTATAGATGGCGACGTTAGTAAACCATGCACCAAAGTACGAAAGAAGTTGAATCAGCGTCAAACGCCTTAAAACGGGCTGGTCATGCAGCAGGTGCCAATATCGGTTCATAAATCGAAGCCTAGCACACTAAAGATAATTTTTTCACTGCCGATATTGATTTCAAGAATTCACAGAAAGGATGCACTATGGAACTGATGCAAAATGTAGCCAAGATGCAAAATTCCCAGATGAACGCACCGTCAACGAATGCATCGTCTCAGATGCAGCAGCATCAAGTTGAGGCGATACAAAAAGCTGAAATCAATCAACAGAAACTGAGCGAATCCAACGAACCTCAGAAGATTGATTCCCAAAAAGATATGGAAGATCTGGTAAAAGAACTCAATCAGGCGATCGATCCGTTCCATACCTCATTGCGTTTTGGTTTTGACAACTCGTCTGAAGATTTTTACGTCTCGGTTGTTGAGTCCAAATCCAATCGTATGATCCGCCGGTTTCCGGCTGAAAAAGCGGCTGAATTCCTTCCAAAGATTCAGGAAGTCAACGGCTTTTTGTTTGATGAAAAAGGGTAAAAGCTTTTTTCATCACACTCATTAAAAACTATAATATTTTCCTGGAAGGATGCCCCATGAACTCTTTAGCTTACAATACTTATGTCCAAAACAATGTAGGAATCGAATCTCCTGAAAAACTGATCGAGATGCTTTATGAAGGAGTACTTCGCTTTAATGTTCAGGCACTGCGTTCAATTAAAAGCAATGACATTGAAAAACGTACTTACTGGGTCAATCGTTCCATGGCTATTTTTGTCGAACTGCTGCAGACACTTGATCTGAATCAGGGTGATATCGCCCACTATCTCAGCGGACTTTACAACTACCAGATAAAACTGCTGATGGAAGCCAACTTCGACAACAATGCCCAGAAACTCGAAGAGGTCAACGGTGTTGTCAGAGGACTGCTTGAAGCGTGGCGTGAGACGACCGGTGTGGGCCGCTGACTTCAAGATTGCTCTGGCTACAGAGAATCTGGAAAAAATTCAGCAGCTGGCTTTCGATATGCCCGCCTTTGAAAGTGTCGAAGCCATGCAGGAAGCTTCTTACCTTTTAAGTGCTGCAGAAACACTTTTTCAAGCAAAAAAAAATGAAACTGCACGTGAATTGCAACGGCTGCGAAAAAATATTGATTTTTTAAATGCTTCGGCATCAAGTCACAAGAATAAGCTCGACCTCACATTCTGAAAGACGACTTTACATCACCTTTTCTTAAACTTTTTTAGCTAAAATCACAGAATTATTGCATCAATACAATACTCCAGAATAAAGAAGTCTGCATGAAAAAAGAAGTTAAAAAAGTAGTATTGGCCTACTCCGGTGGTCTTGATACCAGCGTTATTCTCAAATGGCTCCAGGATGAGTACCAGTGTGAAGTTGTTACGTTTACCGCAGATATCGGTCAGGGCGAAGAAGTAGAGCCGGCACGTGCCAAAGCATTGGCACTGGGCATCAAACCTGAAAATATTTTTATTGACGATCTGCGTGAAGAGTTTGTGAGCGACTATGTTTTCCCCATGTTTCGCGCCAACGCAATTTACGAAGGTGAATACCTTCTCGGTACCTCAATTGCCCGTCCGCTGATTGCAAAACGTCAGGTTGAAATCGCAGCTATTACAGGAGCAGACGGTGTTGCCCACGGCGCTACAGGAAAAGGTAATGACCAGGTCCGTTTTGAAATGGGCTACCTTGGTAAGAATTCATCACTGACCATCATCGCCCCCTGGCGCGAATGGGATCTCAACTCCCGCGAGAAACTGCTGGCCTATGCCGAACAGCACGGGATTCAAATTGAGAAAAAAGGGAAAAAATCACCTTATTCCATGGATGCCAATCTGCTTCATATCTCTTATGAAGGCGGTATCCTTGAGGACCCTGCTGCAGAACCTGAAAAAAGTATGTGGCTCTGGACGACGGCTCCTGAAGATGCCCCCGATGCCCCCGAATATATTGAGATCGGTTACAAAAACGGCGATCCTGTATCTATTAATGGCGAAATGCTTTCACCGGCAACACTGCTCAAGCGGCTCAATGAGATTGGCGGTAAACACGGTATTGGCCGTACCGATATTGTTGAAAACCGTTTTGTCGGTATGAAAAGCCGCGGCTGCTACGAAACGCCGGGCGGCGCCATTATGCTCAAAGCACACCGTGCCATCGAATCCATCACGCTTGATCGTGAAGAGGCGCACCTCAAAGACGAATTGATGCCACGTTATGCCAAACTCATTTATAACGGTTTCTGGTTTTCACCCGAACGTGAAATGCTTCAGGCTGCCATTGACCAGACACAGGAAAATGTTGAAGGTTCCGTCAAATTGAAACTCTACAAAGGAAGTATCAGCGTCGTCGGACGCAGCTCGGATCGTTCTTTGTTCAATCCGGAATATTCAACTTTCGAAGAAGATGCCGTTTATGATCAGAAAGATGCGGCCGGATTCATCAAACTTAACGCACTGCGCTTCATCATTGAAGGCAAAGCACGTAAATAACACCACTATTTTAAGGAGTAGCGATCATGATCAAAATTGACATGCAATCTGAAGAGTTTCAGACTGAACTGGAAAAAACTGTTCGATTTACAGACAAAGTCGTCAAACAATTTGGATGGAACTACAATCCTGATACTGAGATTAATGAAGGCATTCAACTGGGGCTAACGCGTAACAAGCTTATGCATGGCAAACGCTATTGTCCCTGTTTCTTTGTTACCGGCAATAAAGAAGAAGATCGCATCTGTCCCTGTAAACCGGCAATCGAAAAAGAGATTCCGGAAGATGGCGTTTGCCACTGCCAGATATTTTGTACTCCTGAGTTTGCCGCAGCCAAACGTGCAGAAGAGTCGATGGAAGAAGCCGTTCACCAACATTCCCGCGGTTTGACAAAAGAAGAGTGCGAAGTCCTCTTGACGAAAGAACAACTTGACGGCGATGAAGTTCAGGCACTCATTGAAGCGCGTGATCTCGGTATGATCGTTTTCAAACTTGTCGATGTTCGTGAGCACATGGAATGGCAAATGGGACACATTAAAGGAGCAGATCAGCTGATTCCTACAAGCAGCTTTTTCGATACTCTTGAGAAAGCCAAACTGAGCAAAGATGAATCCATCATTCTCTATTGCCATGTCGGAAGCCGAAGTTCACACTGTCAGCGTATTTTGCATGATATGGGTTACAAACATGTCGGCAATCTGACCTATGGTATTGTCTCATATGGCGGAGAAATCGTTCGATAACGCGGTGTTTGCCGCGCGCTCCTTCCAGAATCTCGTGACATACCCCTTTATTCATCCCATTACATAATCGGAGTTTTATGAAAGTATTATTAATAAAAGACGTAAAAAGTCTTGGCAAAGCCGGAGAAATCAAAGAAGTCAAAGACGGTTACGGAAAAAATTTCCTCATAGGAAAAGGTTTCGCCAAACTGGCCACACCCGAAGTGCTCGAAGCACATAAGCTTGAAGAAGCGCGCAAAGCGGAAGCGGAAGCACAGGAAATTGCAGAGCTTAAAGCCATTGCAGCCAAACTTGATAAAATGAAAATTAAAATTCATAAAAAATTGGGAGAGACCGGTCATCTTTTTGGTTCCGTTACTAAAGATGAAATTGCTCACGCGCTTTCCGAACAGCACCAGGTTGAAATTGATAAAAAACATATCGATATCAAAAATCCTATTAAAATGGTCGGTCAGCATGACCTTGATTTCAAGCTCGGTCACGGTATCCATGCCACGTTACATGTAGAGGTTATTGGAGACTGATGTTTGACGCGACGACGATACTGGCCTATCGCAGCGAGCATAAAGCCGTTATAGGCGGCGACGGTCAGGTCACTTTCGGAAATTCTGTCCTCAAGAACAATGCTACAAAAATCAGAACGCTCCACCATGGAGAAATACTGGCCGGTTTCGCCGGTTCCACTGCTGATGCCTTCAACCTTTTTGACATGTTTGAAGAACAGCTGGCGCACCGTAAAGGCGATCTGGTCAAAGCAGTCATCGATTTTTCCAAGGCCTGGCGCAAAGACAAAGTGTTGCGTCGCCTCGAAGCCATGATGATCGTCTTGAACACCCGCCATATTTTCATTCTTACGGGCAACGGTGACGTGGTGGAACCCGAGGACGGTCAACTTGCAGCCATCGGAAGCGGCGGGAATTTTGCCATTGCCGCAGCCAGAGCTCTGAAGCAGCATGCCACACTTGAAGAAGAAGCTCTGGTCAAAGAGAGCTTGAGTATTGCAGCCGATCTTTGTATTTATACCAATCACAACATTAAAACGCTGATTCTGGAGGATTCTCTCGGATGAATATGACGCCGAAAGAGATTGTCGCCTATCTCGATGAATATGTCATTGGGCAGACCCGTGCCAAAAAGACAATTGCACTCGCGCTTCGCACACGTTACCGTCGCATGCAGCTGGATAAAAATCTCCAGGATGAAGTGATGCCAAAAAATATCCTGATGATAGGTTCAACCGGTGTCGGAAAAACCGAAATCTCAAGACGTCTGGCAAAAATGATGCGGGTTCCTTTCATCAAAGTTGAAGCCAGCAAATATACGGAAGTCGGCTTTGTCGGACGCGATGTCGAATCCATGATACGTGATCTGATGATGACTGCCATCACTATCGTCAAAGAGGAATTCAAAGAGAACGCTAAAGAAGCCATGTATGATTATGTCCTCGAGCGTATTGTGGAGAAGCTCCTTCCGCCGCTTCCAAAACTTGCCACAGATGCCAAAAAATCAGAATATGAAATCTCAAAAGAGCGTATGCGCCAACGTGTACTCAACGGTGAGATGGATAACTACACTGTAGAAGTGGAACTGCCGCGCCCAAATATTGAATTCAATGACACCAATATGATGCCGGAAATGGCAAAAGTGCAGGAATCTTTTTCGCAGATTTTTTCCTCTCTGAATAAAAATGAGCGTAAAAAAGAGATGAGCGTCAGCGAAGCCAAAGAGGTGCTTCTGATGGAAGCCGGTGAGAAGCTTCTCGATATGGAAGCCGTCAAAAAAGAGGCTCTTCACCGTACCGAACAGGGTGGCATTATATTTCTTGATGAAATCGACAAGATTGCCGTCAGTTCCAAAACAGATGGGCGTAACGATCCGAGTAAAGAGGGAGTTCAGCGGGATCTGCTTCCGATAGTCGAAGGCAGTACCGTCAGTACGAAATACGGGCCGATCAATACTGATCATATTCTTTTTATTGCAGCAGGGGCTTTCCATCTTGCAAAACCCAGTGACCTGATTCCGGAACTCCAGGGACGGTTTCCTTTAAGAGTTGAGCTTGAAGCCCTTGATGAAAATGCTTTATTCAAGATTTTGACGCAAACTAAAAACTCGTTATTACAACAATACACAGCACTATTACGTGTAGAGGGTGTCACTCTCGAATTTGAAGAAAGTGCGGTGATGGAAATTGCCAAAGTTGCCCATAGAGCCAATGAAAAAAATGAAGATATCGGCGCCAGACGACTTCACACTGTTTTGGAAAAACTGCTCGAGGAGATCAGTTTTCATGCCGATGAGCATTGCGGTGAAACTATTATCATCACATCCCAAACCGTACACAGCACTCTTGACACTGTCATTGAAGATGATGATCTTGCACGCTATATTCTTTAATCAACCAAAGGCAGCAAAATGAATAAAGCCGGTTTCGTAGCCATTGTAGGACGACCCAATGCAGGAAAAAGTACCCTGATGAATCATATTCTGGGCGAGAAAATAGCTCTGGTCAGTCAAAAAGCCAATGCTACACGGCGCCGTTCTCAGGCAATTGTCATGCATCACGATGACCAAATTATTTTTGTTGACACACCCGGTTTGCATGAGAAAGAGAAAATGCTTAACCAGTTCATGCTCGAAGAGGCTCTCAAAGCGATCGGAGACTGTGATCTTGTTCTCTTTCTTGCTCCTGCTTCGGACAGCATCGAAGGCTATGAAAAATTTTTAAAGTTAAATGATTCAAAACGGAAACACTTGGTTGTTTTAAGTAAAATCGATCAAATATCACAAGAAGCACTTTTAAAAAAAATCGGTCAATATAATCGATTTTCCGATGATTTCGAGGCATTGATCCCCTTTTCAGTAACAAAAAATGTCGGTAAGAATGATCTTCTTGATGTCATTGTTAAACACCTGGACCCCTCTCCTTATCTTTTTGACCCGGAAGACCTGACGACGGAGCGCATTCGTGATATCTACAAAGAGTTTATCCGCGAAGCCATATTTGACAATATCAGCGATGAGATCCCTTATGAATCAGATGTTCTCATTGAGAGTATTGAAGAGTCGGATACCCTTGAGCGTATCCGTGCCACGATTATCATTGAAAAAGAGAGCCAAAAAGGTATTATCATCGGCAAGGGAGGCAGTGCCATCAAGCGTATCGGAAGAGATGCCCGCGAAAAAATTGAGCGCCTCAGCGGTATCAAAGCCCATCTTGAACTCTTTGTTGCAGTGCGTAAAGGATGGAGCAGTGATAAAGAGATGTTAAACGAATTGGGGTATGAATGGTAAAACTGTTACTGATATTACTAACACTTGTCACACTTAAAGCGCAGGAAACTGCATTAATCTATCAGTCACAGGGGCTTGAAGCGGTCAGAGATATTCTGGATCGTGAACTGATGAAAGAAGATTTCTGGCTTGGACACCTTCAAACAGTTGATACACGTTTTGGCTATCTTGAAGGTCGGAATTCTTTTGTTACATGTAACAAATCAGATAACACGCTTACCTATTTTCAACGCAGCAAAGAAGGAATATTCGAGCAGGCAAACACCTTCGATGCACTCACCGGCAAAGTCAATGGTGACAAAGAAGTAGAAGGAGATCATAAAACTCCTATAGGGATCTACCGTCTCATCCGCAAACTCGACAAACTGGACCCCTTTTACGGTCCGCTTGCCTACGTGACTTCCTATCCGAATCTTTATGATCGCATACGTGGAAAAAACGGGTCGGGAATCTGGATTCATGGTGTTCCGAACAATGAAACGAGGGAAACATCAACCAAAGGATGTATTGCTCTAAACAATGACGATCTGCTCTGTCTTGATGAACAGTTTGATTTTAAAAACTCATTACTCATAATTGATGACAATGTTTCGCTATCAGCGGATAAAAAAGCATTGGCTTCAATTCTCAGTCAACTTTTTGCCTGGCGTTATGCATGGATATATAACGACCTGCAAAGCTACCTCTCTTTTTATGCTCCTGACTTCAAACGGTTTGATGGGAAAAATTTCAAACAGTTCAGAACATATAAAGAACGCGTGTTTGCCAAAAAAGAGGAAAAGGAGATCTATTTCAAGCAATTAACCATTTTGCCATATCCCGGTACGGATGATCAACTTTTTATGATTTCATTTTATGAAACGTATTATGCACCCTCATATAAATTTGAAGGTGAGAAAACATTGATGGTTCGTCTCAATAACAGCACGATGCAGATCATTGCAGAGCAATAAAGAGTTAGTTTCAATTAACTTTTCAGCAATATTTGCCGATTTTATTCTACGGCACTGGGTCAAATGGCATTAATTTTGCTTTTTCAGTGTCATGTAAGACGCAGAATACACACAAAATGGTGATTTTCGTTGTGCAGATTTACCATCGAGAGTTTTTTTGTGGTATGATAAGCGTTATCTTTCAATTAAAAGATGAGGACACATGAGCCAAAGCAGCAACCCTTTCTCAAGTATTATCTCTGTTAATCCTTATCGTAACATCTACTTCACCAGTTCGGGTCAGCATATTGCTGAAGAGAAGAAACCACTCTTTAGTAAAACCCAATACGCCATCTCGTTTCTCAACACCAAAAGTTTTATCACTGCCATGGTGGGAATCAGTAAAAACATTCCTGATGAAGATCTGTACGATGCACTCGAGAACAAGGTCTATGACGAACTTGCCCTGGATATGGCTGTTGAGTACAAAATCCAGTTTATTGAAGCAACTCATGCAACTGATGAGAGTGACAAATACTATCATGTATTTATTGTAGACCCCCTCACGCTTGAAGAGGACTTCAAAGGCGTCGTAGAGCAGATTAAATATCTGGATCAGATTGTTCCGATTCCCCTGCTATTTCAGGCACTTTACAAACGTGAACTAATTCATGACACAGGTCTTCACATTTTCATCTATTTTCAGGAAAATGATGCATCTTTAACGATCTATGATGATCAAAACTTTCTTTATACAAAGTCTCTGAAATACTCTTTCCGACAGATGCATGAACGTTTTGTAGAGCTTATCGGCGAGCAGATAGGTTATGAACAGTTTCTCTCTTCTATTTCTGAAAATGGAATTGGTCTTCCAAATCCGGAATATCAAAAATATCTCATCAAACTATTTGGCGAACTGTTTCTGCATATCAATGATGTCCTGACTTATGCCAAACGCGCTTTTGAAATTGAATTGGTTGATCACGTTTACATAGGCTCTCTTATCGGTTCTATAACAGGACTTGATGAATACGCTCAGACCTATCTTGGCCTCCCATCATCCCTGTTTGATTTCAATTACGGGTTTACAGTTGAAGGAAATGCACCGGATCAAATCCATGCGTTGATGCATCTATTCGCACAGCTTGATGCGACAGAGCGCTATGATTGTAACTTTACCCAATATCACCGTCCTCCTCCGTTTGTCAAACGTCAGAGCGGTAAAATCATTATGCTAACTGCAGCATCATTGTTGGGTGCCATGCTCTATCCCGTTACCTATTGGACCCTTCAATACACAGAAGACATGCACTTCAATATTCTCTCTAACGAATACAGAGAACTTCACAACCAAAAAATTGAGCGTGAAGCACTGATCAACATCAAACTAGCCAACCAAAAAAAGTATGAGTCACTCTACAATGACGAATTGCAGGAATATCAAAAAAGCAAAAACACGCTCCTGAAAATCCATGATGTCAAAGTCAACTATCCAATGAAAGCAAAACAATTGGCCTATTTCACCAATGATTTCAATCGTTATGACGTGAATATAAAAGATATTACTTATCAGGAACCTTCATCTGCACAACGCAGTTTTTCGTTCACACTGATAGCAAAGAATGACAAGCAGTTAACTGATTTGCTGAAATATCTTACAGCAAATCGTTCCAAAAGCTATAATTTCAGTATGGATAAAATCACTTTTGCTGAGGAAGAAAAACTCTATACCAGTGAGCTAAAGGCGGTGCTGCGATGACCCATTTACTAGAAAATTACCTCTACAAAATCGATTCCGCTTTTGCTGAAAAAGATGAAAAAGAGATTTTGATGATTTATGTCATGATCTTTGCAGGACTTTTTGCACTCTCTTATCTTCTTTTCTGGGAAAGTTCTGAGAAAGGCTTTAAAGCGAGTCACAGCAAAGTCGTCGACATGCAGGGAAAGATTGCAGTGGATCAGAACTTTATAATCGCCAATCCTCCTGAAAAAATTACGGCTATCGAAAGTAAAACTGAAACCTACAAGCAACAGCTGGTACAGTCACAGGAAGACAACGAATATATTAAGTTTCAAATAGAAAAGATTTCCGAACTTTACTATGACGAAGAGACCTGGGGCGACTATATCAACTCGATATCCAGACATGCAAAGTCCGACAATATTCATTTGCTTGAACTCAGTAACAGTATTGCTGATTCAAATCAGACCTTTGGACACGTTCTGGATATCACTATAAGAGCTAATGCACCCTATAAAAACCTGCTCACTTTCATCAATCATCTTGAACAGAGTTTTCTAGTCGTTGATTTACATGATATGAATGTTGAAGCCACTGACGTTCTGACTGCAGATTTGAAAATTTCAGTGTGGGGGATCAGTTACTAATGAAATCATCTACTTTCTTTCTGATCTTTATCGCATCGATTATGAGTGCATCCGACTCGCATTTGGTATGGGTTGATGAACAGATCAATGCTATAAAACCGCAACGGAGCGGTATCAGTAACGATTATATCAACCTTCTTAAAGATCCTGTTAAACTTGAAGCCCCCAAAAGCGATCCATCACAACCGGAGAAAGCAACTGCTTTTGCAGCATCAGAAAAATCTGACCGAAAACTTAACCTCAAACCTTTAACTTTGGAAGCTATTATCAATCAGAGTGCTTACATTAACGGCAACTGGTATCAGCTCCATGATAAGGTCCGTGACAGTCAACTGGTTGCCATTGACGACAATTTTATTGTGTTAACCAATAAAAAGCAAAAAACACGCCTCTTCGTCAACCCGAAGAATGATAAAATAAAAATCACTACACGATAGGACATCTTATGACACGATTTTTACGCAAACAATACACAAAAACCGCCTTAACTATTCTGACGCCTTTTTTGCTTGCAAGCATCAGTCACGCTGATTGTGCCTATCAGCTTTTCAGTATTACTTCTGCAAAAGGTATCACGATTGAAGAGTTTGTCGATCAGCTCAGTAATGAGTGTGACTACAGTATTGTTATAGCAGACCCTGAAGCTGAAAAAATCATCAAGAGAAATCTTCAAAAAACCACATTAAAAAACCTGACTATTGATGAAGTTCTCAATATCGTCTTGGTGGAAAACAATCTCACTTATACGCTTGATAATAATGTCTTGAAAATTTCTTATCTGATCACGAAAACTTTCCAGCTCGATTATCTGATCTCCAAACGCACCGGAAAGGGCAGTACCGATATCACTCTCAGTTCACAGACAGCTGCCAATAGCGGTATGAATTCGACTGGTGCTACAACAATGGCCGGTGGGCAAGGTGGAGGAAATGACTCACAGACAGGAATTAAAATTGAATCTGAAGATGAAGTTGTCTTCTGGCATGAACTAGATCTCGAATTTGAACGTGTTTTGAACCGTCCGGAAGATGACTACAAAGCCGATGCTCCAATTATTAATAAAAATGCCGGTATGGTAACCGTAACAGCGACGCTGAAACAGCTCAAACGCCTTGAAGAATATATTGAACACCTTCAACATAAAATGCAGCAACAGGTACTTATTGACGTCCATATGCTTCTTGTCACTTTCAATGATGCAAAAACGACCGGTGTCGACTGGTCACAAATTTATGCACTGCAAAACTTCAAACTTTCAGGTGAATATCTTGCGTCCCGAAATGTTGCAACTATAGAAAATAATGAAATTACCGAATGGGGCAACCATCTAAACGAACCAGCAAGTTTCGTAAAAATTGCCGCCAGCGGCCTCAGCATTAATGAAGTCATTAAGTTTTTAAGATCTCAGGGAGAAGTGCATACCGTTTCAAATCCAAAAGTTTTGACGCTTAACAATCAGCCGGCGCTGATTACCGTAGGTACCGAATATTTTTATAAGATCCAGCAAACTTCAAATCAGCAGGGAAGCGGTGGCGGCGTTGCAGCTACGACTCAAAATGACATTGTCAACTCTGTATTTGCTGGTGTACTGCTTGATATTACACCTGAAATTGCAAATGATAAAACCATTACACTTAAAATCAACCCTTCCGTATCACGTACCAGAGAGGATCTTTCAACTACGGATCAGGGAGGCCGCACCATTCCGCCGGATCTTGACCGGAGACAGCTAGCATCTGTTGTAACCGTCAAAGATGGTGCCCAAGTTATTCTGGGTGGCTTGATCAATCAAAACGATACTACCACAAAAAACAAAGTACCTTTACTCGGGGATATCCCAGGACTTGGCTACCTATTCAAATATGAAGAAGCTATCGTTTCTACGGAAGAGTTGATTGTGGTGATTGAACCTCATATTATCGATAAAGCAGATAATCGCCTGAGCCTGTCAGAACTTGGTTATGAGCGTATTGACACATCAATTGTACAACATAGTCACAAGTCTGAAAATACACTAATGGATTCTCCTAAAGAGTCCGATGGAAACTAATCTTTTCTCAAAACCGAAAGAGGTTTTTCTGGATGTTGTCAATGCGAAAGACTACATCCAGCTTGACAGTGTCTCTACCATTTATCAGTCTTTAAAAGATACAGTCAAAAAACCTCTTAAAATGATCCTGCTATACGGTCGTCCCGGCACTGGCAAAAGTATGCTCCTTAATAAACTCTATCAGGATCTTTCAAAATATCAGAAGGTAGTTATATATCATACTCCATTGGTTGATGAAGTAGAGTTCTTAAGATCACTTGCACGTGACATTTATGATGTCCACAGTGATAAAGAGCTCAACTTTACACGTTTCAATGAACTATCCAATCACTATAGATTTGATACTGTTCCGCTTGTTTTACTTGATGAAGCGCAGCTTTATTCCTCCTCCCTAATGGAAAAGATTCGACTGCTTTCAGATTCAAGAAAAATCAAATTTGTGATAACACTGCACAAAACTGAAGAAGAAGACATCATCGCAAAAGAACATTTCCAGACACGAATTTGGGAAAGTATTGAGCTAAAAAACTCTTCCCATTCCGAACTTAAAATCTATATTCAAAAAAAATTGATGAAAGCCAACTGTTTTGATATTGCCAATATGTTTGATGACAAAAATTCAAAATTGATTCATACGATTACACATGGAAATTACCGAGATACCAATAAGCTCCTGTTTTCTTTGTTTCATATTCTTCACTGGTATGAAGACAATAAACCCAGCAAAGTTAATTATCAATATGTTTCAAAAAAAATGATTGAAATGGCTGCAATCGACTCTGGATTCCTGCATGCGTAATGTGAACGAACTCGAACGCGCATGGATGCGTTACAAATTTCGTTCCTATCTTCCAAAAGCTGCAGGTGCCCTCGTTGTGCTGACATTTCTTGTCATTGGTACCGTTTATATCTTCTCTGAAGATGAATACCCAGAGCAAACTGCTGCAACAGCTTCCAAAAATACTTCTAAGACTGAGATTAAACAACTCGATACAGCAGTATCAACATTACCGGTAACACCTGTCAAAACATCGAAAGCTCCTGTGCCACCTTCTCCAGCAACACATGCAGAATCACCGGTGCAGCTCACACCTTCACTAGGCTTCATCGCATCTATGGACCAGGCACCCGCCAGTGAAACAAAGAACATAACATCAGCCCCTGTTGAACCACCCCCCAGTGCTTCAAAAGTTTTTGAAGCACTGGTACCTAAACCGAAAGAAACATCCAAAATACTAAGTCCTGATCCCATTGTGTCAGTTCCTGAAGAAACGTCGAAAATATCCATTGATATACATCAGGATGAAGAAGACATCAAAGAAGTAATAGCGCGATTCAAAGTCAACAAAAAACCAGCACTTAGCCTTTTTATCGCCAAACGCTACTACGCCATCGGTCGATATCGAGAATCTTACAACTATGCATTAATCACCAATGATATCGATTCAGACATAGAAGAGAGTTGGCTCATCGCGGCGAAGTCTTTAGTAAAGATGAATGAAAAAGAGAAAGCAGTCAATCTGCTTACGCAATTTATCGATCGGACTTTCTCCGTACGTGCTAAAATGCTCCTGGGCCAGATTAACAACGGAACGCTTGAATGAAGCATCTCATAACGATTCTACTTTTTTTTACTTTTGCATACTCAGATACAAAAACCGACTTATTACAACTTTATAATAATAAAGAGTATAAAGCTGCCTGTAAACTTGGTATGGACAATTACGGCGATTATACACGGGACGAAGCATTCATTTCTCTCTATGCGTTTTCCTGTCTCAATGCCGATTATATCGACCGTCTTGCAGTTCCAATTTCTGCACTGAAATATTCAAAAGAAGCCCGAGCCAATGCCGCTTATTTTTCAACAGTCTTAATGCAAAAAAAGTTACTTTATCATGCGCTTATTGACGGCTATCCAATCGGTTCTCTTGTATTACCTACAACAGATTTTGTCCTTTCGAAAGTTTTCGATCTCTACTGCCAAGATGTGCAAAAAAGTGAAAAAAATATTTTTGAGTATCAGGATCCCAAAAATCCAGAAATCAGCTATAGGCTTTATATAGAAAACCATCCCAGTTTGAAAAAAATGATTATTGAAGTCTATCATGATAAAATATTGGCTGAACGTCATCTTTATTGGTAGTATTGAGGTTGCATGGATAGAGTAACATTAGATCTTATTGCTAAAAACCATTTAACACAGCAGCAGGTAGAACGCCTTACTTCACGCGGCGTTGGAAATGATACAGTTTTAGAAACACTGACAAAAATCGGTGCAGTTTCAGTCAACTTTGTTAAACGTTTCATTGTCGAGCAGATTCGTGCCGGCCGTTATGACATTCATATCATCAAAAACTATCACTTTCTTGACGAGGGTGCCATCTTAGAGTATCTTGCTGAAGTCATGGAAATTCAGTTTGTTGACCTTGACTCAGTCGATCTGGATTACCGTCTTTCAGAGCGTCTGCCTATCGTGCAGCTAAAAAAGAACAGTGCCATCCCTATTTCACAGGATGACATGTATGTCAATGTCGTTTTTTCTGATCCTCTTAATATACAGTTTCAGGAGGCAATTCAACGACTTTTTCCTAGAAAGCCCATTAGAGTACTGGTTGCAACCGAAAAACAGATTCAGGCATACCTTTTTAAACTTGAGATCAAAGATAGCGTCAAAGAGCTTGTCACCAACATTCGCTCCGAACTAAACTCCATAGGCAGCCTTGAAGAGCAGCAGGAAGCCTCCTCTATTTTGCAGCTTATCGATGTCATACTCAAAGCCTGTATCAACGGACGCGCCAGTGACATCCATATTGAACCGACTGAAAAAAACTGTGTCGTTCGCGGACGTGTTGACGGAAAACTGGCTGAAATCTTTATTTTTGACAAAGACATCTACCCACCGCTTGCATCGCGTCTGAAGCTTCTCGCCAATCTGGATATTGCCGAAAAACGCAAACCTCAAGATGGGCGTTTTTCCGCCAACGTCAAAGACAGAGAATTCGACTTCCGTATTTCTACCTTGCCAATTCTGTATGGCGAATCTATTGTTATGCGTATTCTGGACAAAACCAAGGCTTTGATCAAACTTGAAGATGCCGGGATGGATGAAATCAGTTATCATAAACTTCATGCCGCACTGCAATCACCTTTTGGGATCATCCTGGTAACGGGACCTACCGGTAGCGGTAAAACCACCACACTTTATGGCGCATTGAACGAACTACGTTCTGTCGAAGAAAAAGTCATTACGGTTGAAGACCCGGTAGAGTACCGTATGAACCTGATTCAGCAAGTGCAGGTCAATGCAAAAGTCGGGCTCTCTTTTGCCGATGCCCTGCGCTCTATTTTGCGCCAGGACCCTGACAAAATCATGATCGGGGAAATTCGTGATCAGGAGACACTTGAAATTGCGATTAAAGCCGCTTTAACGGGTCACCTTGTCATTTCCACTCTGCATACAAATGATGCAGTGAGCGCGATTCCGCGTATGTCAGACATGGGTATTGAACCCTACCTCATAAGCGGTGCGCTTGTAGCAGTTCAGGCACAGCGTTTGGTTCGAAAGATCTGCGTACATTGTAAAAAAGAGACAACCATACCTAAAGTGCTGGAAGAAAAGTTTCACAAATACATTCCTGAACACACCCAGTTCTATGAGGGAGCAGGATGCCGTGAATGCAATGGCAGCGGTTATATGGGACGAGAAATGATCAGTGAAGTCCTACCAATTTCAGAAGAAGTTTCAAGTCTAATCGCCAAAGGTGCTTCAAAGGATGAAATCATGGCTCAGGCAAACAAAGAAGGGTTCGTTGATATGTTCACGAACGGTATGAAAAAAGCTATCAGCGGTATTACAACCATTGATGAAATTCTCAGGGTGGCAAAAGGATGAAGTATTTTGAAGCAACAATCCTTGCAAAAGGAAAAAAATCCACACACGGGATCTATGCCGAAAGCAAAAAAGAGGCCAGTTATATCGCAAAAATCAAACTCAATGGTATGCTGCTTCGTATTGCCGAAGGTAAACCACCTCTTGAAGATCAGCTAAAACGTTTTAAAGAAAATCTTTTTAAAAACAGTAAAAAGAAAAAGCTGAAACAGGATGCATTGATCGCTGCCATCCGACAACTTGCCGTTATGGCCAATGCCGGAATTTCCATTCATGATTCGCTTAAAGAGATTGCCGACGCGACAACTGATAAAAATCTGCAACAGATTCTAGAAAATATCGCAGACGATATTAACTCGGGTCTCAGTATGTCACAGTCGATGGAAAACTTCCGTTTTCAGCTGGGCAATCTCACTTTGGCAATGGTGGAACTCGGTGAAAAAACCGGTAACATGGCGGAATCACTGCATAAACTTGCTGATATGCTCGAAGAGATTCGTCGCAATATCATCAAATTTAAAAAAGCAATGGCTTATCCACGTAACGTCATGATTGCCATGGCCGTTGCCTTTACCATTTTGATCTCTTATGTTGTTCCGAAGTTCAAAGCCATTTTCGACAAATTCAACGCAGAGCTTCCGATACCGACAAAAATTCTGCTTTTTCTCGAACACCTGTTTAATACCTATGGTCTTTATGTTCTGATGGGTCTGATTCTCTTCTTCCTTATTGCGAGATACATGATCAACCATTACACCAATGTACGTTATCGGTGGCACCAGTTTCAGCTTAAAACCTATCTGATCAAGAATATTGTCATGTTTGCGACGCTTAGCCGATTTACCCTTGTTTTTTCTGAGCTGGTACGTGCCGGTATTCCTATTGCCGAAGCACTCGAAACTGCGATTGCCATGACGGACAGTCTACCGTTGAAAGAGCGCCTGCTCAGCGTTCGTGGTACCGTTGAAAAGGGAGGAAGTCTCAGTAACGGTCTGCAAGATACCGGCCTCTTTGAAAATATGATCATTCAGATGGTCAGTGCCGGAGAATCAAGTGGTCAACTAGATGCAATGCTTGATAAAGTCAATGACTATTACAAAATGCGTTTCGATGCGATTATCGACGGCCTCTCCGAAGCAGTTGAGCCGATCATGCTCTTCGTTATTGCGAGTTTGGTACTGCTGCTTGCACTCGGTATTTTCATGCCTATGTGGGATCTTGGACAAGCGGTCAAAGGCGCCCACTAATAAAAAATACCGGGCTTTTGTCCGGCATTAATCTTCTTTCTCTTTTGCCACCATCATCGCATAGGTTTCATCTTTGGGAATCAATCCCGCTTCATACAAAAACTGAGATGGGATGAAATCGCTCTTTTTGATCTTGTCATATTTGGCAAAACTGAGGTATAAAATATCTTTGGCGCGTGTCACAGCCACGTAAAACAGGCGTCGTTCTTCATCCAGACTTCCTCCGCGGCTCATCAGCTTTCGGTTTGGGAAGCGTCCGTCCATCAGATCAATCACATAGACCTCTTCATATTCAAGCCCTTTGGATGCATGAATACTCAGAAGATGGACCCCCTCTCCCTGTGTCAGATCCTGAGAGCCCAGAATCATCGCATTTAAAAAACGCTCATGCTCTTTATAAGGTTTTGCCAGTTCTATCAGCACCTTCTCTTTACGGCGTATCCGTTCTATGGCACTTGTTTTGAGTGCCTCGTCAATACTGCCGTTTTCAAGCTGCCCACGTTTTGTACCCAGATGTTCTACAATACTTCCGTAAAATCCTGACTCCGCAATACGGTCTATGACATTCCTTGGCTGCTTGATTCCCCGAAGTTTTCGGAACAGTACATAAAATTCATGCAGATAATGCGCTCCGTCTTTGGTCAGCTTCGGATGCTTCAAAATCGGATTTTTCATGAATGAAGGCTCAAACTTCAACATCGCAAAACGTCCGGCAGAGCCAAGTTCCGCAAAATCATCAAAAAGCCCAAGCTGATGATTCAGGCGACGTTTTTCAAACGGATTCGTAATCTTGTGATCCGGATGGTATAAACCCTCCAGCAGTGAACCGTTCCCGAGTCGCTGCAAGGCAATGAAAAGCTCTTTTGCAACAGCACTGCCAATTCCCTTGGCATACTCAAACAGATGAATAAAGGCCATCATATCGTTCTCATTCACCAAAAGCGTATAGATATCCAGCAGGGCCTTGACCTCTTTGGCATCAAAGAAACTTACCCCGCCGCGTCTTCGGCACGCGATGCCACGTTCGCGAAGTGCCGCTTCAATACCGTCAGCAGATGCGTTGTTACGAAATATCACGGCTATCTCGTCAGGATTTGTTTTGGAACCGGCTATCAGCTGCGCAATACCGTGATACTGATCAAACAGCTCTTCATACATCAACAGCTTGGGCGTCAATGCCTCATGGGTTCGTGTCACTTCAAGTGATTTCGGATAAATACGCTCATTATAGGAAATCACTTTATTGGCCAAAGAGAGAATCGGCACAGTTGAGCGATAGTTCTTTACCAGAGTATGAATCGCAGCATCGGGAAACTTCTGCACAAAAGATCCGATTATGCTGATGTCGGCACCATTGAAAGCATAGATGCTCTGATCATAATCTCCGACACAAAAGAGCGAACCCGGTCGCATCGCATCAATCAGGGTTCCCTGTAGGGCATTGGTATCCTGATACTCATCCACCAGAACTTCCCGGTAGCCAAGATCCATAGCAGTACACAACAGGCGCATCTGTAGCAGCAGATCATTAAAGTTAAGAAAACCGTAAAGCTTTTTCAGCGACTCGAATTCATCGATAATGTCCGCATAAATCATGGCAAAGATGGTATGCTCGGATTGCTTACATGTAATCCACGCTTCAAAATCCTGCGTCATCTCGGTATTTTGATAAAACGAATAAAGATCATACAGGTAATTCGCACCATAGGGCTGCGTCTCTTCACGCAAGTGATCAAATGAGCGTTTTTCGTAGACGCTGCGAAAGAGCGTCTTGAGTTCACGCTGCTGCTTGAGCACGACTTTGCCGTTTTGGCGTTTGAGCCAGCGGTAGCTCACCGCATGAAAGGTTCCGGCATCGATCTTTGAAGCAATCTCTTTACCGAAATAGACGGCAATACGTTCGACCATCTCCTGCGCCGCCTTATTGGTAAAAGTCAGCAGCAGAATCTCTTCGGCCCGGATACCCTGATGAAGCAGATGTGCAATACGGCCGACAATCGTAGAGGTTTTCCCGGTTCCGGCCGAAGCAATGATAAGATTATGGCCTGCAGGAGCGGTTGCCGCATTAAGCTGTTCGCTGTTTAGTCGTGAAAGCGGCACGTTAAAGGTCTTTACATGTAATCATTAACGCGGATTTTACATCCCCTTAGCTATAATCCGCCTAATTTTTTGCCCTAAAAAGGTCCTATTGATGTCTAAAACCACCTACGATCCCAAATCGGTCGAGACCGCCTACTACAAGCTCTGGGAAGAGCGCGGTTACTTTGAGATTGAAGGCAACCGTGCCATCCAGCAAGACGGCAAACATTTTGCCATCATGCTCCCGCCTCCCAACGTTACCGGAAGCCTGCACATCGGTCATGCTCTCAACCATACCCTTATTGATATTATCACCCGTTTCAAACGCATGGACGGCTACAAAACCCTCTGGCAGCCCGGAACCGACCATGCCGGAATCGCCACGCAAAATGTCGTGGAAAAACAGCTGCTTGCCGAAGGCACAACCAAAGAGGCACTCGGCCGGGAAGCATTTTTGGAGCGTGTCTGGAAATGGAAAGCCCACAGCGGCGGCACCATTGTCGGTCAAATGCGCAAAATCGGAGTCTCTCCGGCATGGAGCCGGGAACGTTTTACGATGGATGAGGGTCTCAAAAGCTCCGTTCGTGAAGCATTTGTGCATCTCTACAACCAAGGCATCATCGTCCGCGGTAACTACATGGTCAACTGGTGTACCCATGACGGTGCTCTTTCTGACATTGAAGTCGAATATGAAGAGAAACAGGGTAATTTTTATCATATTCACTACCCTCTCACGGACGGCAGCGGCCGCATTACAGTCGCCACAACCCGTCCCGAAACCTATTTCGGGGACACTGCCGTTATGGTGCACCCCGATGACACACGCTATACCCATCTCATCGGTAAAACCGTACGCCTGCCGCTGAGCGATCGTGACATTCCCATTATTGCCGACAGCCATGTCGATATGGAGTTTGGAACCGGTATGGTTAAAGTCACCCCGGCTCATGACCCCAACGACTACGAAGTGGGCAAACGCCACGATCTGGAGTTCATCACCGTCTTTGATGAACAAGGCATCCTCAACGACTACGCCGGTGAGTTCAAGGGTCTGGAGCGTATGGAAGCCCGAGCGGTCATTGTCAAGCGCCTTGAAGAAGAAGGTTTCGTCGAGAAAATCGAGCCCCATACCCATCAGGTAGGCACCTGCTACCGCTGCCATAACATTGTCGAGCCCTATATCTCCAGACAGTGGTTTGTCCGCAGCGAAGTGGCCAAAAGGTCTATCGAGAAAACCAATGCCGGCGAAGCGCAGTTTTTCCCGCCGCACTGGATCAACAGCTACAACGCCTGGATGGGCGAACTGCGTGACTGGTGTATTTCGCGCCAGCTCTGGTGGGGACACCGAATTCCCGTTTTCTACTGCGACGACTGCGGCCATGAGTGGGCCTCGCAGGATGAAGAACCCACACAGTGTCCCAAATGTGCATCAAAAGCCTTCACACAGGACCCTGATGTTCTTGACACCTGGTTCTCATCGGCACTCTGGCCCTTCTCGACGTTGGGCTGGGGCAATGGCGACAGCGAGAACGACAAACTTTATAAAAGCAGCGACTTGGCGGAGTTTTACCCTAACACGCTGATGATCACGGGCTTTGATATCCTCTTTTTCTGGGTAGCGCGTATGATGATGATGGGCGAAACCTTTATGGGCGAACTGCCGTTCAAACACATCTACCTACACGCACTCGTTCGCGATGAACATGGTCAGAAAATGTCCAAATCCCGCGGCAACGTTATCGATCCGCTCGATATGGTCGAAAAGTACAGTGCCGATGCCCTGCGCTTCACTCTGGCGGTACTTGCGGTGCAAGGTCGTGACATCCGCCTCAGCACTGACAAGCTTGAACAGAGCCGCAACTTCACCAACAAGCTCTTCAACGCCGGAAAATATCTGCTCATGAATGCCGAACAGTTCCCGGATCTGACCAGCTTCTGTGTGGAAACGCCTCTGGGTAAATATATGCTCTCGCGTCTCAACGTCGCCACGAAAGAGGTACGCGATGCCATCGAATCGTACCGCTTTAACGATGCCGCTACCATTCTCTACCGCTATTTGTGGACAGAGTTCTGCGACTGGGGTATCGAACTTTCAAAGGCTTCCAAAGAGTCCATCATCGAGCTCGGTGCCATTTTCAAAGAGTCCATGAAACTTCTGCATCCTTTTATGCCGTTCATCACCGAGTTTCTCTATCATGAGCTCTCGGCAACCGAGCTTGAAAGCGGTGACTCCATCATGATCATGCCGTTTCCGACCAAGACCAAGCGCCGTGACAAAGAGGAAGCGCTTTTTGACGTTATCAAAGATGCCATTGTCTCGATCCGCCGTGCCAAAACACTGGTCGATCTGGGCAATCAGAAAATCGAGTCGGCCTACGTCAAAGCTTCCGGAGTCGATGAAGCACTGGCAAAACCGTTTATCGAGCGTCTTGCCAAAGTCGAGAACGTCAGTTTCACCACCGACAAAATCGATAACGCCGTCAGTGATATCGGCGAGTTTGTTGAAGTGTACCTGCCTACCGGTTCCATCGACCTTTCTCCAATCATTGCACGTCTTAGCAAACAGCTCGAAAAGACCGAGAAAGAAATTGCCAAAATGTCAGGCATGCTGGGCAACGAACGCTTTATAGCCAATGCCCAGACAGAAGTTGTTGAGAAAGCGCGTGCCGATCTGGCTGATGCACAAAGTCGTGCCGATGCAATCGGTGCACAACTTAATGCGCTACGCTGATTACATGTAGCGCAGCTCTTTCATAGATTCAGCAAAAAATTTTAGTGTAACGGCAACCAAGGTATCATTGCCGCGCGTAGAATCATCTTATGAAGAAGCCTCAACAATAGGGCTCTTCCATCCTCCGCCCAACGCTTTGAAAAGCAATACCTGATTCTGAAGCAGCTCTTCGTTCAAATTAATCGTATTGAGACGTGCGGAGAGCAAACTGCGTTTTGCTTCGAGTACATTGAGATAATCGCCATAACCGGTGTCGTATCGCACAATCGCAAGATCCAGAACTTTTTGATAAGCATTTAACTCTTCATCCTGAGCTTTAATTTTTATATCGATAGTCTCAATCCGGTCTAGAGCATCCCGCACCTCTTTAAAGGCTGTTTTGATTGTTTTTGCGTAAGTGATCATCGCGATTTCCTTCTGGGCCTCGGCACGCTTGACACTGTTTTCAATTCGTCCGAAATCGAATAAAGGCAAATGAAGGCTCGGGCCAAATCCCCATGTCGAAGCTCCCGGTGTCAGGAGCTTGTCCAGATCAATACTGCTGTACCCATAGCTTCCTGTCAGGGAAATACTCGGAAAATAATCCGCTTTTGCAACACCGATAGTAGCATTGGAGGCTTTCAATCGCTCCAGTGCCGCCTGTATATCAGGGCGGCGTTCCATCAAATCCGACGGAAGGCCGGAAGGAACTGCAATGGCATCCGGAAAACGATTTGACGCCGTGACTTCACCTCCGAAAAGATTTTTCGGTTCACGCCCTACAAGAAGGGCTAATGCATTTTCATTCAATGCTCTGGCTTCAACAATCGAGCCTAGCAAAAGCTGCGCTCCGGCATAGAGAGCATGTGCCTGCTCCACTGTGAGTTCATCCGTACCTCCATAACGGTATTGCCGCTCACGGTACTCATAGCTCTCACGAAATGCTTTTGCAGATTCTTTCACAACGTTTTCACGCATTTTGAGCGCAATTTGATTAATATACAATGTCGCTACATCACCGATAAGTGTCATCCGAAATGTTTCCTGATCAGCTTCGCTCGCCAGGAGATTCGACCATGCCGCTGCATGAGCATTTTGGTATTTTCCCCAAAAATCGAACTCGTACGAAAGCGTACCCGAAAGTGCATAACTGTTATAGAGCATCCCGGACACAGGCCCGAAAGTCTCTTCACTGGTATCCTGACGATAAAAACTTCCGGAAGCATCGATACGCGGGAACCTTTCAGCACGGCTCACGCCGAGTGCAGCTTCTGCTGCCTTAACATTGGCAATTGACAGAAGCATGTCGTCACTGTGAGTGAGTGCCTCATTAATCAGAAGATTTAACTGCTCATCATTAAAAGCATGCCACCATGTCGTGTCAATCTTTACTGCCTCAATTCCCTGAGGCTGTTCCAGACTTACTGGGTCGAGTTTCGGGGTCATTGAACAACCTCCCAGCAATATCATAGCTACAATACTCAAGCTCAGACTACTTCGCACTTGTGCCTCCTTCGTTCTCTGAGGGTGTCGTGAATTTTTTAATCAGATAATAAAACATCGGAATAAAGAAAACCGCGATGACCGTCAGAATAACCATTCCGCTAACAACGGTCGTCCCGATAATGTGGCGACTGTGTGCTCCGGCGCCTGAACTTATGGCCAGCGGCAGTGTCCCACCTATAAAAGCAAGTGACGTCATAATGATAGGACGGAAACGAATGCGTGCCCCCTCGATGGTGGCCTGATACAGAGTCATCCCTTCCTGAAGTTTTTGCTGGGCGAACTCCACCACAAGAATGGCGTTCTTCGCAGCCAGTCCGACCAACGTCACCAATCCCACTTGAAAATAGATGTCGTTTTCAAGACCTCGAAGATAAACACCCAGTGCCGCGCCCAACAACGCAAACGGAACCGTAATCAGAACCGCGAAAGGAATACTCCAGCTCTCATACAACGCAGCAAGTACCAGGAAAGTAAAGATGATGGCATATACAAATGTCATATTTCCTTCATCTGCTACCTGCCGTTCCTGAAATGCCGTACCTGTCCATGCAACCGTATACCCTTGCGGGAGCACCTCTTCAGCAACCTCTGATATGGCGCGGATTGCGTCACCGGAACTGAATCCCGGTCCAGGTTCTCCCGAGAGCTGCGCTGCGGTAAACATATTAAAACGCTGAATGACACTTGGGCCGACAACCCGTGTTACTTCCACCAAGGAGCTGACCGGAATCAATGCCCCGTTTTGGGAACGTACAAAAATATTTCGATAATCTGCGACGGTATCACGGTACTCCGGTTCGACCTGAACGTTAACATGATAAGTCCGTCCGTAAAGGTTGAAGTCATTCGCATATCCGGTTCCGAAAGTGCTTGAAAGCGTAGCATAGATATCGGAGATAACGACGCCGAGTGCTTTGGCTTTTTCCCGATCGATGCGCATCTTGTATTGCGGTACCCCGGCGTTAAACGATGTACGTACCTGGGTAAGTTCAGGACGTTCATTGGCTTTAGCCACCAGCGTCTTCATCAGAGCGTCAAGTTTCGAGATATTGCCCTCTTCAGTACGATCCTGCACATAAAGTTCAAATCCTCCCGTCATACTCATTCCCATGATCGGTGGCGGATTAACGGGAATGACCATCGCTTCCTTGTTCTGGGACAGAGTTCCCATCAACGCACCGGCAATCGCCATAGAACTGTGTGCTTCTCCGGGACGTTCACTCCAGTCTTTAAGATTGGCAAACGTAATTCCGGCATCGCTTTTGAATGCAAATGTCGCCAGATCGATACCGCTCATCGAACCGGTACTTAATACATCTTCATGATGAAGCAGCGTTTCAACCACATCGCCCTGCGCGGCTACCGTACGTTCGAGTGATGCTCCCGGCATGAGATACGAAAGTACCATCAAGACACCCTTGTCCTCGGATGGTACAAGCCCCGTCGGAAGTTTTTCCATCATATAAACGGCAGAACCGATGAGTGCGGCAAAAATCAAAAGATTCAAGAATGCCAGTTTGATCACACGCTGTACGCCTGCGGTAAACACCGAAGTGGACCAATCAAAAAAGTGGTTGAACTTTCGGATCAGCCAAAACGGTTCCGGCTCATGTTTTTGCAAAAACACGGCACACAAAGCAGGTGTCAATGTCAATGCCACAATACCCGAAATGATAACGGAAATAACAATTGTCACAGCAAACTGTTCGTACATCGTACCACTGAATCCTCCAACAAGTGCCGTCGGAATAAATACGGCTGAAAGCACCAGTACAATCGCAATAACCGGACCGGTAATCTCCCGCATCGCTTCAACCGTTGCCTCTTTGACACTCATCTTTTCATTGGTACGCAAAATACGCTCAACGTTTTCAATAACGACGATTGCATCGTCAACAACCAGTCCGATGGCCAGAATCATTGCAAAAAGTGTCAGCAGGTTGATCGAATAGCCAATGGCATACAGACCGGCAAAAGTCCCGACAATTGAAACCGGTATCGCAAGAACCGGAATAATGGTTGCACGAACGTTGCCCAGAAAAAAGTAGATGATAATGATAACCATCACAATGGCCTCAGCCAGTGTCTTGAGCACTTCCTGAATAGAAGTCTCTACAAACTTAGTCGTGTTATACACGCTGTTATACTGCAAATCTTCCGGAAACTTTTTCGCTGCTTCGCGCAAGGTTTTGTCAAGTTCTGCCGAAACTTCCAATGCATTCGCACCGGGAGCCAGAAAGACTCCCGATACTGCCATGTCCTGCTTGTTATACTTGCCTTTGAGCATATAGCGTTCGGCACCCAGTTCCACGCGCGCGATATCTTTAAGATAAAGTGCCGACCCGTCAGCATTAGAGCGCACCAGAATATTTTCAAACTCTTCAATCGTCTTGAACCGTCCTTCCGTGGTTACCGTATAGGTAAACGCCTGTTTCGAAGCCACGGGTTCATCACCGATCTGTCCTGCTGCCATTTGGATATTCTGACCACGAATCGCCGAAAGTACGTCATTAACCGTAAGATTATAGGCACTCAGTGCATCCGGACGCATCCAGACACGTACCGCATACTCTTTACTACCAAACAAAATGGCATCGCCGACACCTTTAATCCGTTTGATATCGTCAAGAACATTGACAAGTACGTAGTTATTCAGCCAGACTGCATCATGTTTTGCATCTTTCGATGTAAATGCCAGAACACGCAACAGATCAGGAGAACGTTCGCGCACGGTAATGCCGTAACGGCGTACTTCTTCGGGAAGTTTGCTCTGCGCCACCTGTACCCGGTTGTTGACTTCGACGTTGGCATCGGAAGGATCCGTACCGATAGCAAAGGTAATACTCATCGAAAGGATTCCACTCGGTGATGCCGTGGAAGTCATGTAGATCATATCCTTGGCACCATTAATGGCATCCTCAAGCGGTGCGGCAACCGTTTTTGCCAAAGTATCGGCATCGGCACCGGGATAGGTAGCCTGAACCATAATCTGCGGAGGTACAATACTCGGATACTCCTGGACCGGCAATCCCCTGATGGCGATCAATCCCGCCAAAACCAGAATGATGGAGAGTACCGAAGCAAAGATAGGCCTCTCTATAAAAAATTTGGAAAACATTCCCTACTCCTGAGTAGCGTGCAGCGTATGATCAATCGCGATCTCGGCTCCCGGCTTGATATGGAAAAAATTGTTGACAATCACCTTGTCACCGGGTTGTAATCCCCACTTAACAATGAAATTGTCTCCAATGCTCTCTCCGATTTTTACCGGACGGACACCCACTTTATTACCTTCGGCCACAAAAACGATCATTCCCTGAGGATTTTGTAAAATTGCTTTTTGAGGTACCATCAGCGTCGTATTGCGACGGTATCCGGTTATCGCCACTTTGGCAAAAGTCCCGGGAAGAAGCTGGCGGTCCGTATTGTCGAAATGGGCACGTGCCTGAATACTGCCGGTGCGATCATCGGCTGCAGGAGCAATATAGTCGACCGTTCCGTTAATTTCGCGGTTTCCAACCTTCAGGGTTGCACTCAGATGATCGGTATTTTGCTGAAACCAGAGATTACTGCTGAGCGCTGCATTGATCTTCTTCATATCATTTTCAGGTATGGAAAATTCTGCATAAACCGGATCGACCTGTGTAATGCTTACCAGAGGAGTCCCGACATTGACCACGTTGCCCAGATCGGTCTTTTTCATAGACGTAGTACCGCTGATAGGCGCTTTGACTTCCGTATATGCCAGATCGATTTTCGCCGAATCAAGCTGCGCCTGCGCCGATTTCACATTGGCATCTGCCGTACTGTAAGCTGCCAACGCTACATCATAATCACGTTGGCTGATGGCGTTATTTTTGAAAAGGGCTTCTACCCGTTTCCAGTCACGTTCGGCATTTCGCAGCACCGCTTCGGCAACATGTACCATCGCCTCGCGCTCGGCAACCGTTGCCTGATAAATATCAGGCTCGATGCGATATAACAACGCCCCCTCTTGGACATCGGCACCTTCTTCATAATGTTTGCTGAGCAAAACACCGTTCACCCGGGCAACGACGTCGGCGCTGCGAAAACTTTTTAGTCGCGTGGGATACTCCAGGGAAACTGACAGACCCTGTATCGGAGAAACCTCATAGACATCAACTTTTGGCACAGGTGCCATCTGTTCTGCCTGTACCGTACCTGCGATAACACCAACCAATAGCAAAGCACTTGTAAAACTGCTTAGAACTCTTTTCTTAATCATCGGGATTCTCCTTGTTCAAAATATGTTTCAACGCCGTGTAATACCGTTTGTAGCACTGACAAAAATGTTTCGATCTCCTGCTCCGAGAGCGACTCGCGAATCTTTTGATTCAGATCTTCCACAGTCGGAATCAACTGATCCAGAACACGCATGCCCTCATCGGTGATATGTACCTGTTTGGTGCGCTTGTCATTCGGGAGACTCTTGTTTACAATCATTCCTTTTCGTTCAAGAGCTGCAATCAGACGGCTGACCGTCGGTTTTGCCTTGGAGGCTTCCTGAGCGATTTCCGTATGCGTCATCGGTCCGTTTTCACGAAGCCTCATCAAAATGCCGTACTGTTCAGGTGCGACCCCTATAGGTTCGGTAAATTTCGAAAAAACGGTATGCATTTTATTTGCCGTCATATGGATGTGATATCCAAGTGAATCTGCAAGCCGCGATGCCATAGCCACTCCTCGCAGTTAATTTTTCTTTCCCTAATCAAAGAGTGTTCTCTGATCAAAACACGAAATGATTGCATAGACAACTTTTAAAAAAGCTTAAAGATTGTCTATGCAACTATATTCAAATATGCCCTTCAAGACCTTCTTCCCTCATTTCCCCGCTATGATATACTTCCAACAAAAAACGGGGTTATTTTGCTAAACAACTTTACCGTCAATCCGAAAAATGACATCCTTTCCGGGCTCGTCGTAGCCGTCGCTCTGGTTCCAGAAGCCATCGCCTTCTCTTTTATTGCCGGTGTCAGTCCCATCGTCGGACTCTACACCGCTTTCATTCTGGGACTCATTACCGCACTTATCGGAGGCAAACCCGGAATGATCAGCGGTGCTACCGGCGCCGTAGCTATCGTTTTGGTAGGACTGGGTCTTGAAGCAACCACGCTGCTTCAGGCGCAGGGCATCAGCGGCGACGCTCTGGCAACGGGAGTACTGCAGTACATTCTGCTCTGTGCCCTGATGGCGGGAGCCTTTCAGATTGGTGTCGGTCTTTTCAAACTCGGAAAATTCATACGTCTGGTACCCCAACCCGCCATGTACGGCTTTGTCAACGGACTTGCCATCGTTATCGCCACCGCACAGTTCAAATTCTTCAACGGACAGGGTTGGGAGATCTACCTGCTGGTAGCCATTACCATGGCGACCATGTATCTGCTGCCAAAATTTTCCAAAGCGGTTCCGGCGGGTCTGGTCGCCATCATTGCCCTCACCCTCATGGTCTATTTCAGCGGTATGAACACCCTGCTTGTCGGTGAGCTGACCGACCTCTCTCCTTTCAAAGGGCAGCTACCCATGTTTCATATTCCGCAGGATGTCTGGAGCCTTGACGCCGTCATAATGGTGCTGCCTTATGCCGTTATTGTCGCGCTTGTCGGACTCATCGAATCCCTGCTGACGCTTTCGGTACTCGATGAAATGAGCGACACCCGCGGTTCGGCTAACAGGGAATGCATTGCGCAGGGAGTCGGCAATATCTGCTGCGGAAGCTTCGGCGGCATGGCGGGATGCGCCATGATCGGCCAGTCCATCATTAACTTCACTTCCGGAGGTCTGGGACGGCTCTCATCACTCGTCGCTGCCGTCGGCTTGCTGGTTCTGGTGATTTCCCTGACCGATATTCTCAACATTATTCCTGTCGGTGTTCTGGTGGGCATCATGTTCATGGTAAGTATCGGCACCTTTGCATGGAGCAGTTTCAGCCATATCAAGCACATGCCCAAAAGCGATGCCTTTGTCATGATTGTCGTCACGCTCATTACCCTGCTGGCTGATCTGGCCATTGCCGTCATCTCGGGTGTCATCATCTCGGCGCTCGTCTTTGCATGGAAACATGCCCGCATCTATTCACACAGCAGTATTGATGCCGAAGGGAGCAAAATCTACGAACTCGAAGGTCCGCTCTTTTTTGGTTCGACAACCTCTTTTGCCGAACAGTTCGATGTTAAAAACGATCCGGAGCGCGTCATTATCGACTTTAAAGAAGCGCGTGTCATGGATGCTTCGGGCGTCGAAGCCATTGATGCTATTACCAAAAAGTACAAGGAAGAGGGCAAAAACCTGCTGCTGCGCCATCTGAGCAAAGACTGCAAGGCCATTCTCAAACAGGCAGGGCCGCACTGTACCTACGAAGAGGATGATCCGACCTATAAAGTCGCCTACAACTACTAAAGGAACTTCTCACTTCCGTGGGAGCAGTAGTATGTAACCGTGATGTTATCGCGCGGATTCCCGCTTGCAATATGAACATATTACGCTACGTTCATGAAAACACAAAAACGCCTCAGTATCCACACGCTCTTTGACTACCTCGGCCGCCAGTTTTTCAAGTTTACCTACCTCGATTACGAGGAGTTTCACCTCGCACCCAAAGTGCGCTGATCCTTACATGTAACGCCTACCATACGCTGTGGTAGTAGCGGTTCAGATCAAACAGACCCGATTCCACCGGTGCATCTTCTTTGAAACGCTTCTGAAACCAGTCATACGTCTCCCAAAATTTCGGATGACCCCGGCTGATGCCAAAGTGACGTATTAACGTTTTGTAATGCTCATTCGGTTTGTAATTGACGATCAGATCAAACAAATCCGGCAATTCATCATAACGGGCAACCAAAAAGGCGTTGGGATAGGAGCCGACAAAAAACGGATGAAAGTCAAGCGTGTCGCGGGTCGGGTCAAGCGCATTGTCCGGATTGAGCATGGAGCTGACGTTGTCGTGATAGCGGTTGATAACGAGCGATACCACCATACTTTTCCCATCAGGCATGATAATACGTAAATAGAGATTATTCACTTCCGAATCCACTACATAGCGGATGAATCCGGTTCCCGGTGCCGTCATGGCCCGAAAAGCCGTTACATAATCGTTCAGCTTCTCATAATGCTCCGGAAGCGCTGGAATTGCTTCGCCTTTATGGAAATAGTTGATGCCATCCCAAGTAATCCCCGTATCGGGGTTGAGGCGTTCATTCACAATACGTTCAACGAACTCCTGCTTCGGATCATCACTTTCGAGGGCGACGGCCGTGTCGCGCTCCCACCACGCTTCAATTGACTCAACTTCCTCATCGCCTTTTGACCAGCTTTTAAAAAGCTTTTTCTGCACCTTTTTTGGCATGTATGCTATGAAATTGAGTTCGCCTTCATAACGCAAAAAGTCCATATAGCGGCGAATATTCGCCTGATGCGATACGTTTCCGAAAACATCATACCCCGCAACAAGCGCATAATAAATACGTTCAAAATGGGGATAGTCAATCACCCACATGGTACGCGGCAATTCTCCCAATGCCCCTTTGTGCACGGAAGCACTGTCGAAATGACGGTACACCGTCAGCATCGGGGCGTCCTGCGGGCGCTCCCCCTGCCAGAGTCCTTCCATGCCGATGCCCTGCGGATAGGCTTCATCATACAGCGCACTCTTTTTGTAAAAATATTTTTTGTAACGCTCAAGGTAGGCATCGGTAAAAACTTTATAGAGCGCATAATCGCTGCCCGCTTCAATGGGCAGCGCCAGGTTGCCGGCCTGCTCAATCAGAAACGAAGGGCGCTGAAGCGAGAGCTCATATTTGGGATCCTGAAAAAAGACCCAGAAATGGTCGTGAATGGAGGCCAGAGCCACCTGCCCGCGACAGACCGGCCCGCGAATAAACGTCATTACGATGAAATGCGCATTATCAAGCAGAAACTGATAGCGTATCGCAGGCGGAATCTGCGCATACGTCAAAAAGGGATTGGCGCTGCGTTTGGCGTTGTAGCCGATATGGTGCGGCATCTCAAGCCACGGCGTCTCGATAAACTGAGCCTGCAATCGTTTCAGATAGGCATCGTCGAGTTTAAAGACCATGTGGGTTTTATGCACAATCGTTGAATGAATCTTGCGAAACCGGTAATAAAAGGTAGCGACACCCGGATCGTCATAGGGGCGCACCGTATCGATGATGGCTATCGCTTCGGGAGCAGGCGTTTTTGAACGCACAAGCTCATAATATTCATCCTCAATGCCTTCAAAATAGAGATGGGCCAGATAGATATGTTCATAAATATACCGCGCGCTCACACGGTGCTTCGGATCGGGCACGTTAAAAAAATGCTCCCAGCGCGCTATCTGCCTTGCGGCTTCTTCCGAAGGCGTCTGCAAAGCCTGCTGCTCTTTTGGCGTCGGTCCGTTCGCGCCCTGCGCGATCCAGCGTTTGAGTATCTCGAACTCGGCATCACTGAGTGCCGGAAAGCCGTAAGGCATTCCCCGGTGGGCCCCTTTCTCGTCAAAGTATTCGGCGACCTCCTGCGCATCTTTGGGACAGCTCCATTTTTCCGTTTCCGGGCGATATGCGCCGACAACTTCAGGATGATCGATTTTTGATTGAATCAGCTGAATCAGAATCGAATCGTTAAAACTGCCCTCTGCCGCATTCGTTCTGACTGAAAAAAAGTCGCGTTTGCGCCACTGCGCTTCATTCATCGCATCAACAAAAAGGCGTGTCGGTTTTACCGGCTCAAGCCGGGTATCGTAAACCCCCATTTTACTCGCACCCCGCTCTATGCCTTCAAAGCTGCTCAGTTTAAGCTGACAGGGAGCATTGTAACAGGAGTGGCAGACAACGCAGCGCGCATCGAGAATGGGCTTGACCTCTTTAAGATAATCGACAGGAATACTGCTCTGCGACACTGCTACCGGAGCCTGGGGCTTAACGCCGCATCCCATGATAAAGAGCATGGCGGAGATTAAAAAAATATGAAGAAAAAAACGGACCATATACAACTCTTTTTCACGGAATTTTTTTGGAGAGTATAGCCCATATTGGGTATACTCCGGCTAAAGGAGCGCGCCATGCAGATACGGGAAATCTCTCTTCGGGAGCTTGACAGTGCCTTCGAACTGGTAAGACACCTGCGCACCAACCTCGATTACGACACCTTTGAAGACCGCGTTTACGCCATGCGCCATCAGGAGTACACGATGACAGGTATTTTTGAGCAGGAAGAACTCGTCTGTTTTGCAGGCTACAGCGTGCTTGTCAATCTGGCTCACGGCCGCCATCTTTTTCTTTTTGATCTCATCACGCATCCGCAAATGCGCTCCCGAGGATATGGTAAGGAGATGCTGCTCTATCTTCGGGATCAGGGAAAAATCAAACAGTGTGAACGGATAGTTCTCAGTTCCGGATGGCAACGCAAGGATGCCCACCGCTTTTATGAGAAAGAGGGGTTTGAGAGTACCGGGGCACTTTTCGTCGCACCCCTGTAAGCCTTACATGTAAGGCAGAAGCGTTATTTTAACGCGCCTTCAAGCAGCTTCATGACATCGTCACCGCCGCTGCCTTTGACATATTCCAGAATGATCGGGATAAACTGCTGAATCATATCGGCATTCAGCCCCAGCGCACCAAACGAGCTTCCCAGAGATGCCAGAGTGCCAAGTGCGTCACCGCCAAGCGCGGAAGCCATGCCGCCCAGTCCGCCACCTGAACTTTTAGGCGCTGCCGAAAGCAGTGTGCTCATATCGGGAATGGCTGAGGAGACTTTGGAAAAGTCCTCTTTGCCCAGATTGCCCTTTGCATACTTCAAAAGGCTCCCCGCCCCGCCATTCGCCTGTTTTTCACTGACGCCAAGCTGTGACATCAACGTCTCGCCAAGGGACTCCGCCGAGGCGGAAACACCCATCAAAGAGAGTGCCAGCACCATCAGAACGATTATTTTTTTCAACATGGAAACTCCTGATAAAATATAAGCGCCACTGTAGCGAAATTGCGATTATATCTGCCGTAATTTCACCACATTTGAGAGATAGATCACAACAGAAATACCCGCACTTCCCAGAACCATCGCCATTACCATCATCTGGTAACGTACGGCAATCAACGGGTCAACCCCGGAAAGAATCTGCCCCGTCATCATTCCCGGCAGCGACACCAGTCCTACAGCCAAAAAGGCATTGACCTGCGGGATCAGTGCGGAACGAAATGCACGGCTGCGGGCCGCAGCGTCTCCATGTTCGCGCTCGCTCTCAAAACGTTCCGCTCCCAAAGAGACGGCATTCATCGCATTGGCGTAAATCATTCCCGCAAGCGGGATTACGATACGGGGCTGATAGAGCGGATCGAGCTGTAAAACCAGAAGCAGGACAATCAGCAGGTTAAAGGTTCCTCCAATTCCGATGGCGATGAAAAGTAGCAGGTAATGTGCACGCGAGCGCTGTTTGAAATGCCTCAATGCAATCAGACTCGAAACCGCAATCATGAACATAACGATCAGCAAACCCGTTAAAGGAGCATCGTTTTGAAAGATAAACGCCAGCAGATAGCCGATCAGAAGCAATTGCGACACCATGCGCAATGCGGCATAGGCAATCTCTTTGGAATTGTCCTGCCAGCGGTAATAAAAATATCCGACCACCGCAATCGGCAGCAGCATGTAAAGCAGATTGGCAAGCGGAATCGTATTCAAGGGTGCCGCTTGCTGATTTTATAGATGTAGCTGAAGAGTTCCGCCACCGCCTTGTAGAGGTTTTCGGGAACTTCGCGGTCAAGTTCTACTTTACTGAGCAGTTCGACCAGATCGGCATCTTTTTTTATAGGAAGCTGATGCAGCTGTGCCACTTTGATGATATTGGCGGCCACCTCCCCTTTGCCTTTGGCGGTTACCCGCGGGGCACTGTCCTGACCACGGTTGTATTGCAGGGCAACCGCTTTTTTAACCGCTTCTTTTTCGCTCATACCTTCACCTCGAATCCCAACTGCGCATCATCCGCATCTGAAGCGTATGGCGAAGTTTCTTCATTTGGCATCTTGAAAAAACGGATCTCACGAAGCATCAGCCCCGCCTCATGCAGTGCTTCGCGCAGCATTCCTACCCCTTCACGCATCCCGTCTTTCAAAGAATCGCTGTCCGAAAATGCGTGTATCGTGATCTGGTTCTCTTCAAAAAGGGAGAGCATCACCCGAAGCGGACCGTGATCCTGAAGCTGCAAGCGGATATCGCAGTAAAATTTTTTGTTTTTGCTTTTACTTATGCTCAGACTCCCCTCTTCGAGCTGATCCCACTCAAAAGGGATGTAGAGCGTCGAAGCGTTGCCAAGATGCGAAACCAGCTGATAGTAATCGATCTGCAGCAGCAGGCGTTCCGCTCCTTTAAGCCATTCGGCACGATTTGGCGTCGTGCTGCTTTCAATCTCATGCGTCAGTGAGAGAAGGTTCGCTTTGACATCTTTGGCGATACGTTCATGCATGATATGCTGCGCTTCAAATGCCTCGGGCTTTGAAAAATACTGCAGTGACGTGAGCTGCCGGTGCATCGCTTTGGCGTGGATCGGATCGGTCTGTATCCCGGAGAGCGCACTATGAAGTTCCCGCAGCGGTGCCGCCAGAACTTCGGGAGTCTGTGTTCCTTTTTGCACCTGCTGCAGCAGGGAAACCAGTTTTTCGATCAGACCGAGAGTGCTTCCGCTTTGGGGTGTCCGGCTCTGAAGCATCATGGCGTGCAGGTTTTCAAGATCACCGCGCAAGGTTTTGAGAGCCGATACCGACGCGGGAAGCATTGTGCGAGAAAGCTGCTGCTGCGCGTTTTCAAAGGCTTCCGTGGCTGTAATATCGCGCTGCTGCATCACGTTTTGAAGTGATGCATAAAGCTTCATGACCTGCCCTGCCATCTGCTGTGGCAAACGCACATCCGGATGCGCGGCAAGCTGATCCTTGAGGATTAAAAGCTGCTGATGCAGTCCTTTGCTCTCGGGAAGCGCGCTCTTTTTCAGGGTTGAGGCTATGGTGTCCAAAAGCGTGAGCAGCGGCGTTTTCGTGTCGATTGCAGTAGAGAGCTTCGATTCAAGAAACACACCCGAATTGGCAACCTGCGCTTTAAGATTGCCGCTGTCGACGGCGGCCATCTGTTTGGAAAACTGAGCGAGTGCATCCAGATGCGGCGACACCATTCCCTCGGCTTTGAGCTGCTGCACCAGCTGGGTCAAAGCGCCAGCAAAGCTTCCCATCTCCCTGAATACCGGTGTCTGCCGCAGCAGCTGCAACAGCGCGCCATTGGAGCGGCCGGCACCCTTTGCTTCATCAAAGAGCGACGCCATCAGCGTTTTAAGATCGGCCGTTGTATCCAACGCAGAGCGCTGCTCCTGTGTCGCATGCTGCAAGAGGACGTTCAGCGCTTTGTTGGTTGCCGGTGTCAGGAGGCTCAGTACCCTCGGATGCACTTCATTGATCATAGGGAAAGTATATCACAGGGAATATTTCTTGCTTGAAAGGTGTACCCTATTTTCAGGAGGCTCCTATGAAAATCGAAAGTTTCCAACTGAATCTGCAAAGTGACTACCGAATGCAGCGTCGTGTCAGCACGGACTTTGAATCCCGCCTCGTCAACGGGACAGAAGCAGACAGCACTCAAGAGCGTACGCTTGACGAATTTGCCTTTCATGCGCGCCTGCGTCTGATTCTGCTGCAAATGCTGCTGGCGCAATTTTCACTGATGCGGCGTCAGGATGCCACACCGATGCGTCATCTCAAAGCAGCGCAGCAAAGCGTGGAGACGCAGGAGATATCGCAATCGTTAACACTGAAAATGCAGGGCTGCATTCAAACGGCAACCCGGCAGATCACGCTTGATATCGATGTATCGATGCAGGAGCGTTTTGTTTCACACCATCAGATTGACACCACGCGCATGATCGATCCGCTGATCATTAATCTTGAAGGCGATATGCCTTCACTCTCGCAAAGCACGTTCCGTTTCGATATCGACAATGACGGTTTAGAGGATCAGATATCCCGGCCTGCGAAGGGTAACGGCTTTCTCGCACTCGATCGTGATGAAAACGGTACGATCGATGCGGGCAGCGAACTCTTCGGAACCCGTCTGGGAAACGGGTTTGCAGAACTCTCCCTCTTTGATACGGACAACAATATGTGGATCGACGAGAATGACCCCATTTTCGAAAAACTTCGGGTCTGGACACCTTCGGAAGAGGGAAAAACGCTGCTTGCACTCGGCGAAGCGGGCGTCGGTGCCATCTATCTCGGTTCAACGGCTTCACAGTACCGTTACGGAAATCCCGACCAACCCATCGGTACGCTCAAAAGCAGCGGATTGTTTCTGTATGAAAATGGACAAAGCGGCATCATTGCGCAAATCGATCTGGCAAAACAGGATGCACTCCTGAAGGAAAAAGAGTCGGGATGGCTTGAAAAACTGATTCATGGAGAGACGAAAGTACAGGAGGTCTAGCATGGAAGTGTGCACTCCCGAACAGGGAGCTGCACGCTTTATTTCATCTGGGCTTTTTTGAACTTCAGATATTCCTGATACTCGCTGTCAGAGAGTGTGTGACGGCGTGTACTTTCGGTTTCGTCTCCGATATTGTTGGAAACGGTTTTGGTAGAATCGTTGGCATTGTCCGCTACAGAGTCTGTAGAGTCGCGAAGGTCATTGGAAACCGTTTTGGTAGAATCGTTGGCGTTGTCAGCTACAGAATCCGTAGAGTCGCGAAGATCATTCGAAACCGTTTTGGTAGAGTCATTGGCGTTGTCCGCTACTGAGTCTGTTGAATCACGAAGGTCATTGGAGATAGTCTTCGTAGAGTCATTGGCATTATCGGCTACAGAGTCTGTAGAGTCGCGGAAGTCATTTGAAATCGTCTTGGTTGAATCATTCGCATTATCTGCTACTGAGTCTGTTGAATCGCGAAGGTCATTCGAGATCGTTTTTGTAGAGTCATTCGCGTTGTCTGCTACAGAATCCGTAGAGTCGCGCAGGTCATTGGAAACGGTTTTCGTAGAGTCGCGCAGGTCGTTTGACACAGTTGTTGTCGAAGTGCGCGCATCATTGGAGATCGTTTTTGTAGAGTCAGTCATGTTGGTGCTGACTTTGTCAGTAGAATCGCGCAGGTCATTGGAGACTGTTTTAGTCGACTCACGGGCATCGTCAGAAACTTCTACGACGCTGTCTTTGAAATCTTTGGATGCGATTGTTGTAGAATCTTTCAGGTCACGTGTCGTGTTGGTGGCGGTATCTTTTGTATCTTCTGCCAGCTCAATCGTGCTGTCACGAACATCGCGGCTGATGCTTGTTGTCGTATTTTCACCGCTTTGTACCGTAGCAATTTCGCTTGTTTTGAGGTCGTCAGAAGCTTTGATGGCCACTTCACGGGCATCATCACTTACATTGGTAACCGTACGTTCCGCGCTTTTACCCAGTTCAACACCGCCGTCTTTCATTGAATCTGCCGTGTCGCGTGCATCGTGACTCATCGTCGTCATAGTGTCTTTCATGTCAGAAAACATGTCACCAAAACTGAAGTCACCGGCATACAAAGAACCAGTCAGTGCTGCTGCTGCAACGGTACTGATTACCATTTTTTTCATTTTCATCATTACTCCTCTTTTTGGTCAGATGCGAAAACTATAACTCGTACATTCTAAAAGATTTATTAATATTCTTAATATAACTTTCTATAACTAAGATAAGTTTGGCTGATAAAGATTAATTAATTATAAAAACGTGATATTAATAAAAAAATTATATTACACAATGAAACATACATCACTTTTTTTGATCTCATTGCGATCACTTTATGTATCTTTTGGAGATTTTCGAAGTAGAATGGAAGGCAATTGTGACATTGTAAAAAATGTCTGTTTATAAAAAAAATTTCTACCCGGAGATCTTGATGAGTAAAATTGTAACAACTCTCCTCTTTTTAGGTGCCTCTCTTCTGGCAGCTCCCTACACACAGGAAGACCGTATCCATGACATGCAGGTCATGGCCGAAGCCATGGGCAAAATTCAAACCGGTTTCTTCTATAATAACAATGATCTGGTGCAGGAGGGTGTGCTTTCTCTGGCCGATGCCGTACGTCATGTCCGTCCGCCCCTTGAAGAGGAGGAAGAAAAAGATCCCATGACGCGTTTTGTCAATAATAAAGTTCAAATGAGTAATAAGATCGTGAAAAAGATCGAAGACAAGGCCCATATGATTCTCGAACGTTTTTCTGAAGGCGACAGCATTCAGGCACTGCAGGCCTACTCCAAAATCACTGAAAAATGTATGGAGTGCCATACCCAACTGCGTCACTGGTAAAAGTCAAGGAACGCCATGAAAAAAAAGCTACTAGCCCTGCTCTTGTCATGCTCTGCCGCACTGGCTTTTGAACTGGCAGTAACCGGCACCGTCGTCTCGGAGAACCAGAAAATGATCGGTGCGCGCTATATGGGTTATGTCAAAAAAATCCATTTTGATATCGGCGACAAGGTACATCGCGAAGATACGCTCTTTGAGCTTGAATCTGCCGAGTTCGATATTTTGAAGAATCAGGCCGACCTTGCGCTTGAGCAGGCCAAAATCATGGTTGACATGTATCGCAGCCGCATCGGTGAGATCCGCAGAGAAAAAAAAGTACTCCAGAAGTTCGATCCCGACAATACGATGGAACTTGAAAATCTCGAAATCACCGGGGACAACCTTTCCGCTGCGCTCGCATCGGCACAGGCACTGCTGGAAAATGCCACCGTCAAGGTCAAACAGGTTGCCACCATTTCAGACTATCTGGAAGTCAAGGCCCCCAACGACGGCATTATCGTCGAAAAGCATGTACGTGTCGGCGACCTCATCGCACCGGGTATGCTCGCTATGATTCTGGTCGATCTGAACCATCTGGAAATTCATGCAGAAGTCGCCGAATCGGATATGCGCTACATTACCCGCGGTCAGAGTGTCGGGGTAACGATTCCTTCACTCGATTACAAGACCAGAGGAATCATCAAATCAATCGTGCCCAGTGCCAACCCGATGGCACACACATTTAAAATCATTGTCGATTTTTTCAAGGATGCCGACAATATCTACCCCGGCATGTATGCCAAAGTTTACATTGATATCAAACAGGATATCGGCGAAGGCAAACGCATTTTCCGCTGAAGACGCCGCTTTACATGTAAAGATACCACTTTACATGTAAGGATGAAAATCACATATCCCTGTATGTCTCGGCAATCTCCCTGAAATCATTTTTCAAAACAATGAATGCATCCACCACAAGCGGGTCGAAATGTGTCCCCCGACCTGCAATGATGATATTTTCAGAATCTTCAATATCAAAGGCTTCCTTGTAAACCCTGCGGCTCACCAGGGCATCGTAAACATCTGCAAGTGCCATAAGACGTGCCGCTATAGGGATATCATCGCCTTTTATTCCCGAAGGGTATCCGGAACCGTCAAATTTTTCATGGTGGTAATAGGCGATTTCATAGGCCATCTGCAAAAATGCGTTAGCTTCATAGGTGTCAATAGCGTGTTCGATAATGGTTTTACCAATCGTCGTATGGGTTTTCATAATTTCAAACTCATCCGGAGTCAGTTTGCCCTGTTTTTGCAAAATATTGTCCGGAATACCCACTTTGCCAATGTCGTGCATGGGCGCCGTCTGATACATCAGATCGATCTTGTGCGATGTAATCGCGTCGGGATAACAATTGTTCTCCATCAGATACTCAGCCAGAATCCGAATATATTTTTTAGTACGGATAATATGGGCTCCGGTTTCAAGATCACGCATTTCAGCAACCAGAACCATACTGTCTAGGGTTGCCGACTGTGAGCGGCTCAGTTCAACGGCAAACGCTTTCTCTTCACGATCGACCTTGATGATAAAGTAGATACTGACAAGGAAAAAATAACTGATATAAGGCACTAAAAAATATCCCAATGAAATATAAACACCCTGACTGAACAGAAGATACCAGTAGAACAGACTTGCCAGAAGTATTGCTACAAACGACAGAAGAATCGGCATAACTCTGCCGTGTGCGAGCAGCCAGAAAATAAACATGGCCGCTATAAAGGAAAAGAGGCTATTCATCACCCTAAACCGGTCCGGTGCCACAATCAGCTGATCGTTGAGAAGGTTGTCGATCATTGTCGCATGAATCATCACGCCGGGCAGCATTCTGCCATCAGATATCAGATAGGCATCTTTCAAGCCTATGGCCGATGTCCCGAGCAAAACAATCTTACCGCGAAGCATCTCAGGCGACGCGTTATTCTGCAATAGATCAACCGCCGAAATCGTAGGATAGGTCTCATAAAACTGTAGCAACACTTCCGAATGATCATCCATGACAACACGGTGACCCAACAGTGAAAACGTATTGGCATCGTGAACCGTCATGGCCGCATCGACACGCAACAGGTTGGCAAGTGCAAATGAAGGAATGGTACTGTTATCATACGCAATAAACAGTGGTAAGCGCCGAAAAATTCCGTCGCGATCCGCTGTAGCGTTGATGAAACCGAAACTGGCAATGTTCTCATGCAGCATATCGATATTGCACAACATCTCTTTGGAACGGTATTGCGGATGCAACATATTCAAGACCCTACGCTCGCCATGCTCGTAATGACACGCTTTCTGGTTGCCGCTCTCCATTCCCATATAAACCGCCAACGTACTTTTTGACGACTGCAAGACCCTTGAAAAGAGCCTGTCATTGTCATATAACGTTTCGGGCAAGCCCTCAAGTGTAACATTGAGATCGAGATAGGTATCATAAAAATTCTGAAGTGTTTTTGGAGAGGTCCGGTCAGGTTCCGGAAAAATGATATCCAGACCGATATTGGCAGGGTGCTGCTGCGCAATTTTCTGGACAAGCTGTGTAACGACAAGACGTGACCACGGCCACTGTCCAAGAGCGTCAAGGCTCTTCTCGTCAATATCGACAATCACAACGGACGCGACATTCCGCTGCGGTGTTTTCGGCTTTAACAGATCATAGATTTTATGATCGATCTGTGCAGTATAGTGTGTATAAAAAAAGAAGAGATGAAAAAGACCGAGTGCCGCCACTGCAGCTATATATAACGGCAACCCGTTTTTAATTATCGGATAAATATCTCCACCCTTCGATTTTTAGGTTCCAGAATCTCATCGGCAGTTTCAACTTCGAGTGCTTCTTCACCCTGATATTTTTTACTGACGCGACGAAGTTTCAACGGCTGCGTTTGAATCCACGACATCGTATTTTCCACACGCTGACGGGAAAGTTCGCGATTGTATGGCACCGAACCTTTCGTATCCGTATAGCCTATCAATGCCACGTCACAGGGTTCCCGCTCCCTGATCGCTTCTGCTATGGTATGAAGTTCCGTTACGCTTTGCGGTGTCAATGCCGCCGAATTACGATCAAAATAGATAACAAATTTTCTGGTGCCTTGAGGAAGGGCATCGAGCGCTTCGCCAAACAGGGCATGAATGGTATCTTCATCCATCATTTCGGGGTCACTGGGCTTTGTATCTTTATCTTTCATAGTGACAAACCGGTTTGGAGTATCCACAACGACACTCTCGCGATTGGTACTGACGACAATGGCGTTTTTATCCCGCTTGTTCTCAAGCAGTACCACGGTGGTGGCATTAGCGTGCGATGAAGCGCTTTCAGCGTTGATCACAGGCGGGGAGGGAACGGTTTGAGGCTGTGTGCACCCCATAAAAACAACTCCGATCATGCCGCAAAAAAGAATCCAACGCAGCATCTATTCTCCTTCGACTTTGACACAAAATTTGGTACCGCGAATGGCTATCGTACCCTCAGGTACTTTAAACTCAAAGGCTTCCGGATCTTTCTTGCCGATTTTTCCCGATTCAAACGCTGCGGTTCCCTTTTGAAAATCCAGCACAAATGCATTGTCACCCTTTTTTGCTCCAAAGAGATACTTATCAAGTCGTATCATACTCCCGGAGCCCAGAGAGAGCAGCGCGTCATCTTCAAACAAAATCCCCACACTACTCTCTTTTTTTGTAATCACGACATCATCTTCGTAAAGCGCATCGCCTACATGTAAAGGAAGCGGTTTTGAAACACGCTCGATCAACAGCTCACCTTTCGGATCGGGCGCAATCAATTTTCCGTGGTGAAACATATAAGACACCTTATCGCTACTGCGGCGCATCAGGGTATCTCCTTCATCAACAGTGTCACCGATACGCATCTCCTGCCGTTTCGGTTTGTGCTTGACAAGAACCGTACCGTTGAGACTTTTTACAATAGCTATTTCAGCATCAACGCCATAGAGTAATGTTGTAATCAACAACAGATACAAACCTTTCATTTTCACTCCTTGCGCTGAGATATTATAACAGAGTCAAGCCGGTATCAGCGGTAAACAACAATGCATCATTTAGGCAGGTGGCGTGTTCGGTCTCCGTCGGTGGTCGCAAGCGACATCACCTCTGGTTTCGAAGCTATAAACGCCACGCAGGTGGCGTTTATGACGCTTCTCACATCGGAGGTGCGACCTCTTCGAGTTGGGCTTCGTCAAGGTGATCGACACCAACCCCTTCGCAGGCGGCGCTGCCATCCACATTTACCGGGCAGATCGCGCGGGTGTTGTCCATCAGTACCGGAACGAAAAAGAGGGCAACAAGGGTTGCCGCCATGGAACCGAAAATCAGTGCAATCCCAAGACCGCCGAAAATCGGGTCGGTGGCAAGCAGCGCGCTTCCGAGAATAATGGCTACCGTGGTCATTAAAATCGGTTTCGCGCGCGTGGCGGTAGAGATGGCGATGGCATGTTTTTTCTCCACACCGTTGGCAATGAGCGCCTGTGTGAAGTCAATGAGCAGCAGCGAACTGCGGGCGCTGATTCCCATGAGCGAAATAAATCCTATCAGCGACGTCGCCGTCAGGAAAAAGTTGATGCCGCTGAGTATGAGCGCAATCTGATCCGTGATCCAGTGTCCGATGATAACGCCGATGATGGAGAGGAAACTTCCCGCCAGTACAATGCCGCTGAGCGCAAAAGATTTATAATACACGACCATCAGCAAAAACATCAAAACCAGCGCGGCAATAAACGCTCCGCCGAGATCGCGGAAGGTATCGAGCGTTACTTTCATCTCGCCGTCAAACTGCAGCAGCAGTTTCTCTCCCGTCTCTTTATGCTCAAGATTGAGATCGAACATGTAGGTTGACATTCCGGGAACTTTGGTAATGTTGAACTCATCAGAAAGGGTTTCGATAAACGCGGCACGCGCATCAAGCAGCGGATAGACCTGCGAGACCATATCGCACTCCGCAGTGATCGTCGTCATGTTGCGGAGATTTTTCCTGAAAATTCCCGGAGCCGAAGGCAGCTCCCTGATCTCGACCATCTCTTTAAGCGGAATCATCATGCCCATCGGGTTCATCAGTTTGAGCGACGAAAGCTTCCAGATCAGTCCCTCCCGAGAATCCGGGGAGACCGTTCGCGACGCCTCATTGAGACGTACAAAAATGGGAATCTGGTCCTGCTGGTTGCGCGAGTTTTTCGTAGCGACCGACACCCCTTTGAAAGCCATATACAAGATGTTGTTCACCTGCTCCACGCTCAGGCCGCTGCGTATGATTTTCTCTTTGTCGGGGATAATCTCGTAACGGTAGTAAAAATCATCCTGCATAATGTCAATGTCAACAAGACCTTCGATCTGACTCATCAACTTTGCCACACGCTCCGCCGTATAACGCATCAAAGCATGGTTTTCCCCGAAAATATTGACCACCATCGTAGCCAGTGTCGGAGGGCCTGAGGGCATCTCGATAAATTTGATGTTCGTTCCCGGAACCATCCATCCGCACACTTCCTGAATGGCCGGGCGCACCCGATGCACCATCATGAAAGAGGGCTCCTCACGATGGTGCTTGTCGGTGAGGTTCACCACGATCTCCGCCTGATTCTGCATCTGCTTGAGTCCGCTGCCTTTGACAAGTCCCGCGTAATCGAGCGGTGCCCCCTGCCCCAGATAGATCTCCATATCCGTGACAGAATCCTCTTTTTTCAATTGATCCACGACGCATAACGCAACCGCCCTGGTCTGTTCAATTGAACTGTCCGTCGCGGTATCGACATAGATGCTGAACGTATTGGCGCTTTTGCCCGGCAGCATCTTGGCAAGTACCAGTTTGGTCGGCAGCATCATGATGGAACCCATCAGGGAGACCATCACTGCCAGCAAAACGATCCGCTTTTTCTTTTTTGACAACAGAATGTTGTAGATCAGTTGCTCCATCATCAGTGTTGCCCTTTGGGTATTTTAATCATCTTCTTGGCCAGATACGGCGTAAAGACATAAGCGACGAAAAGCGACACGGCCAGAGCAATGGGAACGTTAAGCGGAATCGGCTTCATAAACTGCCCCATCATGCCACCGACAAAAGCCATAGGCACCATCGTCAGAATGATAGCGATCGTGGCAATGTTGGTTGAAGGACCAATCTCGTCGGTGGCCTCGCAGATGAGCACGTCGAAATTCTGCCCCCGCGTCTCTTTGAGGTGCAGCCGCCTGTGGATGTTTTCAATAACGATAATGGCATCATCCACAATCAGACCGATACTGAGCAAAAATGCAAAAAGCGTAATACGGTTGATGGTCTGATCCGTCAGCCATGCGATGAAGAGCGTCGAAGCCAGAATCATCGGCACGGCAATGGAGACGACGAGCGATTCACGCCACCCCAGAAACGGAATCAGAATGAGCGAGATGATCCCGATGGTAATAATGAGGTGAAAGACCAGCTCATTGACTGCTTCGTTCGCCCGGTCTCCGTAGTTGCGGGTCACGATATAACCGACATTGTGCGATTCAAGCTCCGCTTTGTAGGTCTCAAGCATGGCAATCACCTCATGCGAGATGGTCACGGCATTAGTGCCCTTGAGTTTTGACACCGTCAGGGTAATCTGCGAATGCTCTTTGGGATGGAACGACTTGAGCTTTTCATGATGCTCCGCTTCGTCATGCGCATCATGTGCGTGGGCACGTTCCTCCTCTTCCATAGCCGCGAGCTGTCGTTTCGCCTCTTTCGGATTGAACGCCGTAATACCGTCGCGCCGTGCTATGAGAACATCCTGAACATTCTGGATATCATGGCCGTACTCGATGTCGGCAATATTTCGCAGGTAGATGGGCGAGCCCTGATACTGTGCCACAATCAGGCTTTTGAGATCATCAATCGTCTCAATCGCATTTTTCACGCCAAAGACCATAATACGGTTGCCGTCGGTCGGTGTGTCAATGTCGGGCGCATTGGTAGAGATCATCTTGATCGACTGTGCGACCTGTCCCATGGAAATGTGATAACCCGAGAGTTTGTCAAGGTCGATCATCACGTTGAACTGCGGCTTTTTCTCCCCCTTGAGCGTGGTTTTGGAGACATTGTCGATGGCGTTGATGCGCTGCTGGATATCCCGTATGGTTTTGTATAGTTCGACCGAATTGAGCTCCTGACAGATTTTCGGATAAAACGCCACCGTCACGACCGGAATGTCGATGTCGATGTCAAAGGGCTTGACAAGCGGCTGCATGGTTCCCTGCGGCAGGGTGTCCATGTTCTGCATTACCTTGTCGTAGAGCTTCAGGTTCGAGTCTTCGCGGTTCTCACCAATATAATACTGGACATTGACAATTCCCACATTGTGCATCGCCATGGAGTAGATATGCTCCACCCCCTTGATCTCGCGGATTTTGCGTTCAAGCGGTTTGATGACAACGTTATTGATCTCTTTGGGTGTGCTTCCGGGAATGGCGACAATAATGGACCCGCCGCTCACTTCAATCTGCGGGTCCTCTTCGCGCGGCATGACCTGAAGGGCAATGAAGCCCAGCATCAAAATGGTCATAATAATGATCATCGTCAGTGGATTATTAAGGAAAACTTTCGCGAGATAGCCTGCAATATTTTTTGCTTTATAGTCGATTTGCACTATGGCAACTCCTTACATGTAAAGCCTCAACACCCATTCTTATAATAGTTATTTGCGGCGATTTTATCTCTTGTTATTAAGTGTTCATTATATCACGGCGAGTGAATTTTTGTAGCAAGAGCCACGCTTATTTTATAAGAAAATCTACTCTTTGTTTACTTTTGATATATAATAAAATGTTTTTAGGTTACCATGATTGGCAAAGGAGTATGAATGAAAAAAATTGTTTTGGCGGCACTGATAATCGGCGGTATGACTCTGGCTCAGGCTGAGGTCAAAAAAACCATGTATGAGAACGGTAATGTTAAGTTTGAACGCAATTACAAAGACGGAAAACTGCACGGTATCTCCAAAAGTTACTATCCTTCAGGCAAGCTCAAACTTTCGGCACGTTTTATTCAGGGCACGCTTTGGGGCAGTACGTATGCCTATTATGAAAGCGGGAAACTCAAGGCTGAGAACTCCTATACAAAAGGAAAGCTTGACGGCACGCAAAAAGAGTACTTTGAAAACGGTCAACTACTCTCTGCCGAACGCTATGAGATGGGAGTGCCCGTAGGAACCAAGCGCGTCTATTACGCCAACGGCAATCTTAAAGCCCGAATCGGTTTCAATGACAACGGGCAGATGCAGGGAAGTGCCAAAGAGTATTTCGAAAACGGCAACCTCAAATATTCCCTTACCTTTGAAAACGGCAAAGCCGTCGGCGGCTGGCTCTATGACAAAAAAGGCGACCGCGAAAAGATGCGTGATACCGATTTCCAGAGAATGGGCATTGCAACCCTGTGAGCCACGCAGAGCACCTTAAGGCGCCCTCGCTTTCAGATTCCTGTCCCTGTTGCAGCGGCCGCCGTTTCGGCGACTGCTGTGCTCCACTTCTTTCAAACAGCCAATCTGCCGCATCCGCGCTGGCACTCATGCGTTCACGTTACTGCGCCTATACGCTGCAGGACGTTGATTACCTGCTGCGGACACAGTGCAATGTGAGCGATCCCGAGCGTGAACGTGACGCCATCGGCGCTTTTGCGGCGTCAGCACGTTTTCAACATCTTCAGATCATCGATTCCGGAGAAGATTGGGTGGAGTTCAAAGCCTATTTTCGTTTGGGAAACACGCAGGAGCTGCTGCATGAGCGTTCGCGCTTTACATGTAAAGAGGGCGACTGGTGCTATCTTGATGGTGAGCTGTATGAGAGTGCGGTTGTGACAGGGCGCAACGACTCCTGCTTTTGCGGCAGCGGCAAAAAGTACAAGAAGTGTTGCGGCGCCTGATCAGACTTTTTTCAGGAATTTGCTCAGCAGTACAATGCGCGTGCCGTTGACGCGCCCTTCTATCTGCTCGGGATTGTCGGTCAGCGTAATATTTTTGACCACCGTGCCGCGTTTGGCGGTGAATCCCGCACCTTTGACTTCAAGATCCTTGATGATCGTCACGGAATCGCCGCCTTCAAGCACGGCACCGTTACTGTCGAGTGTCGGCGCTCTATCACTGTCGGCTGCTGCGGAACCCTCGGCATCGGCCCAGGCTTTAACGTCATCTTCAAGATACAGCATGTCCAGAAGCTCCTGCGGCCACCCTTCCGACGCGATACGCTTCAAAAGACGGTAGGCCATCACCTGAACTGCGGGAACCGTACTCCACATGCTGTCATTGAGACAACGCCAGTGGTTGGCATCATTGGTTTCGGGATTCTCGATCTGACCCCGGCAGAGGGAACAGACGACGACAGACTCTTCCGAGGGTGCAACTTCGTACGCACTTAACGACTCTGCGGAACCGCACAGTTCGCACACGCCGCCGCTTCGTTCCTGTAACATATCTGATAAACTCATAATCATTATAACCTTCGTTTTTAATTGTGTATTATAACCTCCCAATCCGTAAAAAGAGTTGATGCCGACCTCTGGTACAATACCCTATTTGCCAAAAAGAAGTTACATGAGCACTATTGAATCGCTGGTCGACACCCTGCACCTCGAAGACCTCAGAAATGAGCTCCATCCATCGGTATTTGACCAGAACGAAGCGTACGACATGCTGATCCTCCGTCTTCCGGAAGTTGGCGAAGAACTGGGCATGCACTCGGCAGGCATCATTTTTTCCGATGGACAAAGCTACCTTTTTGAAAGAGAAACCGGCACATTTTCCCTTTTTTCCGAATGCTTCGAGGGACCGCACGTCATGTTCGACAAAAAAGCGGACAAACTGCTTCACACCTTTTTGCACTACCAGGAGCGGGTCACCGATATGGAAGTCCGCCTTTATGAAAACACCTCCTATCCCGATTTCATGACGACATGGCTGGGTCTTAAACGTGATATCCTGCGTATTGAACGGGTTGTGATGCGCGCGTCGCAACCCCTGCTCGATTTGATCGATGCCTACGCTCATGTCGAAGGCTTTCCCATCAACCATTACATCGATCTGCACGAGCACATCGACCGTATTACCCGTTCGGCGGCACTGCAGCTGAGCCGGCTCGATTATCTTTATAATTTTCACAATGCCCGCACCAATGAGCGGATGAACCGTCTGATCTACCTGCTGACAATCATCTCCGCCATCTTCCTTCCGCTCAATCTTCTCGTCGGCTTTTTCGGAATGAACACCAGCGACCTCCCCTTCGCGCAGGGAGACGGCGGCACCTACAAAGCCATTGCCCTGATGCTCTTCTTGCTCATGGGTGCCGTCGGAACCGTCTGGCTGCTTCGCAAACGATTTCGGTAACAGCCTGTAATATTTGCTGATATAATAACTTTATGACTACAACAATAATTGAAGCCCTCTCCGGGCTGGGTATGTTTCTTTTCGGTATGTTTTACATGGAACTCTCGCTTAAAGAGGCTGCAGGTGTCCGTTTTAAAGGGTGGGTGAAAAACTCCACGTCCAACACCGCCAAATCCCTCATGACGGGTATGCTGGCGACAACGGCCCTGCAAAGCTCGTCGGTCGTCACGCTCATGACGCTCTCGTTTGTGAGTGCGTCGCTAATCACCCTCCAATCGGGTATTGCCGTTATTTTCGGCTCCAATGTCGGTACGACGGCCACCGCATGGATTGTCGCCACACTCGGATTCAAGGTGAAAATCGAAGCCTTTGCCCTGCCGATGATCGGTATGGGCGGACTCATCCTGATGCTTGCAGGCTCCAATCGCAAAGCCGCCAATATTGCCAAAATTGCCGTGGGATTCGGCCTGCTCTTTTTAGGGCTCGACATCATGAAAACCGCCATTGAAAGCTTTGCCGAGCAGATCGACCTGAGCCATTTTTCCACCTATCCGCCCATCGCGTTCGTCGGTATCGGTTTTGTGCTGACGGCGCTCATTCAGTCGAGTTCGGCCGCTACCGCCATTGTGCTGAGCGCCCTGTTTGCCCATATTCTCACTTTCGAGAGTGCCGCTGCTATGATTATCGGTACCAACATCGGTACGACGGTCACGGCACTGCTCGGTGCCATCGGCGGTATTCCTGACAAAAAGAGGGCGGCGGCCGCCCACCTCATTTTCAACATCATTACCGCCATCGTCGCCTTTATGCTGCTTGGCTTCCTGACATCGTTTCTCATGAACACCCTCAACATGAAAAATGATCCCACAATGGCGCTTGCACTTTTTCATACCATTTTCAATGTACTCGGCGTGCTGCTGCTGACGCCGTTTATTCCCCTGCTTTCACGGACGCTCAAACGCTACTTTTCACAAAAAAAGAGCGTGGCGACCCGCTACATTCATCTGGTCGATCCGCATGTGCCTGACGGTGCCTTCGTAGCACTGCGTAACGAAGTTAACAACCTCTTCGTCAAAACCATGAAGTTTGCCCTGCTGCTTTCACATATCAAGCCTAATGATCTTTTTGTCAAAAAATACAGCTACAAAGAGCTCGTCGATGCCAACACAACGCCTATCGAGTTTGACCACAAAAAGGCTTACGACGCCATCAAGGAGATCGAAGTCGCCATTATGGAATTCGTTGCCATCCTGAACCAGCAAAACCTGACACCCGAACAGGGTACAAGCATGGAAACGCTGGTCTCTTCCATGCGCGAAAGCGTCTATGCCGCGAAAATCCTCAAAGATATCAAAAACAACATCAACGAGTTTTCAGAAAGCGACAACGAGACCATCAAACACATTTACAGAGACATCCGCCGTAATCAGGCCTATGCCATGAGTATATTCGCCAACTATATGGATGGCAGCTGGACAATTGAAAAATGCGAAGAGAAGTTTCATAGCGCGCTGGAAGAGAATCAGCGCATCATGCGCGAAGCGACCATGGCAATCACCCAACCGACTATCAACGAAAAACATGTCGTTTCATTGCTCAATACCAATCGCAGCGTTTACACCGCAACCGAAGCACTGATGGGAGCTTCGAAGATCATTGATGTTCACTTCAGCATTGACAAGGATGATGCCGAGATCTCATAAGACCGAATCTGATTACGGCCACCGTTCTTGGCCTGATAGAGCAGACGGTCCGCACGTTCGATAAGAGAACGGGGCGTATCGTCAGGTTGGATTTGGGTCACACCAAAACTACATGTAACGGTCTCATTTTCTATCATACGGCTATTTTCAATCATGTAGCGCAACTCTTCCGCTTTATGCTGGGCATGGGCAACCGAACTGCCCGGCAGCACGATGGCAAACTCTTCGCCTCCCCACCTTGCAAAAAAGTCATTTTCCCTCAAACGGAGTCGAACATGTTCCGAGAGCTTCTCAAGCAGCATATCACCCGTCTTGTGTCCATAGGTGTCGTTTATATGTTTAAAATGGTCAATATCGAAAAAAAGTAATGAACCCTTCATCCCTGCATCCAGAACTTCGGCGATATATTCGTCAAAACGGGTACGGTTATGACAGGACGTCAGGGGATCGATATGGGCTTTTTTGGAAAGCTTCCGATTTTCGCGGTGCAATTTCTGGGTATGCTGGTTTAATGAGCTGATACGCTGATAGGAACGTTCGATCTGTCTACTGTAGCTTCCGAAAACGACATAAAGCAGTACCAGAAGCCCACCGGAAAGTAACAGGGTAATCATCGTGCGCAGCATGGCTTTTTGCATCGAATCCGAAACGAACACGGATATCTCCTCCGCCAGAATCAACCGGGCCGCATCGCCCCCGCGAAAATCCTGAAGCGTCTGGGAGGTGTCAATCAGGTATTCATGGCCCACTGCTCTCACTTGCTGCAAAGGCTTCTGCCAATCGATGTGCGGTAATATGGTTTCAAATAGCGGATTGGGGTCAATCACCGCATACTCACCGATAACCGGTCGTTTCTGATTCTTGCTATAGTGAATCGTGAGGGCATCTTTACGAATCAGCAGCTGGCTCTCTACCGTGATAAAGTCATTGATCCGGTGTGCAAAATATTTTGGACGCACACCGAATTCAAGTACTCCCAGATGTTTGCCCTGCGGCGTTATCATCGGTATCGTCACACGGTAGGTCAACCCGTTCTTTCCGACTTCGAAACCCTGCACCGCTTTAAGATTCCTGTTCGCAAACACCATAATGGGGCGCAGTGCGGTAAGATCATCACCATAAGAATCAGGCCGATGCATGCGGATAATGGTACGGTTATCCGTATCTATCATGTGCATCACGGTAAGTTCCGGATTGGCTTCCTGCATCAACCGGTAGTCCTCAAGCAAAGCCCGATAGAGTGCGTCATGATCATTGGATTCAATCAATGAAACAACCTGCGGAACACTCATATAGTGACGTACAATACTGCCATAACGCAGCAGCAGATCCGCCTTCGACTGTTTCATTACTTTGGTGGTAAACTCATGCAGCTGCTCCAGCTTGCCGTTTAGCTCTGCGTCATATTCCCGCTTTTGGAAATACAGTTGCATGATGATCCCCGCAAGAAGAATGACAAAGACAATTCCAAGATGCTTCCACCTGATTATGCGGTTGCTCTGCATGGGGCCACCTGTATCGTATTTGTCCCATACTAGGACAATTCTGCTGAAATAACTCTCAATAAATCCGACTGATTGTCCAGACAGGGCTTTACATGTAACGATTAAAAGAGTGTTTCAGGCTTTTATGTTTTCGCATGTGATGCAAGGGTATGAACGATCTGCTTATAACCCCGTAACAGCTGCTGCATTGAGGCAATATCAAAACTCTCGAGCGCTTCATAAAACCGGTCGGCATACTCTTTTAATACATCCACCTCATACTGCTCGGCCAGTTTTTTTACTTCATCGGTAAAACGCCGCATGTCTGTCAGATTGTTAGTTGTCATGCTCCGCTTGTGCAGCTCGCCCAATGACCCCTGCAAGTATTCGATAATCGTGTCAAGATTTTGCTGTGTTCGCGGTGAGAGCGTAGAAGCCGGAGGGTGTATCGCTTCGGGCTTGCGTATTTTATGTTTGAGAAATTTTGCGACTTCTTCAAAGAGTTCCCGATGCAATACCGGTTTTCGCAAATAGCCGTCAAACTGAGCCGCTTCGACCCGGTCAAGTTCACGCTGCATTACCGAAGCGGTCAGTGCAATGACAGGTACATGCTTTTTTTGCGCCTTGATTTGTCTGGCGGCTTCATATCCGTCCATTTCCGGCATACGGATATCCATGATGACAAGATCGACCGACTGTTGCAAGGCTATCGCAACCGCATCGGCACCGTTGGCGGCTTCAAGCGTTTCTATGGGTGTCTCATCAAAATACTCAATCACCAGATCGCGGTTGTCTTTAATGTCATCCACAACCAGAATCCGGGCCGGTTCAAAAGAGATTTCTCCGGCTTCAGCGGCCTGAACATCGACAGGGCTCCGGGCTATAACTGAAGCGATGTCAAGGCCATACAGCTTCACGATAAAACGTGACCCGGTTCCGGGAGTGCTTTCGACATCGATTGTACCTCCCATCATTTCAACCAGCCGTTTGGTAATCGCAAGCCCCAGTCCCGTACCGCCGTATTTTCGGCTGTCCTGTCCTTCCTGTTGCTCAAAAAGGTTGAATATTCTCTCTATCTGGTCGGGGGCGATACCCACACCGGTATCTTCGACCGCAATTTCCAGATCAACCTTGCTGCGGTGGTCATCTACATCCAGCGTACGCAGCCTCATGGCAATATGCCCGGCTTCCGTAAATTTTACGGCGTTGCCCAAAAGGTTAAAAAGTATTTGACGCAGGCGTGTACTGTCGATGAGCAGGCTTTCAGGAAGGTTGTCATCCACATCGACAACCAGTGCCAGATTTTTATCGCGCAGCGTCATGGAGAAAATAGCGCCGATCTCATTGACAAGGTCAACAATACGGGTGGGCTGATTGAGCAGCGTCATCTTTCCGGCTTCAATTCTGGAAAGGTCGAGAATGTCATTAATAAGTGCCAACAGCGTCTTTCCGGCGGATTGTATCGTCTTGACGTACGCAAGCATTCTGGGGTCTTTGAGCTGTTCCCTGAGCAGATCGGTAAAACCGATAATCGCATTCATAGGCGTACGGATCTCATGACTCATATTGGCAAGGAACTCCGTTTTTGCGCGGTTGGCGATTTCCGCGTTTTCCTTGGCTTCCATAAGTTCGCTGATATCCACGATGGAGCCTATGAGTCCGGCGGGATTTCCTTCCGAATCGGCAAATCCTTTTACCCAGTAGAGCGTCTGGTGCATCTTCCCGTCTTTAAACGGTATGAGCATCTCTTTATGCAAAATCCCGATATTTCGGATGACCGCTTCGTCTTCCGCCTGATAAAGCAGCCGATCTTCCTCGGGCAGATACTCCAGATCGAGAACCTTTTTGCCCTCCAGAGCCTCCCGCATGATGCCAAACGTATCTTCGTACGCCTTGTTGACCCCGATAAAACGGCTATCTTTTCCTTTGTAAAACAGCGGATAGGGAATGGTGTCGATAAGAGCCTGCTCAAAGGCCGTTTTGCTCTCCATATGACGTTGAATGCGGCGTTGAAAGGCACGTTTTTGCTCATTGGCTTTATTTTTTCGCACCATTCTGTTATAGCGTTGAAACAGAAGCAGAACCGGCGCCATCATCAACAGAAAAACCAGAACAATCAAAACAATGGTTGCCATCACCTCGGCAACCATCATGTGGATTGCCTCTACTTTGATATCCGCTCCGATCACGTACCATTTTCCCTGCGCTGAACGTGCGGGAATAAATACGGAATAAAAGGTTCCCCATTTGTCCGTATAGCCCGGACTGAACACCGGACGCTTCTGTTCCAGTGCCTGCATGAGTTCAGGCGCGGGTTTGTTGTAAAGGTCCCAGAAGGTGACGCCGAGTCCCCGTTCCCGATCATGAGGCTGCTCGTTTGAAAGCAGAAAATAATACTTCCCGGCTTCCGGTACAACAATGTAAATGTAGGTTGCTTCAAGCGTTACGGACAGAGCATTGGCATCTTCTATCGCCTTTTGGAATACTTCAGGCGTCGGAGGAGTATTGGGTGTGAACCGATCTACCCATTCCCGCCCAAATTCAAAGTTCATCTGTTCCGCCGCCAACAGCAGTTTTTTGTCTATACGGGCCATTTGAAGCGATTGCTTCGTATCAAAAAGAATCCAGCTGACAAAGACCACGAAAAGAATGTAAAAAGCAGCAGCAAGACGAAAACCGGGTGACGCAAACAATGCCTGCATGTTTCGGAATTTGAGTAATTTTTTTAGAAAGAATCTTCTGTAGATGCGAAGTGACAGGGAACTCATCGATACCCTTTCAATGGTTTTTATATCAATGCCCAAACGTTTACATAGTGTAATGGAATATTTTTCCACTGTCAACAGAACAAAACATTTGCGCCTGCCCTATTCCGCCAATGTCCATTACTACGCTCCTCTTATTACATGTAAAGAATTTGCTGTTTTCTTTACATAGGCTTTGAGCTATGTTAAATATTTTTACTTTTTTTAACATAGGTTGTAGGATATGTCAAATTATATCCCTCTGTGTGTAAGGAGCTGATCGTTTTTTTAAAGTTCTTGTTTTTTTGAGGGGTAGATTTTCTGGGATGAGTGAGGTTATAATAGTTTTAGCTCCGTTGAGATGTCTTTAATGAGTTTACTAAGTGGGCGTTTGTGTAAATCATCATCACTCACATAGCCACAGGTGACAAGCCTCATTAAATCTTCACGGTTTTTAAAGAATATTCCTTCGTAGTTTTGCATCAGTTCATCTAGGTAGCTCTCGTTGTAGATTTCTGCTTTTTGGATGAGTTCTAAAACTATATCCTTATGCCTTTCATACAATTTCTCAAGTCCGAAATCTTTAATGTTGTTTTGGACTCTTGCATCTTCTGTTTTCAAACTTGTATCAAAGCTTTTTACATCATAATAAAACAAACTATCTTTTACATGTAAAGAAAAATGAGCCTTATTTTCAAAACCTTCTTCATAAGGGTGGATATGTGTTTTCAATGAAAACGGCTTTTTGCCTTTCATGGTAGTGTTACATGTAGGACAGCTTGGGATAAGATTGTAAAATGAAAGCGCCAAGATTGGATATGTTGCTTTATCGTAAAAATGGTCAAACTGCGGGCGGGTTGAACCATTGTTTGACTTCACTGTGAACGTGTAGTTTCGGTTGCAATATGGGCAGACATCTACGTTTAACTTACTAGCTAAATCATACGCATTATAAGGTTCGGTATTTTTAGATGAAAATTCTGCATATCCTACATTCCCTCCATATTTTGAACCACCTACAAAAGCTTTTTTCAGTCGGTCATTATCTATATGATTTGTTTTTGCATCATTTATGATTTTTTCATGTTCTTTAGGTTTTGCTCGTAAAATCGAGTCAAGATGTTTTTGGATATACGCTTTTTCTCTATGTTGCAATGCTTCAAGATTGATATAGCTTTTTACACTCTTTACATGTAAATCAACAATTTCCTCTATTCTTTCTACATCAATTTTAATCATTTCTCTAATTCTTCAAGCCGTTTTGTTAAATTATTGATTTCTAATTTAATTTTGTCAATTTCATCAACATTGGATAATCTTTTGCTATCAAGCATTTTTTGAAGCTGTCTTTTTAAAATTGGTTCACCAATAATTGAGATGATATTTTCACAATATTCTATTTCATCTTTTGAAAGCTCTTTTTTATTTAGACGACTGATCACTTTATTAATTTTCTCTTTCGCAAACTCTCCCATAAGCCCCTCTTTCATAAAAAAGCCATGAGAAAGTAAAGTGTGGATATTTGCTCCAAAGGGGTTTATATTTATTTTATTTGTAGCATTAATACAATTTCCTGTTGCTTCATCTTTTTCTAAAAAAATTACATTTTCTTTTGGTAGGTCTGATAGGATAAATGGGGAATGTGTCGTGATTACGATATGGGCTTTTTTACCTAAAGCATTGATAATGTAAATCAACTCACTTAAAAACTTTTTTTGCCAATCAGGATGTAATGTGTTGTCGGGCTCATCTAACAAAAATAAAAAATCATTTTTATTATAATTTACTAAGTTTACTAAAAAACTATATATTGTTTTTTCGCCATGACTTAAAGAGTTAAAACTTGCACCATTTAAAGCAAAATAATTAAATTCAATTTCATCTTGCATTTTCCAAAAAAGCAATTCAAGATAATTTTTTCCAAAAAGACTTTCTAATTCCTCTATTTTTATTTTTCTATTTTTATTGTCTATTAATGACTTAAATTCATTTTCCAATACGAAAGGAAGTTTATTGTTTTTTAATGTTTCTTGAACTTCACTTTTTCTAATATTCAGATAGCCCTCTTTAGGATGCAATTTCTCTGTCAAATCTATATTTTCAAACAAAGAAGCAATATCGCCGAATTGATACAATAAATAATTTAAATATTCATCACCTATATCTTTTAATGCTCTGAGTGTATCAATTATAATTCCTGAATCAGAGCTAAAGTCCCAACCTAATGCAAGTTTTATTCTTTCAATAGTCGTGTCATTGTCGTCAAAATATGTTTCTTCATAAATTAATTCAAAATCACTCAATTCATAAAAGATATAAGCCGGTTTAAAATCAAAAATATTAAAAGATAAACTATTCAATTTTAAATAGTTTTCTGTTATTAGTTTATTTGTTTCTTCTAATACGATGTAATTCACACTTGGAGTCATACGTCTTAAATATATATCGTCCATAGAATAATATAAAACTTTTTTAAAAAAAGAATCTTCTAACTTTTCTACTTCTATTGAAGTATTAATCGAAATATTTCTTGTATAAATTTTTAGTACTTCATCAAACACAATAATAAAAACTCTTTCTTTAGATATAGCACTTTTTAGAATACTACTCTTCCCACTCCCATTCTCACCCACGATAGCAGTAATATTGATATTATCACCAAAAAAGTTTTTTAAATAAGGCTCATTAGTTTCTTCTTTATCAATAACTATTAACTCATTGTTTTCATACTTACATGTAAACCTAGGCGAAAAATTAAATCCCTGTTTTTCGATGTTTTTATACTCTTCAACCCAAAGATAAACTAACTCCATAGCATGCTCCAATGGTACGATATACTCAGCGTTTGAGCTTTATTATTTGTTACATGTAAAGATTCTAATACATAAAAAATCATTCTAATTACTCCATGTTCACTTGAGGTTCCATCATGCGAATATCTGTCACATAGGTTTTTTAGTTCTGTTTTGAAGTCTAAAGTATCATTGATGATAATTCCATGATTTCTCAGTAATTCGATCTCTTCTAAGTAAGTTAAATGGGGTTTGTTGTAAGAAGTCATAAGCACTTCCCCTTTTGCACTTTTTCAAGAGGTGGGGGAAGTATGTTAGTGGCATTATAATACAAAGAGCGGGTATCGGATTCTGAATATGCCATAAACACCAAGCCTAACAAAATATATTTTGATTAATTATAGCTTGAAGCGCTTGAAATGTTGAGTTTGAAGTATGAAAAGAGTCTATTTTATGACGGCACCGATCTGAAGAGAGTACACCTGATCGTACGCGTCGCTATTGAGTCCCTGTGCAATATTGAACGTCATGAAAAAGCGCTCGGAGAGATTGTAGCTGTTGAACCATGAAAGGGCCTGTGTCGCTTCGACACCGTCATACACGGAGGTGCTGTATTCATAGGCAATGGCCGTGTACCACCGCTCTGTCGGGACATAACCGCCTCCAATAGAGAGGGAATCCCGGTCGCGGTAGTCCACCGTGTCGCTGTCGCCGCTAAAGGTGTGAGCATAGTAAAGAAAGAGGTTTTGTCTCTGACTTATGAAGTAACTCGAATAGAGCGAAGCCGAATAGTCGTCTTCGCCCGTTCCCGCGTACAAATCGGCATTTTCATCGATCTCTTCCGTTGCCTGCTTGGTTCCAACACCGAGTTTGACATCCCACTTCCGGGTATGAAAAACGTAGCCTGCGTCGATGTATAGGTCCCGGCTGTCACTGACGCGCTCCATGGCATTGAGCAGCGTGTAATTGTTGTTTGAGATGGAAATATCCCAATTTTCATATCTGTAATTCAGAAAGAAGTTCAGTGAATTTGTCTGCGAGTAGGTGTCATCGACACTGATATCACTCCCTACTTTGAGTGTCAGCACTCCAAAATAACTCGGACGCAGTGTACATCCGTACGCATCGACGTATGCATCAAACGGAGTGTCCGGGCAGCGGTCGAACGCATCTTCGACACCGTCAATGTCGTAATCCTGATACGCAAACCCCAACGACGCGAAAAGAAACAGAAACATAAGAAGTTTAAGACTTGGCATGGTAGCCCCCTTCATCGCTTTACACTGAAAAAACCTTCGATTTTCACTGTAGAGCAATAAGGCGCTTCGGGCTTTTGAAATACCCGAAGCCGTCTTGCTTTAGTGTTTTCCGCCTTTATTGCCACCCTGAGACATACTGCCGGCACCCGAACCGTCTTGTAATCGCTGTTTAATGCCCTGCCCCTGATTGTTGTTGCCGCGGTTCATACTGCCTATGCCGGTGCCGTCCTGAGCACCGACAGGACCGGCTGCACGACGCTCTGCCAGATAGGTGGCACGCTCTTCAGGTGTCATGTCCTGCAGGCGGCTTTGCATCTCTGCACGGAAATCATCGCGCTCTTCCACCGCCACCGTTCCCCGCATTGCTTCGAGTTCTTCAAGCGTATACTGGGAAAAATCTGCTGCCATCAAGCTCATCGCAGCTAAACTGAGAGCTATCACTAACCGTTTCATGATGTATCCTTTTTTCTTGATATTCAAAACTATAACTCAGAAACATTAGCGGTGTGTTAGCGGTTTGATAACGTCTTACATGTAACCCGCATCAGGCACGGTGGCGTCTCTTCATAAAGAGTGATGCACTCACAAGGAAAAGCAGCAGCAACAAGACTTTGGCGCTGTTAGACAGTGGCACCGATACTGTCGCTGTTCTGGCTCCCGGTGCTCCCGGATCGGTAATCACTCCGTTGACGTTTCCGTCGCTGTCAAATGCATCTCCGTCGGTGAGGGTGAAGCTGATCTTTGTCATTGTGCCTTCATGGTTTATCGAAGTGGCAATGTTATGCCAGTTCCCGCTATTGTCTTTTTTCCAGTAGCCGTTGATGTTTTCATCATACGGAACATAGAGTTCAATAGCAACGCTATCTCCCGGCGTGACGCCGTTGATCTGAAACGTGATAAAGCCGTAAGGGAAGGAGACATCATCCGGTGCATCTGCGGGAGATGTCTGAATGTTCAGACCGCTTTGGCTGTAATGCTGTACATTGCTCAAGACAAGCCATCCGTTTGTTCCCTGCACTGCGGAGACATAGGCTTGCATGTAATCTTCGGTATTATCTCCGTTACCATCGCCGTAGCCGTTCTCATTTGGGTTGGGAACGCTCTGTTCTATGGTGTCGTTTATGCCGTCGCCGTCGGTATCGTCAGGAGCGGCAACCGAAGAGCTGCTCGAAGAGATGGAAGCGACTGACGAAGAACTGCTTGAACTGCTACTTGTGGGTGTTGATGAGAGACTTGAACTACTGGAGCTTGACACCGCTGAAGAGAGGCTGGATGAACTTGATGAAACCACAACCGCCGACGAGCTCGATGAACTGCTGCTTGCCGTGCTTGAAACGGCACTGCTGCTTGAGCTTGTTGCGACACTTGCGATATTGAGATTAAAGCTGCTGTTGGTGTCGCTTCCGGTTCCGTCCATGGCATTGACGGTGATCACTGCGCTTCCCACGGCATTGGGTTTGGGTGTTATAGACAGCCGATTCCCGAGCTGGTAGAGACGAAGCCTGCCGCCGGTTACTATGCCATTATTCCACGGTCCGCCGACGGCAAGCGTCAGAGCGTCCGCACTTAAAAGAATAAAGCTGCCGCTTTGCTCCCCTGCCGCTTCCCCGTCAATATCCGCACCTACCTGTGTCCAGACGCCCGCAATGTTTTTATAGACACGGACATGACCGCTGGCATTTCCGTTACCGTCATTATAGGGCGCGCCGATGGCAACGCTCAAACCGTCCGCACTTAACGCAACCGAGCTGCCGCTATAATCATAGGCCGCTTCCCCGTCGATATCCGCACCTACCCGTGTCCAGACGCCCGCAATATTTTTATAGACGCGTACATGGCCGCTGGAGATACCGTTGCCGCTGTTCCCGGTCGCGCCGATGGCGACGGCTGAACCGTCCGCATTTAAAGCGACGGAACTGCCGCTGCCGTCACCTGCCGCTTCTCCGTCAATATCCGTGCCCACCTGTGTCCATGTGCCTGCACTGTTTTTATAGATGCGGACATGGCCGCTGGCATTGCCGTTCCCGTCATTTCCGGATGCTCCGATGGCGAGGGTAAAACCATCCGCGCTTAACGAGACCGAAACGCCGCTGATGTCATTCGCCGCTTCCCCGTCGATATCTGCACCCACCTGCGTCCAGACGCCAAGATTGAAATGATAGACGCGGACATGGCCGCTGTCTGCGCCGTTTGCGTCATTTCCGGGCGCTCCGATAGCAAGCGTCAAACCACTGGCGCTTAACGCGACGGAAGTACCGCTCTGATCGGTCGCCGTTTCTCCGTTGATAGCCACACCCAGTTGCGTCCATACCCCTGCATTGTTTTTATAAATACGCACCTGACCGCTCTCTTCACCGTTTGTATTGTCAAAAGGCGTCCCGATGGCAATGGTAGAGCCGTCTGCTCTGAAAGCGACCGAGGTGTCATTGAGGTCAATGGCCGCTTCTACATTGATGTCCGTACCGTCTTTCGTCCAAAGCTGCGTCATTTGCACTGTTGCAAGGTTGGCATCGCTGATCGTCTGCGAAAGAAAGAGCGTGTCGTTATCTCCGTCGGTGGCATTGACATCGACCGTAAACGCTACGGCGTTTATCGTCACGTTCTGATCGGGAATCGGAATGATTGCGGGAGCATCCGCTACATTGTCCACATTGAGATTAAAAGTCGTATTGGTTTCGCTCCCCGTGCCATCCATTGCATTTAGAGTGACAACCGCCGATCCCTTTGCGTCTGCTTTTGGAGTAATAGAGAGAACACGATTTAATTGGTAGATACGGGTATGACCGCTATTGACGCCATTTCCGTCATTACGAAACGCTCCGGCAGCAAGTGTCAATCCATTCGCACTTAAAGCGACCGCGTAGCCACTGTAGTCACCTGCCGCTTCTCCGTCAATATCGGTGCCCAATTGTATCCATGTCCCCGCGTTGTATTGATAGACGCGGGTTTGGCCGCTGTCTGTGCCATTTCCATTATTAAAAAAGGCTCCGATAGCGACGGTGAGACCATCATGGCTTAACGCGACGGATCGTCCACTATAATCACTTGACGCTTCCCCGTTAATGCCTGCACCCAGTTGCGTCCAGACGCCCGCAATGTTTTTAAAAATACGAACCTGACCGCTGTCTGTGCCGTTGTCGTCATTGTTATAGGCTCCGATGGCCACGATGGAACCGTCTGCGCTTATGGAAACGGAAACGCCGTTCCGGTCGCCTGCCGCTTTTCCGTTAATATCCGCACCTATTTGTGTCCATATCCCCGCGATATTTTTATAAATGCGGACCTGACCGCTGTAGGCACCGTTATCGCTATTTAAAATCGCTCCGATGGCAACCGTTGAACCGTCTGCGCTTAACGATACGGAAGCGCCGCTTTGGTTATTTGCCGCTTTTCCGTCAATATCCGTACCCACCTGAGTCCAGACTCCTGCAAGGTTTGTATAGATACGGACATGGCCGCTGTCGACGCCATTGCCATCATTATAGGCTGCTCCGATGGCAACCGTTGCGCCGTCCGCGCTTAAGGAAACAGACGTGCCGCTTTTATCATTTATTGCTTCTCCGTCGATATCCGCACCGACTTGAATCCAAGTACCTGAATCGTAATGATAGATGCGAACCTGACCGCTGTCTGCGCCATTGCCGTCATTATTGGGTGCTCCGATGGCAAGGGTTAGGCCATCCGCGCTTAAAGCGACCGCGTCACCGCTGTTGTCGCCCGCCGCTTCGCCGTTAATGTCCGTCCATACGCCTGTAGCATACTGATAGACCCGGACGTGACCGCTGTCAATGCCGTTGCCGTCATTCAAACGCGCTCCGACGGCGAGTGTCAGACCATCCGCACTCAAAGCGACACAACGGCCGCTGTTATCCCCGGCTGCTTCCCCGTCAAGATCCGCACCCCACTGGGACCAGTAGTTTATTATTGAGAGTGTCGCAATGTTCGCGTCGCTGATCGTTTGCGAGAGAAGGAGCGTGTCACCGTCTGCGTCTGTTACTTGTAAATCAACCGTAAAGGTTTCCAAACTATCGCGTACGGTTTGATCCGGTAGGGGACCAAGCAGAGGCTCTGCGGCAGATAAAAGCTGGGCGATTACCAGAGATGTTGCCCCTATCAACAGTTTCAACATGGTTTTTTTTAGCTTCATGATTTCAGCTTCCTTCCGGTTATTTGTGTTTTCCGAAATAGTAAGGAAACAAGATTGTTCAAATGTATCATTTTTTATAATAGTTAGAAATGGGGTACAATCCTGCAGCTAAAAACAAAAAAAGTGAACAATTATGAAAATGGAGAATTTGAGTACATTGTTGTGCGAAACGATGAAATTAAAAGTTCTCTACGTGGAAGATGACAAAGAGACGCGAAAGCATACAGTGAAGATGCTGCATAACTTTTTTTCCGACATCGCTGTCGAGACCAACGGTTCAGAGGGTTTTAAAGCTTTTCAAAACGGAAACTACGATGTCATCTTTACAGATATCAATATGCCGACGATGGACGGCATGGAGATGCTGCAAAATATCCGCAACACAAATACGCAGATACCGATCATCATCTTTTCGGCATACGATGATACGGAGTATTTTTTAAAAAGTATCAGGCACGGCGTCGATGGCTATCTGCTCAAACCGTTTCATTATAAAGATATTGAAGAGGTGATGTTCAAGATTCTGGAGAAAACCTCTCATACCAAAGAGAAGCACCGCATAATGCACCTTATGGCGCCGTTTTACTGGGATATTACGGATGAAGTGTTATACAAAGGCCCGTCGCAGATAAAACTGACGAAAAGCGAACTGGCACTTTTCAGACTGCTCACGTCAAAAAGTCATACGGTCTATGCTCCCGTCGATATTGAACTTTATGTCTTCGATGACGATACGAGTGATGTCAGAAGAGTCAGGAACCTTCTCTCGCGGCTCAAAAACAAACTGCAATGCGAACTGATCGAGTCCATCTACGCAGAGGGCTATCGGCTGAAACAATGAGCCATCTTTCCCTTGCAGACATGTTCTATATGGCCGTTATCGTCACTCTTCTGCTCTGGATTGTAAAGCTCAGAAATGAGAACTCCGGAAGAGAAGCCATCGAACGGGAACTGACCCTCACCAAAGAGAAGTTCAGAAGCCTCTTTGAACACGCACCCATCTTTGTAGATGCATTCGATAAAAACGGAAAATTTACCCTCTGGAACAAAGAGTGCGAAAGGGTATTTGGATGGAGCATTGAAGAGCTCAACAATGCCGAAAATCCCGTAGCACTTTTCTATCCGAAACAGGAAGATCAGCAAAGAATGCTTGACGGTCTGCATAAGACGGGCGATTACACGTTTCAGGAGTGGCGACCCCTGATTAAAAGCGGCGAGCAGTTAATCACCATGTGGGCCGTCATTCCCCTGCCAAATGAAGAGAATCTTGCCATTGGATACGACATCACGGCACAGAGAAAAGCGCAAAGCGAACTCAAGGACAAAGCAGAACAGCTCAGTGACGCCAAAGAGAAGTTGACAAAATTAAATAACTCTCTTGAAGAACGCGTCGCCATGGAGATCGAGAAGAACAGGCAGCATCAGAAGCTTATGATCCAGCAGTCACGGCATGCCCAAATGGGCGAAATTATCAGTATGATCGCACATCAGTGGCGGCATCCGCTGAACAATCTTTCGCTGATTATTCAGGACGCCGTTTTTCAATACCGTATGAACCGCTTCGATGACAAGATCATGGCACGACTCGATACTGAAAGCTCGAAGCAGATCCGGCAGATGTCAACGACCATTACCGATTTCAGGAATTTCTTTAAACCGGAAAAGGATGATATCCTGTTTAATGTGGCCGACGCGCTCCATCAGGCCGTGGATATCATCAAACCCGTTCTCGATGCCAATGGAATCAAACTCACGACGGCGTTTCAGGAAAATCTTCAGATGCTTGGATACCCTACGGAACTCGGGCAATCCATCGTCAATCTGCTCTCAAATGCCAAAGATGCTCTTGTGGAGAACAATCCGGATAACAAGTGCGTAACACTCTCGCTGCATGCTCATGAAAATACGATCGTCATCGTTGTCAAGGACAATGCCGGAGGTGTTTCAAAAGAGATTATCGAGAAAATCTTTGACCCCTATTTTTCAACGAAGTCAGACAAACACGGCACCGGACTTGGCCTTTATATTACAAAAATCATAGTTGAAGATCACATGAAAGGAACGTTTTCGGTGATGAATGACGACACAGGTGCGGTCTTTACGCTATCAATACCGCAGCGGCACGCTTTTGTAGCTTAAACCGCTCGAAAAACGGATGCGTTTTTTGGCATACTATCGCTTTGTTAGCATGACGATACGGGAGCATTATGAAATTTTTAATCGTTCTTATTTTTTTTCTGGGCTTTACGCAGGCGGAAGAGACCGTACCCAACATCGAGGCGCTGATCGCGCAGAAACAGAAAAAGCTCTATCGCTCCATTGACGACCTGAACGATACTGACGCCGAGTACACCGTCAAAAAAATGCTTACGGGACTCTTCGGCCTCAAACCCTATAACGAAAACTACCTGATGCCCTTCTCCTACCGCGAAGGCTCCTACACCTCCTACACGCCCAGCGACGAGTACACCAATGTCGAAGCCGAAATACAGATCAGCCTGCAATACGACCTCTACACCGACCTCTTTGGTCTCGATGAAGTCTATTCTCTGGCCTATACCCAGAAGTCCATGTGGCAGGTCTATGCCAAATCGTCACCCTTTCGAGAGACCAACTACAACCCGGAGTTTATTATCAGTTTTCCGCTGTATCACGCCTCCGATACACTGAGCCTCAAAATGTTCCGGTTTTCCATTTCGCACCAGTCCAACGGTCAGGGAAACATCACCGAACTTGACTACAATCTGACTCAGGCCGAAGATATTGTGGAAAAAAGCTGGATCGAAAACCGTTCCCGCTCCTGGAACTACATGACCGGAATGCTCGTTATGCAGCACCGCTCGCTCTTTATTGGCCTTAAGGGATGGTATCGCTTCGATGACGGCGCGGAAGATGACAACCCCGACCTGCTCGATTACCTCGGGCACGGCGAGCTTTCACTGTTGCTGCCTTACGGCAAGGGGGTTTACAAGGCACGCTTCCGACAAAACTTCCAGACCGGCTACGGCGCGATGGAAGGCTCGTTTTCCTACCCGCTGGCAAATCATGACAATGTCTATTTTTACGCCAAAGTCTTTAGCGGGTACGGCGAGACCCTCATCGATTACAACCACTACATTACAAAGTTTTCCGTGGGGTTCAGCTTTTCGCGCTAAGCACTGAACCTCCGTCTGACAGCCCATCCAAAGAGCAGCGTAAGGAGCAGATATCCTAACGGCCCAAAAAGCGGAACCGCGACCGGAGCCGCTGCTATAGCATCCATACCCGAGCAGTCTTCGTCAATCCCGTTGCCCGGAATGTCGTATGCTCCGGGATGAATGGAAACATTGTTGTCGTTACAGTCGTTGATATTCCCGTAATAACCGTCAGCATCGCTGTCCACATTGACTGCTGCTTCGCTCGAACTGCTCGCAGCACTCGAACTGCTTGACGGTGCTGAAGAACTTGAAACGGCAGGAGCATTGTCGGTACTATCATCGCTGATGCTGATGGTAAGGTTCTGCTCCAGTGTGGCCGCAGCTCTTAAGAGTGCCGAAGGTGTGGCTGTCGTATAGCTTGCCCGGATACAGATACTCTGACTGGTCGTGCTTTCATAATCGAAGCTGATGTTGGCCTGCAACTGATTGCCGCTGATGATGAAGTTGTTATCGTCAACACCTCCGCAGAAGCTAAAGCCGTTGACACTCTCATTGGCAGAGAGCGTCCCTACGACAGCGCCTATGGCGTTGTTCTCCATCAGTGTCGCGGATGACAGAAGTATCGCTGTCGGAACGACATCGGTGATGGCAATGCTCAGGTTCGCTTCATAGTCTGCACCGTAGCTGTCGGTGGCTTTGATACAGATGTCGTAACTGTTTTGGCTCTCAAAGTCAAAGAGTGCATTGCTTTTGAGAGTGTTGCCGTCAATAGTGAAGTTACCCTCCGCTCCTGCAGGCGTGTTACATGTAAGGCTAAAGGTGTGGGTATCTCCTGCATCGATATCGCTGGCACTTAAGCTGCCTATTGTTGTTCCCACGGGGCTGTTCTCGGCAATCACATTGCTGCTAAGGATAATGTCGGTGGGTGCGTCGTTACTGCCTCCGACATTGACGTCGAAGGTTCTGGTACTGTTTTTATCACCGTCGTTACATGTAAGGGTGACGCTCACGATGCCACTGGCGTTGGCTACGGTCGTAAGGTTAAAATCGAGGGTATCAATGTAGTCTGCTGCATGTATCAGTGCGTTCCAGCCGGGGCTTACATGTAAGATCGAGGTGTCGTTGACATCGACTGTAAGATTGAGGTCATCACCTTCGACATCACTGAGGTTAACATCGAAGTTATGTACGCCACTGTCTTCGGCTATGGTGATATTGCTAAATGCCGTGGTAATGAGCGGGGTGTCGTTGACGGCGCTGATGGTGAGACTTATACTCTGTCCGTCACTGAGTGAAGTGTTGCTCTCCTGAGTCACATTCACATTGAAGGTGACGCTTCCGTAAGCGTTGGCAACACTGTGGATCTGCATCTGGTTGCCGACAACCGTCACCGTCGCTTTGCTGGCATCGTTCGTTGAAGCGCTGAAGGTGAAGGCGTCGCCTTCAACGTCACTGGCGCTTAGGGTGATGTTGAAGTCACTGAAGTCTTCATCCTGAGCAGCCGGGTTGCTTATAACGCCAAGCACCGGAGCGTCATCAACCGGGTCAACGGTTACTGTAAAAGTATCGGAGACGTTATTCTCCCCGTCGCTGCCGTAGACCGTAACGGTGATGATGCCATTCTGGTTGCTTTGGGGAAGAATGGTGAGGATATCGCCGTTGATGCTCACACTAGCCAGTGATGTATTATTGCTCTCGGCGCTGAAGGTAAAGCTGCTGCTGTCGCTGTCGCTGATGTAGTGGCTCAGGTTCACATCGAGGTTGACGTCTTCGTTGGTCGCGTTGTTCCCGGTACTCCAGATAGGAGGATTATTGACCCCTGTAATATTCAGATCGAAGCTGGTGCCATCATAGTATTCGCCATCTGTGACGTTGACATCAATAGTGACGATGCCGTTAGCTGAAAGAACGCTGCTGATTTGCAGTTGATTACCGCTTATATGTACGGTAGCTTTTGACGTGTCGTTTGAAAGTGCTGCAAAGGTGAGTGAGTCGCTATCGATATCGGTGGCACTAAGCGTAATGTTGAAATCGACGAAATCTTCACTACGCTGCGTGTTGGCTATTGGAGTAATTACCGGAGCGTCATTCACGTTGGTGATGTTCACATCGAAGGTCTTTGTACTGTTTTTATCTCCGTCGTTACATGTAAAGGTGATTCTTGCGATACCGCTGGCGTTGGCTACGGTGGTGAGGTTAAAATCAAGCGTGTCAACATAATCGGCTGCGTGAATCAGCGTGTTCCATGAAGGGCTTACATGTAAGAGTGACGTATCGTTGATGTCTACTGTCAGATTGAGGTCATCGCCTTCTACATCACTGAGGTTTACGTCGAAGTTATGTACGCCGCTATCTTCAGCAATCGTGATATCGGCAAACGGTGTCGTAATCAGCGGGGCATCATTTACCGCGTTAATCGTCAGGCTTACGGTCTGGCCATCGCTGAGGGTTGCATTGCTGTCCTGAGTAACGGTGACGTTAAAGCTCACGGTTCCAAAGGCATTGGCAACACTGTGAATCTGCATCTGATTGCCTGCTACTGTGACGGTGGCTTTACTGGCATCGTTGGTTGAAACGCTGAAGGTAAAACTGTTGCCTTCAGCGTCGCTCGCACTCAGGGTAATGTTGAAGTCTGCAAAGTCTTCGGCTTTGGCAGCAGGATCGGAAATGAAATCAAGTACCGGAGCGTCATCAACCGGGTCAACCGTTACCGTAAAGGTATCGGAGACGTTATTCTCCCCGTCGCTGCCGTAGACGGTAATGGTCACGACACCGTTTTGATCACTCTGTGGCAAGATGGTGAGGATGCTACCGCTAATGCTTACGGTTGCCAGTGTGGTGTTATTGCTCTCGGCACTAAAAACAAAGCTGCTGCTATCTGGGTCGTTAATGTAATAGCTCAGATTGACATCGAGGTTCACATCTTCGTTGGTGGTGTTGTTCTCGAGGCTCCACACCGGGGCATCATTGGCGTCGGCAATCGTAATGTCAAAGGTACGATAATCAACTGTTCCCGCGCCATCATCCGCCGCAACGCAGACGCTTTGTGTCGGAGTGTTCTCATAATCAAACACTACATCGCTGCTCAGATTGCCATCAAGCGTTGTGGAGAAGTTGCCATCGTTACATGTAAGGCTGAAATTATGCTCCGAGCCCGCATCAGTAGCAACGGCGCTGAATCTACCGACAAGCGTTCCCACCGTTGCGTTCTCGGCAATGCTACTGTTTGAGAGCGTGAGGGCGTAATCTACCGTAATATTAAAATCCTGCTGTGTTGCGGCATTGCCGTTTGAAACACTCAGGCTCACTGGGTGGACGCCGACATCACTCGCTGAAGGGGTGCCATAAAGTTCTTCAATCGCTTTGAAATACTGAACACGGTGATTGTTGGTATCGACTACATAAAGATTGCCTGCATCATCGCGGGTCAGCGCAGTGGGCAGGTAGAGCTGGTAGTTGGCCGAACCGCCGCCATAGGCACCGATCAGGGTCTCTCCCCGGCTCTCGCCTACACGCCACCTCTGAATGCGGTGGTTGGCATAATCAGCCACATAGAGCGTATTGTTGCTATCAATAATCACATCGTAAGGATTGAATAACTGATGCGGCCCATCGCCCTCGCCGTTGTCTCCGGCAACCGTTGTACCGTTACTCTCCCCCTGCACCCACTTTTGAATCCGGCTGTTGCTAAGATCGGTAATGTAAATGTTATCGGCACTATCAAGCGCGATACCAACGGATAACCCCATCTGGTTATCCGCACTGCCACTACCGTTACCTCCGGCAACCGTTATGCCGCTCGTGGCTCCGGATGCCCACTTTTGTACCCGGTAGTTACCACGATCCACTACATAAAGGTTATCAGAGCCATCAAGAACAACCCCCATAGGCGATTGCAGCTGATCCGCGCCGCTGCCATAGCCGCCCTGCCCCGCAACCGTTGTGCCGCTCGTGGCTCCGGGCGCCCATTTCACAACACGGTGATTGGCCGTGTCGGATATGTAAAGATTCCCCGAAGCATCCAGCGTAACGCCGGTTGGCAGATTGAGCTGATTGGCGGCGCTGCCATTACCGTTACCGCCGGCAACCACTTCACCTGTAGTAGAACCCGGTGCATATTTTAACACCCGGTCGTTATTGTTATCGACCACATAGAGATTGCCAGAACTATCCAATACAGCCGAAGTCGGGAATGCCAGCTGATCGGTCGCACTGCCATAACCGCCCACACCCGCGAGTGTCGTGGCGTTTTGATCGTAAGCGCCTTTTTGCAGATGCAGCCATGACGGTAGCGTCGGCGCGCTCCAGCTTGCCGTGTCGCCATCATCGCTTTGCGGCGTGTAGCTGTAAAAGCGGCCCACATACGCCGTGGTTGTCGGCGCGCTGAGTACGACAGGATTGGTAGTAGCAATGGCACCATCACGTACGCAGCGGATATATTCCATGTTCGTTTTAAGCCCTGCCGTATCGGCTCCAAAATTAAAAAGTGCGCGCCATGCATACGAGCTTAAATCAGGGTAGGAGGTGGAACTCCAGAAGGCTGAACTGCGCTTATTTACAAAGGTGGTATCCATGGAGGGGAGATAATGCGTGAAGTCGATAATGGAGAACAGTTCGTTAATATTGGGCAGACGCCAGTCATCGGTTCCGCTGATATTGAGATCTTCACAGTAATCGATCCCCTCACTCCAGTTGAGATCATGTGGCACCGTTTCTGAGAAGGTATGGGTACTCCAGCTTGTTCCCGAGACGTCATTATCCTGCCATGTCAGGTTGGTGTCACTGTCATAGACCGTCTCATTATAAGCATTACGGGTCAGATTGTTGGTAGTCTCGATATAACCCGGAAGCTCCCTGACACATCGAACGTATTTGCTCTCACTACCAGCTAGCGCACCGTTATTACCATTATCATACGCCACAAGCCAAAAGCTGGATGGCGACACAACATAGGGAGTGCTTGACCAGTAAAAGTCATCGCTGGCGGTGTTATCGAAAATAGTCTCAATAGCGCAGTTGTCAGCCGCACAGTTTGCACCCCTGCGACTTTTATCGACTATGCCAAGGAGTTCTGTGACACTCGGCATACGCCAGTCGTTTTTGCCGTCAAGCACCAGAGCCGAACACGTAGCATTGGCCTGATCCCAGGTCATGGTAGCGCTGATATTGTTATCCTGCCACTGCAGTCCGCTCGTGGTGTCGATCACAGTACCATTGATACGGCTGAAGTTGTGATCGGCGCCTTTTTGGTAGTACCCGTCGTCATAATCGGCAAAACTGATCGTCTGTCCGGTTTTAAAGAGCTGCGTAGTGCCGGTAGCCGCAGGTTCACTCACCGGTGTGATTGTCACATCAAAGCTGATACTGTCGCTCAGGTTACCATCGTTACATGTAAGCGTTACCCTGGCAACACCCGTAGCATTGCTTTGAGTGCTTAGCGCAAAGCTCAGGGCATTGGTATAGCTTGCTGAAGTGATCAGTCCGCTCCATGAGGGGCTTACATGTAAGAGCAAGGTGTCGTTAATATCTACGGTAAGATTCAGATCATCGCCTTCAACATCGCTTACATCGACATCGAAACTGTGCGTACCGCTATTCTCGTTTATGGTGATGTTGCCAAACATCGTCGTAATCACGGGAGCGTCATTGACGGCGTTGATGGTAACCGTAAAACTGTCAGAGACGTTGTTGTCACCGTCATAACCATAAACGGTGACGGTAACGATGCCGCTTTGATTGCTTTGCGGAAGGATGGAAAGAATCTCGCCGTTGATGCTCACGGTTGCCAGTGACGTGTTATTGGAATCGGCATAAAACGTGAAACTGGAGCTATCGATGTCAGTTATGTAATGGCTCAGGTTCACATCCAGATTCACGTCCTCATTGGTCGTGTTGTTCTCCATGCTCCACACCGGAGGGGTATTCACATCATTATCCACAATCGTCACAAGTGTCGATGCGCTTCCCAATGTTGCGCCTCCGGTGATATTGGAGAGATTCACATCGAGCGTTTCGTTGTTTTCAACGATGGTGTCATCGGTGATGATGAGCGTGGCTGTTTTAGTGGCACTCTCGCCATCGGCCCAGCTGAGTGTCGTGTTCAGCGCGGTGTAATCGCTTCCGGCTGTAGCGCTGAGATTGGAGCTGTTGAGATCGATACTGACGGCACCGTCCGAGCCGCCCGTACGCGTGACGTTGATCTCCAGAGTACCGGCGTTTTCATTCACGCTGTAGCTGCTGCTTTGCAGTGCCAGCGTACCGGGTTGCACGGCACTGAGGTTGATGCTTGTCATTCTTGGCGTGAGGAGTGGAGATTTTGAGTGCAGCACGGCTTTCCAGCGCAGATCAGTTCCCGTGGTAGGGAACATAAAGCTGTCGCCGGATGTTACCCTATAGTAGCGCGCACCGCCGTTGTTACTCAGAAAATAGTCAATCGAAGTGTTGGCGGGAGTCGTCGCCGCAGCAGTCAATACGACGCCTGCAATAGGATTGCTCTCGCTGTCGACACGCAGGGAAATACCCTCATTCAGATGGGTTCTGAAGTGCTGACGGCGGTAGATACGGTTGACCTCATTATAATTACCCTCCACCAGGTCCAGATCGCCATCACCGTCGATATCGCCGAAGGTGACAGAGTTGGTAGTGTGCGCATCGGCAGTGATATTACTGCCGCTCACCCCGTTAAAGGGATCGGAGGTACCGTTATTGAGATAGAGGCGGTTGGCTGCACCAAGATTACCCGCAATCAGATCCAGATCACCATCACCGTCAATATCGCCGAGGGTGACAGAGGTGGTAGCATGCGCATCGCTTGTGATATCGCTGCCGCTCACTCCATTAAAGGGAGCAGCCGTGCCGTTATTAAGATAGAGGCGGTTGGCCTGATTATAATTCCCCGTTACCAGATCCAGATCGCCATCACCGTCGATATCGCTAAGGATGACGGAGTTGGTATAGTGTGCATCGCTCGTGATATCGCTACCGCTTACGCCGTTAAAGGGATCGGACGTGCCGTTATTGAGATAGAGGCGGTTGACCTGACCATTATTACCTGCCACCAGGTCCAGATCACCGTCACCGTCGATATCGCCAAGGGTGACAGAGTTGGTAGTGTGCACATCGGCAGTGATATTACTGCCGCTCACCCCATTAAAGGGATCGGCCGTGCCGTTATTGAGATAGAGGCGGTTGGCCGCACCAAGATTACCCGCAATCAGATCCAGATCACCATCACCGTCAATATCGCCGAGGGTGACAGAGGTGGTAGCATGCGCATCGCTTGTGATATCGCTGCCGCTTACTCCATTAAAGGGATCGGAGGTGCCGTTATTGAGATAGAGGCGGTTGGCCGCACCATTATTACCTGCCACCAGGTCAAGATCACCGTCACCGTTGATATCGCCAATGGTGACGGCGGCGGTAGAGTGCGCATCGGCAGTGATATCGCTGCCGCTTACCCCGTTAAAAGGATCATCCGTACCGTTATTGAGGTAGAGACGATTGCGTCCGAAATTTCCCGCCACCAGATCCAGATCGCCATCACTGTCCATATCGCCCAGTGCAACGGAGAAGGTATCGTTCACATCGCTCGTGACATCACTGCCGCTTACCCCGCTAAAGGCGCTGATACCGCTGTTATTGAGGTAGAGTCGGTTGGCCTCATTATAATTACCCTCCACCAGGTCCAGATCGCCGTCACCGTCGATATCGCCAAGGGTGACGGAGTTGGTATAGCGCGCATCGGCAGTGATATTACTGCCGCTCACCCCGTTAAAGGGATCGGAGGTGCCGTTATTGAGATAGAGACGGTTGGCCGTACCATTATTACCTGCCACCAGGTCCAGATCGCCATCACCGTCGATATCGCCAAGGGTGACGGAGAGGGTAGCATGCGCATCGGCAGTGATAATACTGCCGCTCACCCCGTTGAAGGGATCGGAGGTACCGTTATTGAGATAGAGGCGGTTGGCCTGACTATAATTCCCCGTTACCAGATCCAGATCGCCGTCACCATCCATATCGCCCAGGGTGACAGAGCGGGTATAGTGCGCATCGCTCGTAATATCGCTGCCGCTCACCCCGTTAAAGGGATCGGAGGTACCGTTATTGAGATAGAGGCGGTTGGCCTGACCATTATTACCTGCCACCAGATCCAGATCGCCATCGTCATCCATATCGCCGAGGGTAACAGAGGTGGTAGCGTGCGCATCGCTCGTGATATCGCTGCCGCTCACTCCATTAAAGGGAGCAGCCGTGCCGTTATTGAGATAGAGGCGGTTGGCCGCATTGTGATTACCCGCAACCAGGTCCAGATCGCCATCACCGTCGATATCGCCAAGGGTGACGGAGTTGGTATAGTGCGCATCGGCAGTGATATTACTGCCGCTTACGCCGTTAAAGGGATCGGACGTGCCGTTATTGAGGTAGAGACGGTTGGCCGCTCCGGAATTCCCCACCACCAGATCCAGATCGCCGTCACCGTCGACATCACCGAGGGTGACGGTGACGGTATCGTCCGCATCGGCAGTGATATTACTGCCGCTCACCCCGTTAAAGGGATCGGAGGTGCCGTTATTGAGATAGAGGCGATTGGGCTGACTATTATAATTACCCGCTACCAAATCCAGATCGCCGTCACCGTCAATATCGCCGATGGTGACGGTGGCGGTAGCGTGCGCATCGGCAGAGACATCGCTGCCGCTTATATTGTGAAAAGGATTAGAGATACCGTTATTGAGATAGAGACGGTTGGCCGCACCATCATTACCAGCTACCAGATCCAGATCGCCATCACCGTCGATATCGCCCAGTGTAACGGAGAAGGTATCATGTGCATCAGCGGTAATATCACTGCCGCTCACCCCGTTAAAAGGATCGGACGTACCGTTATTGAGGTAGAGACGGTTGGCCTTATTTGCATCATTCCCCACGATCAGGTCCAGATCGCCATCATTGTCGATATCGCCAATGATGATAGAGCGGGTAACGCGCACATCGTTCGTGATATCACTGCCGCTTACTCCGTTGAAAGGATCGGCGGTGCCGTTATTGAGGTAGAGACGGTTGGTCTGACTTGGATTCCCCGCTATCAGGTCCAGATCGCCATCACCATCCATATCGCCGAGGATGACAGCGTTGGTACTGTGGGAATCGCTCGTGATATTGCTGCCGCTTACCCCGTTGAAAGGATCGGCCGTGCCGTTATTGAGATAGAGACGGTTGGCCTGACCATTATTACCTGCCACCACATCAAGATCGCCATCGCCATCCATATCGCCGAGGATGACAGAGCGGGTACTATGTGTATCTGCGGTAATATTACTGCCGCTAACCCCGTTAAAGGGATCATCCGTACCGTTATTGAGATAGAGACGGTTGGCCGCTCCGGAATTCCCCGCCACCACATCAAGATCGCCATCACCATCCATATCGCCAAGGGTGATGGAATAGGTATCGGACACATCACCGGTGATATCGCTGCCGCTCACTCCGTTAAAAGGATCGCTCGTACCGTTATTGAGATAGAGACGGTTGCGTCCGAAATTACCCACCACCAGGTCCAGATCGCCATCACCGTCCATATCGCCAAGGGCAACGGAGTAGGTACCGTGGGAATCGCTCGTGATATTGCTGCCGCTCAC
>JBNLFL010000009.1:0-52551 GCA_050305515.1 Sulfurimonadaceae bacterium
CATTTGTGCAATTGGATGCATCCATGCAAATAGATCAATACGAGCTTGCGAATAATGAAGATGGCAATGTAGAGTGCCTACGAAAATCTTGGAATGAAACCTATACGAGTAAAAAAAATATGAGCATACCGTTTTTAAAACAGAGCTATACATTCTCTGACGTTAACAATACAGAAAGTGATATAAATGCTGAAAAAACGTATAACCATGTCGGTTTTTATGGCGAAGGAGTTCATCTTGGTACTGAAACAATAGTTGGAACATGGAGTGAAATGAGCAATGGGACAAAAGGATACCAATATATTTTCAATGAAGATGGCACAGGAGAACGGATTGGAGCAAGCCTTCCATTGGTATATGGTGTCAATGATGACGGCACGCGATTATACATTGAATCCCAACTCAATCAGGGAACGGTATTCACAGATGTGTGTATAGACTTTATAGACGGTTGTTGTGTACTGTATCGTTTTCAGGAGCCGAATTTAAAGTTATGTAAAGAGAAGTAATAAGCGCTACCGCCGCCCGCTCAGCGGCGTTTGGCGCTCATGAGGAAAATCGGGTAGCGGCGGCCGTTGTCACGGATGACTTCATGGGCCGTGTAGAATGAGACATCCTCAAAACCGATCTCCCGGCAGAGCGATGCGAGCGCGTCACGTTCGAACCCGAAGTGAAAGACGCCCTCATTGCCGTGGGTATGGAAGCTTCCGTCTTCGGCATCGAGGTCGGCAATGGCAATGAATCCGCCGGGTTTGACATGCTCGAAAAAGACGCCGAGAATCTCGCGGGTATCTTCAACATGGTGCAGCGCCATAGCGCTGATAATGCCGTCAAAATCCTCCTCAAACGGCTCATGCAGGATGTTACGGCAGTAGGGGGTTACGGTTCCGGCAAGGGCGGGTTTCTGACTCAGTTCGTTCAGCATGCCCGGCGAGAGGTCGACGGCTGCGACGCTTTGGACATAGGGCGCGACTTTTTCAGTTAACAGTCCGGTTCCGGCACCGAAGTCCATAAGGTGCATCGCTGTCGAGAGCGGTACATGCTCAAGCAGGGTGCGTCCAATGTTGTTCGAGAGCTGCGTGCGGAAGTCGTTCCTATCCCAATCTTTCGCGGCGGTGTCGAAGCGCTCCGTACTCATGCGTGATCCGGTGTGTTGATCATCCAGATGGAGAAGATGTCGATGTAATCCCAGAATGATTTGATGTATTCGGCATCGATCCCTTCATCTTCAAGTTTGGGAAGCAGCACGGTGTAGAACTCCAGCCAGCGGCGGCGTGCGTGTTCGTCAATGCGAAACGGAGCGTGACGGCCTACCATCTGGGGTGCGCCGCGTGTCTGGTTGAAGTAGTCCGGTCCGCCGCAGATCTGGATGAAAAAATCGGCGGCATGTTTTTTGGCGGCTTCGAAGTCGTCATCATCATGCACCGGGAACAGAAAAGCAATATCGCTGTTGCGGATCATCTCGTAGTGATCGTCGACGAGCTGGCGAAAACGCGCTTCGCCGACCTGAAGGTAAAAACCGGGATGGGGTTTGGTGACGGGAGGGCGAACCCCGATCTGGCCGGGAGTAATTTCAAGTTGTAACATGCTGAACCTTGCTTTTTTGGGAGTATTTTAGTCAACGAAGTCGAAAATTTTGCTAAATTTGTTACCATTGCATGAATCTAACAGGGGAGAATCATAATGGAAGCAAAGATATTTTTTGGTTCAAAAAGCGCCGAAAAAGAGACATGGAGCGAGCGACGGAGCCCTTACGGCGGCGATGTCGTCAGCCGGGCTCCCGTCTGTAGCGCTGCCGATGCGAAAAAAGCGCTCGAGATTGCCGCCAATGCAGCCCTTACATGTAAAGCTTCCACCCTTGCAAGACGTTGCGACTGGCTGCTCGACGTTGCCCGAAAACTCAAAGAACATCGCGAAGAGATGGCCCGTACCATCACCGATGAAGTGGGCAAGCCGATTGCCTATGCGCGCATCGAGGTGGACCGCTGCATCGAGACGGTAACTTTGGCCGCAGAGACCATGCGTACGATGCACGGCGAGACCATCAACACCGACGCCATGCCCAGCGGGCGCAAGACCACGGCATTTTACAAACGGGTTCCCGTCGGCGTTGTCGTGGCGATTACGCCTTTTAATTTTCCCCTCAATCTGGTAGCCCATAAACTCGCCCCGGCACTGGTAGCAGGCAACGCCGTTGTGCTCAAGCCGACTCCCGAAGCGCCGCTGACGGCGTATAAGTTTGCGAAGCTCTTTATTGAAAGCGCTTATGCGATTCCCGATGCGCTAAGCGTGGTGTACGGCGATGCCGAAGTGGGCGCGGCGCTCGTTGGCAGTGATATTCCCCGCGTCATCAGTTTTACGGGATCGGTCCCGGTGGGCAACATCATCACCAAAAGCGCCGGAATCAAAAAGGTGAGTCTGGAGCTTGGTGGCAATGCCGCGACGTTCATTGACGAGAGTGCCGACCTCTCCTATGCGGCAGAACGGTGCGCGCTGGGGGCTTTTGTCAACTCCGGGCAGGTCTGTATTTCATTGCAGCGCATCTATGTCCATGCGGCAATTTATGAGGAGTTTGCAAGAGCAATGGCGGCAGCGACGCAGAAGCTGGTTGTCGGATCTCCCTATGATGACACCACCTTTATGGGACCGCTCATAAACGACGAAGCGGCGGAACGGGCCATGAGCTGGGTCACCAGCGCCATTGAAGAGGGTGCGCGCGCCCTGCTCGAACCCAAACGCGAGGGGCGCATGTTTTACCCCTGTGTGATGGCGGACGTAACGGATTCGATGCAGATTGTCTGCGAAGAGGTCTTTGCACCCATTGTCAGCCTGGTCAAAGTTGAAGATTTCGATGACGCCTGCCCGCGCATGAACAACTCGCCATACGGTTTACAGTTTTCCATCTTCACCAACAACCTCTCCCTGACGCAGCGCGCCATCGACGAACTTGACGCAGGCGGCGTGGTCATCAACGACATGCCGACACTGCGTTTTGACATTCAGCCCTACGGCGGTATCAAACTCAGCGGCGTCGGACGCGAAGGTCCGCATTTTGCCATTGAGGAGATGACGGAGATCAAGTCGGTCATCATCGCATGAAAAAAGTAGCCGTCTCCGCCTGCCTGCTCGGAGAGCTGTGCCGCTATGACGGCGCCTCGAAACCCGCTTTACATGTAAGGGAGGCGTTGGAAGGCTGGGAGATCATTCCCTTCTGTCCCGAAGCACCGGTTCTGGGCACGCCAAGAGAACGCATATCGGTATTGAAGACGGCGAGCGGATCGCTGCGTGTCAAAGGCGATGAGAGCGGACGCGACGTGACGGATCTGCTCCGTTACGAGACGCTGCGTTTTCTGAAAGAGCATCCCGATGTCACCCGGTTTGTGCTTAAATCGAAATCGCCCAGCTGCGGTCTGGGTACGACACCCGTTCTCGATATGGCACGAAACCCTGTGGGGCTTGGAAACGGGCTGGCGGCGCAGATATGTCTGGATCGCGGATTTGAGGTTCAGAGCGAACTCGATATTCCTATATCACGTACAGAAGCACCATGAAATAGTGGAAGATGCTGCCGCCGAGTACAAAAAGATGCCAGATGGTATGGTAGTAACGGCGGTGGTCTTTGATGTAAAAAATAATTCCGAAGGTGTAGGAGAGGCCGCCTGCGACCATCAGCCACATTCCTCCCTCGCTCATTGCGGCAATCAGCGGTTTGAGTGCCACAACAATCATCCATCCCATCAGCAGATAGAGTGAAAGCGAGACGCGTTCAAAACGGTTCGGATAGAGAACTTTGAGCGTAATGCCGAAGGCCGCCGTCGTCCAGATGACGCCAAAGAGCGTCCATCCCCAGACACCGCCGAGCGTCACTAGCGTAATGGGCGTGTAGGTTCCGGCAATCAGAAAATAGATCGAGGCGTGGTCACACTGCTGCAAAATTTTCTTGATCTGGGTGTGGGTGATGGCATGGTAAAGCGTGGAAGCGCCGTACATGATAATCAGTGTGGCACCAAACACGGCGACACTGGTAATCAGCAGCGGCGACCCCTTGAGGGCGGCAAACCCTACCAGAACGGCCAGTCCGGCAATACTTAAAAGCAGCCCCAGACCATGGGTGATCGCATGCCAGATCTCTTCGGCAACGGAGAAGTCGTTGACAGGCTGATGCATGGGACTCCTTCTTTTAGCATGATGTATTGTAGTCTAATTTCATGCACAGGGGTTTGTTTTTTTAGGAAAGTGGTGTTTGAATGAACGCTCTGTTGTCATACTATAATGTATGTTGGGCTATTGGGTTTTTCTTCAGAGCCAATAGCATTACATGTAAGATTATAAATTTTTGATGATAATGAGAGTTATGGCATATTGTGATGATTGTTCATATTATCAACACATTGTTTATGTTTGATAATATGAACATTTTAGGCTGTTTTGTATAAGATATAGAATCCCAAAGAGGTATGTCACAAAGAATTAAAGTGCCTTTACAAAAGATTATTATTTTAGCAATACTGATTTTTCTACTCACTTCATTTGCATTAATTGTTTTTAGAGTTAATACATTTATACCATCCATTCAATATAAAGTATTTTCTTATCTGTACTCATTGATTTCCATAGCTTTTTTAGTCTATGTTTTCTTCATAAATAATCCAAATTTGAATGAAGACAAGAAAAGAAAAAGCGTCTTTATGGCTCCAATTGCATTTTTGGTTTTATATTTTTTATCTCTATCAGGGATGTTTTATGGCATTTCAAGTGTTTTGCAATATTTGCCAACACAAGATCGAGTTCTTACAAAAAAAGTTCTCTTTAAATACGAAAATATTGGAAGAGCAAGTAATGTTTGTGGATTTGATGTAGAAGATTCCTTTTTTTATGGAAGAACTAATACAGATAAAAAAACATTAGCATATATACATATTGGAAACAATGTCATTTTTTATGGAAAAGAAAATATTTTTGGGTTTTATTCAAATAAATTTAAGATTGAAAAAAGATGACATAACAAATCAAAGGAGAATTGTATTCAATGACTTACAAAGAAAAAAATACAGCTATATATGACTTGCTTCTTAAAACACTTCAACCGGATGAACGAAAGCGTTTTGATCATTATCTGGACAAAGGCTTACAACTAATAGATGAGCCTTTTTATGTTAAAACATCGGGAAAAGAGGCCTGGAAACAATATCTTGAAAGTCTTGATAAGCTAAATGAAGAGACATCGCTTCTGGCTTTAAAAGTAATCATGGTTCTCTTATACAGAAACAGCGTACTTATTCATAATGAGGAAATGCTAGAAATTTTGTCAAAAAAGCAGGAATACTATTTTGCAAATTCAAAAGTTACATGTAAAGAGCGCATCAAATTTGGTATTAATATTTTTGAAGAATGGCCCGGTGATCTGGTAGGAAGTGATAATAATGCTAAAGATATCTTTATAGAAAATATTGAACGACTTTTTTTAGAAGAAGCCAAAAAAGATCCGCTGTACACACTTCAACAATTTGACCGTTTGGATAATGATCCAATTAGATCTTATTTGTTCAGTTCTTCCAGACCTGTAAATAAACTGAAATTTGCCAGAATTGTAAAAGATTATCGTTCCTTGATGTTTGTGGATGCATTGTCAAACTTTTTGGACTATTACAACATGGATTGGAGTAATAATATAGAGGAAACCATTGATCCGTTAAAAATTAAAGCCGTCTCTACTGAACTTTATAACATCATCGCAAATAACCTCTACCCGGAAGGCGTAAATCTAGAAAAAAAATTACAATTGCTCATACGCCATGCCAGTATGAATGAAGCATGGTATGGCGATTTGTGTGTAAGACTCTGGGAGTATGAAACACAAAAAACAAATATTGACAAAGAGTCCCTAAAAAATTATTTTCTAATAGCTATTAATTGCGAAAACAATGTACAGCTACTTGAAAATATTTACGCAAAATTTGCATTATGGAGTGAGTCATATAAGAGCTTTACTGTTTCAGATCAGAAGCTTTTTATTGATTTCATTAATCAGATTGATAAACTTTTTGAACTAGCATTGAACGATGTTCTTGCGCAAACCCGCAACATGGCTTTGCCCACCACGATTGAGCGAAAAATTCTGGATGACCTAGAAGCGCTATGTTGGCAAATAACAGAGTGGGCATACGTTCAAGATAAAATGCTCTTTTTTGTTCTCCTTATTCATTTTGCGGGACTTGGGTATTCAAGTAAAAAAATCACTAGACGCGTAGCTTTGGCACAAGAGGCAGCCGAAAAATTCATTGAGTGCTTTACTGATTTTGTTTCAGAGGACACTGAAACAGCGACAGGTCTTGTGGGACGTTTGCTTAAAGTCAGTTCACGCCATTCCAAACCCAAAAGTAAAATCAATGCTATTTTAGATCATGTTTACTTCATGCTTGAGGATATTGCTCCGGAGAATGCAAAAGCTGAACTGGATAAAGCTATTGCAGATGAAAAAGATTATTATGAACACTTTGACTATGGTGGACCTTCGTATTGGAGGCCCGAATATGCGGCGTCAGACCCTGAAGCACACATAAGCTTATTGACACGGCTGAGCGATTCTGCAGATGATTCACTTAGGAAAAGTGTCGCTTCAAACCCAGCTGCCTCGCAAATAATATTGGACAAACTGAGTAAAGATGCCAATGAAGAAATTCGTATAAAAGTTGCCCAAAATAAAAACACTTCTCAAGAAACTTTAGCTCAGTTAAGTCAAGATGTAAGTTCTCGCGTTATGCAAAGTGTTGGAGAAAACCCTACGACAAATGGGGATATATTAAAAAAGATGTGGATCGACGGAAATAGATGGACAGTACCTTCATCGGCTGCAAGTAATCCATCTCTTTCAGAGGAGCTAATCAGAAAGCTTGCAAAAAATGATGATTCCAGTATTAGGAAAGGCATCGTTAGGAACAGCAGTACACCGGCGGATATCTTACAGGAACTCTCGCTTGATCCCGATCCGGAAGTTCGAAATTGTGTGGCAGAAAATCCTAATACCCCGGTAAAGGTACTGGATATCTTGAGTAACGATACCGGGGCTACATCGTGGCGTTTCAGAAGATATGAAAAACACAAGTTAAAATCAATTTACGATAATTTAAAAAAAACAGTGGATAAAAATACCGCAAAAATCATATTGGGCATCGGTTTCTGGTCCAAATACTCGGATTTGAAAAAGCATTATAAATTTGTTGGAGAAGAGATCCGCAGAAAAGTGGCTGCAAACCCAAGCACCTCAATTGATACATTAAAACGGCTGCTGGATGACAATGATTATCATACGGTCCGTTTGGCAAAGGAAAATCTCAAAAACAAAAATGTTAAGTTCGCAAATCTTTAGAGCAACGTGAGGGAGATAATGGGCGGCGTAAGCGCCTTGGCACTCTTTTTCTGAAGCGAAAAGCAGCGCTGAAGGGTTTCGATGCCCCGGTTACGGCTCTGCTTCTGGAGTTCAATGACCACGGCAGAGACCTCCAGCAAGGCGAAACAGCGCATGATTCCGTCTCGGTCTTTGGCCATAATGGCGTTATTTTCCCGGTCATGTGCAGAATAAAATCCTTTGACCTCTTCTTTGAAGTGTTCTACAAGCGATACAACCGCGCTGTAGGCATCTTCATAGCCACACTGTTCCAGTGAAACGCCGATGAAAAAGTCGTCGCCGCCAATATGCCCTTTGAAATAGTAGGAGGGCAGATGTTTGTTTAAAAGATCGGCAAAGAGCTGGATGACCCGGTCGCCGTTACGGAATCCGTAGGTATCGTTGAAAGGTTTGAAATGGTTGAAATCAAAATAGCACAGCACTATGGGCTGATTGCTTTCGAGCATGGTGGCGATGTAGCGTTCAATCCGCAAATTTCCCGGAAGGCGCGTGAGCGGATTCTGGTCGCGCGCACTGGCAAGGTTGCGTTCATGAATCAGCTCGACAAGTGAGCGGGCGCTGAGATAGCCCACGTATTTGAGGTTTTTGGTGATGAGGATACCCTCTGCATCTTCATGTGTGGAGAAGAGTTCAATAATGGTTTCAATATCGTTGTGGATATCTGCCACCCCGCAGCGCTGGAGGTATTTTTTTAGTTTGGCCTTACCGGCTGATTCATTCAGTAGAAGCGATCTTCCATAAGGAGAATAGACCAGTTTTTTCAAACCCTGTTCGTGCAGAATGCCCAGCGGGATTCCGTCATTATCGACAACCGGAAGTATGGAGAGGGTGTTGGATTCGCCAAAACGCTCCAGCACGGCGTGCATGGAACTTTTATAGTGAATCGGCGCGATCTTTTGCAGCCGTTTCTTTATAAAGGGTTTGAGCGTATCGCCGCGCTGATCTTCCCTGCGTATCTGCCTGATTTCCGGATAGTTGTTGCTTAGGGCGGACGGATCGGTCTGCGGCCTCTGGATGAAAAAACCCTGTGCCCAGTTAAAGCCGATCTCCCGGCATGCCTGAAGCTCCTGCTCGGTTTCAACGCCTTCGGCAACGACCGTAATGCCCATGAGGCCGGCTTGCTGTACCATCGCACGGACCATCAGCTTTTTTTTCCGGTCATTGCCGATATCCGAAATGAAAAAGCGGTCGATCTTGATAATGTCCGGCGTGGACTGGTAGAGCAGTTTATGGCCGGAATATCCGCTGCCGTAATCATCGATGACAATCTGAAAATTTTCATGTGCGTAGTGGGCGATGATGGCTTCGAACTGCGTGGTGTTGACAATTTCATGACGCTCGGAGAGTTCGATACAGATTGCTGTATTGCTGATGTCGTAGCGGTCACAGAGTCTGGAGGTATTGCCTCCCATGTAATCGGAATATTCGAGAATGCGGTTATCGATATTTAAAAAAAGTTTGAGATGTTCATAGCTCTCGATCATGATAAAGCACTGCATCACTTTTTCGCGCAGCCCCAGATCGAAAGCGTACAGTACTCCCTCCTCGTACGCGGCATCGAAAAGTGCATGGATCGTTTTGAATCCGAGTGTGTCACTCCCGCGCAGCAGCGCTTCGACTCCGTAACACTTTCCGGTGTGTATATTCACAATTGGTTGAAAAGCGATTGCAAGTCTGCTGAGGATGGCGTCCCATTTTTCATTCAAAGGATTCATGCCGTACGTTAGCAAAAATAGATTGCATGAGGATTACATGTAAAAAGCGAACAGGGGCGAAAGGTATCTTTTGAGTGAAGAGAGGGTTTTGAGAGTTTTTGGTATAGTTGCACAAACGTAAAAAAGGAGACATTATGCTGGAAAATGGAACCCCGGCTCCCGAATTCTGCCTGCCGAATCAGGATGATGTGGAGATCTGCCTGCGTGATCTGAAAGGCAAATGGATCGTGCTCTATTTCTATCCGAAAGATTCGACTCCCGGCTGTACCACCGAAGCGTGCGAATTCACCCAGGAACTGCCTGCATTTGAAGATATGGGAGCGGTCATTGTGGGGGTGAGCGCCGACTCGACACAGCGCCACCGCAATTTTATTGCGAAACAGAATCTGGAAATCACCCTCTTAAGTGACGAAAGTACGGAAATGATGCAGACCTACGGCGTCTGGGCGCTTAAAAAGAATTACGGCAAAGAGTATATGGGCATTGTCCGCTCTACCTGTATTATTGATCCCAAGGGCGTGATTCGTGCCACATGGAGCAATGTTCGCGTGAAAGGGCATGTCGAAGCCGTGAAGCTGGAGCTGGAAAAACTGAAAAACGCCTGATCAGGCGCTGATGCGTTTGTGGCTGATGAGGTAGGCGGCGTCGATATGCTCGATGGCGTCGCGCAGGGAGATATGATAGACATCTCCCTTGCGGCGGGCATAGCTGATAACGATGCGCCCGTGCGGGCTGAAGTGAAATCCCGTAATGCCGGCACCTTTGGCATTGCACTGCTCTATCAGTCTCTGCAGCCGCTCGACACTGTAGGTGCTGTTGGCGGATGACGGGAAGTTGGACATACTGTGCACATGTTCGTCACTGACGGCATGCGATTGATTGCTGAAGAGCTGTTTCATGAGACCCGGGACAATTCGGGGATCGCTTTTCATGCTCAGCTGGTCGAAGAGTGCCGCAAGAATGCGGCGAACCTGACGAATAATCTGCGTATCATTACCACTTTGAAGCTTCTCGAAAAAAAGATTTTCCATATCGCCGTCACTGATAAGCGGCGATACCGTGACGTTGCCTTGCGTGGCATGCCGCCCGGATTGCAATTTGATGGTGATGGCGACGGCACGGGGATCGGAAGTTTTCCCGATTTCAATAAAGTGCTTGCTGAGCCTTTCACTGACACGCTCCCCGACATAGACGGTACGCAACGGAAGCGGCATGGTAGTTCGCAGACTGTTGAACTCCGCTTCGATACGTTCGTCGATATAGTCGAGTGAAGTACTCACGGTCCGGCCTCCATTGCAGATTGAAAATTCATCTGATATTGTGACACAGATTAAAAAGTTTTACGATGGAAGTTTTCGTGTCAGCAGAAGTGCGCCGGCGAGAATCAGTACACCTCCGGCAAACTGTCGCCACGAAGGAACCGTATCAAGCAGAAGATAGGAAAAAAAGAGGGTCCAGAGCGGAATCAGGGCGGCCATTGCACTGAGTCTGGTGACTGAAATATGATAAAGGGCTTCGATCCAGAGGGTTTTGGCCAGCACAAATACGAGCAGTGCCGTGATGAGTGTCATCAGTGCGGCTTCGGGGTACTGCAGGGGCGCGGGCGGTGTTTCAAAAAGGAAGGCGAGCGGCAGCAGAAAGGGGATGGCAACAAGATTGCGGTATCCCATGATGGTGATGGCCGCAACATGTTCACGGGCACGCTGCTGATAGTAATTGGCCAGCGGTGCGATGGCGGCGGAGAAGAGTACGACAGCGTCTCCGGGATTGATCTGGAAGTTTTTGGGAATCAGGACACTCAATGCGCCGCTTCCCATCAAAAGTGCGCCAAAAGTATGAATGCCCTTCATGCGCGCTTGACCGAATATATGAAAATAGAGGTAGGAGAAAAAGAGCTGTAAAACCATGATGACGGCGACGTTTGCCGGAGAGGTATAGCGCAGACCGATAAAGATACCGCCAAAAAGCAGCGTGATGAAGAGTGATGTCAGCAGCAGATCCCGCTGCGCTCCGGCCAGCCAAAGTTCATGCAGCCGCTGTTGACGCCAGAGAAGTATCAAAAAGAGCAGGGTCGCGATAGTGATGGTATAGAGGTACGCCGTAATGGGACCGTAAGCGAAAACGGCACTCAGCGAGAGAATGGGAAAGAGTCCCTCAAGCAGACTGAGTGCAAGGGCATAGATCTCGCCGCGGCGCTCACTCCGTGGTGAGTTTTTCATAGACTTTACGATGTGTGGCAATGAAATGACGAAAAGATGCCCTGATATCGAAGCCTTTCATATTTTCCCATCCGTTTTGCGCGAATTCCTGGCGTAGTGTAGCATCTTTGAGAAGATTCAGGATCGCTTCCGCCCAGATGTCGGGGTTGGCAGTGCTGAGGATTCTGCCGCCCATGCGGCTGTTATAGCCGACAATACTCTGCGGCCCGCCCTGATCGGAGACAATACAGGCGACACGGCTTGCCTGCGCTTCCATCACCACCTGTCCGAGGGTATCGGTGAGTGAGGGAAAGAGAAACAGGTCGCTTGATGCATAAAGCTGCGAGAGCACTGCCGCATCGCGGATACCGCCAAGGAAGTGGACACCGAGCGGTGCCATTCGTGTTTGCGCCTGCGTGATCATAGTACCCTCTCCCGCCAGAATCAGCCGGGCATCAAGCCGGGGGCAGCGCTTCTTGAGACGTTTCCAGACCTGTAGTAAAAACGGGACATTTTTCTCTTTGGAGATGCGCCCGACGTAGAGCAGGTAAAACGATGCTTCGGGAATATCAAACTGGGAAAAGATATCGCGATTGCAGTGATGAGGACTGAAGCGTTCGAGATTGGTTCCGGGTTTCAAAAAGGAGCTGCGCGATTTGGCGATGGCAATATCTTTCTCCATAATGCCCAGATATTCACGGGAACGGCTGAAGACATGGTGAAAGTTGCTGTAGAAGCGTTGCATAACGCGATCGGTGACACGTTTGAGGTTTTTGGAACGTGTCTGGTCGTGGATATAGGCCGGAAAATCGGTATGGTAGGTTCCCATGGTAGGAATGCGGTAGCGTCTGGCAATCCGGTTGGCCAGCATGCCTACGGGACCGGGTGTCGAGACATGCAAAATATCGGGATCAAGCTCGAGTATTTTGGCTTCAAGCCGTTTTTTGGAGGCAAAGACAAGGTCGAGTTCGCTGTAAAAAGGCATGCGTATGCGCATACGCGGACGGGTGTTGTGGATATTGGGGGCCCGGGGGCAGGGTTTGAGTGTTGAAGTGACGACATGCAGTTCCAGTGCCTCGCTTTGTGAGAGCTCGGCCATATCCTGAATAAAGCGCGAAACGCCGTTGAGATCACCGATAGTATCGGTGCAGATAACAATACGCATAGAGTTGATGTTCCGTTTTTTGGTGAGATCGTACCAGAATGCGTGATACAAAATGATTACATGTAAGCATGACGCTTACATGTAAGGTGAAGATTCTTAGAAGCGGTAGCGGATGTAGGCGCGGATGTCCTGAGCTGTGTCAACCGTCATGGATGCCATGCCGGCCATTTGCGGACTGAGTGCAGCCATATCTTTCATATCCTCGATATTGACAGGCGTACCGGTATTGGAACCGAAAAAGCCGTTGGAACCGGTATATTCATAGTCGATGTAGGTGTAGCGAATCTGGAAGCTGAGCATGTCTTCATGCAGCGGTTCGGTCATGTAAACCTCAAACGCGTTACCGCGGGCAGCGACTTTGGAACCGATGTTCGTGTCTTCCGCATAGGTGATGGAACGCCAGTATTTGTCACCGTGGTTGAACTCGACGCCCCAGCGGCCGTAATCGGTGATAAGTGAAGGCACCTGCAGGCCGACCCAGTAGGAGCTGCCGGTTTTGGAGTCGGTCGAACCGAGCATTCCCTGCCCTTTTTCATCCGGATTGGTCATACTCCAGGCACCGCTGACAAAGAAGGTCGTGTCGTCAAGATAGTCACTCCAGCCATCGCCGATACCGTCGATTTTAAGATGGGCGGTGAAGGCGTGCATGCCACCGACAGCTTCCATACCCATAAAGGCACCGGAATTGGGATCGAAGTTGGCATCGATAAGATTGTTGGCGTAGTAATACTGCGATTCGATCGTGTACTGCCCGTCACTGTAGGGAACAAAGATAAAGCCGATCAGGTCAATGTCGGGAATATTGCCATGTTCAAGCTCGCCTGCTGCGTACGGTGCGGAAATGCTCGGTGTGTGCTGATCGGGATCGATGGTGAAGAACTTGGCATTGGCATTCGTGCCGCCGCGTCCCGCACAGAGCTTGACGTACATTCCCGCAACGCCCGTGATTTCACTCAGACCAAGTTTGGAACTTAGCCCGTCGAACTCAACATTGATGGTGTGGCCGATAGGTGACGCCGGTTTGTCGTCATCACGCAGGTTGATAAGCGCACCGTTGGTTGAGGGGCGGCGGCCAAGGCTGAAGGTCCAGGGGATATCGGCTCCGAAAAGGGTATCGTCGCGGTAGAAGAAGTAGGCGGATCGTACGCGCACGACATCATCGTAGGCATTTTCATTCGTGATCCAGTCGAATGTTTCAAAACCGGCATAGCCGTTTCCGAATCCGCTGCGGTAACCGAAGGCCTTATTGTAGGCCAGCTGTCCGGTGAAGCTCAGATTGTCGGTGGCTTTCCACTCCATGTTGAGCCAGAGGCGGTTGGTCAGCAGGGCATCGTTGCCCTGCGTGTCGTCGCCGTCAAAGGCACCGGTCTTTGGATTGAAGGCTTTTCCTGCCATCTTGTAGTGAAGGTTGTCGACTGCCGTACGGAAATCGACGCCGAATTTCAGGGCATTGCCGTTGGTACGGCTGTTGAGACTGCTAATGTCATCCTGAATGTCGGAGAGTTGGTCTTCAAGCTCTGCAATACGCGCTTCAAGCCCTTCGGAATCTTCAGGGGCTTCGCTTTCGGCCTCCTCTTTGTCCGTCTCTTCCGCGTCGGCTTTTTCGTCCTCATCCAGAGCGTCATTCATGGCTTCGTCTTCATCGGAAGCTTTGGGGTTCAAAACCGCTACGCCCGCAGGCATCCGGGTGTTTTCGGCTTTTTCGCGCTTGAGCTTTGTCAGCTCGGCTTTGAGTGACGCCACTTCGGTCTCCATCTGCTGGAAGCGTTCGTACATCGTTCCTGCCTGCAGATGACCTGCAAGCAGCGTGGCCGCCGCGAAGGATACTAGTAAAGGTCGATTCATCAAAAAGAGCTCCTCGGAAACAAAATGTGGTCATATTAACAAAACTAATATAAATCTATTTTAAAACCTCACTGTTACTTGTAATAAAATTGTGACAAGCATGATTTTTATCTTAAAGAAAGAGTCAGTTAAGAACGAATTGGGTATAATCCGCAGTTTTTATTTTCCGGAACTCCGGTTTTGAAGATAAAAGTTTACAGGTATCAGCGCTCAAAAACTGGTGCGGCCCGGATCAACCATATCCGACGCCGTTGAGAGATACCGACGCCAACCAGGATTCCTATATTACAAGGACCATTATATGGTAACAATGAAAGACCTCCTCGAGTGCGGTGTGCACTTCGGCCACCAGACACGTCGCTGGAACCCGAAAATGAAAAAATATATTTTCGGTGTCCGCAAAAACATTTACATCATCGACCTTCAAAAAACACTGCGTTACTTCCGTAACACGTATCAGATCGTTGTAGATGCAGCTGCCGAGGGACAGACAATGCTGTTCGTAGGTACTAAAAAACAGGCACGCGTAGCGATTCGTCAGGCAGCTGAGTCTTGCGGCATGCCTTACGTTGACAACCGCTGGCTCGGCGGGATGCTGACCAACTACGGCACCATCCAGAAATCAATCCGCAAACTCGAAGTCATCGAGCAGATGGAAGAGAACGGCCAAATGGCGCTTCTGACAAAAAAAGAGGCCCTGATGATGAGCCGTCAGAAAGAGAAACTTCAGTCATACCTCGGCGGTATCCGTCATATGAAAACCCTGCCGGATATGCTGTTCGTCATTGATGCGGTAAAAGAACACATTGCCGTTAAAGAGGCGCGCAACCTCGGTATCAAAGTTGTGGCTCCGCTTGACACGAACTGCGATCCTGACGTTATTGATTACCCAATCCCGGGCAACGATGATGCGATCCGTTCGATTCAACTTTTCTGTAAAGAGATGGCAGAAGCGATGAACGAAGGTAAAGCCCTCAATGCAGACGGTGCTACCGACGCTTCAGAAGCGAGCATCGAAGATCAGATGATGGCGGCTGATGACTCAGAAGCAGACGTAGCTGAAGAAGAAACTACAGAGGAAGAATAATTATGGCAGAAGTAACAGCAGCAGATGTAAAGAAACTGCGTCAGGCAACTGATGCACCGATGATGGATTGTAAAAAAGCGCTCACCGAGTGTGACGGCGACTACGACAAAGCAGTCGAGTGGCTGAAAGACCGCGGTATTGCACAGGCAGCCAAAAAAGCTGACCGTGTAGCAGCCGAAGGGCTTTTGGGAATCAAGGTTTCCGATACATTCGCTTCTGCCTCTCTGGTTGAAGTTAACAGTGAGACCGACTTCGTTGCCAAAAATGACGGATTCATCGCTCTGGTCGGCAACACTGTCGCCCAGATTTTTGCAACACCGGTTACTACGGTAGCCGAACTCAACGAAAGTTCTTATGAAAACGGTAAATTCTCCGAGTATTTCACTCAGAGTGTTGCCAGAATCGGCGAAAAAATCGAAGTGCGCCGCTTTGTAACTCTTAATGCGGGTGAACACGGTGTTGTGAACGGTTACGTTCACTCCAACGGCCGCGTCGGTGTTCTTGTTGCCGCTCAGTGCGACAGCAATAAAACAGCCGAAAGTATGGCACCTGTTCTGAAAAACATCGCGATGCACGCTGCTGCGATGAAACCAAAAACACTTCGTGCGGAAGATTTCGACCCGGCATTCGTCGAGTCTGAGACAATCGGACGCATTGAAGCGATCAAAAAAGAGAATGAAGAGCGTTCACGCCTCGGCAAACCGCTGCTTGGCGTACCCAAGTTCATCTCGAAACTGCAGCTGACCGATGCGGTTATGGCACAGGCGGAAGCAGACATCAAAGCCGAGCTTCTATCTGAGGGCAAACCGGAAAAAATCTGGGACAAAATCGTTCCGGGCAAACTGGACCGTTTCGTAGCAGACAACACCACGCTTGACAAAGAACTGGCACTGCTGGATCAGGTCTACGTTCTGGATGACTCCATGACGGTTGGCGAAGCGGTTGTTGCGGAAGCAAAAAAACTCGGCGGAACTGCTGAAATCGTAGAATTCGTTCTTTTTGAAGTCGGTGAAGGACTTGAAAAGAAAGTGGACGATTTCGCTGCAGAAGTCGCGGCACAAATGGCCTAAGGGATTCGTCCCGGCCTCCCTTTTCCTACACCTCTCCCTTTAAGACAAATCCTTTATAATACGTTTCATGATGTTACTTGAAGCCCGCGGTATCGCGCACCGGTTTGATTATCCCCTTTTTCATGATGTTGACCTGAGCCTTGAAGCAGGAAGTTCCATTGCCATTATCGGTGTGAGCGGCAGCGGAAAGTCAACGCTTCTGCATATCCTCTCAACGCTGCTGCAACCAAAATCAGGCAGTGTGACCCTTCTGGGACAGCCGCTTGAAGGGCTTGGAAACCGTGAACTCGTGAACCTGCGCCGCAATGACCTGGGACTCATTTTTCAGTCGCACTACCTCTTTAAAGGATTCAGTGCCTATGAAAATCTTGAAGTCGCCGCTATTTTGAGCGAGCAGAAAATTGATGATGCCCTGATTGCAAGGTTGAAGATCGATCCGGTGATTTTTCAGAAAGTGACCGAGCTCTCGGGCGGACAGCAGCAGCGCGTCTCCATTGCCAGAGTTCTGACAAAACGTCCGCGTCTTATTTTCGCTGATGAACCTACCGGAAATCTGGACCATAATACGGCACTTGAAGTGATGGCGCTTTTCAAAGAGTACCTCCAGCGTGAGTCCGCCGGGATGGTGCTGGTCACACATGATGAGGCACTGGCAATGGAGTGCGATCAGGTCTACCGCCTCGAAGCACAGCGGCTGGAGCGCGTGAAGTAGCCTTTTCATGGAGTGGACAGAGCTATTTAAAGACGCCAATGTAGTCGGTTTTCTGCTGCTTTTCATTCGATTTTCGGCACTCTTTGCTACGGTTCCCATTTTTGCACATACCGCTATCCCCATCACGGTCAAAGCTGCCATGGCCTTTTTTTTCACCATTGTCTTTTATGCTTCGATGCCGCCGTTGGCGATAGAGCTGACGACGCCTTCCCTTGTCATTGCCATTCTCGGTGAGATGCTTTTTGGCCTTACCGTTGGATTGATTCTGCTGCTGGCTTTTAACACCATCACGTTTGCCGGAGGACAGATCTCATTTGTCATGGGCTTTACCCTGGCATCGGCCATTGACCCGCAAAGCGGGGTCTCCATGCCGATTATCAGCCAGATTCTCTCGCAGATTGCTTTGATGGTACTGCTAACACTGGACATGCACCACTGGGTACTGCTCTATGCGGATATCTCGCTTGCGAAGATTCCGCTGGGAGGTTTTTTGCTGGCACCCTCGCTGGTGGATTACCTGCTCGAATCGGCGTCGCGCATGTTTTTGGTGGGCTTTATGATAGCGTTTCCCATTATTGCGCTCTCCTGGCTTTCGGATGTCATTTTTGGAATGCTCATGAAAACCATGCCGCAGTTTAACCTGCTGGTTATAGGGTTTCCTATTAAAATAGCCATTTCGCTTATTGTTATCATCGTAACGCTGGGATCGACGATTCTCATTCTCAAAGGAGAGATGGGACTGGCGTTTAATGCACTCGAACTGCTGTTTCAATCCTCCAGATAGGGACGGCTCTGTTGGCGTAGCAGCGTCAGTGCGGTCTCATCACAGGCTTTACATGTAAGAACGCCGCGTTCGGTTTCGAGTACAGCTGATGAAAGCGCACCTTTGAAAGTGCAGCAATAAGAAGCATCGATTGCCATAAGGGTTGTGGTGACAGGTTTCAAATTTCGCCGGACATCAATATTGGTATAGAGTGCTAGCTGTTCGCTCACATCATTTCCCGGCGTAACGAGGGTAATACCGATACCTGCACGTGCCGCCTGTTTCAGGGCATTTTTTAATTCATAGTGATCCAGATGCGGTGTCATGAGGAATATGTGTGCATGGCTCTTTTTAATGGCTTTAACGAGATGATGAACCGCGTCATAAGCAGCATCGGGAAGGGTGAAATGCGCTTCGCCATACAGGAGCGTGCCTAGTGAAAAAAAGAGGATCAGAGGTTTCATGATTTAACGTCTTTTTAGTTACAATAGTAGCAATTTAAGCGAATGCCTGCAAGAGGGAGATGCGATCATGAGAGTGCTTCTGTTCAATGAAAACCCCGTGGTGACGAAACTTGTGACGCTCAGCGCACAAAAGACCGGGGACCAGCTTCAGGTCTGTTCCGACCCGACAACACTCGAAGCGGTCACCTATGATCTTCTGATCGTTGATGATGCGCTGTGGAATGAAAGTAATGCCGAAGCACTGGAAGCAGCCGTTACTGCAAAAAAGAGACTTCTGATGGCAACCCGCGGAAAAGAACAGCCTTCGGGTTTCGATCATATCATCAATAAGCCGTTTTTGCCCACAGATCTGGTCGAACTTTTTGGGGCCATTTCCAGAGCACTGCCCGCAGACATGGAACCGGAAATTGATGATCTTGATCTGGAGCTTCCCGACCTTGAGGGCAACAGCCTGGATTTGAATCTTGATGAAGATGAACCGACAGGTCTGGAAATTGACGATCTGGAAGCGGATGATGACTTTACGTTTGATCTGGATATCCCAACAGTTGAAGCAGATGCGCCTGAAATGCTGCTCGATGATGAGAATGAAGCCGATCACGAGATGCTTCTGGATTTCGAAGATACTCTTGAGAGTAAAGATTCGGAAGATTCACAGCTTTTAGAAGAGGGTGTCCTTGACAAAGAAGAACTGGCCGAAGTTCAAAGTCTTCTTGAAGATACCGAAAGCAGTGATGATGAAATCGATGTCGAAGGTCTCGATGCAATCGAGGGGCTTGATGACGCACCTGAAGATACTCAAAGTGCCAAAGAAGAGGTGGATGCTTCGAATATGGATGACATGGATGATCTCGATGCGATGTTTGAAGAGGGTGACGAATCCGGTGAGACCATGGAACTTGATACGATGCTCGAAGATGAGACGCTGGAACTTTCGGATGAAGGTGGGGCAGAAGAGCTGGAAGATGATCTCTCTTTAGACTTTGATGCGATGCAGGATGATGATCTGAATGATTCGACAGAGGATAATACCCTCGATTTAGCGGAAGATGACGAGGTGCTGGGCGAGCTTGAACCTGAAGTCGATGAAATGGATGCATCACCGGATGAAGCGGCTTTTGATACGACTGCCGTAGATGATTTTGAATTGCCGGAAGATATGGATGATGAAGAATTTTCCGAAATTGAAGAGGATCTGCCAAGTGGGGAAGATGGTATTTCCGCTGCAGCACTGGAGGATGCCGGAATATCCGATGAATCTGAAATGTCACTGGATGATTTTGACGATACCGACATTGAAGATTTCGATGAAATGCCCGCGGATATTTCTGATGAAGCTGAGGATTCGTTTGATGATCTGGAAGAAGAAATCGAAGATGCCGTGGCACAGTTGAGCGAGGAAGATCTTGAAACGGAACTGGATGCCGATGCCTTGCTTGAACTGGTTGATGAGGGTGAAGATAGCTTTGATTCCGGTGATTTTGGTGAGTTGGATTCACTTGACGAAATGAGCCTCAAGGTCGCAGTCGGCGAAGCGGATGCGAGCGAGATTGAGGATGCGGAAGAATCGGAAGATGCTTTTGAAATAGCTGACATGGAAGAAGAAATAGCCGAAGACGTGGCAGTTGCTGCGCAGCCAGCGGCCGCAGCCGGTGGTAAAGTCGAAGGTGTTGAAGCACTCAGGGCACTGCTTAAGGCACTCGAAAGCGATGATGTCGCACGGTCACTCAAAGGGATGAATATCAGTGTCAATATCTCATTTGGAGAACCGAATTGAATTTTGACACCGGTGCGATCTTAGTCCTCTCCGGTCCCAGCGGTGCCGGAAAAAGTTCTCTGATTCAGAAAATCAAAGATGAGATCGGACCCTACTATTTTTCAGTTTCAACCACAACCCGCCCCATGCGCGACGGTGAACGTGAAGGTATCGATTACCATTTCGTGAGCGAAGAGCAGTTTCGCGCCGACATTGAAGCGGAGCTTTTTCTCGAATATGCCAAAGTGCACGGCAATTACTATGGGACCTCATTAAAGCCCGTTAAACAGGCACTTGCCGAACGCAAACTGGTGCTTTTTGATATTGATGTGCAGGGGCATGATGCCGTGCGCCACCGACTCGGAGATATTACGATGTCGGTCTTCATCACCACACCGACGCTTGCAGAGCTTGAACGCCGTCTCAACAGCCGGGCGACGGATTCGAAAGAGATCATCGACAATCGCATCAAGATGGCCAAGCGTGAGATCCAGCGTGTCAGCGAGTTCGACTTTCTGCTTATTAATGATGATCTCGAGCGTGCTGCCAAACATCTGATTCGCATTGCCAAGGCGGCACGGCTTAAAATTCCTACACAGCAGATCAGCGAATTTGTCAGTCAGTGGGAAGAGGGTAACGTCACTTTCAGCTGTTAAAACGCTAAGGACGGTTACAGCAAAGCGGCGCTATACTTTGCCACCAATTTTACATGTAAGGGAATAATGCCATGGGTATGCCTAGCGGAACGGAACTGCTGATTATTCTGGGAATTGTCATTTTGCTCTTCGGCGGCAAAAAAATTCCGGAACTGGCCAAAGGTCTGGGTCAGGGAATCCGAAACTTCAAAAAATCGGTTAAAGAAGACGATGAAGAGATCGTTTCTACCGATGCCCCAAAAAAAGTTGATGCACCTGCACACGATGCGCCTGCAACAACACCTTCAGAAACCCACAAACAAGCCTAAGCGTTGAAACAGCGTGTAAGCGCGCTGCTGCGCGAACGGTTTGAGCGGGATGTGGTCCTTGAAAAACCCAAGGACCGCTCCTTTGGACATTTTGCCACCCCCATTGCTTTTTCACTGGCCAAAGAGCTGCGTAAATCTCCCATGGCGATTGCAGAGGAACTTGCGGCATCTTTCGGTGAATCCGATATGTTTTCGAGTGTTGAATCTCTCAAGGGCTACATTAACTTCCGTCTTTCGGGTGGATTTCTGGATGGTTACGCCTCCTGGGCACTTGAAAACCCTTTAGAGTTCGGTCGTGACAGCAAAGCGGAAAAAATTCTTCTCGAATTCGTCAGTGCCAATCCGACGGGCCCTTTGCACATCGGTCATGCACGCGGCGCGGTTTACGGCGATACCCTGCTGCGTCTCGGACGTCATTTGGGATACGACATCACAGCGGAATATTACGTCAACGATGCCGGGAATCAGATTGATCTTCTTGGTGTCTCGCTGCAACTTGAAGGACAGCACAGCATCCTTAAAGAGAAAGTGGAGTGGCCGGAAAGCTTTTACCGGGGCGAATACCTGAGCGAATTTGCACTCGAGGCATCCAAACTTTTTGGCAACGAGGTCTTTACCGATGTGGAGCGTCAAAAAGAGCTCGCACTCTGGGCAAAAGACAAGGTACTTGAAATCATTGTTAAAGACCTGGGCGATGTCAATATTCATTTCGATACCTTTGTCAGCGAAGCATCGCTCTACGATGACTGGGACCGTGTGCTGGGTAAACTGGGCAGCGGTGTTTACACGAGTGAAGAGAAAGTGTGGCTGCGTTCGAGCGAAAAAGATGATGAGAAAGATCGCGTCGTCGTGCGCGAAGACGGCCGGCCGACCTATTTGGCAGGTGATATCATCTATCATAACCAGAAGTTTGAACGCGGATATGACCACTACATCAACATCTGGGGTGCCGACCACCACGGGTATATTCCGCGGGTAAAGGCTGCCGTTTCGTATCTGGGCTACAATGAACAGAAACTCGAAATTCTGCTTTCGCAGATGGTGAGCCTGCTCAAAGACGGCGAACCGTTCAAGATGAGCAAACGCGCCGGGAATGTGATTTTGATGAGTGATATCACTCAGGAGATCGGAGCCGACGCCCTGCGCTTTATTTTTGCGAGCAAAAAGAGCGATACCGCGCTGGAGTTCGACGTCGAAGCGCTGAAAAAAGAGGACAGCTCCAACCCGATCTATTACATCAACTACGCCCATGCACGGATCCAGACGATCCTCTCAAAAAGTGAGTTGAGCCGTGAGCAGATTATGGACGCTTCCCTTCAGGGGCTTAATGAGGACGGTGATGCGCTGCTGTTTGAAGCACTGCTGCTGCCCGAAGTGATCGAAGACGCTTTTGTCTCCCGACAGGTGCAGAAACTTCCGGAGTATCTCAAAGTGCTCGCATCAAGACTGCATAAATTTTATTACGATTACCGCATCATTGGTGAAGCGGATGAAGCGAAACTGCTCAAACTCTTTATGGTTGTAGCACTCTCTTTACGTACCGGACTTTCATTGATGGGAATTACGGCGAAGGATAAAATGTAAGCCGTTTAAAGGCTTACATGTAAAGCATTTTTCTTTCAGCTGCCAAGAAGGCGGCTCATCTGATCCTGAAGCAGCGTGGTTTTATGTGCCTGTGCCAGTGTCGCTACCTGAACTTTCATATCTTCATTTTTCAGTTGATTGACGGCTTCGGCCATATCGGTATCCTGCAGCTGGCTCAGGGCACTGCTGGTGCTTAAAAGATTCTGCTGGAGCGAAGCGATAGTGCTGCCCATGGCATTGGTTGAGCTTCCGATATTGCTTTGCACCGATGCGAGCTGATCCATAAACGCCTGAATGCTCTCACCGGAGGTGATATCAAGCGCACTAAGATCAACGGCACCGACGGATGCATTCAATACGCCCTGTGATGTCTCAAATGAGAGGTCGCTTCCAAAGAGTGACTTCCCGTTATAAGTGGCACCGCTGATTGTATCCTGCATGCTTTGCGTCAATGCGCTAAACTCTTCTGAAAGTGCCGCACGGTCACTGCTATTGAGTGAAGCGCTGTTATAGCGGACATTCAGTTCGGCAAGACGGGAGGCATCTTCTCCCAGCCGCGAGGTGGCCCCTCCGGCTATCTGCATCATGGAAACACCGTCGTTGAGGTTCATCAGACCCTGTCCCATGCTTGATACCTGAGATTGCAACAGCGTTGCAATGTTGGCAGATGCCACATCGTCAAGCCGGTTCTGATGCCCTGAAGCGATCATGCCCAATACTTTTTCGCTGTTTTTCTGACTTTGGTTAATGTAATTTGTATTACTGAGAGAAGCTTCGTTGATTTTCATTGTAAATCCTTTGAGCCATTTGTATTAGAATAGCTTATTACATGTAAAGAAACGGTTAGAAAATGGTTTTAGGTATAATTCCATCCTCCAACTCCTCATCGCTTAACAGGATAAAGCAGGGCCCTCCTAAGGCCTAGCTCGAGGTTCGAGTCCTCGTGGGGAGGCCATTTGATCAAAACAGTCTTTCATCTATGCAATCTAATTTTCTTGAATTCCTTTGCACGATTTCAACTCCAGTGTGAGTACTCTGATCCGTTCTTCAATTAAACGGTCCTGCTCACTTTTTGATAAACTGGCCCAGTTCCCAGTGAAAACGAATGCGGCGGATCGTTCAATCCATGTGGCTTTATCTGCTTTGAGCGTTCCAAGCTCTTCAAGTTTTGCTATACAGTCATTGTGATCCATAGCTGAAAGCTGAGCTAGGGAAAAGAAGATGAAAACGAGCATTTTCATTGCAAAAATTCCTGAATTATCTGTGAATACTCCTCATCGTCGCTACATAGTTGATCATACGCCTGAATCAACGCACCCCTATCGATTCCACCGGATAGTAGTTGTCGAATAAGATAGCGATCACCGCCCATCCGATCACGGTCGGCCTGAGAGGTCTTAAGGAGTGATGAGAGATCACCAGTGGTTATAATGCTTTTTATATCAATCATGAATAACTTTTTTAGTGTAAAGTAGTTCATTATGATACAATAATTTAAAAAATGTTTTATCTGATTGATAGGCGATATCAAGTATTTGTCAGTTGTACATTTGTTGATTGGTGAGAAGAAAAGACAGCAGGTTTTCACGGCAACTTTTTTCAAACCTTTAAAACAATCGATTTTTTCAAAAGATTACCGCATCAAAACGTCTGCCATGAACGGAGCGGGTATAATTGCGTTTTACATGTAAGAGTGCAAGGGAGAGATGATGGTAACGGTTGCAGCAGTGCAGATGCAGATGGATGCGGAGAAATCGAGCAATATCGCAAAAGCGGAAGCTCTGGTTCGTGAAGCCGCAGCGGGCGGTGCGCAGATCATTCTGCTCCCGGAGCTTTTTGAAGGGTATTACTTCTGCAAAGATATGGATGCGAAGTACTTTTCCTGGGCGCAGGAGCGCGAGGGACATACGATGATTGCGCATTTTTCAAAAGTGGCGGCTGAACTGAACGTGGTGCTGCCTGTCAGTTATTTTGAAAAGAGCGGTGATGCGTATTTTAATTCACTTGTTGTCATTGACGCGGACGGCACGGTGTTGGAAAATTACCGTAAGACGCATATTCCGGATGGTCCGGGCTATGAAGAGAAGTTTTACTTCAAACCGGGCGATACCGGCTTTAAAGTGTGGCAAACGGCGTACGGGCGCATCGGAGTGGGCATCTGCTGGGATCAGTGGTTCCCGGAGACGGCCAGAACGCTTACGCTCATGGGTGCACAGCTCATTTTCTATCCTACGGCGATCGGAAGCGAACCCGAGATCGGTGTCGATTCCAAAGAGCACTGGCAGCGGGTGCAGATGGGCCATGCCGTGGCCAATACCATTCCGGTCATCGCCGCAAACCGTTATGGTGTCGAGGTCGGCGAGAGCTGCAGCCTCACGTTTTACGGCTCCTCTTTCATCACCGATTACAGCGGGGCAAAGATTGCCGAAGCCGCGCGCGAAGGCGATGCGGTCATTTATGGAACTTTTGATCTGGATGCGCTTGAAGAGATGCGCCATTATTGGGGGCTCCTGCGGGATCGCCGTCCCGAGATGTACGGGAAGGTCTGTCAGAAACCATAAGTGGAACTTTTCTTGCTTTTTCATGGCAAATCTCAATATGAAGGGATGCCATGGAAGTTGTACTGCAGAGCAATCTTATCCTCATCCGTACCCGTTTTGATGATCTTAAATCCGCTTGGATGGCGTCATTTCTGGAGACACATGCGCATGATCTCCTCTTTCTGCCAAAAGCACTTCTTATCTTTTATAATAGTACGCTACGTGATGACAAAGAAGCATTTATCGAAGCACTGAGCACGCAGTATTCAAAAAATCATGACTTCTCCTCGGAATTTTATCTCCGTTCCATGATGCGTTATGTGCGCAAACCCATCAAGATAGAGTTTATTTCGAATGAAAATACCGAAAATGTTCATGTTGAGCTCTTTGCGCATGACAGCGAGACGGTGGTTATTTCAATGCTTTCTCCAAATCCCTGGGTCATCAGTTATCTCAGATCCCAGCTCGATGAATACATTCGCGATGCGAGCGATAACTCTCTGGTGCTTGATGTTTCGGATATGCGTGCCAAGTCGCGTCTGGAGCGGGCTCTGAACAAGCGTCATGTGCTGCATTACAACATCCAGTACCGTTATGACGCGAAATTTATGCAGCATCTGTATCGGGAGTTTGCCGGATTCGAGTTTGATGAAACGCATGCGCTGCCTCCGGTCAATGATGACCCGATGGTCCATTACTATACGGTGCTGGAGTGCCCCGTCGGCGCGTCGCAGGATGCGCTCAAACAGAGTTATAAAAAGCTGGTCAAGGTGTATCATCCCGACCGCGTCTACTGTGAAACGCCCGAAGTCGTCAATCACTACACGCAGAAGTTCCAGCTGCTTCAGGAAGCCTATACGGCGTTGCGTATCGTCAGCTAAAAAAGCGGCTCAAGTATGGCGCTGCGATCGGTGTTTTCGAGCAGCAGCGTCAAATCGTTCGCACTGAAAAGTTTGAGATGGGGTGTCCGCAGCTGATGCATTTCATTGGAAAAGCCCCGTTTTGAAAAAAGCCAGAAACCATCGGCTTCGATACCGACCTTTTTGCATTTTTCCTCAAGCCGATGGAGCTCTTTTTTGTTGGTTTTGTGGTTCGTCCATTTGCACTCCCCGACGATGATCTGACCGCTTTTTGTAGTGATGAGCAGATCAATCTCCACCTGCCGGTCCCAGTAGCTGCCCGAATCGACGAGCTCCTCCTCCAATGTTTTAATCATGAAACGTTCGCATAGCGATTCAAAGATATATCCCGTGAATGCCTGCCGCTGCAGGGCAAACTGTTCCAGAACCGGAGTAAAGTCCCCCTGGATGATCCGCGTGTGAAACGGTGCGATAAAGTAGAACCAGAAACGTAAAAACGGCGTGCGAAAGCGCATTTTGTGCGAGATGCGGTGCCGTGCGATTTCACGTTTGAGTTTCTGTTTCGGGTGCGCCTTCTCAGGGGGCTGTTCACGTGAGAACTCCATCTCCAGTATGCCGCTGTGACGCAGAAAGTCGATGGCTTCATGGCCCCGGTTTGGGGCAATATGCGCGCGTCTGAATGCGGAGTGTTCCCGGCGGTCACCGATGGCGATGGCACTGAGCAGTCGACTGTAGCGCTCGTCATTGGGAATCAGGGTGCTGATGTGGTTGTGAAAGGCACCGTAATGATCAAGCAGTTCGGTTTCAATCAGCGCCTCAAGCGGGCGGCTAAGGTCGAGCGGTCGGTTCAGACCGCCGAAAACGGCGAAGGCCTCGACACACTGTTCCATATCATCAGGGTAGTTTTGCGCGTAGAAAGAGCGGAAAAGATGCAGCAGCATTACATGTAACCGCGGTTACATGTAATGGGGTTACTGGGCAATGATTGCACTGTTGCCAATAACGATTGCCTGAGCTTTGGAACCGACAAATGAAGCAGTCTGGCCCTGCATTTCAAGTGTTGCTTCCATGGAAGGAATCGGAAGCAGAAGGGATTTATGGTTCCCCAGCATGAAGCGCGACTTGGTGTTGGTCGTAACGGGTACCATGCCGTTGGCGGAAGCGTTGATATCGCTCATGCCCAGCAGATCAAGAAGCGGATCGGTACCGGAAAGCGGTGCGGTAGGAATACGGTTAAGAATCGTCTGATCGCCCGAACCTTCGCTGCCGTCGCCAACCGCTTCAATGGCAAAATAGCGGTATTTGGAAGCAACGGCCGTTGCATAGTTTATGGAGTCCGCATCATCAACAATGGTTTGGGTTGCGAGCATGAAGCTCTCATACGCCGCACTGTCAGGTTCGATACCGGCGGCAGCCTGTAAGCCGGCACGGATCTCTCCTCCAAAAGCCGGAGAGTGGCTCAGCAGCTGCGCGATACCGCCGCCGGGCATAGCCAGTGTGACGCCTTCAAGCGCTTTGCCCGAATTGAAAAACCCGAATGCGGTAATTGTACCGAGGGAGTGCCCTACAAAGGTAATGCGGCTTGCGTCGATAGTCGCTCCGGTGACATGCGAAAGGCTGTTATAGAGCGTAATAAGATCAGATGTGCTTTGACGGACATTGTCGCGTGCGACAAGCAGATGGGCCAGATTCACGTAGTGGGTACCGGAGGCATCAATGACACCATCCGGTCCCGCTGCGCCGGTTGTGTTGTTGACGAAATCAAGATTAAACGTACGCTCCATGTTCGTCATCAGACCGGTGCTGTTGGTATCAAGTCCGTGCAGCGGCAGATCGATCGCCACGGCCGCATAACCGGCTTGTGCAAAGGCATCCGCAAGTGCAAGCAGATTGGTACGGTTCTGGGTGATACCGTGCTGGAAAATGACGACCGGCCAGCCTGAGGCAGGCTGGCTCATACCGCTTGATGCATTGGGAACGCTCATCAGCAACGGAATGGTCTTGCTGGATTGTTCCGCCGGAAGTGTCGAAACGATATCGGAGCCGTTCTCATCGACAAAAGATTGCGTCAACGGTGCCGTAGGATTCTGTGCCGAAGGGGTTCCCAGATAGTAGGGAACGCCGCTAAGCGCACCGGCGTAGACATCGGCGAGACCGTAGGCACCGATGGCGGCAGTGGTCAGGCCGGTATTGGCAACAGTGATGGTGCCTGAAGGATTGCTGGCAGCGAATGCGGCAGCGACGTTACCGATGCTCTGAGTGGTGAAGTTCCATGACATGACAACATGGGGACAGCTGATCGCCGGACCGTAACTCTCGGTGACCACGCCGCATTCCATACCGGGTTGTGACATCAGTGCTGCCAGACGTGCCTGATTGAGCTGTCTCAGCCCTTCGAGCGTCTGCGCCGTGACGGTATTTGTGGTCGCATCCGGATCAAAGTAAACGGTAGAAGCTCCGGTTTGAGGGTCGACAAGCGCTTTGGTACCGTTGATCATGGAAGTGACCGCATCGGCACCGAGCTCCTGACCCTTGTCATTTTGGATACCGTCAGTCAGCACAACAACATAGGTACTTTCAGGTTCAAGCGGTTTGGTAGGGATGATGGCGATACGGCCGTTTGCAGCCTGTGCGACAAAATCCGTACCGAAAGTGAGCTCGCCTGCAATGGCACCGACGGCAGGAATGAAGTTGGTCTGTGCCGATGCCTGGGCAACCGCTTTGAAAAGACGGACATGCCCCGGCAGCGTAGCACTTTGCATGTCAGAACTTACTGCAACACTGATTGGTGAGGTGGTAGAAAACCCGTCAAGGGTATTGAGTGCGTATTTGACCACGGCATCACCGTCTTCGGGCTCATACGGAATGTTAAGCGTGCCGTCTCCGGCAGCATTGGTTGATGTTGCATTGGGAGCGAAAAGGATGTCGTTGGGGTACGGAATGTTTCCGGATGAAGGGTCCATAATGGTAAAGCCGCCGGGCAGCTCGGTGGCCGCGGGAGAGTCAATGCTGTCATTACAGCCGCTGAAAAGGGCGAGAATCGCCGTAGTGGCCAGAAGGATTTTAACCATGTGTGTTGCTCCTTACATGTAAACAATCCTTGATTATAGCCTGTGAGCTTTTAGTTTTTTTTAAAAAGGCATGTTTTTATGCCATTTCACTGCCCCAGCGTAGCGTATCGAGACCGTAGCGTTCACGAACCTGATGTATCTGCTGCGAGAGACGGCGGGCGTTGCTGTCGCTATCGAACTCCAGCAGGGAGAGTTCGCGCCGGCTATTACATGTAAAATGGGATGCATGCAGGGAGAGCCGGATTACCTTGAGATGTCTGTCGCGGTCTGCCTGATAAAAAAGGGAAAGGGCAAGATTCCGGAACCACGATTCGTTAAAGAGACGGTGTTCGGTGACGCTGTAAGAGGCTTTTTTGTTGTATTCATAACGGATGCCCAGATAGTAGGTCGTCGGCAGTGCCCCGAGCCGCATAATGGCATAGGCGAGATGGCGGCTGAGGATGATGACGCGCCGTCGTAATTCGGTGCGATCCTTCTCCGGGTCGAAAGTGCGGGAGATGCCGATGGACTTCCTTACATGTAAAGGGTTGACGGTTCCCGTATCACTCCCGCTTACCAGCGCGTAGAGGGTTTTGGCGTAGGGCCCCCATGCGGTGACGATGCCTCTGGCACGCAGCAGCTCCCCGAGGGTATGGATGCGGTAGGCCTCAAGCCGCTTCCTCATGGCACGGCCGATGCCCGGAAATTTCTCGATCGGAACCGGTTCGAGAAATGCGGCAAGATCTTCTTTGAAAATTGTTTTGCATCCAAAAGGTTTGGCAAACTCCGTTGCCAGTTTGGCAATGCTTTTTGAGTGGGCGGCACCGATGGAGACGGGCAGGTTGAAGTGACGTTTGATCTCATGACGCAGCATATCGCTAAACCAGGGAACTTCGGCATCTTCAACCCAGCCGGAGAGATCGCCGTAAAACTCATCGATACTCGCCTGTTCTATCAGCGGAATCCGGTGGCAGAGAAAATCGTGAAGCCGATGGGAAAGCTCTTTGTAAAGGCCCATGTCCGGAGCTTTGATAATCAGATGGGGACAGCGCAGGCGTGCTTCGGCGAGGCTCATTCCGGTCGTGATGCCAAAGGTGCGCGCTTCATAGCTTGCCGTTGTGACGATGCCGCGCAGACGGCCGTCAGGATCGGTGAACTTTTCGATATCGCGCTCGGCGGGATCGTAGCTTTGAAAAAAAGCGCCAAGAAACGCGCCGTGATTTTCCAGATTGCACTGCTGATGGCCGCTTTGCCTCTCAAAAATATAGCGGTCTCCGCGTCCGCCTACGGCAACAGGCTTGCTCTGAAGCGTGGCATCACGGGTACGTTCTGCGGAGACAAAAAATGCGTCGAGGTCGATATGGATTTTCATACCGACACTCTAGCATCACTGAAAAGGCAGGAGCGGATTTATGGCAGGGTGTCACTTCAGCAGGTCGGGCTTGCCGAAATAAAAACCCTGAAACTCATCGACACCAATTTCCAGCAGGAGCTCAAAAATCTCTTTGGAAGCGACGAACTCGGCAATGACTTTAATGCCGAGATCATGTGCAAACTGTGTGATGGAACGTACCAGAACCAGGGATTTGTTGTCACTGAGGATCTCTTTAACCAGCGAGCCGTCGATCTTGACGTAGTCTGGTTCAAGTTCCATGATATGGGTGAAATTGGCATAGCCGCTTCCAAAGTCATCGATGGCGAATCGGACACCGAGCGCTCGAAAACGTGTTACGAAACGGCGGGTGACCTCGTAGTCTTCAATGGCGTCGCTTTCAACGATTTCAAAGATGCAGCGCTCAGCGAGAGCGGCCTTTTTAAAACGGTGTTCCAGTTCGCGCAGCAGCTCTTTGTTGGCGATATCGCTTTGGGCAAAGTTAAGCGAGACCAGCTCGGTGCGTTGATCAAAAGCATCAAGAGCCTGCAGCAGCGTGAGCTGGGAAATTTGCTCATACTGGTTGGTTTTGGCGGCAATGTCGAGAAAATAGGCCGGAGAGACAAGCTGGCCGTTTTGGCGCATGCGGATCAGAACTTCGTATTTGATGGCCGTGCCGTTGCGGTCGGTAATCGGCTGATAGAGCGGCACAAATCCGCCCGCTTCAATGGTCTGCCGGATCTCTTTTTTGACCTGAAGGATATTGCGGTGCTCTTCACTCTGATCGAAGAACGGATGGAAATAGACAAATCGCTTTTTCGTGGCTTTGGCACGATGGAGCGCATCATAGGCATGGTTGAGCAGATCGTTTTCACCCGAGGCAATACCGATGGTGACATCAAGAAACAGCGTCTCGTCAAGCGTTGGAATATACAGGGGATTTTCGAGAATCGTCTCCATTAATTCGAACAGATCGGACTCATACTTTTGCGTATCGATATATTCATTGAGATGCAGCATACCAAACAGCGAGGATTCAATGTGGTAAAGACGGTAACCTTTTTCGCTGTTATAGGCAGTCAGTATCCGGGAGAACCTTTCCTGAATCTCTTCACCGATCTGGGCACCGTAAAGGTCGAGGTAGCGTCGATAATCGTTGATTTCGATCATAAACAGCGTTGGAAGCGAACTTCTCTCCAGCGCTTCAACAAGGGCCAATTGGCTTTCAAGACCGGTGACACGATCGGTATAGAGCATGCTCTCAAGTGCTTTCGTACGTTCGAGTACAAGTGCCTCGAGCGCTTCATTGGAACTCATAAGCTCTTTTTGCCGGTGTTCAAGATAGCGTTTCTCTTCGACTGCCTGTGTAATTTCCGTAAAGGCGCAGATATAGACCCGGGTATTTTGATCCCGTATCGGTTCAAATCCGATGCGCAGACTGTAGGGCGTGCCGTCATGCTTATAACCGTCAAACTCATTGCACTCCTGAAAGAACGGCGGCATGGCGCTGATCTCTTCTGATCCGGCTGCTTCTCGAAAGCGTTGCAGCATGGCTTGAGAAAAGCATTCCGAGATATGATGGGTACGACCTGCATTGCAGCCAAAGAACTGATGGGCCATAGTATTGGCATAGATGATCGTTTCATCTTCAGAAACAAGCATGAAGCCCCACTTCTGTGAACGGTCCATAAACGTAGCAAATTGTTGCAGTAATGATGGTGAAAGCATGACCTGACTTTTTGTTTGGGAAAAAATCATTATAACAAAAATCGCTATAATGTGGCGCTAAAGGAGTGAATGATGGAATATCGCTATATCGGCAGGTCGGGACTTCGGGTGACGCCCGTCTGTCTGGGAACGATGACGTTTGCGACGCAGTGCGATGAAAAAACGGCCTTTGCCATTATGGATAAAGCGTATGATGCGGGCGTCAATTTTTTTGACACCGCGGAGCTCTACCCGGTACCGCCGAGCGTTGAAATGGCGGGTGAGACGGAGTTCATTGTCGGAAAATGGCTGCGCTCAAAACCGCGCGATTCGCTGATTCTGGCGACCAAGGTGGCCGGCGCGGCATCGGGATGGTTCGTACCGCCCATCCGTCACGGACTGACCGCGATTGACCGTTTTCACATTGAGCGCGCGGTCGAGGGGAGCCTCAAGCGCCTTGGCACGGACTATATTGACCTCTATCAGATGCACTGGCCCGACACTGTGGTGCCCATCGAGGAGTCGATGCGGGCGTTTGATGCGCTTGTGCAAAGCGGCAAGGTACGTTATCTCGGAACTTCCAACGATACGGCCTATGGTACCGCCAAAGCGCTGATGGTTTCAAAATACGAAAAGCTGGCGCGTTTTGAGTCGATTCAGAACAATTTTTCCCTTCTCAATCGCCGTTTTCTGGATGAACTTTCTACGTTGTGCCGCAGTGAAAAGGTGTCGTTATTGCCCTACTCTCCGCTTGCCGGAGGGGTGCTTAGCGGTAAATACAACCGTGGCGGTGACGTGCAGGGGCGTTTTGCCGACTACATGAACTCTTCCAATAAACGGCAACGGCTGATGGCGCAGCGATTTATGAACGACAAGACGCTCGCTTCCACGCAGGAGTATCTGCGTATCGCCTCCGAAGCGGGGCTTGACCCCGTCACCATGGCGATTGCATGGAGCAAGCAGTTCGATTTCGTGGCTTCGACCATTATCGGGGCGACAACGCCCGAGCAGCTTGACGCCTCACTCGCCGCCTTACATGTAACGCTCGATGATGCGGTGCTCAAAACCTGTGATGACGTGCATGCGAAAATACTTTATCCTATGGGTTAGCGCGCTGCTGCTACTCTCAGGGTGCACCATGCATCATTACGGTCCGGCAGCGGCACGTATGGTGACTTTTAAGACGCCTCAGTTCCGTTTCTCGGACATGGGGTATCTGCGAGAGAGCGCCAATGCCGTGCAGCTTGATTTATACAGCGGCGGACAGCCCGTCAGGCGGTTTGAGATTGGTGAACGTATCTGTGTGGATGAGGGGTGTATGAGCGCGGCGGATTTCAACCGTGCGTATCTCAGTGCGCTCTATCCGGATGATCTGCTTCTAAGGGTTTTGCAGGGAAAACCGCTTGATGATGGTAGAAACATTGAACGCCGCGACGACGGATTTATTCAGAACCTTGAGATACACGGCGAAACCGTTATCTATCAGGTGACCTCCGATACGGTACACTTCAAAGACGGTGCACGGCATATTCTGATACGAATCCGCACGCCCTGAAAGTAAAGAATCACAAGAGGATAACAGGCGCGGGCATCAACCATTATGAAAGTAAGGGTATGCTAAAATCATCGACTATTCCAAGCAATTATTAAGTATTAATGAAACGACCTGATTTTTTAATTTTTGAGCACCAGAATACTCAAGGGGGCAGGATCCTGCTCTACATGCTCCTCGCCTATCTGTTTGGCATGGGCATTCGCCTGCTGTTGTGGTATCAGGTAGCTGATATCTCTTCGTATTGGCTTGATGGCAGGCCGTTGCCAATATACTCTCCCGATGCCGGTCTTTACGGTTATTATGCCAAACAGCTTTTTGCCGGGGTTCATTATCCCATGGATGCTGAACACGCACCGGGGTATCTTATTTACTGGATCGTGGCGATCTTCAATCTCAATATTGACTGGGCCATGTTTCTGCTTCCCGCTTTTCTGGCTCCTTTAATAGCGATTCCTACGGTTTTGATGGGTCATGCGCTCGGACGTGCTACATGGGGATTCTTTGCGGCACTGATCGCCGTGAGCGGTGTCAACTACTATACCCGTTCCTATGTTGGCTACATGGATACCGATGTATTGAATCTTTTTTTACCTTATATGGCAGTAGCCTCGATGATGATGGCACTGACACGCCGCAGCTGGATCTGGGGCATAGGATTTTTTCTATTCCTGACAGCATTTTACGGTTGGTATCACTCTTCTCTGGCAATTATTGGCGTGTTGGCGGGAATGGCACTACTTATTGCCCAGATAGTACTGCGCCATAGACTGGCACTTTTGATAGCCATTGTTATTGTGGCAGGCGGAGCTTTCAGTGTGGATATGGATCGACTTGGCAAACGGGCCGGAGAGTATTTGAGCAAATCGGAGATGATAGAGATTGAAGGCATTGCACGGACCTACCATTTTGCCAACACATTGCAGACGGTGGCGGAAGCACAAAAAACCGAACTGTTTGCGATCAATGAAAATTTTACAGCGATGACCCCGTACGTGCTGTTAGGCACTTTGGGTTTCATACTGCTTGCCATTGCAGAACCTGCCACACTCCTGGCATTGCCGTTATTGTCGCTGGCCTATCTGGCTTCGTTGGCGGGGTTGCGTTTTACCATGTTTTCGACGCCGGTTTTGGCTTTGGGCTTTATCGGTTTTTTTGGTGTCATTGCCAATATTGGGAAACAGTACCGAATGATGGTTTGGCTGCCGTTTTTTGGTTTAACGGCAGGGTTAGGGATTATGCTATTTAATATTTTCCGGCTCAATCCCTCATTTATGCCAAATTATTTTTTGAATGATGATGTAAAAGTATTGCGTGAATTTGCGAAAAAGAGTGATTCTAAAGATCTGCTGGTCAGCTGGTGGGATTATGGCTGGCCGCTGTGGTATTACACCGGACGAAACAATACTCTGGTCGATAACGGCCGTCATGGTCCCGACACCCATCTGACAGCGAAAATACTCTTGGCGGGGAATGATGTGTTCGCTGCGAATGCACTGCGCTATTTTTCCGAGAAGCAGCATGGCGGCGGAGAAATTTTGCGTCCGCTTTCCCGTCATGAAGACATTGCCAGACGGATCGAGGATCTAGAACTGCTTCGCCCCGTTGAGCTCAATGCAACACGTGATGTGTACGTCTTGCTGCATCGCGATATGTTGCTGACTTATGCTACATTTGAAAATTTTGCCAATATTGATATTAGCACAGGCAAAAAGAGTGCCGAACATGCCTCTTTTTATCTCTCGAGTCTGCTCCGCCCCTATAGCAAAGAAGAACCGATCGTGCATGGTGATACGTTTGACTTTGATTTAAGAAGTGGTTTGATTCGCGGACATGATGGCGTTGCGACACAGGTTCAGAGTGTTATTATCGTAGAAGATGGTTCAATCAAGGCAGCCAAGCGTTATAATCCGCGTATGGAGATGACACTGATCATCTACAACCACACGAAGGCTATCTACTTGGACAGTCGTGCAATGGGGACATTCCTGATACGTGCATTGCTTTTTGATCAGTATGATAAAAATCGTCTCGAAAAGGTAGCGCAAACGGAGCGTCTAAAGCTTTTCAAACTCAGGTAATCAGCGTGCTCCGCGACGGGTAACAAGCACGACGAAGGTTTTGAGAAAAATAATAAAATCAAGCCACAGCGACCAGTTCTGAATATACCACACATCGAGTTCAACACGCTCAAAAAAGTCGAGATCATTACGTCCGCTGATCTGCCAAAGCCCTGTCAGTCCGGGTCTTACATGTAAAATCGTTTCTATGGCGTCACCGAGTTTACTTTTTTCACTGAGCATATAGGGACGCGGGCCGATGAGGTTCATTTCAAAACGCAGTACATTTAGCAGTTGCGGCAGTTCATCAATGGAAAATTTACGAAGCCATTTTCCAATGCGGGTAATACGCGGATCATTACGATATTTATGATATCGGGAATAGTACGTTTTTTCTTCAGGATGTTCTTCAAGATATTTTGATAACAGCGCATCACTCTCTTGATACATGGTACGAAATTTATAGCATGAGAATGTCGCCCCGTTATGTCCGAGGCGTTTTTGCCTAAAAAAAATAGGACCTCGGGAGTCGAGTTTGACGAGCAAGGCGATAGCCAACAGAAATAGCATAAAAAATGGAAAAAGCAGGAGGACTAAAAAAAACTCCATAGTTTTTTTGACAAGAATGTTTTTGGAAACAAAAAGACGGTTCTGTATGTTGATAAAGCTGATACGTGCGATACGCAGGTCAATAATCTCAGCATTCGCAAAACTGATATTATGCAGATAGGGAATGAGCATGACCTCCCTGACACGATGTTTATACTCTTTAATAAGCGCTTCAAGCTCCTGTAGCGGCATGCTATGGGTGGCGATAAAAACGACGCTGGCTTCTTCAGCCGTATGGACGACACGGTATCCCAGATACCAGTTGAGGGCAAGATCGGAATGAAGTTTCTGTATCTGTCTTTCATTGCCCATCAGATAGGCATTAATAAACCATAACCCGCTCACGTGTAAAATTTTTTTAGTTCCTATCCTGATTAGCGGCGGAATCCATAACAGATTTGTCATCATGAGAAAATAGAAGGTGCGTGAGTAGGCTTCACTGGATTTGGTGATAAAGAGAATCAGGATGACTGCAATCAAAAGGAATAGTGCTCCGATATAGCTACGGCGCAGTTCTTCCCAGAAATCGTTACGTTTGGTATAGAGACCCAGGGAAAAATTGATAAGCAGATAAAGTACAATCAGAATACCTGAAAGCAGAAATTTCTGGACATTGCCATCGTAACCTGAAAAAAGCTCTGTGCTCTCGAACCAGAGTCGCTCAAAATGGGCAAGATAGAGTGCGGATAAAAGCGAAAATGTATCAAAAATGATTAGAATAAGAGATGATAGAAGGTTTTGCATGCGAAATTATATCGCATGATTATGTACGGTTTATGGCAGCTGAATCATATATCCCGAACCACTGACATTTTTGATGAGCTCTTCATCTGTAACGGCGCGAATACGAAAAATGAGTGAACGCAAAGTGCGATCATCAACGATTTCATCCCAAATATGCATGCTGATCTGTTCATTTGAAACGCTGATCCCCGGTTGTGTACACAATAGGGCTATGAGCTTAAGCGCTTTGGGACCGAGTTCTATCTGGTATCCGTTTTTGAGCAGGCGCTTTTGCTGTGTCAGATAAAGGTAGCCTCCCCGCAATGCTATTTCGCCGGGAAGTTCCGTTTTTATATTGTGTTCCGGATGACTCTGGTGTGTTGCAAGGCGCAGTGTGGCAATAATCTGCGCTTCGTTGTAAGGCTTGGTCAGATATCCGGCGGCTCCTGCCTCTACGGCATAATCCACCATTTCACTGTCAAGGTGGGCGCTTAAAAAGATGATTTTTGCACTGCTTTTTTGACTGATGGCGAGTGCGGCTTCGGCTCCGCTGATATTGTCACGCAACATCACATCCATAAAAATCACGTCAGGCTTTTTTGCGATGCAGATGCCAATTGCGTCCTTGCCGCTATCAACAATATCAATGACTTCCGCTCCGTTTTCTTCCAGAATCTCTTTGAGATATTCAGCGGCGATCAGTTCGTCTTCGACGATAATGATGGTGGGTTTATGCATAGTCAAACTCGATAGTGTAGATGAGGCCGTTGTTATGCTCGATATGCAAATTTCCTTGCAACTGTCTGGTTGCCAGTTTGACCAATTTGACACCCAGACTTTTTCCCGCTCCCAAGGTTTCGACATCACACCCTTTTCCGTTGTCGCTGTAACAGTAAATGTAGTGATTCATGTTACATGTAAGGGTAATCATAATAACTCCTTCGTGTGACTCAAAGGCATATTTGAGTGTATTAGTGATCAGTTCATTGGTAATGATACCAAGCTGCATCATCAGTGTCAAAGGGAGCTGTATTCCATTGGCATTGATCGTAATAATCACTTTTGGTGCGCCATAGAGTCCACGCAGTAATTCGCCAAGACGATTGAAATATTGGGTCACATCGATGTTCGAGAAATCCTGACTCTGATAAAGCATCTCATGCACCATACCCATGGCTTCAATACGGGTTTTACTTTTAAGCAGATGTTCGCGTTCGGTAGGGGTGAGCATATTGGCCTGCAGTCCCAAAATGGAGGCGATGATATTCAGATTGTTTTTGACTCGATGGTGTACCTCGCCCAGTAGCAGCTCTTTTTGCCGGTTGGAGGTATCGAGCTCGTCAAACGTTTTTATAATGGCAAGATGGTAAAGAATGCCGAAAAGGTAGATGATGGCAGCCGCATAGCCGAGATTAAACAGGGCCTGTGGATTGTGGGCAATAGGGTTATCGGGGTTTCCGAGATGTTCCATATAGAGCAGTCCGGCCATGATTGTAATGAAAAGTCCCACCATAAACAGGGATTGCTTTAGTCGCAAAAAGAGCAGGGTGGAAAGTGGTAAAAGCAAAATGAAAACTACTGACATGGTAGCGAAATGGTTGATGGCTATCAGACTAAAGAGTGCCGCAGCCGTAATAAACAAAAAGCTGTAGGCAGCCAGAGTGATATTGTGTTTTGCGTATAAAAACCATACGTTCAGAGCAAGTAGAAAAGCGGCACTGGCTTCGATGCCGGCATTGGCATATCGGCTGAGATAGAGGTCTATGGATAATGCAATGATATTGACCAGGATGACAAGGAAATGAAAGCGCTGGAGTAGGTGAAGTTTTGGGTACATCAGCGATATTTCCAGAAGAATTTTATGGCAGAGACAATATGAATCAAGAGGAGTTTCAGACTTTTTGCAGAACCCCGACGATGTTCATGGGTGACCGTGAAGTGCGGGTATATGACGGTTTTCCCCAGTGCTTTGGCGCGAAGAAAGAGATCAACATCCTCCATATAGAGAAAAAAGCGTTCATCAAAACCGCCTAGTTTTTTGAAGATAGCACTCCGTAATCCCAAAAAACTGCCGTGTGCGAATGGGATCGGTTCGATTTTTTTAACATTCTGTACCGGAGGCTCTTCATTTTTGAATATACGGCGGCGTATCAGCATCCATAGGGTGGGAATGGGGCGTACAAAATGCTGCAGCGTTCCGTCGGAATTGATCAAAACGGGAGTAGCAAGTGAAATTTCAGGTTGCCCGAGTAACCACGTAGCAAATGAGACGGCCGCCTCCCCTTCAAAACGGGTATCGGGATTAATGATCAGATGTATGTCCGATGCTTTGCTCAAATATGAAAAAGCAAAATTGTGACCTGCTCCGAAACCAAGGTTTTTTCCTGAAAAGCAGTAGTGGATTTCCGGGTATGAATCGTAAGGATTTTGTGAAAAAGGTTTTGGCGAATTATCGACAATAATCAGCTCTTTCTCACAATCGAGTGCTAGAAAGCTTTCGACGGCGTGTTGCAGTGTCTGAGGGTCTTCATGGTAAATGACAATGGATGCACTGACACGCATGTTACACTCTTAGCAATAACGCAGTATTGCGTATCACACCGTTTTTAAAAAGGCGATATTTCAGTAACGAGAAACGCTTCTGTACACACGCCTGCTCTTTCAAAGTAGTGAACGCAGTTAAAATTTCAAGGGACTGGGAATCAAGCTCATTGCGGTAGCACTCCAAAAACGTGGCAGCTTGCAGAAGATTTCTGTTAAGCGTATCATAAAGCGTATCGTGGAGAAGAATATCAAAGATTTTGGCAGGAAGTTTTGCATAGCTGAACGGTTTGGCTCCGGTATCGTTGCCTCCGTGTTGCCGATACAACACTGTCGCTTCTTCGAGATACCCGATCGTGCCAAAAGCGCTGCAAACCAGTCCTATCCACCAGTCATGCATAATGCACTCATCGGGTATCGGGAGAGATTTTATGGCCAGTGATCGGTTGATCATCAGGGTACAGCCGGTGATGGTATTGTGCATTAAAAGACGATTAAGTGCATTTTTGGAAGGATCAATCTTTTCATACTTCCAAAAAGAGGGAGCGATGCGATGCAGGTGCTCATCGACCACCTGAAGGTCGGTATGTACCAGTACGGGTAGATCATTGTCTGTTTCAAGCGAATGCATTTTTTCGAGTGTGTGCGCAATTTTTTCCGGCAACCAGATGTCATCCTGATCACAAAACATAAAATAGTTGCAGGAAGTGTGTTCAAGTGCATAGGAGAGCAGTTTTGAAAAACTTTTTTTGACTCCGATGTTTTCAGTTTGAGGTAACAAGGTTGCGGAAAGTTTTGTTTTTGCGGTGATCTTCTGAAGTATTTTGAATGTGTCATCACTAGAGCCGTCATCACGGATAATAAGTATAAAAGCATCTGATGTCTGCTCTTCAAGAGACTTCATCAACGCTTCGAGATATGTCGTACCGTTGTAGGTGGAGAGCAAAATTGCAATAATGGGGCTCATACGTGTGTATCCAGACTTATAAAATGCATAGTTTTTGAAAAAGGTAGGCATATTATAGCGTCAGGAGTTTTATGGGGAGGAGAAGATTGGCTTCGCGGTGGCGCGTTAATAAATTAATTTCTGTCTTTTTAGGGTGGAAACAACCTGTGTCCATCCTAAAACTGTTTTAGACGAAACGGCGTCTTACGGCAAAACCGTAGAGTAATGCCAAAAGCGTCAGAGCCCATGGTGCGACAGGCACTGCAATAGTTGCATCACGATAGGCACCTCCCGGATCTTGAATTTCGCCATTTGAGCCGCTTCCGTCGAGGTCAAACATGTCACCATCGGTGAGGGCGAACGTTACTACGGAATAGTTACCGGTACTGTTGTGCTCGACTGTAGCATTCATGTCATACCAGATGCCACCAACTTCTTTGGCATAACCGACGAGCTCTGGGTCAAGCGGGTAATAGATACTGACGGATGTAGTACCACCCGGCGTCAGCCCGGTAAGTGTAAAACTGACTGTTCCATATGGAAGCAGGATTTGACGCCCGTTATTGAGCTCAACACGTATCTCACTGCTTTGCGGTATGGAGACATTGTTCAACGGATTGGAAGATGAAGGACTTTCAAGTGTGATTTGGGCGCTTCCTGATGTCAATGTGGTGATATTGACCTGATTACGGTCTTCAATTCCATCATGGTTACCATCAACGCCTGCAGGTTCATCAACTCCGTCATTATCACCATATCCTACGCCACTCAGGGCGAAAGTGTAGGGATTTTCATCGGCATCATTGCTGGCAATGGAGATCTGTGCCGTAAAGGTACCAACTGTTGAAGGGTTGAAAGCAATCTGAAATGTAGTCTGTGACTGTGCCGCTATGGTAGAAGATGCCGGCTGTGTGACGACTGTAAAAGCGGTGTTACCGGAGATAGCTACTAGTGGAGAACCATTTAATAAGAGATCAACTGCGCCAAGATTCGCAATAGTGAATGTATGGGTGCTGCCTCCACTGTTAATATCGACATCGCCAAAGTCTGTAGCATCAGAAGCAGAGGGCGATGCATCACCACTGACAATGGATGTAGCATTGCCGAGAATGTCGATTTCCTGATGCGCTATGACACTGAGGTTCGCGGATGCAGTGCCGCTGTTGCCAAGTGATGAGGTCAGTGCACCGGAGGTGTTGTTGTAATCTCCTTCGCTACCTGATGTGACATCGACCTGAACTGTACATGTAGCGAGCGCCGAAAGGCTGCCGCCGGTATAGCTGAGCGTGGTCGCGTTTGCAACTGCAGTCAACGTACCTCCGACACAAGTGGTTGAAGCATTGGGAATGGATGCAATTTGAAGACCTGAAGGGAAGACATCGGTAAAATCAAGTGACGTGGCATTAAGTGATGCTCCGGAGTTATCAATAGTGAAGGACAGGGTAGTGATAGCGTCGGGAATCATGGTAGCGGGTGCAAAGGCCTTGCTAAAGAGCGGTGCTGCAGCCACACTGAGTGATGCAGATGCCGATTGCCCGCTACCATATTGTGTTTGCAGTGCGCCACTGCTGTTATTGTAAGTTCCTGACGCGGCAGCAGTGACATTGACGCTGATACTGCATGATCCGTGAGCCGAAACGCTGCCGCCTGTCAAGCTGATTTGTGATGATTGGGCCACCGCCGTTACAGTACCTGAACAGGTGTTGGTGATATTGGGAGTTGTGGCAACCAGCATGCCTGAAGGGAGATTGTCAGTAAAAGCCAATGAAGATGTAGTAAATGCATTGGCACTGTTATTGATATCAAATGTCAGGGTCGATATACCGTTTGAAGCGATGAGATTAGGAGCGAAGACTTTTGAAAATCCGGGTATCAGAGCCACTTCAAGGTCCGCGGTAGCGGATTTGGATACAACAGAACCGTATGAAGTCAGATCACTTGTGGTATTGGTGTAGCTTCCGGATGTGGCGGAGATCGGGACAGAAAGCGTCACATTGAAATCACAAGAGGCGCCGGCAGCCAATGATCCTCCTGTGAACAGAAGTGTTGATGTTCCTGAGAGTGATGATCCGGTCCCGCAGATGTCATTTAAAGGAAGGCCTGTTGACTGCAGTCCTGAAAGGATGGCGTTCAGATCATCGGTAAACGCAAGGCCATTGACATCTCCGCTTTCAAGATTTTTGATGTGAAAACTTAAGATGACATCGCCTCCGGGAACAACAGGCGCGCTAAAAGATTTACTCAGCTCGATATTATTGATATAAAGCGTAGCGCTCGCGGCAAAGGCGGTGACGGTGGTGGTGTTGTTGAGGCCCGTGGCATTACTGGTAGTGTTGTCAATGACATTGTCGAGCGATACCGAAGCCGGAATCGCCAGTACTACTTCAATGGTGCAGTTACCGTCAGCAGGCACCGTCCCGTTGGTCAGACTCATTAAACCGCTGCCAATACCGTTAAGTGTTCCGCAGCTGTTATTGGTCACGGAATCCAATGTAAGTCCACTCAGCGCGGCGTCAAGATCGTCTGAAAATGAGACCGATGAGATGGCATTTGTGGGATGGGCATTGCTGAGCGTAATGATCATAGACACCGTGTCGCCCGGCATGGCGACTGATTGATTGAACTCTTTGAACATACTCAGTGGTTCCACAATATGCAATACGGCACTGGCCTTTTCGCTTGTGGTATTGGTTGCATTGACGGTAGCTGAAAGCGCACTGGTGGCATTCAGGTAATCTCCGACAGGAGCGGTAGAAGGAATTGTCAGATTGACATCAAAAGCACAGCTGTCACCGGGCGCGAGTTCGCCATTGCTCAAACTCAGGGTCGTTGTACCGGAAAGTGTGCTGGAACCATTGCAGGGGGTGGTCGGCAATGGCGCTGTTGTAGACATTGATGTCAGAGTCGAAGTCAGCGAATCGGAAAAACTGATGCTGGTGGCGGCGGGCGAAGTCGCGGCATTGGTAATGTTGAAATGTAATGCAGCACTGGTGTCTCCAACATAAATAGTGTCGGGGACGAATGTTTTGGTCAGTTTCAATCCTGAGATCAGCAGGGTATCCGAAACGGCCGGGGATGTGACACTCTGCCCGGATACAGTAGACGAGATTTGACTTGAGATATTGGTTATGATACTTGCGGCGGCGGCAGAGGGAACCTCCAGCGTGACACTGAATGTACATGATGCACCGGGTGCGAGCGTACCGCCGGAAAATGTCAGTGTTGACGTTCCGCTAAGCTGAGAACCGGAACCGCAGATATCATTCTGGGTGCCGCTTGTGGAGACAAGACCCGAAAGTGCTGCATTGAGGTCATCTGTAAAGCTGATACCTGTAGCATCGCCCGATGCATTGGCACTATGTTGAAGGGTGAAATTCATTGTTACGGTATCACCCGGATTGGCAGCAGGTTCGACGATATCCATGGTGGCTTTAGGCCCGGAAATGACCTCTAATGTATCAGTCGCAGGTTTTCCAAAAACTGTTTGTCCGGAAAGTGTAGCTGAGACAAGAGAGCTGGTAAACGTATAGATGTTGCTTGATGCATCATCGGGTACGTGGAGTATGTAATCGAATGTGCAGTTCGCATTGGCCGCTAAATTGGCATTAAGAATTTGTATTGATATGTCACCGCTGCTATTTTGTTGAGAGAAACTCGAACCGCTGCCGCAACTGTTGGCTGCTGGAAGTGTGGTTACGACCATTCCTATGTCCGCATTAATGAGCTCCGTAAATCCGATGGCCGTCATGGAATTGGATGCATCGGAGTTTGTGAGGGTAAAACGCAGTGTCACATCGTCACCGGGTTTGACGGGATCGGATAGAAACGATTGGGTCAGTACCGGCAGTTTTGCTACGACAAGGGTATCAGACGCAGCCGGCCAGACAGCAGGGGAACCGTTGATTGAGGCGGTAACACTGCTGGTGTTGTTGGTGTAGGATCCGCTTGCTGCGCTGGAAGGAATGGTTACTGGTACGCTGAAAGTACAGCTTTCGCCCGAGGCCAGTGAGCCACCTGTCAAAGTGAGGTTCGAGGTTCCGCTGATTTGTGAACCGGGTCCGCAGACATCATTCAACGGTAACCCGGTGGCGACAAGCCCGGAGAGGGCTGCATCGAGATCATCAGTAAAGCCGATGTTTGTAGCTGGGTAGGATCTATCTATATTGGTAAGAGTGAACTCCAGATTGACGGTATCGCCGGGAGCCGCCGGATCATCAGTAAAGAGAGTGAAAAATTGGGGGTATACGACATCCAGTCTGGCGCTTGCCGGTCCGGATGGATTGGAACCGTTTTGTGATAATTGGCTGGACAGGTGCTCATAAATTCCTACATTTGCAACAACATCCACCTGTATGGTACAGATAGCTCCAGCAGCAACGCCGCCGGCCTGCATGGAAAAAGTACTACCGCCGGGCGTAACGGTGAATGTTGGAGTGAAGGTTTGATTACATGTAGAAAACGCATTGGGCAATGGCGCAGCTACCACACCTGAAGGAAACGTATCGGAAATGGTGAGGAACAGCGCATTGGAACCGTTCAACGTATTGTCTACGGTATAGAGCAGGGTACTGACCTGACCCGGTGTTACCGTTGATGGTGAGAAGACGGCGCTGAAGCCGGGTCTAGCCGTATCGACCGTCAGTGTGGCAGAGGCTGTGCCGCTGCTTCCTTCACTGCTGGTCAGGGCACCGGTTGTATTGGTATGTGACCCCCCTGTACTGCTGGTAACATTGACGGAGATAGTACAACTTTTGCTTGTTCCAAGAAGACCGTTGCTAAACGATACGCTATTGCCTCCTGCAGGGGCTACAAATGATGCATTACAGCTGTTTTTAATGTTTGAAGCGTCGGCAATTGTCATCCCCGCCGGCAACGTGTTGGTGAATGCAATATCACTAACGGGTATTGAAGGGTCGGTGTTATTAATAGTATAGGTCATTACCGACGTGGCTCCGGGGGCGATGGTGGTGGGCGAAAAGGCGAGTGTGAAAGTAGGCTGGGTCGCATAAAGCCCCGTACTCAGGATTGTCGTCGTCAAAGCAACCTTGAAAGCTGCGGCAAAAAACTTCATTTTTTCTATCATCTTGCGACTCCTTGCAAACGAAATGCTGTTCAAGTTGGGACGGGCTGGAATTTGTAATATGGCCATCATAGCGAATCTTCTTTTACATTTTCTGAATTATCATTAAAAATGATACGAGTTCTTCTAGTCGCATAAATTTTGCATAGATGTCGTTAAGCACAAATATAGTGGATATAGATACAATTCAAAACGATTATCTTTATAGTCACTAAAAAAATATGTCAGAATACAGGGGGCAGTTATGCAGCAACAGTACTCTCCATCAGCAGTGCAACGATTACAGATGTTCAATCTTTTAACGTTGATGTTTATCGGAAAACTGGTTTTGAATTTTCCGATCACCTGGGTGCAGATTGGTGCGGTTATAGCTTTCGGTATTCTTTTGGAACATGCGATTCTGTTTTACAAACAGCGTGCTTTGACCTTTTTTTCCTATTCCGCTGTCAGTACGGCACTGGGGGTCACCTTCTTACTGAGGGCCGTTGATCTATATATTTTCCTGATTGTCATGGCCATAGCCATTTTACAAAAACATTTTTTGAAAATCAACGGAAAGCACTTTCTCAATCCGTCTAATGTGGCTGTTATAGCGGGTTTGTCACTCTTTCCGTATCAGACATACACATCACCTGAGCAGTGGGGCGCTTTCTGGTGGCTTGGTGTATTGATGATGATTCTGGGGTTTTATATCACTAGCCGTGTACGGCGTGCGATTATTCCTTTGGTATTTACACTCTCTTATGCCGCTATGATTTATGTCTTCCTGACACACAATCTGGCAGAAATATTCCTTATACTGATTTCGGGCAGTTTCCTCCTCTTTATGTTTTTTATGCTGACGGACCCGAGAACAACACCCGAGACCAACCTGGGACAGATCGTTTTTGCATTGGTCATTGCTGTCATTGCAATCGTTCTGGAGCTCTTTATCGGTGTTAAAGATATCAATATTTTTCTTGCACTCTTTGTTGTCTCATTTACGGTTCCGTGGGTTCGCAGTTTTGAATTGCTTCCTGTTGCCAGAAAACGGTTCAGTATCGCGCTTGGCACTCTGGCGGTGATGGTTTTGAGCCTTTACTTTTCCGATTACAATATTGTGCGTAACATGGAAAAACTTTCTCCTGATACCCACCATTCGATGCAGACTCTGGCCGCAGCTGAACCGTCCGAACCAATCAGTACAGCCACAGGTTGGTCTGATGCCAACGCGTCTCTTTATGAGACTGATTGGAAAAACTCCCATCTAGTTGTCATGCCCTATCGGAAAAACCGTGAGTATAACGATATGACATTCCCGGATGTTTCGAAGCAGTTTGCGTCATATAACCCGCATCTTGAGCGAAAACATATGGGATGGGATTTTATGCACCACAGCGCACTTGCATCGGGTGATATCAACCATGACGGTTATCTTGACCTGATAATCGCCAAACCGACACGGGAATTGAGTGTATGGATCAATAACCAGGATGGGAACTTTTCTGATGTCACGAGAGAGATTTTTAAAGGTGGCATTCCGGCGAATGTCGATGTCGTTGCCCTTGCAGACATGAATAACGACTCATGGCTGGATTTGATTGTGTTGAATAATTTATATGCCAATCCAAACGCCAAGCATGCGCTTTACATGTATGATCAGGCATCGAAGTCATTTAAACTGGCGCGTGAATTTGATACATCGTTTGGTGTCACCGGTGGTTTGGCGACATATGATATCAACAAAGACGGTATTCTGGATCTTTATGTCGTCAATTCCCGTAATTGGAATACGGAAGACCGTACAAGAGGCTTTATGAGAAGCCACGGATTGGTTGACCAGTTCTGGGTCAGCAATAAAGGGACGTGGGAAGAGCGTCTTGGAGAGTACCTTCCCCTCGCAAAAGAGGCTTTTGCGGGCATGACGGTTTTGTTTACCGATTTCAATGATGACAATCAAACCGATTTTATGATCGGTAATGATATGCAGCCAAGTTTCACCATGGCAGGCGGTTCTAAGGGATTTGAACTGCTTGAAAAGGAAAAGTTGCCTTACAACGCCGATTCGAGCATGTCATATTACAGCGTGGACTTTGACAACGACGGAAAATTCGAACTGTGGGAAAATTGTATTTCAAATTCGCGTCTTTATAAGAAAAACCGCTTTAAAGATACGATTGCGCAACCTGGCAATTATTATGATGAGGTCAGTGAAAAACTTGAAGAGATCCGTGCCGGAGTCCATTCAGGAAGAATTGACTGTTCCAAATATAGCGACTCCTATTTGGGTCTTATCTGCGAAGAAAAAGTGGCGCTCTATCGGGGCAGCAGACTGGCGGATCTTCAGGCTTGTGATGATGTGGAAAATCCCGGGCAGCGCATATTTTGCAAAACTTTGGTGAAAACGCAACATCTCAAGCCATTTGATCCGCGAAACAGCAAGTTTGAATCAGAGCGTTTCCCCCAGAAAGTACAATATAACATTGCTCTCAGGCTTAATGACGAGGGGCGTTATGTTGATGCCGTGGTAGATGATGAAGCACGGTTTACGGGTTGGTCATGGGCAGGTGTCTCTTACGATATCAACAATGATGGTATGCTAGATGAATTTATTGCAACCGGTGCTGAGATCAGTCTTCAAAGAGTTCCCAATGCACTGCTGATCAACAAAACCCGTCCTGTCGAAACGGTGGATGAGAATGTTCGATACCATGACAGTGATGAAGTGAACGTCAAACGCGGCGGCAGCATACGATTTTCAAATGAAGCCAAAACCTACGGTCTGGATAGCCTTGAAGACAGCCGAGGGGTAATGATTGCCGATTTTGACCTTGATGGTGACGGTGATATTGTCGTCAATCCTGTTTTTCATGCACCGATGTATAATATTAATGCACTTGGTGGCGATAGTGTTCAAGTCGAATTACGAAGTAAAAACAGCAACTATTTTGCTTTGGGAAGCCGGTTGGAACTTCACACAAGCCGCGGCATTCAGACTCGGGAAATACGCCTCGGAGGGAGCTGGGACAGTGCACAGCCGGCACGGCAGCATTTTGGCCTGGCTTGGGGTGAAGCAATCAAGTATTTAAAAATTCGTTGGCCTGACGGGCATGAGCAAATCTTAAATACCATTGAGAAAAATCATCTTTATGTTGCCTATGAATAGAAAGATATAAGTTTTTTCGATACAATTCATGCTAATAGAAACATAATGTATGATTAACACTAAGATTAGAGGGGGTTTACATGTACAACAGTTTAAAAAAGAACACAGCTTTTAAGTGGGTTGCAGGTTTAGTGGTGTTGTCATTGAATGCAACAGCACTTTTAGGTGGTAATGTCGCTACCATGGAGAAAACGGAAGTTGGTGTGTATTGGACTCCCAATACGAATGCTTCATCATTTCAACTGACTGTTGTTGGACCAAAAGGTTTCAGAGTTGACAAGACATGTGATACTTCAAATATTTCGATTACGGAATTTGGTGCTGATGGGCTCTACAAGTTCGAACTTACAGCCAATGAAGTACTAAAACGTACAAAAAGGATGGGTGATGATCGAAATTCTGTTGAGCTTACCATAGGCAATTCAAAAGATGTTGCACGTGATTCAGGCTATTTCCGTGTGAGCGATGGCCATCCAGTATTTCAAGAAGAGAAAGAATAATAAGAGGAGACGACTATGAAAAATATTTCTATTGCATTAGTTTTGGCTGGTCTTCTGGCGCCATTGAGTGCCGATCAGGTTATAGTGGATGATCTTATAGTAAGTGGTTCGCAATGTCTTGGACAAGATTGTGTGAATGGTGAAAATTTTGGGTTTGATACACTGCGCTTAAAAGAGAACAATACTCGAATTAAATTCGATGACACATCAAGCACCGGTGGTTTTCCTAATCATGACTGGCAATTAACAGCTAATGATTCCACTAATGGCGGTATGAATAAATTCAGTATCGAAGATACAACTGCTTCAAGGATCCCTTTTACAATTGAAGGTAGTGCACCAACTGCCTCACTTTATGTGGATGATGGAGGTCGAGTAGGCCTTGGAACTTCCAGCCCTGTAGTGGATTTACATATGAAATCTGGAAATACACCAACCATGAGACTTGATCAGGATGGAAGCTCTGGTTTTACCTCGCAGGTATGGGATGTTGCCGCCAATGAAACAAACTTCTTTATTCGTGATGCCACCAATGGAAGTAAGCTACCATTTAAAATAGTACCCGGTGCACCAACCAACAGTATGTATATCAATTCAAGTGGAAAGGTAGGGCTAGGTACGGCAAGTCCGGATGCTCCTTTACATGTACAGCGTTCGGATGGAACAGCTAAAATTCATGTGACTGAAACAAGCGTGACTACAGCAAAACGAGAATTATTGCGTTTGGAAAACAATGGTGACTGGATGTTCTCGATACGGGACACAGCTGATAATGTTGAATGGAGATTCGCAACCGGAACAGTAGATGGACAAGATAATGCATTTGCTCTTAATGAAGTAGACAACGAAATTTATCCTGAATTTATTATTAAACCTGATGGCTCAATTAGTATGGGTGCACACATCAATCCCACCAGCATGACAAATGTTTTCAGACTCTCTGCAAGTGGGGATTTGACAATAGAAGGAGGATTGACTGAGTTGTCAGATCAAAATTCCAAAGAAAATATTATTCCAATTGATGTATCAGATGTATTAAAAAATATTGTAAGCCTCCCTATATCTAAATGGAACTATATTGATAATGACGATAGTATTAAGCATATAGGTGCAATGGCCCAAGATTTTTATAAGGCATTTCAGTTAGGTAATGATGAAAAGCATATCTCATCAAGAGATGTAGCTTTTGTTGCTATAAGTGGTATCCAGGCATTAAAAAAAGAGCTTGATTCAAAAAATAATGAGATAGACAAATTAAATAAGAAAATAGCTGATCTTGAAGCTATACAGGCTCGTATGATCAATTTGGAATTAATGGTGCAAGAATTGGCGAATGCAAAAAATATGGATAATCTGAAAACACTTACATTGCAAATGAACCCATAATCTACAATTTTAAAGTAGATTATGGCGTTACTATTATTTTGTGATAAGCATCCATGTATGTCCATTTGGATGCGCATCGTCTGTTTTAACACATTTAAATCCATACTCTTCAATAATTGACTTCAAAAATTCGAATTTATATTGTACACAATTCGGGTATACCCAGTCTTTTCCCATGTAGTTTGTGTTACCTTCAATAAACGAAGCTAAGAATGTAAAGTTATGGTTTGCAACAGAACTAAGTGCAGATATGCATTGGCGAATTTGATATTCAGAGCTATGAGTGAAAATGGATTGTGCTAATGCAAAGTCGAATGTTTGGTTGAATTTTGAAAAATCAAAATCTGTTCGGTAAAGGAATGAAGGTTTTTTCATTTTAATTAATTGTTTACCAAGCTCAAAATAAATTCCATCATCTACCAACCATTTTTCAGGTTCTACACCATAGTAGTTTCCTTCAAGCAAATAGATAATGAATAATCTGCCTCCTCTTAAACTTCCACAGCCAATGTCCAGAAATTTGTGAGTTTCTCGCAGGCCATATTTCGTTATTAAATTAAATTGCATCGAAGAAACCAGATCATATCGTTCTGGGGGACCTATAAAAGCTCTGTAATGCAGGTCTCCTGCTTTGAGTCCAGATTGTATTTTCTCTGTTTTTTTAAATAATGATTTCATAATTCTTGTACTTTGATATATATGGTATTAATGATAAAAGTGTCTTCAACCTTTTTGAAAAACTCTAAAAATAGCGATTAGGCTAAAAGAGATAACTTGTAATTTCTTAAAGGACTATTTTAAGCTATGCTGCTACCATTTGTCAAGACAAAATCGTTTATCTTCCGGGAATCCTCCCAGTTTTTTTGATGCAGTATAGATACGCATTTCAGGCTCTCAGCAATAACGCAGTGTTACGTATCATACCGTTTTTAAAAAGGCGATATTTAACAATGGAACGACGTTTATGAAACCATGATTTTTTCGGTAAGGAGATAAAAGTACGAAGGATTTCTATTTGGGAAGAGGTTAGTTCGGCTTCAAATGTTTGTAAAAAAGCTTCAGCTTGTTTCAGGTTCTGGTTGAGATATTTTAGATAGTGATTATTTGTGAAAAACACAGTGAAAATTTTTCTCGGCAATGTTTTGAAGCTAAATCGTTTGGCTCCGGTATCATTGTTTTCATGTTGACGATACAGTATTGTACTCTCGTTTAAATAGCTGATTTTACCAAATGCTGATGCAACAAGAGCTATCCACCAATCATGCATGATGGAGGATTGGTGAATAGGAAGTGAAAGCTCGGCTAATTTTCGATTGAGCATGGCAGTACAACCCGTAACGGTGTTTTGCAGCAGCAGCCTATTGAGAGTGTTGGCTGAGGGGTTGATATATTCATAGCTCCAGAAGGAGGGTGCCATTACATGTAAATGAGCATCAACCACTTTGAGATCAGTATGTATGAGAAGTGGTTTGGAAGAAAGCTCTTTCTCCTCGGATTGCATCAGCAAGAGTGTCTTTTCAACTTTATCGTCTAGCCAAATGTCATCTTGATCGCAAAACATGAAGTAGTCAGCATCGGTCTGTTTTATAGCGTAAGTCAGTAGGTCATGGTAATCCTCCCAAAAAACAAGGCTTTTCAAAAGTAGAAAAATCCAATAAACTATCTACAGGAGTTTTCTATGAAGAAATCACGATACACAGACAGTCAGATCATGGCGATATTAAAACAGGCGGAAAATGGTATTCCAGT
>JBNLFL010000010.1:0-78726 GCA_050305515.1 Sulfurimonadaceae bacterium
GCACAACTTTCGTCTTAAACTCTGCCGAATACTGCTTCCTCTTTCTGCTCATAATCTTCACTCCTAAATGCTCTGTAGATTGTAACATTTAGGAAGATGCCCCTTTAAATCGCTGTCCTGATTTTTGGTGGCAGTATACCGCTCAATGGTGCCGCTGCTAGAGAGTTCTACCATAAAAAGTTTCAACACTACAATACCCATTAAACCTGCTCCGACTATCCAGAGTTCTCGTTGGCGGCGTATTTTTGCCAGTGCAATGGTTGCCATGGCGATCATGCTCCACAGCACCGAAAGAGCCGATTGAAATATCATACTGTGCGCGAGTGCCGCAATGCTGTAATCTACGCCGACATAAAAGTGAATGCTGCGCGAGAGTACGACGGTGCCAAGTGCCAATGCCATCAGCGCACTGACGCCATAAATGATTCGGGGTTCTTGCCACGGTTGCGTGCGAATCCAGAGGTACATGAGCACAAGCGCTGCACTTTGTGTTGCATCGAGCGGGTTGAGAAACGGCAGATAGCCTAGCGGGGCAGGGTTGCCGCTTAGTGAAAATGCGCTGAGTTCCCAAAACGTTACAATCAACATCAATCCGCCGACCCCCAGATTTTTGTAGCTTTGTTGATACGACGCAAAACAGCTCGGCAACACTTTCTCTTTGCGCATAATGACAAGTGCGACGGCGAGTATGGGCACAATCCATCCAGCCTCTTTGTATGTCGTGTTTGACGTCAAAAGCGATATCACATACGAAAATTCAGCAGCGCCAATGAGCAGTATCAGCCATAACCCGATGGCGTGCAGATAGGTCTGCTGTTGCCATGTTTTCTCAAACCAATAGAGCATCATATAGTGCATACCAAAAAAGAGCACAAGCGCGATGCTTCCAATGCCCTCAAACGGGTGTGTATGTCCATAATGCCCCAAGAGTGTCACCAGCATTATAATACCGGCAATCAGATAGGATTCAAGCAGTTTCGAGAGACTGCTCCAGTCAAAGCGTTTGGCGATCATGGCAAAAACAAATGCGCCAAATGCAAGGTAAAGCAGCATAACATTACCTGTCGGCAGGGTGAACTTTTCCGCTTCGATCCAGCCTGAGTAGAGCCATAAACCGATAGCCGTATATAAAAAAGCTGTGGCATTATCTTTGTTGAGATAGGGACGTTTCGGGCTATACATGTAAAGCAAAAAGGCACTGAACATCAGAGCAGCGACAATAATCATAAAGCCGAGATATCCGCTGTTAAGAAACGGTGTCGGGGCGTGAAACGAGAGCGATGAAATCACATACCACGCCGTAGCAACAATCTGTAGTCCCTGCGCAAATACTCTGGCATAATGCTGCTCTTGTCGCAGAGATACCCAGAGAATCGCCGCACCTTCAAGTGCCCAGAGCGGCGCGCTTACTTTGTCGCTAAATGCATAAGGAATGGCGATGGTGAAAAATACAACCCCCAGAGCCAGAAACGCTTCGCGTAGCATCTGCATCTTTTCATAACGTGAGAGCACCCGGTAGAGTATCAGGTACAAACTCCCAAGCACTACCGCGCTCCAGGCAAGGGCATATTCGATGTTGTGCATCAATGAAGCTTGCAGCGAAAACGCCACCAACGGAAGCCCAAAAACCAGCGTAGCGTCAATCATGCCTCGCGGATTGAACTCATGTCTGAATGTAAAAAGAATCGAAACGGCCAGATACAATAAAAAGAAAAAAATCAAAAACGGTTCCGTTGTCGAGAGCAGTTCGGGGCTGTAGCGCAAAACACCCCAAGCTACGGCAATGAAAAAGGTAAAGAAAAATCCGGTGAGATTCAGCAGCCGCCACGAACGGTACCAGGCAATAGTGACAATGCCGAAGTTAAGCAGGGCGTAATAGCCAAAGAGTATCACATGCGAACCGCTACCGTCAGATAATAAAATGGGTACCAAAAAACCGCCTGTAATAGCAAAAAGAGCAAGAGGCAAAGCATTTTGCTTAATGGCAAGCGCAGCACCTGCAATGACAAGCAGTAACATGATGCCAAATGCCATGGTTACCGGAAGCAGCGCATACATTTTTGCCGCCGCAAAAACTACCAGATAAAAGATAGCGATACCAATACCTTGTAAAATGAGACCGTAATAGTTTTCGCGCTCACGTAGCCGCCATCCTACTGCTGCCAATGCTAAAGCAGTCAATGCCACAGCGATTAAACGCAGTTCAATACTGATGACATTGTGCTCTGCCGCGTACTTGACAAGAAACGCCAGACCAAAAAAGACCACCACGCCGCCAATATGCACAACAATATTGACCTGCTTAAAATAGTTTTGTATCGCAAGCAGAAGCGGTGAGAGTTTCGTGATAGAAGGTTCGATCTTTTTAGATTCGATCTTTCGTGGTTGCGGTGTTACATGTAAAGCCTCTTTTTGCACGCTAAGAGGTGCTTTTTGAGGAAGCGGTGCTTCGACTGTTGACACCTCAGGCGCTCTGTTTCGCTTGAGCTCAGAAAGCTCCTTTTGCAAGGCATCGACACGACTGTTAAGCATATAGAGAAACCAGAAAATAATCAGGGCAATGATGAATTCCATTATAAGACCTTTAAAATCTTCCCGTAGTTACGGTACATCGGATTCTCCGCGGGGAAATACTCCAAAATCGTTGCGGCATAGCGATCAAGCGGATTGGTGATTTTCGATAACTCAAAGCGCTTTTTGTACGGGAGATCATACGTGTTAAAGACGGTAGTAAAAGGCACGGGATAGTCCGTACCAAAAAGCAGTTTATCATGGATGTCGTGCTGTTGGCTCAAATGGCGCAGTACTTTGGCACGTACCGGGGTGAGCAGTGCCGAGATATCGGCATAAAGATTTTTATGGGCTTGCAGCATTTCAATCAGTTGAAAATACTCATCGTTATAGTGTTTTGGATGGGATGAAAACGCTTTAATGAGTTTAAGCGGTGAATAGCTCAGTGCCATATGCGCAGCAATCACATTTACCCCTACATGTAAAGGCTGATCAAGCATGGCAAGTGTTTCGCACGTCTTAAAAGAGTGCACGCTACTCTCACTGCCAATATGCACAATCAGCGGAATGTTTTTCTCTTTGAGCTTTTCAAAATAGGGGCGATAACGCGCTTCGCGGGTATCAACTCCCCAGTAGTTTTGCAAAAACTTCGCCCCTTTAAAACCCAGTTCGCAGTATCTGTCAATCTCATCAAGGGCATCAGGTCGCATGGGGTTGATGGAGAAAAATGGCACAATAACATCGGGGTGCTCTTGGTAGAGTTTGAGCACATCCTCATTGGTAGCGCAGACGGTCAGGTCTTTGTGCAGCACCTTTCCTTTGTCATCAACACACGCATCAACACCAAAAAGCACGCTGTGGCTGAGATGTTTTGAGCTTCGAACACCATGCACCAGCGCATCGGTATAGGTTTTATACGGCGCGGCCACAAGTTTTTTGGGATCCAGTCCCATTTTTTTACCAACCATTTTAAGGGCGATACGATCATAAATGCGGTTAAAACGCACCTCGCTACTAAGCAAGTGGGCGTGGATATCAATGGTTTGCATCACATAATTCCTGTGCTCTTTTTTTAGCACCGTTAAAGTCACTTTTGCCGCTAGCAAGTTTGGGCAGGGTCTCTACATGTAAGAACATGCTTGGCTGCATCAGTGGCAGCATAGCGCTGCTTTTAATGGTTGCCACAATCTCCTCTTCACGCAGTTCACCGTTGTAAAGGAGCACAATTTTTTCGCCCTTTTTCTCATCGGGCAGATTCACCGCTATAAACTCCATGCCTTCGCCAAACAGACGCCCCAACTGCTCTTCAACGCTGCCAAGGCTGATCATCTCGCCGCCGATTTTCGCAAAACGGCTGTAGCGATCGACAATGCTAATGAAACCATCTCCGTCCATGTGCCCCTTGTCGCCGGTTTTGTAGTAGCGTACGCCGTCAATTTCGGCAATGACTTCGGCTGTTTTTTCCGGCTCGCCCAGATACCCTTTCATGACCTGCGGCCCGCCGACAATAATGAGGCCGTCTTCACCAATAGGGAGCGTTTCGTAGCTTTGCGGATCGACAATCCTGACAATAGTACCCGGCAGCGGCTGACCGACGCTGCCGATTTTATTTCCGGTTACCGGACGCATGGAGTCGAGATCGAGCGCGTCGGGCATATTGACCGAGATGACCGGAGCCGTTTCCGTGGCACCGTAGCCTTCAAAAATTTCCAGTGCAAACTTCTCTTTAAATGCGCTTTTGATTTCGGGTTTGAGTTTTTCCGCTCCGGCTACGACCATGCGGATACTTTGAAACATCAGCGGGTGAAGTTTCGGGTTTTTGGTGTAGAGTCTGAAAAACGTCGAGGTTCCAAACATAATGGTTGCCCCGTAGCGCGCGGCGAGTTTGCCGATAGCCGGAGCGTCGGTGGGATCGGGCGCACTGACCATCGTGACGCCTTCGCACAGCGGCAGCAGGGTCGTGACCGTGAGACCGAACGAGTGAAAAATCGGCAGAGAGTTTAAAATTACGTCACCTTCTTGAAAATTCAGAAGTGCCGAAACCTGTTTGATGTTTGCCATAAGGTTTTTATGGCTGAGTTCAATGCCTTTTGGGGTGCCTTCGCTGCCGCTGCTAAAGAGTATGGTGGCAGTGTCGTCGATGGTGGTTTCTTTGAAATAGAGAAGCTCTATCAACCATGACGGCATAAGGTATGCCTGAAGCAGCGTGCTGATTTTTTGTGCTTTACTGAAACCCTTGCCAAGTGTTTCGACCATGATGGCGCGATTGCTCAGCGTTTGCGAGAAATCGAACCCTTTGGCGGAGAGTTTACCCAGAAACTTCTCTGACGTAAGCAGCGTGGTGATGTTCGCTTTGGACATGGCTCCCGCCATTGCTTCGGAGCTGAGGGTGTAGTTGAGATTGACGGGACGTTTGCCAATGACAAGCAGCGCCATATTGATGATGGAACCGACGGAAGAGGCCGGAAGCAGTACGCCGATATTTTGACCTGGATACGCTTTAAGCTCTTTTGCGAAAAGCAGCACGGCGGCAATCATCCGGGCGTTGCTCAAATCGGCGCCCGTAGTATCGACAATGGCGCGTTTGAAAAGCGTTGCTCTGGCGCGGCGCAGCCAGTTGTATTGCATGGGGCGCGATTGCGATATCTGCTCTTCCCATGTTGCATTCGAGAGTGCCGCGACGGCCTGTTTGACGTTCTCAGAGGGGCTCTCAGCAGGAAGCGGTGTCCCAAAACTCATGACAACCTGACGTTTGGCACCCTCTTGAGTCATCTTTTTAAAATGATCCTGCGCCCGTGAAAACGTCGAGCCCCACAGACCGTGAATATAAAAAGGCACAATAGGATGCGTGCTCTCTTTGAGCGCCATTTCAAACCCTTTTTTAAACTCGCCTAATTGTCCGTTGTAGCTGATGCGCCCTTCGGGAAAGAGGGCAACCACTTCACCATTGTCCAGACGCGCTCTAATTTGATCGATGGCGTCTTTGCCGGAAGTTCCGGAAATGGGGATGACATTGAAAAACTCGACGAACCAGCGCAGATACCACTGATTGTAAATGCTCTTTGCCATAACAAACTTCACGGCGCGCGGCGACGCTACCTGTACAATCAGCCAGTCGATCCAGCTGATGTGATTGCCCAGAAGCAGAACCCCGCCGCTCGGTGGCAGATGATGCAGTCCCTTTACATGTAAGCGGTATTGCGTTTTCAAAACAGGAAGCAGCAGCAATCGTGCAAAGAGATGCGGCAGTTTTTTAATGGCGTAGAGGCTGCCGACAAGCGTAATGGCCGCACTGAAAATAAAGAGCATGGCACTGTTGAGTCCGATTTTGACCAGGACAATACTGAGTATTAAAAAAAGCATCATTATGATGTTTTGAATGAAATTATTGCCTGCCAGTACCGTACCAAGCTGCGGCGCTTTGGCAAAATATTGAATGGATGCATTAAGCGGTACAATAAAGAGCCCGCCGAAAAAACCAAACAACATGCTTGATAAACCCATACCGTAAGGGTCGCTTGAGAAGGCAAACATCAGCAGCGCGACAAACAGTCCCAAAGCGCCAAGCGGCACGATACCAAGCTCAATATGAAGTTTAGATACCCGTCCGGCCAGAAGGGAGCCCAAAATCAGTCCGATGGCACTGACGGCTAAAATGGCTTGAATGACAACAGCGTTTTCATCTCCGGTCATTGCTTTGTAATGGGCGGGAAATGCCGCAATTATGACCTGACCTACACCCCAGAAAATACTCAGTCCTATGATGCTGAGCCAGATGTTTTCATTGGATCGAATCTGTGTGATGTTTTGCTTGAGATAGCTCAAATTAAAATAGCTCTGAAACTCAAAACGTTCTCCTTCTGCCGCGACTTCAAAAACAGGAAGTTTAAAAGCCAGCAGGGTTTCAATGAGTGACATTAGCACTAAAACCCAGCCTATCGGCGCGATGCTTTGCAGCAGCGAATGCGGCTGGTGACCGCCAATATAGAGCGATTCAAAAATGACAGAGAAAACAATGGAGCTCAACAAAATGGCCACAATCGTCACGGCCTGAACCACACCATTGGCCGTTCCGAGATTGTCCACGCCCGAGAGCTCTTTGATAAGAGCGTATTTTGAGGGCGAATAGATGGCACTTTGTACGGCCAGTAAAAAGGTGAGGGCAAATGCGGCATAAAACCATCCCAGATAGTAGCTCAGTGTAATCAGAAGCGTGAGTACAATGGCACTAAGTGCGGCATAGCGGATAACCTTTGTTTTGGCAAAGCGGTCACTGATGTAGCCTGAGGGCGAAAAAAGCAGAATAAACGGCAGCAAAATCATGGCATTGATGAGAGCGCTTAAGATGATGAGCGTGTCGCCGTCAAAACTTTTAAGCAGGACATTCTGAATGGTAATTTTATGACCGATATCAACGGCGGCATTTACGAATAAAATAACAAGAAAGGGGAGAAATCCAGTGATTCGCAACAGTGTTTTCATAATGCTTTCTCACTTTCCTGATAGTATTTGAGGGTATGCATGTTAAACAGGTAGGGTTTGAGCACCAGCGTCATGTCAAAAAGCGCTTTGATGGTCTCATTTTTATTCTCTGTCGCTAAAAGCAGCTTTTTTGCAAACGCCACTTCGTACTCTGCCAGCGCTTTGGCATGGGTGACATAGGTGTGAAGGACGTCGGTTTTGATACCGACCTTTTCAAGCTCAAGCAGCATTTGCAGTATCTCCAGCTCTTTGTCGGTAAAAAGGCCGTCACGCGTAAAAAGCAATCCTTCGTCCAGATAGCGTTTGAGTTGTTCAAAGGAGAGGGCGTAGCGACTGCAAACTTCTTCAAACGTATAGGGATTTTGGTAGGTCGCCCCCATAATCACATCAAGCGTTTCAAACACCGCTTCGAATCCCCGTTCAAAATCGAGATTGCCTTTTGCCATAATGGCTTTGAGTTCGTTAATGGAGGTGTTGAAATGCTTTTGAAGGTATTTGATAAAGCTGATGATCTCAACACAGCGTTCATCATACAGGTGAAGGTTGGGTTTGGGTTTTTGCGGTTCGGGCAATAACCCTTCTTTGACGTAGTAGAGGATAGTTGATTTGGCGGTATCGGTGAGTTTCACCAAATCATTCATTTTTAGCGCCATCATGGATCCTTTTTGATTGATTTGAAGAAGTGTAACGTTTTAAATAAAAAGTGTCAAGTGTTGCTTTACACTTTTCATTTATTTTTCAAACCGTTCAATCCTCAGGCGTGTTAAAGGGTGGCTGCCGAGATACTGCATGGCACTGTCGTCACTTTCGTGCATCTGCTCCATAAGACGGGTCATTATAGTGACAAAGTTCTGATGTGCAATGTGATGGTTTTGCATCATCTCATAGGCGTAATCATCGGCTTCAAGTTCCATGTCACGCGAATAGCTGCTCTCAACCAGCATGGTCGGCAGCGTGGCGAAAGCATTGCCTGCAGCAGTGACGTCTCCTGTAATGGAGCTGAGCAAAAGATAAAATGCGGCATCTTGCAAGAGTGTTCTCATGGCGTGGCGTTGCTGGACGTGCCCGAGCTCATGAAAAAAAATACTCAATAGCTCATTGTCATTTTTGGCGAGTGCGACCAGATCGTCCGTAAAGACAATGGAGCCGTCGGGAAGCGCAAACGCATTGGCGCCGACTTCTCCCGAGCGGAAGAGGAGCGTGATTTTTGGCCACTCCCGCGCGGTATCGACATACTGAAGAAAGTAGCGCCTGAGCTCATCCTGACGCTCCTGTGAGAGTTTTGAGGGTTTGAGTATCATTTTATCAAGAGAGGAGAGGGTGCTGTGATCAATTCTATAGACCAGAGATGCAGGAATTTTGAGTGCCACTTCTTTGGCGAGTAGCGGCAAGCCGTAGGTGACGAACAGGTAGGAGAATGCTGCGGTGATTATGATGGCACCAACCAGATAGCGCAGTTTCGACTCGAAGAAATGGAGCAGGTTTCCCATGCGGTCACGCCCCAGGTTTTTTAAAAGCGCATCGACGGCATCATTATCACGGGTTTCGCATACCGTGTTGTCGGGGAGATATATGGAGCGCGGCATGTTGGCCAGACGCGGCGAAAACGTGACTGTCTCAAGCGGATACGATGCGGTGGCATCGGAGGTATCGACAACGAGTGTTGATCCTTCAACACGGAGCGTGACCATCGTTCTGCCGGAGCTGCGCGTATCGTAAAGCCATGCATGCATTTAGAAGCCTATGTCCACATCCAGAAAGTCGCTGAACTCTTCGCCGACGGCCCGGACGTGTTCACTCTCCGCCGCAATGAAGTTCTCCATGCTCGGGGTAAAGACGGTAATGCAGCTGAGTTTATACCTTGTTGCCCTGACCTTGGCCCAGGGAATGTAAATACCCAGTGTCAAAAAGATGAGAAACGTATTGCTGGCGTAGATCCAGATCAGTTTCCAGAAGCTGATCTGCGAGCTAAAGCGCATGAAATTAAGTTTCGAGTTGTTGAAAATATAGTTTGTAATGCGCGTATTGATATAGGTCATGACAATGAGCGTGATAAATATCATCATGCCGTAGACAACGGCGATGCCGATATATATGGCACGCATGGTTTCGGGGTCCGGTTCTTTTTTGATCGGCGGAACCGGCTGCTGCGTCTGCGGTGGCATCTGCTGCATCTGTGAAGGCAGTTGAACCTCTATGGTTTGCATCTGCGCTGTCGGTTGCTCGGGGAGTGTCAACTCTGTTTGCGTACTTTCCTTGTCCATGCTTTCCTTGAAACCGTGAAGAAAATCACGGCTTTGAGATCCAAAGAGAAACCCTAAAAGAATAAAAAAAAGAATGACGCCAAGAAGTGCCTGAAAGTAGGTGGCAAAGAACTCTTTGGCCTTACCGCTGAAGAGAAAGTGGCTCTGCCCGAAACGGATATGATTGACGTAATAGAGCTTCTGCTTGTAAACGGCATAGGGATAGGCCAGCCACAAGGTAAAGGCAGCCACAATGGGCAGAAGCACGTAGAGTCCGAACATCTGTCCCATGTCGCCCGTAAAATCGAAACGGATCTGGCGGTAGCTGGAGTTTCTCATATTGAACTGTGTAGCTCTGAGGATCAGCCAGGGGAGGCCGGCCAAGAAGAGAAGCACAAAGATGATACCCAATGCCGGAGCGGTACCTATCAGAATATTGTAGAGGAAAAAAAGTCCCACCACCAGCAGGCGGCCTTTTAAGATCTGAATGGGTGAGGCGTGATACTCGAAACTGCTCTCTGCGAGCAGGGTGTTACCGTAAAAATAGCGTTTGTTGCGTACTTTTGCCCATGCTGAGTAGATGCCGAGCGTCAGAATTGTCAATGCGAGATTGACAAAAAATATTTTGGCATATTCCGTACCGTTTCCGGTAAAAACAATGGGTTGTTTGATCTGCTCTGCCGCCGGCATGGAGTGGGTGGCGTGTTCGTTCATTCTGTGCCTTATTATGAAAAAATAACCTGTATTATTTCAAAAATAATAAAATTTATCAAGTCACGTGTCTATTACATGTAAGATGGTGGAGCTTTGGAGTGCAATAAGGCAGTGCCGAATCAGCGCGATTTTCGTCTGAAAAAGAGCATGGCAATCCCCATTGAGACAAGGCCGAGACCGAACATGGGGATAATGAGCGGCCATGTTTCCGCCCATGTGATATCTTTGAGGAAGACCCCTTTGATTAAAATGATGTAGTATTTAAGGGGAATGAAGTCGGTAAAGGGTTGCAGCCATGTCGGCATGTTTTCTATCGGCGTGGCGAATCCGGAAAGCAGAAACGAGGGCAGGAGAAAGACAAACGATCCCAGAATCGCCTGCTGCTGGGTGTTGGAAATGGCAGATATGAAGAGCCCGACGCCGGAGACGGAAAAGAGAAATACGATAACGCCGCTGTAGAGGATGGCGGGCGAACCGGTGAGCGGCACCCCAAACACGTAGATCGCCGCAAAGAGGATGAGGGTCGATTCGACAATACTGATAAGCAGTGCGGGCATCAGTTTGCCCAGCAGTATTTCAAAAGGTCGCAGCGGAGAGACAAGAATCTGATCAAAGGTTCCGAGCTCGCGCTCTCTGGCAATGGAGAGTGCGGTGAGCAGCATGGCGACGACCATCGTGATGGAGCCGAAAAGATTGGGAACGATCCACCAGAAGTTGTTCAGGTTGGGGTTGTAGAAGAAACGGCTTTTGATGCTCAGCGGAAGTTCTTGCTGGAGCTGATGGGTAAAATATGAGGTGACGACACTGTTGATGTAACCTTCGGCGATCTGTGCCGTATTGGAACGCCTGCCATCGAGCAGAAGCTGAACCTCTGCATTGCCCGATGCGGTCGTCTGTGAAAAATATTTGGGAATGACTAAAACGGCGAGGACCTTCTGTCTGTTTAAAAGCGCGGCGGCTTCGTGGTCGCTTTTGACACGCAGCAGGGTATGAATGTAGGAAGAGCCCCTGAATTCGTTGACCAGCGATCTGCTGGCATAAGAGCCGTCCTGATCGAAAACCGCAATGTCGATATGTTTGACTTCCAGCGTTGCGGCGAAAGAGAAGAGAAACACCTGTATGAGCGGAGGCACAATGACGACAAAGAGACTTTTCTTGTCATTTTTGATGGCAAGGGCCTCTTTTTTAATGAGAGAGAGCAGGCGCCCGATCATTCAAGCCCCTTTTTTGTCTTCCGGACAACGAGTGTAAAGAAAAACAATCCTACGGCAAACATTCCGGCAATGTCCTTGATGAAGATGGAGGGAATGGTGCCAACCAGAAAAATACTCTGTAGCGATTCAACGAAATAGCGCGCCGGTATGACATGGGTAATAGCCTGCAGCCAGAGCGGCATGTTACTGATCTCGAAGAGAAAACCCGAGAGCAGAAATGCGGGCAGAAAGCCTGCAATAATGGAGATCTGCGCGGCGACAAACTGGTTTTTGGCAACGGTGGAAATGAGCAGCCCGATGCTCAGTGAGGGGAAGAGATAAAAAGCACTGAGTAGAAAGAGGATGGCAAGGTTCCCTTCAAAAGGTATCTCATACCAGAAGTAGGCCACGACAAAACAGAGTACCATCGATCCCATTCCCAGAAGAAAGTAGGGAATCAGCTTACCAAGGATGATCTCGATCATCGAAGCGGGAGTCGCCATCAAGGCTTCCATGGTTCCGCGCTCCCACTCTCTGGCAATGACGAGCGCCGTCAGCAGGGTGCCGATGAGCGTCATGATGACGGCAATGGATCCCGGAAGCAGAAAATAGCGGCTTGACATCGCCGGATTGAACCAGTAGCGGGGCGTGATTTTAATACCCTCTACGCGCAGTACCTGCTCCTGTAACGCCCATTTCCTGATGATCTGCGATGCATAGTTCTGGAGCAGTCCTGCGGTATTGGGTTCGGTTGCATCAATGAGCAGTTGCAGTTCGTAGCGGCGGTTCAGTCCGAAGTTTTCCGGAATCTCCATGACGCCCTTGAGTTTGCTGTTTTGGACCTTTTCCATCAGTTTAGGTTTGTCAAAACCGATTTGGGTATTGAAAAAAGGGGAACCCTCAAAAGCCGACACCAGAGCGTGCGCCTCTTTGGTGTTGCTTTTGTTAATGATGCCAAAGGGGATATTCCGGGCATCGAGAGAGACGGCATAACCCATTAAAAAAAGCAGAATCAGGGGCAGAATGACGGCAATTAGGATGGCGCTGGGATCGCGTATGATTTGCAGGCTCTCCTTGACAAGCAGTGCGGCAAGACGTTTGCGTTTCATGAACTTACCCTCTGATCATACGCTTCGATGAGGTGAATGAAGGTCTCTTCCATCGTTGCTTTGTCAGAGACACGCCGCTTGAGTTCATCGGGCGTTCCCGTGGCAATGGATTTGCCCTGATAGATGAGCATGATGCGGTCGCAGTACTCCGCCTCATCCATAAAGTGGGTCGTTACCATCACCGAGACCCCTTTTTTGACAATCCCGTTAATATGCGTCCAGAACTCTTTGCGGGTGATGGGATCGACCCCGCTGGTGGGTTCGTCGAGAAACAGCACTGAGGGTTCATGCATCAGCGCACACGAAAGCGCCAGACGCTGCTTGATGCCAAGCGGAAGAATCTCCGCCTGAGTTTTGAGATGCGATGCAAAATCAAAAGTCTCTACGATCTCCGCAATCTTCTGATGCTGTTTTTTGCCGTAAAGTCCGTACAAACCGGCAAAAAACTCAAGATTGTCTTTGACACTGAGCGTTCCGTAGAGAGAGAATTTCTGCGCCATATAGCCGATGTGGGTTCGGGCCGTGCCGCCGGAGCGGTAAAGGTTCTCTCCCATAACGCTGGCGGTGCCTTCCGTGGGGACAAGCAATCCACAAAGCATTTTAAAGGTTGTTGATTTTCCCGCGCCGTTGGGACCGAGAAAGCCGAATATCTCACCGCTGCCGATTTCAAAATCCACATGGTCGGTTGCCGTGAAACTTCCAAACTTTTTGGTGAGCGATTTGGCCTGAATGAGTCTGGCATCAGGCACTTTTTCCGACATCTGCTCCGCCAGCCGCGACGTCGCCTCCGTCTTGACGCCAAGCAGCCGTACGAAGGCGTCTTCAAACTCCGGTTTGCAAAGAACGGTTTTCGCTTCGGGGTCGGCACGTGAGAGGTATTCTGAGGGAAACGCGGCATGCTCCAGAAGATTGACGCGGATGGATTCCCCGACTAAAACGGCATCCATCACCGTATCCGATTCAAGAAGACGCTTCAGCAAAAGGCGTTTGTCCGTGCTGATGGTGTCAATGCGGTACACGCACCCTTCAAGCGGCGCTTTCATGGCCTGCGGCGTTCCCTGATAGAGCGCTTTGCCTTCATTAAGAAGGATGATTTCGTCACATCGGTCCGCTTCATCCAGATACGAGGTGCCCCAAAGTACGGCAATATCCTCTTTCAGAAGCGATTGAACCATCTTCCAGAGGCTGCGCCTGGAGATCGGATCGACGCCGACACCCGGTTCATCCAGAAGCAGCAGGGCGGGCTTTTTAATAAGGGCGCAGGCGAGTCCGAGTTTCTGCTTCATGCCCCCGGAAAGCTCACCCGCCTTGCGGGTACGAAACGGGGCGAGCTGCGTAAACTCCAGCAGTTCGGCAATACGTTGTTTCGGGTTGGCAATATCCTGTAGCGCAGCATACAGACGCAGGTTTTCATCAATGCTCAAATCTTCATACAGACCGAATTTCTGGGGCATGTAGCCAATCTGCTGCAAAAAATCGCTTTGAGTGGATGGCATCGGTGTGCCTAGGACATCGAGCCGGCCCTGTGTGGGATGCAGGAGCCCTGCAAGCATCCGTATGAGTGTTGTTTTACCCGCACCGTCAGGGCCTACCAGTCCCGTTATTTTTCCCGCCTCGATACGGAAACTCAGGTTTTCAAGTGCCGCAGCACCCGCGTTTTCAAACCTTTTAAAGAGCCCCTCAGCGGTGACGACGCTCATTTTAGTTCTTTGTTTGAGGCACAATGGTCACAGGCATGCCCTGCTTGAGCATGGCGTCGGGATTCTCGATGATGATGCGGAAACGGTACACCAGATCGGGCCGCAGTTCCATGGTCTCGATGTTTTTTGGCGTAAATTCGGCGACGGGAGAAATGAAACCGATATGCCCCACATAGGGTTCTTCTCTGGAATCGATATAGAGATGCATTTTTTCACCGCGTTTGATTTTTCCCAAAAGCGGTTCATCCACATAGGAGCGGACCCAGTATTCATCTTCGAGTGCGATTTCAAGAATGCGTTCTGCCGGGGTGACTACGGAACCGGGCTCTTTGTAGCGTGAGAGTATGGTCCCTTCCGCCGGGGCATAGAGCGTCGATTCATTGATGTCGTACTCAAGCCCCTGTGCCTGTGAGCGCAGTGCCATGATTTTGGCCTCCTGCGCCCTGATATCTTCGGGCTCATAACCGTTGTTTAAAAGGGCATAGGAACTCTGCGCTTTTTCATACGATGCCTTTGCCTTATCAAATTGCGCGGTGACAGCGACAAAGTCCTGTTCGGTGGTAACGGTTGCTTCGAACAGCTTTTTTTGTCGCTTATAGGTGTCTTTGGCCGCGTCAAGCACGGCTTTGCTCTCTGCAAGGGCGGCTTTTGCCTGGGCAATATCTTCACTCCGGTAGCCTTTTTTCAGCTTTTCCAGTCGGGCCTGCTCCGCATCGATCTGCGCACGGAGCGCGTCAAGCGTGTATTGCAGGGAACGGGTATCGAGTGTGGCGAGGCGTTCGCCTTTGGCAATGCGCGCACCTTCATCTTTGTCAATCGCAGCGATCGTCCCGAGAAAACGAAAGGCCAGATCCTGAGTGCGGTTTTCCACATTGCCGAAAAAGCGTAGTGACGTCTCGTTCGCTGCAGCGTTTTGCGTGTAGTACCACCCAAAACCTCCTACAGCAAGAATAATGAGTAACAAAATGACTTTTTTCATAAGAGCTCTTTTTCATCTGACTTCAGTAAATGGTAGCGCAAAGGGTTTTCCCTTGTCAAACATTATCTTTGCATATTGATAAAGTGCGGAACATTTAAAGCGCAATATGCTGACTGAAAAAACTTTCGCTGAGTTGCGGGCGCGCAAATAAAAAACCTTGTGCATAATCAATATCAAGCTCTTTAACGATGGCGTACTGACTCTCGCGCTCGATTCCTTCGATGATGGTTTTGGCACCGATAGCACGTGCCAGAGTCGCAATGGTTCTGATAATTTCCCGGTCTTTGTCATTCGCTTCAATATACTGAACAAAACTGATATCGATTTTCAAATAATCGATCGAGAAATGTTTCAGATAGGCCAGTGAAGAGAATCCCGCGCCAAAGTCGTCAATGGCTACTTTAAGTCCGAGTTCACGTATGGCAATGAGATATTCGGACGTTTGCTCGATATTGGCAATCATGGTACCTTCGGTAATTTCGACCACCAGATGGTTGACAATCCAGGGCTGATCCCTGACCAGAGCGCGCAGTTTGTCCACAAAATGGTAATCTGCGAACTGTTCCGCCGAGAAGTTGACGTTGATAAAAAAGTCTTGCGGAAGCTTTTGCCCGATCAGGGTCTCAATGGTCAGGGCCAGAACATTCTCGTCAAACTTTTTAATGATACCGAGCGTTTGTGCCAGCGGGATGAAAGTTCCCGGCGGGACTTCGTCAAAGTAGAGGTTCAGCCATCGTGCCAATACTTCGCCTCCTTTGGTCTGAGCGCTTCTGATATCAACAATCGGTTGAATCCTGATATGAAACTCATTGTGTTCGACGGCCTGTATCAGTTCGGTGCGCAGCGTCTTGTTATCCTGGTTTTCATCTTTAAGGGCATCGGCCATCAGGATATTGTGTACGTTGGAAGTCTTCTTTGCCCGATACATGGCGGAATCGGCTTTTTCTATCAATTGGGCACTGTTGCGGCCGTCAGACGGGGCAAAGGCAATCCCGATACTTCCGCTGATAAAATCGATGACCTGTTCATCGACAACGTAAGGTTTTGAAAGAGCCTGTGTAATTTTTTCAGCGATGGCATAGGCATTGTCTTTGCTGACACGCTCAAGCATCACCAAAAATTCATCACCGCCGTAACGTCCGACCATGTCATTGTTACGCAATGTCTTTTGAATGCGTTTTGCGGCTTTTGCAAGTACAAAATCGCCGTATTGATGTCCGTAGGTATCATTGACCTGTTTAAATTTGTCAAGGTCTATAAAGAGCAGTGCCAGAGAGTTTTCCATATTGGAGAGCTCGCACTTGATTTCGAGAATACTCAAAAAAGAGTCACGGTTTTGTACTCCGGTAAGCGGATCGCGGTGCTGGGTCGTATTGACTTTTGTGCGGAGCACTTTAAGTTCGGTAATGTCTTTGAGGATACCCACATAATTTGTAACAATCCTGTCATCGTTTTTTATGGGAGTGATGGTAGCCTGAACGTGAATCATTTCGCCACTCTTTTTGCGATCGATCAACTCTCCCTGATAATAACCCTTGGTCTCCATTTCGACAAACATGTTTTTATAAAAGCTGCTGTTGTGTTTTCCTGAGCTTAAAATCGTCGGGAATCGCCCTTCGACATCTTCAAAAGTATATCCGGTGATATTCGTAAAGCTCTGATTGGCCTCCAGAATTTTCTGATCTTCATTCGTGATCAATACCGAATCACTTATATGCCGCATCAGGATCTGATAACGCTTTTCAAGATTGTCATAGCGTTCCCGATAGGTATTGGGAATCATCAAAATAACGTAATATCCAAGCTCTTCTTCAAAATAGTGCCCGATCATTTTTGTATATCCCGTATGATCGAGTTTAATTTCATGCTCGGCATAAAAAGAGGCTTTCATCGCTTTTTTAAAGTCAAGAAAGTGAGGAAGCAGAGAGGAATGGAAATAGTTTTCCAGATACTGCGGTGATCTGAAATCAAAATGATAGACATCTTTTGCCACATCATTTGCCAGAAGGATGCGCAGGTCAAAGTCAACAGAAATAACGGGATATGGAAAGAGGGCAGCCCAGTTTTTAAACCATACGCGAATGGATTGTTTCAAATGTGATACCTTTTTGGCAGGTGGAGCTCGCACCCTTCCACTCCAATGTCCATTCTGGCATGATAAACTTCGCTTAAGAGTGCATTGAAGATGTAGAAGGTATCACTGATATTTTGCACCTCTTTGGAGTGAATGTCATGGCTTGATTCGAGTTTGAGAATTTGTTGGCAGAGCGAGTCCTGGGCATTGGTACTCAAACGTACTACCGCCATGCCGTCATCATTTTTGATCTCAATTTTTAAAGTAACGTTTTTTATGAGTGACGCATTCATCATTCTGATAAACAGCATCATCAGCAGCATGATAAGCTGGGAAATCTGACCGTTTTTATCAAACACTTCAACATGCTGATCACCAAGGACTTCAATTTTCACTTCACTGCTCCTGACATTTCCGACGAGTAGGGCTATCCGTTCAAAAGCACCGAAAAGGTTGATGTTTTCATCTTTTTGCATACCAAAATAGCGTTTCAGGAATGTCAGCGTTTCCAGAATTTCGTCTTTGTCATGAGAGAACTGGGTCATAAGCCTAATGGAATTGTTCCCATCGACATTGGCAATTTCCAATATGGACTTATAGTTTTGATAGATTTTATTAAGCGGTCGGCGAATCTCTTCGACAATTTGACGTGCAAAAAGGTCATTACCAAAGATAGCATTGAACTGGTGGATAATGCGCGAACTGCTGACTTTGCTCTGTATTTCGTTTGAAAGCGCATTTTGAAGTTTTACCTTGGATGCAATAATTTGCGAAATATCGGTTAGTGTTACGACAAAACTCTTTTCATCGCCGTCAAGCATACTTGCCATGATATGAAAGGTATGGGTTACTCCCTTTTTTATAATATCGACTTTTAAGTCGCTGCGCCCGCTGACCATGATCAGTTCAAGCCAGTTTGAACCCTCTTTTTTGTCATAGATATACCCCTCTTCATTGTTCTTTTCAAAAAAGTCGCAAATACAGTTGTGATCTTTTTTAAACTCGTTTAATGATTTATAGTCGGAAAAGAATTTGAAAAATGCTCCGTTGGCAGAGTGTAATTCTCTGCCATTGGTGACAATGACAATATTGGTCTCGGTATCGAGAACCCCCTTGATAAAATTGTATTGCATGTCAAGTTCTTCTTTAAGAATACCAAGTTCGTTGGTTTTGTCTTCGAGGAAGTTCTTTTGCAGGTTCTGTTTTTCATACAGTGCGCGAATCTCCGCGTAGGCGGTTTGCAGCTCTTCATTGGTCGACTGGAGCTCTTCATTGGTGGTTTCGAGCTCTTCGTTGGAAGCCTGAAGCTCTTCGTTTGAGGATTGGAGCTCTTCGTTTGAGGTTTCAAGCTCCTCGACAACCGTTTGCAGGTGTTCCCGTGTTGCCAGAAGTTCCTGCTCGAGTCGCATAATGTAGGCGTTGTCACTTTCGACAGGCCGGAGCTTGGGTGTTTCGTCTTGGACTTCACTGCTTTCGAAACAGAGCAAAAAGTAGAGATAGTGACCGACATAGCCTTCAAGCGGAGTTAATTTTATTGTAATCATCTCGTTGTCGAGAACGCGTTCCGTAATAGCCGGAAATTCGATTATGGTATCGCTTTTATTCGCTTTATAGACGAGCGAACGCACTTCGAGGGAGACCTTTTCAGGCAGCATCTTCAAAATGTTGTTATGCAGCTCCCCGGAAGGAAACTTAAGCATATCATTCATATTGCCTTTGATGTAATGGACATTGAAATCATTATCTATGACGACACATTTTGACTCGTAATATTCAAAGAGCGTATCTTTGATTGCCTGTTCGAGAGTGCTTCCACGCCGTTTCTGCTTGACGGCGGTGGAAGGTTTGATGTATTTTCCCGCATTAAGCATTTGCGGATAGAGCAGTTTTTTTGATTCGGCAGTTGTACGGGTTTGAAAAATCTTCGCTTTGGGATCAAGCGTTGCAAAGAGATCGGTATGGATGCCGACGGATTCCGATTTTCCCAAAAAGAGCAGGGCATGTTGTTTAAGAGAGTAGGCAAAAGTCGTGAATATCTTCTTTTGCAGTTCCGTCTCAAAATAGATCAGCATGTTCCTGCATGTAATCAGATCGAGATTGACAAAAGGGGGATCAATGGTAATGTCGTGACGGGAAAAGATGACGCGCTCTTTGAGTTGGGGTTTGACTTCGAACTCGTTACCTCTTTGATTAAAATAACGTTTGAGCCGTTCGGGAGAAATATTTGATACGGTGACTTCGGGAAAGACTCCTTCGCGGGCTTTTTGCACTGCTTCTTCATCAATATCCGTAGCAAAGATCTTGATATGTTTTGTTCCATGGGAACCGATGATCTCATCCAGAAGGATGGCGATGGAGTAGGCCTCTTCCCCGGTAGAACATGCCGAGATCCAGACACGAAACTGATCGTTGTCACCGTGCTCTTTCACATAGATTTCAAGTTGTTGTTTTAACAGTGCAAACGCTTCGGTATCCCGGAAGAAAGCCGTTACACCGATAAGCATGTCTTTATAAAGCAGTTCGACCTCTTCAAGGTTTTCCTTGAGGTACGTGATGTAATTGGTGAGTGTCGTCGCTTTGATAGCGGCCATACGCCGTTCGATACGGCGGGTAATGGTACTTTTTTTGTATTGGCTGAAATCGATATTGAAACGGTGTCGCAGAATTTCGAAAATGATATTGAACTCATCATCTTCCGCTTTTTCAACCCGTAGCGAATTGGGATAGCGCAGCAGATGGATGATCTCTTTGGCGATTTCTTCGGCCGGGAGAATGTAATCAACGCTTTTGGTCTGGATGGCTGAGGCGGGCATACCGTCATATTTTGCCTGTTCCGGTTTTTGGGCAATGGCAATACCGCCTTCGGCCCTGATGGCCCGTACTCCCTGCGAACCGTCAGTCCCGGTTCCCGAGAGAATGACACCGACGGCATGTTCATTTTTTTCCTGTGCGAGCGAGATGAAAAATTTGTCAACGGAAGGTTTGGGACCGATCCAGCGATCAAGAGGTTTTTCAAGATGAAAGAGGCCGTTTACCAAAATGACATCGCGGTCCGGAGGCGTGATATAAACGGTATTGGCTTTGGGGAGCAGTCCGCTCTGGATCTCAAGGACATCAAACGTTGTTTCCCGTGCCAGAAGATCACGCATCATGCTTTTGTGTGTGGGACTGAGATGCTGGACGACGACATAGGCGATATTGTCATGATCGGGAGGCAGGTTGGATAAAAAGAGCTGCAACGCCTCAAGACCGCCGGCACTGGCACCGAGTCCAACAATGACCAGAGGATGTTTGCTTTCTATGGATTTTTGAGCCATGTCTACTCCAAACAATGATAAATAATAAGGCATTATAGCCGAACCAACTCAGATGTCGGTATACTCCTGGATAAAACGGGCATTTGTACCGGGAGTATTCTGTACGATCCATGAGCTTTCGAGCAACAGGCTGCGTCCTGCATAAATACGTCCGACAAACCGTTCTCCCGGCGCATAGGTCCCTACGCCTTTGGGCGTGCCGCTCATGATGACATCGCCGTCTTCAAGATGCATGAAACTCTTGATCTCATCCAGTATGCGCTGGGGTTTGTGTATCATCAGGGCATAGTCGGCATGCTGAATGAGAGTGTCGTTTACATGTAAGGTCATTCGCAGTTTTTCAGGGCTTACATGTAAGGGTACAAATGCACTTAGTACCGCCGAGCCGTCGAACGCTTTGGCACGTTCCCACGGCAGTCCTTTTAGTTTCAGGTAGTTCTGAATGCCTGCGCGGGTCAGGTCGAGTCCGAAGCCCACGCCGGCGAGTTCTCCTTCGAGAACAAGAAAGCAGATTTCACCCTCGAACCTCGTATCGGGCGCATCATAGACGAGCGTGTCGGTTATGGCGGAATTTGGCTTATTGAAGAGTACCATCGATTCGGGCATCTCGTTGCCGAGCTCTTCAATGTGTTCGACATAGTTACGGCCGATGCAGACGACTTTGGAAGGTGTCAGTAAGCGATTGTCAACATGGATTGAATTCATGGTTGCTATTGTACCTCAAGTAAAATGATTGCGTCGAATGCAGTAAGTCTTATAGAATATTAATAATTACAGGTTATAATATACGACTTATTTTTTAGGGTAAAGTCAACAAAAAATGCGTACACTCAAAAGCTATTTTAAAATTCAGATCATTATTATTTCCGCCATTTTGTTCATCTGTTTCTATCTCTTCTCCAACTATCTCTTCTCAACCATTACCCAGCAGGAAAACGACCGTATTGCCGATGCGATTTCCGAACAGGTCTTTGCGTCGATGTATCAGGTGATGCGCAAGGGATGGGCGCGCGAAGATCTGCGCGATTTCCTGATGTCGCTCGAACACTCGTTTGACAAGGCGTCGCATAAAGTCGAGATCTATCGCAGTACGACGGTCGAAGCGCGTTTCGGAGTCATCAAGCAGGGAACAATCAGCCCTGAAGTGGCACAGGTCATGAAAAACGGCGACATTATGAAATACGCCGATGCGGGCATTCTTCACACGCTTACGCCTATCCGGGCCAAAAACGAATGTCTCGCATGTCATACGAATGCCAGGGAAAATGACGTCCTTGGTGTTATTGCTGTGGCCTATGACGGCAGGGAGAGCGCCCGCTACAGCCAACAGCAGTTCCTGCTGATGTCGCTGCTGCTCTTTCCATTGATTCTCTTCATTGCCTATCTCCTGGCGCGGAACGGGTTTGAACGTATCTCACGTTTTTTTGAGAAGTTTCAGGAGAAGATCCGCAGTGTCAACAGCGTCAAGGCGTTTAAGACGATGGATATCAAGGAGATCAACAGCGGTTTTGACGAAATCGATGCCGTGGTCAACGAGTTCGATGCCCTTGCGTACAAGCTCAAAGAGATCGCCGTGGACAAGGAGATTCTGGAGTTTGAAGTCAAACTGCTCGACAAGTTCATCATTACCTCGGATGTGGTGCGTGACTGGAAAGAACACATAAAAGTCCTGCTGCATGATATTAACACCGTCATGCCGGTTTACTCTCTTGTGACAATTTTTGAATCCAAAGAGGGGCTCTACGAGATCGAGATTTTCTGGGCCGGAAAACCCGGTGATGACTGTAAGGTACACATGGAAGAAGCCGCGCAGCAGATGATCCGCAAACATCCCATGATCAACATGCGGGCGCAGTCTGTCATCCATAACATCTGCAATGAAGAGTACTGCCTGACAGGACTCGACCGTGACGGCATCGATCACGAATCCAAATCACTGCTGCTTGACGCTCCGAAAATCGGCGGTATCGTAGGGCTTGGGCTTCAGACAAAGCTTTCGCGCGACAGTGTCTTCTCCATCGTGATCGATTCGGTACTGACGACACTCATCAACCTGGTCGGTTCCATTAAGGCGATCAACAAATATACGGACACACTGGAGTATTATGCCACGCGCGATCCCCTGACGGGTCTGTTCAATCAGCGGGTTTTTCGTGATCTGCTCGGCTACGAGATCAAGCGTGCCAAACGTCACGAGCACAGTTTTGGTCTGCTGGTGATTGACTGCGATAACTTCAAACCTATTAATGACACGTACGGACACAGTTTTGGGGATAGATTCCTGCAGGAGTTTGCGCATCTGTTGCAAAAGACCAAGCGCGACGAAGACATGCTCGCGCGCTACGGCGGAGATGAATTTACGCTGATTATCCCTGAAAGTGGCGAAGGTGAGGTCTATACCATTGCCAGACGAATTCAGAATGCTGTTGATGGCTTTGAATTGAGTGCTCCCGATGGGACGCTGGTGCATGTCACAGTCTCTATCGGTATCGCAATCTATCCGGATCATGCGCAGAATAAAAATGATCTTTTCAATATTGCCGATCATATGATGTACCGCGGCAAAGAAGAGGGCAAACATGCCATCCGCTCACCTCTGAGCGAAGAGATACAGAGCATTCAGAACGAAAACAGCGACAAGGCGCTGCTGGTGCTTGATGCTATCAAAAATCAGCGCATCGTGGCGCATTTTCAGCCCATTATGCGCCTGCATGATGACCAGATCGTCATTCATGAACTCCTGATGCGTATTGATATTGAAAACATGATGTTTGCAGCAGGGCATTTTATTGAAAAAGCGGAAGCCCTCGGGGTGATACACCAGATGGATTACATTGTCATCGAAAAAGCGTTTGCTCAGACGGCGCGCGACGGTTATGAGGGAACGCTCTTTATCAACCTTTCACCCAAAGCACTGATTGTCAGCGAGTTTATCGACAAGATCAACATGCTGGTACATCAGTACGGACTTCAAAAAAGCAATATCGTTTTCGAGATCACCGAGCGTGAAACCGTCAAGAGTTTTGCCCTGCTGGAGCGTTTTGTGCAGAATCTCAAGCTCGAAGGGTATCGTTTTGCCATTGATGATTTCGGATCAGGCTTTTCATCCTTTCATTACATCAAAAAGTTCCCGATCGACTTTATCAAGATCGACGGCGAGTTTATCATCAATATGGAACATGATCATAAGGATTTCGCTTTTGTCAAAAGCATTGTCTCTCTGGCCAAAGAGCTGGAGGTCAAGACTGTGGCGGAGTTTGTCGAAACCGAATCCCAGCTTGAACTGCTGCGGAAAATCGGTATCGATTATGTTCAGGGCTATCACATCGGCAAACCGGCTGCCGCGTTTACACGCTAGCGTTTCGGTATGGCACTGCGGATTTTGAAGCCGGTGTTGACGCGCAGTTTCAGTCCGGCTGCATAAATGGTTGTAATGAGTTTTTTCAGCCAGTATGCCGTGGTGCCGCGCACTTTGATGATGCTGAAAAGTTCTCCCACGGCATACGTGCCGCCAAGCGCGACAAAAAGTCCCTGAATCGAAGCATTAAAAGGTTTAATGCGACGTTTTCCCATGTGGGCGGCAAGTGCTTTGGCGACGTATTCGGCGCTGCGTTCCGCAGTTTGGGCGGTTGGCGGCAGCAGAGCGCCTTTGGCATCGCGTATCTCCACACAGTCGCCGATGGCGAAAACATTCTCGCGGCCGTTTACATGTAAGAAAGGATCGGTTATAAACTGACCGATGCGGTTGCTTTGCGGCTGATGGGAATAGGAGAGCTGCGGTACCGTAATGCCTCCGGTAAAGATCATAAAGAAAAACTCCAGTTTTCGGCCGTCTTTAAAGGTGATCTCATGCGGCGCGACGCTTTCGATAAAAGCATCGGTCATGATGATGATGCCCAGTTCCTGAAGCCTTTTTTGGGTGTTTTCAATAATATAGGAACTCATCCCCGGCAAAATCGTACTGCTGGCATCGATAAGATAAATTTTGATTTCGCGGGTGCTCGCACCGATGCTCTTGGCATGTTTTTTGATGACGTCGGCCATCTCCGCTGCGATTTCGACACCGCTCAGACCCGCGCCGCCTATAGCGATGTTGTACTCACCGTGAACGCTCTGGGGCGCTTCGATCTTCTCATAGAGCAGTTTTTCAAACGCGGTGCGAAAGTTGAAAGCGCGCTGGAGCTTCTTGACGCCATAGCTGTTCTCGCGCAGCCCCGGAATGAAACTGTAGAAATTGGTTTCGGCGCCAACGGCAATGATGAGATAGTCGTAGGTGTATGTACCGTTGTCGCCTAGGAGCAGGTGGGTATCGAAGTCGATTGTATGAATGTGCTCCTGAACAAAAGTGACCGGAGTCCTGAAGCCCAGTGCCCAGTTGGTCAGATCGATCGCCACATCATGCAGGTCAAAACGTCCCGCGATGTAACCGTACGCTTCGGTCTGGAGGTAGTGGTAGGGGTGCTGATCGATCAGCATGATTTCCAGATGCGGATGGTTGACAAGGTTTTCAACCGCGCGCAATCCGCCGTATCCCGCGCCGAGAACAACGACTTTTTTCATAGTGAATACTTTTTCAGAAAATTTTCGCGGCATTATGGCGCAAAAGAGATTAGAGGAAGATTCAGAAGTTTCCCGCAGCGCTTGAGCCCGAGAGATGCCCGCTGGCAAAAGACCATTGAAGGTTATAGCCCCCGCAGGGACCATCAAGGTCCATCACCTCGCCGCAAAAGTACAGCCCCTGCACCAAACGGCTCTGCATCGTTTCGGGATCGATCTGTTTGAGCGACACCCCGCCGCGGGTGATCATGGCCATTTTGAAGCCCTCATGCCCCGTTACATGTAAAGGGGTCCATGCCAGCAGTTTTATGAGCGCATCGCGCATACGCCCTTCGAGTTTGCCAAAAGCGAGCGTCGCATCCGCGCCGGAGAGTTGGCAGAGCTCTTGGGCGAGACTTTCGGGAAGCAGGGTTAGCAGCAGCTCTAGCGTGCTGCGGTGCGGATTGTCAGCACTCTCTTTTTTCAGATGGAGGCGCACCTCCTCTTCGTTCATGCCTTTGGTGAAGTTCAGCAGAATCGGCACCTCAGCGTGCTTTTCAAGCAGCGGGGTGAGCTCGCGGGCGACATCGAGCACCACGGGGCCGCGGATACCGTTTTTGGTGAAGATGAGATCTCCGACGGTTGTGATCTTTTTGGCTTTGGGAAGGTCGATGCGGATATGCACTTTTGGAAGGGTGTCGGCACGGCATGACGCAACCCAGGTCTCTTTTACATGTAAAGGCATCATCGCCGGATAGAGCGTGGTGATCGTGTGTCCGCACTGCCCGGCCAGCCCATAACCGTCACCTTCCGCACCCAGCTGCGGATACCCCATGCCGCCGGTGGCGATGATGATGCGCGGAGCCTTGAACGTGGCACTTTGAGTAGTGACACCACTGAGGATGTCGGCATCAAAAAGAAGCTTCTCTACGCGCTGCGAGCAGAGCAGGGTGATGCCAAGTTTTGCCATTTCGGCTTCGAGCGCGGCAATGATGGTCATGGCACTGTGGCTTTTGGGAAAGACGCGGTAGCCATCAGGTGCATGGCTCTCGACGCCGATTGCCTCAAAAAATGCCATCAGCGCCTTATGGTCAAACTGCTCGAGTGCCCGTGTCATAAAGCGTCCCTGTTTTCCGAAACGCTCCATAAAGGGAACGTTCTCAAGCGTATTGGTAAGATTGCAGCGGCCGCCGCCAGTGGCTTTGAGTTTGGCCGCGGGACGGGCGAGCTTTTCAAGCAGCAGCACCGTTCTTCCCTGACGCGCCGCCGCAATTGCGGCCATCATTCCCGCAGCCCCCGCACCGATGACGATAATGTCGTAAGAAGTTTGCATGAGTGGCATTATAGGGAATTTTAGAAAAAACACCGCCTTGGAAAAAAAGTATGCGGGATAATATACTGCAGCAGTGATCTGCTGCTGAAATATACGAAAGTTGAGTCAAAATATTTATGTTCCAAACCCCTGTAAGGTTTATGAAAAGTTTGATTTTGACATTTTTGAATACTTTGTGGAACAGGAAAAGTATAGAGCAAATATTATGGCTTAAAGGTAATAGATTATTGAATTTAACAGTAGTGAGCCAAAAGGCTCAAGAAGCGTTATGCCTTAAGTCTTCGGTATCCAAAGAGACCAAAGAGTGACGCAAGCAAAAGAGAACCGAGTGGTCCAAAAAACGGTACAGGTGTTGCTGAGATTGATGGTCCGCCATCATCAACCAGTCCGATAGCGTTACCGTTATCATCATACGGTCCACCCTCATCCAGACTGAACTCTATTTTAGTTTTATTATCTGCCGGATAATGGGTGATTGTGACGTTTTCTAGTTCATCCCACTGGCTGGTAGTGTTGTTCCATTTGTAATAGCCATTGATAGTGGCATTGTAGGGGACAAAAAGAACCAGATGTACCGTTGAGCCACTTATAACGTCTTCTACTGTAAAACTGAACTGTCCATACGGCATACTGACACCCTCTGGAAGTGGGTTAGTGGGTGCTCCAACGTTTGAAACTCCGCTATTTCCTGTTCCACTATCACTTACAAGCGTGAAATAAGAGGTTGTATTTCCGTTGGTAAAGGTTCCTGATGTGACGTTGGGCTGATTGTAGTCTTGCGTACCATCTCCATTACCATCACCTTGATTGGAACCATTGACACCGGGGACCATTCCTTCTGTTTGTATATCACCTCCATCATTACCATCACCGATTCCTTCACCCTGTACACGAAAGGTATAAGGGTTTTCATTCGCATCATCGTTAGTAATGGAAATCGTAGCACTCTTTATTCCAAGGTCGGTAGGCGCAAAGGTAACCTGGAAGGTGCGTGATTCACTGGCAGGTATAAATGCTGATACTGGTGTACGTAGCGTTGATGCGGAATTACTTACTACAGTCGGTTGCTGCGTCACTGTAAATGCACTATCACCCGATATGGAAACTGTTGGCGAACCAGAAAGATAGAGATCATCATTGCTGCTGGTGTTGAAGATGGTGAAGGTACGAACAACGCTGCCTGAAGCGCTGTAATCGGTTGTACCGAAATTGGTATGGTCTGTAGCAGACGGTGTGTTGTCGCCATTGACGATACTCATACCATTACCTTGAACATCGATTTCGGGTTCTGTAGCGGTAACATTTACCTGTACTTGTACTGCTGTAGCAGAGAGTGCTCCATCATTGTCTTTGGCTTTAACCATAAAGGCATTAAGGGTACCATTCTGATTAAGATAAGGTGTCCAATAAGCATTATGTGTGGCATCGATCAGATCATTGGTTGAAGGAGCAAAGGCTGTTGCGCTTCCGGCATTGGTACCGATCTTTAAGGTTCCTGTACTTACTGCTTGAACAACAAAGGCATCGACAGTACCGTCACTGTCGGCTTCATCCCCTTTGGCTGTGATATCAGTAAAACTGATTTCATTGGCCTGCTGGTCTTCGATACCGGTTTCAACCGGAGTTAAGAAGGTTGTGAGGGTTGGGAGAGCATTCGAAGAATACTTTTTAACTGTCAGTTTATCACCATTATCTGGATCAGCAAAAGCAGCAAGATATCCGCTACTGCTGTTTGTTACAGCTATAACGTTCGGGTAATCATAAGTCATGGATGATGTCGTTAGCGCACTTCCGACAGCACTCCAGCTTCCATTTATATAGGACATAATATTTAAAGTTGTTGGTTCCCAGTTTGAGTCGGCTCCAACATAAGCTACAACAGGTACATCACCATCCATAAACATTTCGATAGTATATGCGCCATTTAAACCACTGGGATTTCCTTTGCTTCCTACTACGTTCCAGCTACCATCATATTTTTGTACAGTAATAGCTGGATTGGCTACATCTATATATGCAATATAGAGATTATCCGATGTATCAAAACCAATGACTGTATTATTGGCAGTACTATCACTAATACCTAAACCAATATCCTCCCACAGTGAATCAGTTAAATTATAATGCCGCACAGTTGCTTTCATGCCTTGAGAGCCATCTCTATAGGCAAGATACAGTTCACCCATACTATCAGTTGCCAGTGAGGGATATGGGCAATTGTTTGAACTGGCTGCACCGGAACCTACAGTACTCCAAGTTCCATTTGAGTATGTCTTAACATAATTTGCAATAGTACTTATACTAGTTTGATCTGAGTAAGCTATATACTTAGAACCAGAGTTGGTAATATGAATGATTGGATAAGAAGTTTTCGTTCCCTGCGGATTTCCCATACTGTTCCAGGTGTTACCGTCAAAAGAGACTACCTCAATCAAGTTTGTAGCCAAGTTTTTATACACGATCCATGGCTTGTCATTATCTGTAGAATCTAAAGCTATTTTTGGGCTTTCTATATTCGTTTTAAACCCAGCTGATCCTACTAAACTCCAAGATGAACCATCATATCTCTTTACGGAAAGTGCATCTGAACTATCTTGAAATGCTATATAGATGTCTCCATTGTCCGCTGATACCATTGAGACACTTTTGACAGTACCAGCAGTTTCCACTACATTCCAATCAGCAAAAGCTACTGTTGTCAATAACATTAAGACAAATATCTTAAGCCACTGGGTAGATTTGTTTTTCATAAGATTTCCTTTTTCTGGGAGTGTTAAACCTTTCGAACATCATAAAACACCCAAATCACCACAAAATCAACAGATTTTGAAATATAAAAATTTATTATTGATTTTGTGTTGATTTTGAAATGCTATAAGACTGGGCATGAAACAGATGGACCTATTAAAAGAGTTGAATGTCTTATATGTAGATGATGATATAAAAGCGTGTGAGAGTTTAGGACATATATTAAAATACTATTTTCAAACGGTTTTTATCGCACACAATGGGCAAGAGGCGTTAGAGGTTTATAAAAAAAATGCGTGTCATCTCTTGATAGTAGATTATGATATGCCCATAATGAATGGATATGAGTTCTTATCGAGAGTTCGGGAGGAAGATGATGAGATTCAAGCTATGATTATGAGCTCTTACGATGATAAAGTAAAACTTAAAAATGCTATCAAACTTCATCTCTTGGAATATATTACAAAACCTTACGAGCTGCGTGAACTACAGGATGTTTTACAGAACTTTATAACCCATATTGAAAAAAAAGCTCTTGTAAGCTACCAAATAACAAGTAGCTGCTATTATGAATTTGCTACAAAAACCATTATTGATAATGAAAAGCGTCATAAGCTCACCTCTTATGAGGTCAAAATATTTGAGTATCTCTTGAAAAATAGAGATAAGCTGATATCCTATGAGATATTGCTCGATATGTTGGATTCAACAAACCATAAATCTCTCGTGTCTATCATTCATAAAATAAATAAAAAATTACCACATAAAATAATAGTTAATGTTAAGGATATAGGTTATAAATTGACACTATGAAATATTTATTTTCACTGCATATTTTTATCATTTATCTTTTTGGAAATCCTATAAATATTAAAGAAAAATATTTTATTGATACCAATAATACTATGACACTTCAACAGATTTTAGAAAATAAAAATAATTTTCAAACGATGAGAAAATACAATTTCGGTTTCTCTAAAGATACTTTTTGGATGCAGTTATATTTAGAAAATAAAACTGATTCAAAAATTATACAAAGGCTTTTTAATAAAAGAGCCGGTTTGGATTTTGTAGATGTATATGTACTAAGCAATAATAGACTTATTCAAACCTACTCTTTAGGAGACATGCGAGAGTACGCCGTAAGAGATAATATTTTTAGACTATCTTATTTCGATATCACTTTTGAGCCCAATGAAAGCGTTGAAGTATATATTAAACAATATGGTAATAGTAATATGGATATACACTGGGAGGTAAGGGATCTTGATTCTTTTATAAGTCGTGCCAATAATCAAAGTATGGTATATTTTCTTATTACAGGGGTCTTGGTTGTCGCAACGTTGGCGAGTTTTTTGTTCTATTTTATTTTAAAGAAAAAGTACTATCTTATTTATGCTCTTTTAACTTTTTTCAGTATTGGATATCAGCTGGGAGTTGCAGGGTTCTTTTACGAATTTCATATGCCAATTTATCTTAACACTGTTATTGTTTATGTGTTTCCTTATTTTGCTTTGATATTTTTAGGATTATTTCCAATAAGTTTTTTTGACTTGAAAAAAGATGAGTATAAAGTTTCTGTTTTATTACTAAAACTATTGATTTTGTGTTTGTTTTTTGTTGTTGGTGCAAATTTAATGTATCAATTTTTGGATAATGTTTTATATTATACAAAATATACAAACATAATGAACTCTATTGTTATGCTGATACTTTTGCTCATATCTATTAGAGCATACAAAGACAATAAAAAAGGTGCCATTTTTTACTTAATGTCAAATATGGTTCTTGTAACATCGATACTCTATTTTAATTTTGGGCTTCAAGGTTTGATAGAAAATAATGACTTTTCCTACTACTCTTTAGCAATTGGTTCAATTTCTCAAGATGTATTTTTAGCTTTAGCTTTGATTCATGCTACTTACCTCATAAAAAAAGAGAATGAAAAAAACAGCGAACTATTAACTGAGTACTCAAAACTCACATTTATAGGACAGACGATGATCAATATATCGCATCAATGGAAAACTCCTATAAATAACATCTATAATAATATCAACCACATTCAAATAGCGCGCGAGTTTAAGGACCCGGATATTGATAACATATTAGATAAAAATTTAAAAAATATTAAGGAAACTCTATCCTATCTCAAAGATACGGTAATAAGTCAACTTGATTTTTATAAATCGAATGCAAAAAAAGAGCGAATAAACCTTTACGATGAAATAGAATTTGTGATTAGATTGATTGAGCTTGAATTTAGTAAAAAAGCTATTGCTATCCATCTTGATTTTGATAAAAACCTTGAACTCAATATAGAAAAAAATTATTTTCTTAATGTTTTGATGGTCTTATTTGAAAACTCTTATAAGTTATTCGATCAAAGAAAGATAGAAAATCCGTTCATAAAGATTGAAGCTTCAAATCATGAAAACGTTTTTAAATTTCGGTTCCAAGATAATGCTCAGGGTGCGAACGATGATATTGATAAGATATTTGATAAATCTTACTCTCTGAGCCATTCTAGTGGGCTAGGACTCTATCTGGCCAGAGAGATTATCGTGCATAAATTAAAAGGTACGATATTCGGTGAGAATAAAGATGAGGGAATATTGTTTATCATCGATATTCCTATTGTCATCTCTGGCTGATGCCAGATGCCGTGTTGAATCATTAGATGGTGTGACTCAAGAAGATATCAAGCCTTTCGTTCTATAGTTTCTCATACGTAAGGAGCATGATATGAAAGTGATTCTTCTGCTCATAACCTTTCTTTTTCTGAAGGTACATGCTACAGACGTTTTTACGTTTGAAAAATGGCGCGAGAGCATTCTGCTCAACCCCGTTACCCTTGAGTCGGAATCGCATAACGCCTATGTCGATATCTATGTCAATAAAACAGCGGAGGCGGCGTACCGGGAACGCAAAACGCTCTTTCCGGTAGGTTCGGAGGTCTATAAGCCGCTTTATCCCACGCCGGAAAAAAAAGAGATTGCGCTGCTTGTCATTATGCGTAAAATGGCTCCGGGGTATGACAATGAGCACAACGACTGGTGGTACGGCGTCTATGACGGCAGCGGGCGTGAAGGGTATCACACGGGAAAGATCCGCTCCTGTATCGCCTGTCACGCACAGGCCCGCGAGACGGACTACATGTTCAGCACCTCTGTGATGGACCGTATCGAACACGGCCGGGAGATGGAACCCGTTTTACCGCTTAGCGCAGGTGGCGCGCCAGAAACGCATTGAGGGCGTTGGCAAACGCATGGGCATCTTTGGGGCCGAAGGGCTTGGGGCCTCTGGTCATTTCACCGCTCTCTCTTATGGACTCCATGAGATTGCGGATGGCAAGATACTGTTTGATGTTCTCCGTCGTATAGAGTTCGCCGCGATGGTCGATGGCGTGGGCATGTTTGGCAATGATTTTATCAGCCAGCGGAATGTCGGCGGTGATGATGAGATCGCCCGCATTGGAGAGTTCCGCGATGCGCGCATCGGCGACATCGGCACCCTGCTCGACGATCTCGTAGCGGATATGGCGCGAATCGCCGATGCTGATGCGTTTGTTGGAAACGACAATGCTTTCGATCTCAAGGCGCTCGATGGCGCGCAGGAGAATCGGTTTGAGCAGATTGGGAAAAGCGTCACCGTCGATGAAAAGACGCATCAGTGTAAAATCCAGAGCGGAAATTTGCGTCCCTTGATGCGCAGCGCCTTGAGAACATTTTCATGTTTCAGCACGCTTGAACTTGCAATGGCGACATAGCTCTGACGCTCATAAATGTCGATCTGTCCGATGTGCTCACCCGGAATCTGCGCATCTTTGCTGAGTGCTCCGAGAATGTCCCCTTTGCGCAGTTTCTCTTTCTTTCCACCCTCGATTACCAGCGTGATATTGGGAGCCTGAAGATTCAGCCGCACGGGTCTGCTTTCACAGGGCAGAAGCGTCGTGTTTAGATACTCTAGAACCGGTGATTCCGCGTCAAGGAGCGAGAGGGCGATGCCCGTCGCTCCGGCCCGTCCGGTTCTGCCGATGCGGTGGGTGTAGAGTGCATGTTCATGCGGCAATTCGTAGTTGATGACCATCTCCAGCGCCTCGATGTCCAGACCGCGCGAGGCGACATCGGTGGCTACGAGCACCGCGCAGCTGCGGTTGGAAAACTGCACCAGCACGTCAGTGCGTTCGTACTGTTCCAGATCGCCGTGCAGTGAGAGTGCCGATACCCCATGTTCCTGCAGATAGTATGCGAGTTCGCGCGCAGCAATTTTGGTATTGCAAAAAACGAGGGCGCGTTCGGGTGCAAACTGCTGCAAAAGTGTCAGAAGGCATGAGGGTTTTTCGGAAGCTTCCATGCGGTAGGCATATGTTTCGATAGGGTTGGCTTCACTCTCGATGCGGATCGTAAGCGGATCATGCAGCAGCGTGGCTCCCAGAGCAATGACTTCATCGCTGTAGGTGGCGGAGAAGAGCAGGCTCTGGCGCTGCGGGGGAAGATAGGAGATGATTTTGGCAATATCTTCATAAAAGCCCATGTCGAGCATGCGGTCGGCTTCATCGAGTACCAGCGTCGAAAGGGCGTTACATGTAAGGCTCTCTTCGCGCAGATGCTGCTCGATGCGGCCAGGGGTTCCCACGACGATGTGCGCGCCATGCGAGAGCGAGATGCGTTGGGGTTTTACCGGAGTGCCGCCGCAAAGCGTCAGGATCTTGATGTTATCCGCAAAGCGTGCCAGATCGCGCAGGGCTTTGGCTACCTGATCGGCAAGTTCGCGTGTGGGGGTGAGAATAAGGGCCTGAACACCGCTACGATCAATTTCAAGACGCTGCAGGAGTCCAATGCCGAAAGCTGCCGTTTTGCCGCTGCCGGTTTTGGCCTGGGCCAGAATGTCGCGCCCCTGTAAAATGTGAGGCAGGCTCTCCTGCTGGATGGGTGTCATCCGGGTATAGTGTAATACCTGCAGCTGTTCGAGCATGGCAGGCGTCAGGGGGAGGGTGGCGAAGTTGTCGGGTTGCATGGAAAAATCCTAGATGTCGTAGATGAAGGTAACGCTGTTTTTTGAGGCTTCTTTGCCCCGGTACATGGCACGGTCGGCACGCTGAAAAATTTTGTCATGCGAAGCATCGCGTGCGTCGAAGAGTGTGACACCGATACTGACGCTGCAGCGATGCGTCAGCGGTTCGACACGTCCGTCGCTGTGCGTGTGTGTCAGATGGTACGGGGCCAAGAGCGTGATGCGGATTTTTTCCGCAATCTCGCAGGCAATCGTTTCCGTGCGTACGGCATCGGGATTAAGGCCTTCGAGAATAACGATAAATTCGTCACCTCCGAAACGCCCGACCGTATCCACCTCGCGCACGCATTTTGAAAGCCGATGTGCGGCTTCGATCAGCAGCAGGTCTCCGACATGATGGCCATGCTTGTCATTGAGCGGTTTGAAGTTGTCGAGATCGAGCATCATGAAGGCCCCGAATGTTCCGTTACGCCGTGATGACGCCAGTGCCCGTCCGAGCCGTTCTTCAATCATGCGGCGATTGGGAAGATGGGTCAGGGCATCGAAATAGGCAAGCTCCCTGATAAGATGCTCGTTTTTGATGCGCTCGGTGATATCGGTTGAGATGCCGCAGAGCGCATAGACGTTGCCATGATCATCGCGAAGCGGGATTTTAGTGGAAAGAAACGCCGTTGTAACATTTTTTGCTGTGTCGGTATTGATCTCTTCGTGGGTCACCTTGCGCCCCTCTTCAAAGACCGGTCTGTCATTTTCTCTGAGATTGCGGGCACTTTTTAAATCGAAAAACTCCGAATCCTCATGACCGATAATCGCTTCAAGTGGTTTCTGAAAATAGTCGCACACTTTTTTATTGGCATAGATGTAGCGGTAATCCCGGTCTTTAATGTAGATGTAGGCGTCAACACTCTCAAGAATGGTATTGAGCTTCTCTTCATTGTGTTTGAGGCTTTGGGTGCGCTCCTGAATTTTTTGTTCCAGCTGGAGATTGTTTTGATGAATCATCTCGACCATATGGCGAAACTGCAGGGAAAGATCGGCAATCTCACCCGAGCCTACCACCGGCGGTATGATATGGTAGTTGCCGCTTCCGATATTGAGCATAAATGTTTTGAGCTGATTGATTGGGCGAAGCAGCAGCGTATGCAGCATTATGCCCATGACGACAAGGACACTGAAAAAGAGGATGAGCAGAATGGGAAAGAGAGAAAAGCTCTCTATCAGGTCAAGCGCTGTGGTGTCAATGAATGTGAGACTGAACCAGTCGATCTCTTTGAGATAAGCAATACCCAGCAGATACTGTTTCCCCTGAAAGTTCACCCAGAGTGTTTTAATGGCATCGGGTGTTTGCGACAGGGTGTTCATGGCCGTGCGGATTGCTGCCATATCAACAGGATCTTTGATAAGCAGGGAGAGAGTGTTGTGCTGACCGTCTGCCTTCGTGATACTGGCATAATCAATCAGTTTCGAGTCGCGTGCCAGTTGAATCGAACCCTGATTGTCAATGAAAAAATTGTGGACACCCTCCTGACCCAGACCCACCGATTCTTTAAGAAATTGCTCAAAATCGAAACCGGTGCCGATCACTCCCCTCACGTGATTGTTATCGCGAAGCTGTACATTGATCCATACTTTGATGATACCCAGTTCCGTATCTTTGTTTATGTTAATACTGAAAGGCTTTTTCATTGCAAGGGTATTAAAGAACCAGCGATCGTCCGGACGATCTTTCTGAAGCGTATAGCGAAGCTGATTGCCTTCAAAACGGTTGTCGCTGTCATTGAAATAGTAGTGGCCGCTTGGCAGCAGGGCTGCAAAATAGCTGTGATCTTCAAAGAGAATGCGGTAGTGTTCCAGCAGGGCAATGCCGCGCTGAAGCGCCTGCGGGTCTGCTTCGTTTTGACTCATGGCAATGAGATCAGGTTCATGAACCATTTTCTGAACGAGTTCAAGCTCCTTGATAATGGGTAGCAGGGTACGGTTTTTGTCAAAAATGATCTGTTTCCTGACGAATTTCGTAGCCCAGGTTTCATTAATCTGCGTTTGCAGTGCACTGGAGTAAAACCAGAGTACGAAAGCGACGAGAAAAAAGACGAGACTCATCAATATAAAAAGTCGTGTTTTAAGTTTCAAAGGTATGCCATGATGTCAGTTTAGATGAAGTTGATAATAGCGAAAAGCAGCTTGATTCGTGGCAGTGAGAAGAAAACGGGTTACATGTAACGGTAGGTTTTCATGCAACCCGAACGCATTAAAGCGCTTTGGCCATGATGCGGTTGAGTTTTGAAATAAACTCCGGCGTATCGTCAAGTTCCATTCCGGCATAGAGCTTGGCCTGATCGAGCAGCACATTGGCCGCGTCATTGATGAGGTTGACATCGGCGGAGTCTTTAAGCTTCTGAATCAGAATATGGTTGGGGTTGATCTGCAGGATCGGTTTGATTGTTGGCAGCTCTTTACCCTGACCGAATTGGCGCATCATCTGAGCCATCATATAATCAGGATCATCTTTGTCCTCTTTGATGGCGACCGGAGAGTCTGTCAGATCGAAGGTGGTTTCGACTTTTTTTACTTTGTCGCCGAGTTCGGACGTCAGCGCACCGATAAGCCCTTCAAAATCTTTGGATTTCTCTTCCTCGGCTTTTTTCTCCTCTTCGCTCTCTTCGAATTTCGCGTCATTGACGTTAACGAATTTGTACTCTTTGTACTCATTAACCATCGGGAAGACGATGGTGTCGATCTCTTCGTTGAGAATCAGAACGTCGAGTCCTTTCGCTTTGAAACGCTCGAGGCTTGGTGAGCTTTTAAGCATGGAGAGGCTCATCTGTCCGGTAATGAAATAGATCTCTTTTTTCTCTCCATCCACGTTTTTCACGAAAGTTTCGATATCAATTTTTTCAGCGGAGTTGAGGGTATTGAACTGCATGAGTTCCAGAATCTTCTCACGGTTGCCGTAGTCGCTGTAAAGCCCCTCTTTGAGAACGTTTCCGAACTCTTTGTAGAACTTCTGGTAGGTGTCGTTATCTTTCTCTTTCATTTTTGAGAGTTCGCCGAGGACTTTTTTAACCGAGGCGTTCTTGATTTTGCTCATGACGGCGTTGGACTGGAGAATCTCGCGGCTGACGTTGAGCGGCAGGTCTTTGGAGTCGATTACCCCGCGCAGGAAACGCAGGTAGGTTGGCATCAGCTCTTTTTCGTCATCGGTAATGAAAACACGGTTGATGTAGAGCTTGATACCGGGCTGGTAATCGACGCGGTAGAGATCCATCGGCGCTTTGGAAGGAATGTAGAAAAGCGTGGTGTATTCGATGGCGCCTTCGGCTTTGTTGTGCATCCAGTTCAGTGGTTCGGAAGAGTCGTGCGCGATGGACTGGTAGAAATCTTTGTACTCGTCATCTTTGATGTCGGATTTTGAAAGCGTCCAGAGTGCGGAAGCCTTATTGATCTGCTCGTTTCTGATCTCATTGGAAGAGGGTTTTGTCTCATTGCCTTCGTCATCGCGTTCTGCCGGAATGAAATGCTCTTTGTCCATGAAGATGGGGAACGGAATGTGGTTGGAGTACTTTTTGATAATGCTCTCGATGCGGTGCGCTTCGGCAAACTCCGTCTCTTCCTCTTTGAGATGCATCACGATGGTGGTTCCGTGGCTGTCACGCGCGGCATCGAGAATTTCGTATTCGCCGCCGGCTTCACTAATCCAGAGGTACGCTTTCTCTTCGCCCGCTTTTCTGGAAGTGACTTCGACCTTGTCGGCTACCATGAATGAAGCATAAAAACCGACACCGAACTGTCCGATGAGTTTGGAGTCGGCTTTCTGATCGCCCGAGAGATTTTCAAGGAATGCCTTGGTGCCGGATTTGGCAATGGTTCCGAGATTGGCGACAAGGTCTTCGTCGTTCATACCGATACCGCTGTCGCTGACGGTAAGAGTTTTGGCCTCTTTGTCAAAGGAGATATCGATACGCGGATCGAAACTGATACCCTTGTAGGCCGGGTCGGTCAGAACCAGCATGTTAAGTTTGTCGAGTGCGTCAGAAGCGTTGGAGACCAGCTCGCGGAGAAAGATCTCCTTGTTGGAGTAGAGCGAGTGGATCATCAGGTGTAAGAGTTGATTGACTTCGGTCTGAAACTGATGTTTAGCCATATGGTTATCCTTCATATCTGAAATTTTTGAGAGGATTATAGCAAAAAAGGTTAATATGTGCAAATAAACTCAATATACTTTAGTCATTATCTATAAAGGTTGGTGATGCTTATCGCTCAATTATACTATTTAAAGAAGCTGCCGCTATAATATAATGTAATAAGATCGAAGCTTTGAAAACAGAATGATGGAATGTTTCTTGCATAACAGTGTCATTAATGGTAAAAAAGAGATTTCAAAGAAGTAAATTCAGAGACAGAGGGAATTAGGTGAAGAGTCAACCGATACAGAAAGAGCGTACCTTTCCGAAAGATCAGCTGCTGGTCAGTAAAACGGATCTCAAAGGTAAAATCACATACGCCAATCAGGCATTTATTGAAATAGCAGGATATTCGGAAGCCGAACTGATTGGCCAACCGCACAATATCGTACGACATCCCGAGATGCCGAAAATTATTTTCAAAATGCTTTGGGAGTATCTGCAGCGCGGCAGTGAAATACATGCCTACGTCATCAACTGCGGTAAAGACGGCTCCTATTACTGGGTGCTGGCCAATGTTACGCCTTCTTACGGGATAGACGGCAACATTGTCGGTTATCACTCTGCGCGGCGTAATCCGGACAAAACACTTCTTGAAAAGGTGGTCAAACCTTTGTATAAAGAGTTGTTGGAACTCGAAAAAAGCGGCGGTATTGCAAAAAGCGAAGCAAGACTGAATTCATTGTTAAAAGAGAAAGGAATGGAATATGAAGAGTTTATCCTCTCTATCTAAAATTCATTATGCCAACTATGCTCATATTGGAGTTGTAACGGCAGGAATGATTGTTTCGTTTCTCTTTTTTCAGTTTCATTGGGTGACGCTTTTTTTCAATCTGATGAACATTGCCATCGCACTCTATGCCTATCGTCATGTACGTATTACGGAACGCAGTATCGCCCACTCTGTTAAAATGGTCTCCGAAGCGTCTCACGGAAATCTGGAAACACGGGAGATCTTTATCCAGGGCGGAGGTGAACTTGAGAACCTTTCCCATGATCTGAATAATCTGTTTGATGAGATTGAGAGTTTTATTCGGGATATCAATACTTCGATCGAATATGCCAGCCGGGACAAATACTTTCGCCGGGTCAGTACCGTCGGGCTCAACCCCACTTTTGCCAATACCGGGAAACTGATCAACCGCAGTATTGATGCGATGGAATCGGAATATCACAAGAAAGCACAGGAGCTTTTCATTATAGAGATCGAAAAGACCGGGAAAAATTTGACAGAGAATTTCAAAATCATCCAGCAACAGCTACTTGAAAACAATACCGTGCTTCAAGCGCTTGCCGTTGAATCGCATGAGAGCGCAGCACTCGCGCACTCCAATACCGATGTCGTCAAGATGATGAATGAAAATGCCGTTCGACTCAGCGAGATCATTGCAACCAACAATGATGCTGTCGAAGCCCTGACCCAGCGTACAACTGAGATCAGTTCTGTTGTGGAGCTGATCAAAGACATTGCTGATCAGACCAATCTGCTTGCACTCAATGCCGCCATTGAAGCTGCCCGCGCCGGTGAACATGGGCGCGGTTTCGCCGTGGTGGCGGATGAAGTCAGGAAACTGGCTGAAAAAACGCAGAAAGCAACAACAGAGATCGCTATTTCGATTCAGACGCTGCAACAGGAGAGTACCGGTATTTCGGACAATTCCGAACATCTGTCGCAAATTGCCTTGCAGACAACAGAGAGTGTTGGCACACTCGACAGTACGCTTGAACGCTTTAACCATACATCCGAATCAGTTCTGAATACAAGCCTTAACATGCAAAACCGTAATCTGGTCGTACTGGCAAAAATCGATCACATCCTTCTCAAAGCCGATGTCCAGGATTCTCTTGAAAAAGGAAACTTCAGAGATATTCCGACGCATACCAACTGTAATTTTGGAAAATGGTATGCCAATGAGGGCATGGAAAGTTTTTCAAACGCACCGACGTTTCAGTCCGTTTCAGAACCGCATCAACGCTTCCATGCCCTTCTCAAAGAGATTCTCGAGTATGTCAACAAAGAGGATATGCTGAAATTCAAAGAGCAGATCAAGGAAAAATTTGTTGCGGCCGAAGCGCAGACGACACTACTTTTTACCTTAATGGATCGCATGCTTGAAGAGCAGAACGGCAATCAAAAGCATTAAAGATAAGAGCTGATGGGCGGCGTGGGCCTGCCCATCCTCTCAGTAAGCTCAATGCGACAATGTAAGCCTGCTCCAGATTCCATCTGATGTTGTTTATCGTATTTGTAATGAACGGCAGAGTGGTTTTTAAGGGTTTTATTAAAAATGACGAAAAACTTTTGAGACCCCGATTTTTCGGACGTATACTACCTGCCCCTGAAGACAAAAGGGTTACGGAACGTACAGCGATGCATCGTAGGTAATGCGCGAGAGATACAGACCCGCAGCCGGGGCAAGATGCCGCGAGTGCAGTGCCTGAACGGAAAGCTGTTCAAGCAGCTGCGTTTCACTCAGAACCCCTTCGGATATCTGCAGCAGAAACCCGCTCATCAGGCGAATCTGGCTGCGTAAAAAGCCGTTGCCCTGAAACTGAAGCACATAATAGTCCCGATGGTGATAGCAGCGGGTTTTGAAGATGGTGCGCACACTGCTTTGGGTATCGCTGCCGGTTTTCATGAAATGGACAAAATCGTGTTCGCCTTCAAAAAGGCGTATGGCATGATGTACGGCCGTAAAATCAAAGTGATCCACGAAGGTAACAAACCGCGCTTCGAACGGATTGGGTGCTTTGGTGCTGATAATATAGCGGTAGGTGCGGACTTTCGCACTGTAGCGTGCATGAAAATCGTGGCGGACCTCTTCGATGCGCTTTACATGTAAGGCTGCGGGAAGCTGATGGTTCAGTGCGGTTTTGAGCTTTCCAAGGTGGTTCCAAAACGGCGGCAGATCCACATGCACGACCTGTCCCGTAGCGTGAACGTCACGGTCGGTGCGTCCCGATGCGACGGCAACGGCACGAATTCCCAGATTTCCAAGCACTCTTTGCAGCACTCCCATAACGGTTTCCGACGTGGAGGTCTGCACCTGTGAACCCATAAAAGCGGAGCCGTCGTAGGCAAGGGTGATCTTGACTCTCAAAAGCGTGCGACCACCCGTTTGGTGTAGAGCCAGTAGGTGCCTCCGAGCCACAGCAGCGCGACGACGGGGATGGTATAAAACAGCAGCATCTCCTGCAGCCCCATAACGGCACCGTAATAGAGTAAAATGGCCAGAAAGAGCGAGAGGTAGACATGCCCCTTCTGATGGCGTTCATGGATGACACCGACACCGACGATGAAGAAGAGGCTCATCAGCGGAAAGAGGCTCAGCAGGACATCGGTGATGAACATCCTGATCTTGCTTTTACGCCGGTCGGGGTCGAGCCAGAAGTTGATGGGCGTGCGGTAGGCACGCAGGTCGGTGATGAGCATGTTGTTGATGGACATCTGTTCGAAATTCATCTGCGAAAGCGTGTCATCGTCGTAGCCGTATCCCGCACCGTCATGCAGGCGCAGCGTCAAAATGCCTTTGTCATTCATGACTTCGGCTTTCTTTGCACCGATAAGCAGCTCCTCCTTGGCATCTTTGTGAAAGAGCATCACATCGCCGTAGGTATGGTCTTTGTGAGCCTTGCCGATGTAAAGCAGCCAGTCGCCGAAATTATGCCCAAACTCCGAAGCGGAGAGGTTGAAGTTGGCTTCGCTCTGTTTGAGACGCAGAAAGTTCGTGGAGAGTGTTGTGGCGTGCGGAAACATGACAAAAAAATCGAAGCTCAGCAGCAGGCTCAGCAGCAGTGCCGGTTTGAGCAGCGTTTGCAGAATGAAGCGCGGGCGGATCCCCAGAGAAAAAACAACGACCATTTCGTTATCGGTCGAGAGTTTGTGCAGCGTCAGGGTTGCCGCCACAAGAAAGGTGACGGGCAGGGTGTAAAAAAACAGTTCGGGGAGGATGAAGAGATAAAGCTTGAACATCTCCCATACGCTCACCTGAATCACCGAAGTGTAGGTTGCCAGTTTGATCAGGAAGATCACTGACGCAATGGCAAAGAGCGGCAGAAAGATCGAAAAAAAAAGAACCGTAAAATGCGAGATGATATAGTCGCGCAGTTTATCCATAGAGTGATTCCAGGTATGCCATTATCGGAGCATCGAAAAGAAATACGATCCACGTTGCCATGGCAAGAAAAGGGATGAACGGCACCTGAAGGCTCTCTTCGTCCTCATCGTTGCGAAGCAGCAGCATCGCAGGAAGTGCCAGAATCGCCGAGAGAAAGATGGCGGCAAGGGTAAGTTTGATGCCCAGCAGTGCGCCCATGGTGGCGGCGATCATGATGTCGGCCTCACCCATCGCCTCTTTTTTGATAGCGTAGGAGAGATAGAAGCGCAGTAGGGTAAATCCCCCGGCAAAAAGCAGCGCATGGGTGCCGTGCTCTAACAGCATCGGCATGGAAAAGGCACTGAAGATGGCCAGTGTCAGTGCCAGAAGATTGAGCGAATCGGGCACCATTTTGTAGTAGAAGTCAATAACCGAGAGTGCCAGCAGCAGTACAAAGACTACGGCAATCCCGAGTGTCGGCAGCGCAATGCCGAGCTTCATGAAGGTCACCAGGAAGATGATGCCGCTGAGCAGTTCGACAATGGGATACTGCTTTGAAATGGGAGCACCGCAAAAAGCGCATTTACCGCGCAGAAAGAGCCAGGAGAGAATGGGAATGTTGTGCCACGGCTTCAGTTTGGCGTTACATGTAACGCAGTGCGATGCGGGAAAGACGACGCTCTCCTCCTTGGGTATGCGTATAATCAGGACATTAACGAACGATCCTATCATACTTCCTAATATGAAAACAAAAAGCAGTTCCACTATTTCAATCCCCCGAAGCGCCGTTCAATACTCTGAAACGATTTGATAATGGATTGTAGCTCATTGGTGCTAAAGTCCGGCCAAAGTGTGTCGGTAAAGAAAAGCTCCGCGTAAGCGGCCTGCCAGAGCATGAAGTTGCTGAGGCGGTGGTCGCCGCCGGTACGAATCAGGATATCAACCTCCTGCGTGGCATCGAGTGCGCCGTCGATGGTGGCTTCCGTAATTTCAATATTGTTTGATATTAGTTTGTTGATACCGCGGACCAGTTCATCTTTGCTGCCGTAATTGAGCGCGAGCGACTGCACCATAGCGTTACATGTAAGGGTTTTTTTCTCGACATCACGAATGGTTTTCTGAAGGGATCTGCTAAAGCGGGAGAGGTCGCCGATGGCCTCGAAACGGACATTGTTTTCCAGATAAACGTGCAGCTCTTTTTTCAGCCACGAGTCAAGCAGTTTCATCAGAAACTCCACTTCCAGTTTGGGACGTTTCCAGTTTTCCGTACTGAAGGCGTAGAGGGTCAGGCGCTCGACATCGGGATGATGGGCGCAGAAGGTGGTGATGTCACGGACGATCTCCGCACCTTTTTCGTGGCCTTTGACGCGTTGTTCGCCGCGGGCCTGTGCCCAGCGCCCGTTGCCGTCCATGATGAGGGCGAGATGACGGGGCCGGTTGCTCACGCTTCAAGCCCTTTGGCCGCGTCAAGAAGGGAGAGTGAGAGTGTCAGTTTGTCAGCTTTGGGCAGGGAAGTCATGCCCGCTGCGGTGATAAAATCGATGGCATTTTCCGACGTACCGAAACTGCCGGAATTCTCAAGCAGGTTCAGGCAGACCGCATCGACCCCTTTGGACGTGAGCAGGTTCGTTGCATTTTCTCTGGCATGTGCCGCATCCATTTCGGCTTTGAAAGCGAGCGTGGTAATGCCTGATTTGTCAATCGAAGCGAGCAGGTCGATGTTCTGTTTGAGCGGCAGTTGCCACGTCTCGCCGATATCGCCTTTTTTGATTTTTCCCGACTGGGGAAACTGCGGAACATAATCGCTTACCGCTGCCGCCATAAAGAGGTAGGGCGTTTTCTGGATCAGCGCGATCTGCTCATTGTGCATCAGCGAGGGTTTGGAGAGTTTCCCTTTTTTGGCAATGCGGATGGAGTTGACGAGATACTCGTGCATCTCTTCGCTGCTTTCGACATCGATGGTGTGAATCGGCGGCAGGCCGCTCTCGCGCCGCGTGCTGATAAGATTGACGTCGGCACCTTTGAGATAGAGGGCGCTTGCGAGCGCCGAAGCCATTTTGCCGCTGGAAAAGTTACTGACGTAGCGGACTTCATCGATCTTTTCAACGGTGCCGCCTCCGGTGACAATGACCCGGCGCTCTTCCCAAAACGGCTCTTTAAGAAGAAGTCTCGCGCCATGCCAGAAGATGGCAAGCGGTTCGGCAAGCGCGCCGTCACCCACACTCTGGCAGGCCAGCTCCTTGGTCTGCGTCGCGACGGTCTCATACCCCGAAATGCCAAGCATCTTCAAAGAAGCCTGTGTAATGGGGTTGTGGATCATGTTGGTATTGGCCGCGGGGGCTAGCAGTTTTGTTCCCGGACAGGCCAGTGCCGTCTGGGTGAGAAGGTTGTCCGCCAGACCGTTGGCAAGTTTGTTCAGGGTGTTTGCGGTAGCGGGTGCGATGAGCAGCAGATCCGCCCAGGTGGCGAGCCCAATATGGTTGTGATCGTCCGCCCACGACTCGTTGTTTTCAAGAAGGACGCGGTTTCTGCTGAGGGTCTCTAAGGTGAGCGGGGTGATGAAGCGGCATGCCGATTCGCTCATGACCACCCGTACCTCGGCCCCGGCCTTGACGAAGAGGCGAACGATTTCGGCGCTTTTATAGGCGGAGATGGAGCCGCTCACGCCCAAAGCGATCTTTTTACCGGCTAGAAGCGTTTCGGGAATCATCATGATTTGCTCCCGAAGAATTTATAGTAAAAGCCGGCAAGCGTGCTCATTTTGGTGCGGCTGATGGCGAGCGCGCCTTTTTCGACGTTTTTCGTCACCGTCGTTCCCGCGGCGATGATGACGTCATCTTCGATGGTGCAGGGGGCGACGATCTGCGTGTCGCTGCCGACAAAGACGTTTTTGCCGATGCGTGTCTGGTACTTCTTCTTGCCGTCATAGTTACATGTAATGGTGCCCGCACCGATGTTGCTGCCCTCATCGATGGTGGCATCGCCCAGATAGCTCAGATGCCCGGCCTTGACCCCTTTTAGCGTCGCCTTTTTGGTTTCGACAAAGTTGCCGACATGGGTGCCTTCGAGATGGCTCTGCGGACGCAGATGTGCCATAGGGCCGCAGTCGGAGTCGATCATGACGCTCTCTTCAACCACGCTGTGGGCTTTGATGTGGGAGTTGACGATGCGGCTTTTGCCGGTGATGCGCGCCCCGTTTTCCACGATGCATTCGCCTTCGAACGTAACATCGCTCTCAATATAGATGGTATCGGGAAGCTGCATGAGAACACCCGCATTCATCCACTCCGTCTTGATGCGGTTTTGATGCATCACTTCGGCGTTGGCAAGATCGGCCTTGGAGTTGACCCCCTTGAAATGCGCTTCATCCACCAGCAGTGGGGCGATGCGAAGATGGTCGGTGCGGGCCATGGCAATGACGTCGGTGAGGTAATACTCCTGTTGCGCGTTGGCATTGGAGAGTTTGGGAAGATAGCGCTCGAGCACCGATTTTTTAAAACAGTAGATGCCCGCGTTGACATGTTTTACATGTAACTCTTCGGGGGTTGCGTCTTTCTGCTCGACAATGCGTTCGACGCCGGCATCGGAGATGATGACACGGCCGTAACCGTCGGGGTTTTCAAGATCAAAAATCGACATCGTGATATCGGCATCACTCTCCAAAAAACCGCTCAGTGCTTCGGGTGTGACAAGCGGCATGTCGCCGTTGAGAACGAGTACTTTCTCATGGTGTGGCGTGACATTCATCATGGCACCGCCGGTTCCGGGGAAATTCACGCTGTCCTGCTCGACAAAACGGAGTGTCGGAAACTCCGAACGCATCGCCTCCATGACCCGCTCTTTCTGGTGGGCGACCACAACCGTGACGTCATCGCTCAGGCGCAGTGACGCGCTTACAATGTGCGAGAGCATCGGCTTGCCGCTGATGGCATGCAGGACCTTGGCCGTATCCGACTTCATACGGCTGCCCCTGCCCGCAGCGAGGATGACGATGGAGAGTGTTGGTTGCATAGTGTGAGCCTCTGCGATGATTTGATTCGCGCATTATACTATTTCCATAAGTGCACTTCTCTTAGCGATAGCGTAACATGCTACTGGAAACCTTCACATTATAAGAGTATACTTGAGATGGCAATATAGCAGGAAAGGAGAGCGTGATGCTTGAGCAGAAGCAATATAAAAGCAGGCGGCTTTTAATAATTTTTGTGCCTCTGGCGATTTTCTCAATCGCTTCGATTCTTTTTGAATTTTATGAAATGCATCTGATGCATCATGTCTCGACCGACATGTACGAACATCCCCTCAAAGTTTCCAATACGGCAATGCATGTTCGGTTGAACGTTTCGAACATTCGTATGAATATGGAAGTGCTTCTGCATACGCCTCCCCGTTCCGAAAGCGCTCAAAGGCTGCTCGAAGATATTGCATCGCTTGAACGCACCATCGATAATGACCTGCAAATTATTGCCGTAACGATTTTGGGAAAGCAGGGAAAAAAACTTCTTGAGGGGACACGGGAGGTTTTTGATGCATGGAAGCGGACACGCCAGAATCTAATGACGGAATATGAAGCGCATAATTTGGCGAATGCGGCGGCGGTTATCAGCGAAAATAGTGTATATGCCGACAAATTTGAAGCTTCAGTTTCGGAACTGTACGTCTATGCGCACAAGAAAGCCATTGGATTTAAAAATGATGCCGATCGGATGTTCGGGCAGTTGAAGATCATTGTGAGCGTAGTGGTCCTGGTGTTGTTGAGCCTCTTTAGCGTGATTGCCTATATGACGTCGCGTACGATAGCAAGGTATCTATTTAAAAACAGACAGTTGACATCGCTTCTTGAGACAATCAGGGAGATCAATCAAATGGTTGTCAGAGAAAAAAACAGCGAGATACTGCTACGGCGCAGCCGGGAGATTCTAAATTCGAGAAACTTGCTGTGTGACATACGCATAGCTGTACAAGAGCTTGATGCGAAGCAACGCGAACGGGCCATTCCAATCACGTCCAATAATAAAACATACGGTTTTTTAGTGCTGTGTTCGGAGCAGAGAATGATGGATCGGGGGATGCTCATGCTTTTTGAAGAGCTTGCCGGAGATATCGGCTATGCGCTCTATTATGCGGAATCCGAAGAGCGCTTCAAAAAAGAGGAAGAGCGTTACCGTTTTGCCATAGAAGCGGTTCAGGAAGGGCTTTGGGACTGGAATCTGGTAACAAACGAGGTCTTTTTCTCGGAGCGCTGGAAAGCGATGCTTGGATATCACAACGATGAATTGGAAAATCGCTTCGAGAGTTGGGAAAGCCGACTCCATCCGGCAGATAAAGCAGGCGTTTTTGAAGCAGTTCGGGCATCGCATGAAGGGAAAAGCGAATATTTCAGAGCGATTTACCGGCTGCGGCACAAAGCAGGAGCGTGGGTATGGATTGAGGCACGGGGAAGTACCTTCTTCGATGAAAACGGCAGACCCGTCCGGATGATCGGTTCCCATACCGATATCACGAAACAGAAAGAGTATGAGCTTCAGATTGTTTATCTCAAGGAGCTCTACGGTAATACGATTGACAGTGTCGAAGGATTGATTTTTGTCAAGGACACAAATTTCGTTTATGTGACCTGTAATCTTGCGTTTGCCAGGCTTGTGGGAAAACCCAAAGAGGAGATTATCGGGAAGAGCGATTATGATATTTTTTCTAAAGATGAGGCGGATTTTTTTCGTAGGCATGATATAAAGGTGATGGAGCATCGGAATGCGCAGTCGAACCTCGAATGGTTACGTTACCCTGACGGACACCGTTTCTATGCGTTGACGACTAAAGCACCCCTGAGCAATGCTTCGGGAGAACTGATTGGCCTGGTCGGTAATTCAGTCGATATTACGGAACTCAAAAATGCCGAAGACGAAGTCAAAACTTCGAATGAGAAGTTTGAAAAAGCGTTTAATAATACCCCAAACCTTATTGTCCTTACCCAGATTTCGACAGGAAAAATATTTGATGTCAACAAGACGTTTGAAAATATTACCGGATATACACGCGACGAACTGATAGGCAAAACCACTTTTGACATTAACTTATGGGTACAGACCGAAGATCGGGACAGATATGTCGCAAATTTGATGAAAGAGGGTTCTATTCAGGGGGGAATCTTTTCTTTCAACAAAAAAGAGAACGGTATCTTTGTCGCAGAGGTTTATGCCAGTCTGGTAAGTATTCGGAATGAGCGTTATATTCTTGCCGTTGCCAATGATATTACGCAGCGTCTGGAAACCGAAAAAACGCTTGAGGAGAGTCACAGACAGCTCTCGGCACTTATGGAGAACTTACCGGGTATGGCTTACCGTTGCCAGAATGACAGAAGATGGACGTTTGAATTCGTCAGCAACGGATGTCTGGAGTTAACCGGTTATGAAGCCACCACCCTAATCAATTCCCGTTCGATATCGTATGAGGAGCTCATTCATCCCGATGACCGTAACTATGTTTGGAACCATGTTCAGGAATGTCTGCGTCATAATGAAGGGTTTGAACTTGACTATCGCATCATCATGGCTGACGGTACGGTGAAATGGGTCTGGGAAAAAGGGATCGGCATCATGGAACAGGAGCATGAGGTCATGATACTCGAAGGCGTGATTCTTGATAACAATGCCAGGAAAAAAGCGGAAGAAGCGCTTAAAGAGCAGGAAAAACTTATTATGGCGCAGTCGCGTCTGGCCGCCATGGGCGAAATGATCAGCATGATTGCGCATCAGTGGCGCCAACCGCTTACCGTAATTGCCATGAATGCCAACAACATGCTACTTGACATTGTCCTGGATAATTTTGATGTTAATACGATCGAAGAGCACAGTCATACCATTGTCGACCAGACGATCTATCTTTCCAAAACCATTGATGATTTCCGAAATTTCTTTAAACCGGACAAATCACTCTCAAAAGTAACGATGAAACACGTCATAGAAGAGACACTCATCATTGTCAAAGAGAGTCTCAGAAACCACAATATCAAAGTAGAGACGACCTATGATTCGCTCTCTGAAGTCGATGCCTACCCCAGGGAACTGATGCAGGTGTTCGTGAATATCATCAATAACGCCAAAGATGCCCTGATTTTACAGGAGAAAGAGGATATGTGGATTACGATTCATATTTATGAAGATGCGACGCATGTGATTACCGAGGTCTGTGACAATGCCGGAGGGATCGACACGGAGATAATTACGAAAATCTTTGACCCTTACTTTACCACGAAAGAGAACCAGAACGGGACGGGACTTGGACTCTACATGAGCAAGATGATCATAGACAAACATCTTGACGGTACTATTGAAGCATCCAACGGTGAAGCGGGTGCCTGCTTTAAAGTCAAACTGCCGAAAGTCAGTTCGGTTTGAATGAAATTTTCTGAACCTGATACAGCAGCAGGGTGACAACGGTGCCGAACATGGCTCCGGCGAGGACATCGCTGACGTAATGGTTCCAGTTCAGCACGCGAGAGAGGCCCATGACAATAGCGTACATGTAAAAGTAGGGCCAGTAGCGCGGCGCCATCAGACTTAGCACGGTAGCAATGGTAAAAGCCGTCGTAGTATGGCCGGAAGGGAAGGAGTGGTAGTCATACGCCGTGGGCGGCATGAACCAGAAAAATCCGAATAGCTCCTCGCGCTTGAGCAGGATGGGACGCGCTTTGCCAAAGAACATCTTGATGACATTGACGGCAAGTCCCGTACTAACGACGGCTATGAACATGAATGCGGCGCGTCGGGCCAATGCTTCGTTTTTTTTGTAAAACTTCCAAAAAAGCCATAGCAGTGCCGCAGGAATGAGCCAGTAGGTCGAGTCGGCCCCGTGGCTGAGCGCGTCGAAAATCGGAGAGAGGGTCGCATCATGGGCAAAGGCAAAACGCGCGGCACTCCGGTCGGCAAAAGCGTATGCCAGCAGAACGAGTGGGGTTCCGATGACGAGAATCAGAGTGATGATACGTTTATGACTCATGGTCGGCGTCCCTGAAAATCGGTACAGAGGGTAAAGGTCGCGGTGTCGACTTTGCGGTGTTTGAGGGTGATATCGACGCGGCCCAACTCCACGACGCTCTCGCAACGCATCTTTTTGGTAATGTTGGTGTTGAAGTCATGGGTGGTAATAAAGACCAGATCACGCCCTGTCGGAGTGTCATGCTGCCAGAGGTCAAACTGGTCGTAGCGGCTGTCAATGAGAAAAAGTTCGCTGGTATAGGGGCGGTTGTAATAGAGCGCGCGCGATGCCAGTGACCAGTTGGTAACCGCGAGAGCGCGTCCCGGCGCTACAAAGCGGTTGGCCTCGGCCATGAGGCGGTCAAAGCCGTAGATGTCGCGCTGCAGCGACTGGTAATCGGGAAATGGAGTGTATTTAAGCGCCAGTTCCGAATAGAGATAGAACGAAATCAGCAGAGATGCGCCTACGGCATAACGGATGTAGCGCCCCCAGCCGCGCATGCGCTCAAACAGCAGCGCACTTCCCAGTGGCAGCGTCAGCAGAAAAAAGAGCGCATTCCAGTGCGGCAGCGCCTTTTCAAACAGCGACGCATAGGCAAAAAACACAAAGATGACGGCTGCGACGACACCGCTGGTAAAGAGCATGCCGCTGCGCGAACGCAGTGCGCGGTAGAGTCCGTAGAAGGCTACCGGGTATAAAAAGGGGCTGTAGGCTCCAAACTGTGCGGCTGCCGACTGGAGAAAATCGGCAAGATCGATTTGGCTCGATCCGGCGACATGATTGGCCTGAAAGGCAAAACTGATCCAGTCATGTTCCATATTCCAGAAGATGACTGGCGTGATGATAATCAGGGCGATAGCGAGTGAAGGAATGATTTTCGGTGTTATCACAACTGCGCCTTTGCGTCGCAGCAGCAAGGAGAGCAGCAGGGCCAGCGGCAGCAGGATCGCCGTATATTTGCTCAGACCCGCGAGTCCGAGCAGAATGCCAAGCCCAATCCAGTCGCGCTGGGAGTTAGCGCGCTCGATGGCGTGGGTCACAAAAAGTATGGGAAAAATCAGTGCAAAAAGCAGGGTCTCGGGCATCAGCATCATAAACAGGGCATTGAACATGAAACTGGCATTAAGAGCGATGACGCCAAAGAGTGCTGCCGAACGGCTTTGCGTTACATGTAACAAAAAGCGAAAGAGAAAGAGTGAGGTGACAAAACCGATAATAATGGCAGGCAGACGCGCTGCCAGTGCATTGAGACCGAAAAGGTTGGCAAAAAGGGCGTGTACCCAGCCGACAAGCGGCGGATGGTCGAAATAGCTCAGGTCGGCGTGGATGCCATAAAGCACGTAATGGGCCTCATCAACGCCCAGTCCGAAGGTCGGGGCAACGGCCAGCCGAAGCAGCGTCATAAAGCCGACAAAGAGCCACAGCGGCCAGTAGAAATCAGCGCGCGAGGTCATCGAGTCGGGGTTTGATGGTGTTGAAGACCCACTCAGGGGTGATCACCTGAATGCACTGGTTGTCCGAGCATGGGGTCTTGCGGTGATTGGCAGCGCTCACGCAGGGGCTGCAGGCCATTCCGGCGAAGATCGGGGTGGTGGGCCCGAGCGAACCGTAAAGCGCGGGTGTTTCGGGACCGAAAATGACATAGGTGTGCATGTCGGTAATGGAGGCGAAATGCGCGGGTCCGGAGTCGTTGGTGAGCATAAATGCGCTGACGCTGTAGAGGTGCGGCAGTTGCAGGAACTTTACCCCTCCGGCAAAGTTGATACAGCGGGGATCGTTGACGCTCAGGGCCAGTTCGCGTGCACCTGCAAACTCGGCAGGTGCCCCGGTCAGCAGCACGATGACATCGCTGTTGTAGGCGAGAATCTTGCGGATTACTTCGGCGTAGCGTTCGCGCTCCCACCGGCGCTGCGGCAGAAGGTCGGATGCATTGGAATTGACCAGAATTACCGGGTTTTTCTGCGCATCGAAGCCTTCAAAATAGGTGCCGATAATCTCTAAGACCGCGGCTTTCTCTTCGTCGGTGACTGCTGTTTTGGCAATTTGAATCTCGTTGTCGGGAATGATGCGTTTGGTAAAAGGAAGTTCCTCTGTTTCACTCAGCAGCGCATCGACGAGGGCGACAAAACTTTTGGCAATGTGCTGGTGCGGGTTGTAGGCGACTTTGTGAGTGAGCATATCGCCGCGGTAGAGCCCTTCGTTATGAAAGCTGTGAAAGCCCACGCGGTTGGTGGCGCCGCACATACCGCTCAGTAGTGCCGTAAAGCGTGAAAAGAGTTCGAGGTCGATGACGGAGTCAATGTGCCGCTCCCTGCACCACTTGAAGAACTTCAGCGTTGAGAGTGCCAGCGGAACGAGGCCGTCTTCGTCGATGGTGAAGATGTTCTCCTCCTTGACGGTGCCCAGCAGCTGCAGGGAGACCTTGTTTTTTTTGAAAATGACAAAGAAGAGTTCGCCTTCGATGTTCTCTTTGAGTTTGCGCATCGCAGGGTCGACGATGATCGCACTGCCCATTTCGCTCAATTCCACCAGCAGGACGTTACGGGGGCGCACTTTTTTAGGCGGTGCGATCAGCCCGAAGAGTTTTTGCACCATCGTGACTGCAAAAGTCAGCGGAATCCCCGCGTGATGGTCTATGGCGCGCATCGTATCGACGTTCATGATTGCTCCTGTAGGATTTTTTTGTTTTGGTTCCAGAACCACGCTCCGGGTACGGCGGCAAGAATGAGCAGCAGTCCGTAAAGCACGGAGACGACCAGCACCTCCTCTTTCGAAGCGCCGACCAGCATCAAGATGCCGACCATGCCACTCTCACGTACGCCCCAGCCTGCAAGCGAGATGGGGACGATGGTCAGCAGAAAGACCGGCGGAATGGCTACGAGCAGAATTTTAAGGCTCAGGTCGGCTTCGACGCTCAGGGCCAGACCGTAGATGGCCAGTACGGAAAAGAGGTGCACGATCATCGTGATACCGATGTGGCGCAACAGAACAAGGCGGTCGGCATAGAGGCGGTTGAGGCGGCGTGAGAGGCGTACGAAAAGGTTTGAAAAGGAGAGCTTCGTCAAAAAAGTGAAACGCTCGATGATGAAGAGCAGTAAAAAGCCCGCAATGCCCCCGAGCGTGATCAGGTTGAGCAGCTGATGCAGCCAATCGGGGAAGGTGCCGTAAAAGAGGTTGTTGGCGACGAGGTTAAGGGCTAAAAGTCCCACCAGCCCGATAATGCGGTCGGCAATAATGCCCGAGAAGACCTCTTTTTTGTCATACCCTTTCTGTACCAGTTCGATGGCACGCACCGCATCGCCGCCGATGGAACCGGGAAGCACCTGATTGAAAAAACTGCCCCGGAAATAGCTCTGCACGTAAAAGCTCACGCGCTCTTTGAAGTCAAGCCGTACCATGATAAGCCGCCAGCGGTAGGCCGCAATAAGGGTTGAAGCAATCTGGGCGAGGAAGGCGAGCAGAATAAAGCCGCCGTGCGACTTGGAAAGCACTTTGATGACATGATCAAAGTCAATGTACTGAAACAGCATGACGAAGATGGCAATGGTAATCAGCAGTTTCACTATATTTTTCATCGCGCTATTTTAGCCAAAGGTTTCTTTTAGTTGGACGCCTCACGCGTCAGTGGTGCTTGAGAAGCGTACATGTAAGAGCTGTGCAACGTTTGGAATGAGCGAATAAATCACCACCTTCGGCAAAAACGTATTATCAGGTTCTAAACTGTGACAAATTGGCATTGAGCTCGGCAACAATCGTGTCAAGTTTTTTGCTCATATTGCTGATTTCATTGACGTTGATACTGTTTTGCGAAGAGATGACGTGAATGTTTTCAATATTATGCGTGACATCTTCCACGCTCTGAAGCACTTCAGTATTTTGCGCAACGATTTTACCGGAAATTGCTACCGCATCCCGCATGGTCTGGGTAGTGTCCTGAATACTGTTCTTAACCGATTCCGAACTTTCCAGAAGTTTTTGAACCGTTTCGGAACTTTCGCTCATTTCCGAGCTGATCTCCATAATGGACTGCACAATGACATTAACCGTAGCGGTAATCTCTGAAAGTGATTTTTGGGTACGTTCCGCCAGTTTGCGAACTTCATCGGCTACGACGGCAAAACCGCGTCCCTGCTCACCCGCACGTGCCGCTTCAATCGCGGCATTAAGTGCCAGAAGATTGGTTTGATCGGCAATATCAGAGATCACTTCGAGAATCTGTTTGGTCTGTTCGACTTCGCCGGTCAGCGTTTCAAGTTTATGTGCCAGCTCAATTTCACCCTGGGCATTGGTTTGCAACGTTCCCACTAATGATATAAATTCGTTTGCGGCATCTTGCAGTTTGCCGTTGGCATGAGCAATATTGCTTTCGGATTTTTTTGTAAACTCCACGGTTTGCGAAATATTATTGCGGACAATCGTATTCTTGCTGACCGTATCATTGACGAATTTTTCCTGTTTTTCGATGCCTTCCGTGATGAGAGTCACCTTTTTACGAAGTTCAACGGCGGTGTCACTGTTTGCTTTTGATGAAGATTTGGCTTGTGAAACAATGTGATGCGTTCGTTCGATAAATGTGTTCATAAAGCCTGCTACAACGCCAATTTCATCTTTGCTGTTAATGCTAAGGCGCTGTGTCAAGTCGCCTTCGCCTTCGGCAATGTTGTTCATTTTGCGTTCAAATTCGACCATAGGACGACTCACGGCAAAGCGCAATATAAAAATCAGGGCAAAAATAATGATAATATCAATGACCGACATGATGACAATCTGCGTAATCAAACCGCTTTTTGCCTGATCGATAGCTTTTTTGACAACGTTGAGCTGTTTGGCAATAATGATATTTCCGATACGCTCGCCCTGATAATCCTTGATAGGCTCTTTTACAACAAAATAGTTTTCAGTCAGAAATATCTGTTTTTGCTCATTGATATTCAGCCCCTTGAGTTCGCCAAACAGATTCTTGTCCGTAATATCTTCCTGTTGCGTCAAGACGCAATATTTTGACCTCGGTGCCTTATTGAGCAGTGTAGCGATATCAATCAACTTTGAGTCCATTAATACCATGACGCTTGCATCCATATCGGTGCGCGCACTGTTAACCACCGAATTGAATCCCTGAATAAATTCGACCGACCCAACATATTCATTGTCGCTGAATACCGGAGCGATACCGCGGATCGTCATGCCCGCACGCCCGACTTCAACTGCTGCCAAAGGCTCCAGCGTATCTTTGACATGATTGATGGTATGTCTGAAACTGCTCAGGTCATCTCCGTATTTGTCAGGTTTCCAGTGCCGTAAAAAGCTTTTTACATCTCTGGTATGGAGATGAATTTTGACATTCTGATATTCGGTATTTTTTTTATAGCTTGCGACAAGGCGGTCAAGGCCTTTCGTCGCCAAATCCCGATCATCGTTTTTAAGAGCGTCAATGATGGCACTGTTTTGCGCCAGATTGATTGCATTGGTGAGGCCAATGCTGTTTTTAGCCCTCATCTGGTTCTGAATGTACACCAACAGGTTTTTTTCTTCACTTTCATAAATATCCCGTTCAATATCCGAGAGTGAGAAATAGGAGGTAATCAATATCAGGGTAATACCCAAAATAATTGAAGTAATCAACGGAATATGGATTTTGCTCCCTATGGAAAGTCGATTAAACATCTACGTGTCTCCTTTTTTGTTTCCTGAAATCCAGAACCATTATCATGAAATTGCGAGAGCGGTTCAATTCAGACAGTCTTTTTGAATTATAGCAACATGAATATTTGATATTATCAAAAATGTTTCACTTCGCTTTTGCGTTCCTAAAAAGATTTTCAGACTCGACTGAAAATTTGAAAAAGCTTTGGAGCTTACATGTAAGCACATCATCGGCTTTTATGGCTGTTTGAGACGCGCCGATCTTTCACCTTGAATTGTACAGATAATGTTAAAATGTCTCGAAATTTTAAGAGAAAAAACTGAAAGGACATCATTGCATTTTCTATTTCGTCTCAGTGTATTTCTTCTGCTGTCTCTGCAGAGCCTGGAAGCGGCATCGCAGTCGCACCGTTTTTTGGTGACGGAACGTTTTGCCATGCCGTACAAACAACTTAAACTCTGGGTACCGCTTCCTTTGGAGTCAGAGTACCAGAAGGTCTCGAACTTGAAAGTTTCAGGCAACTTTATAACGCAGTCGCAGCATAGCGATGCCCAAAACGGGGCGAAAATACTCTTTCTGGCATTCGATCCTGCAGAAACGAACAATACGCTCACACTCTCTTTTGAAGTGAAGGTAACGGACCGGCAGAGCGACTTTGACGCCACGTCCGAACCGCTGGACGATGAAAACCTGAGCCGCTATCTCGCAGGCAGCGAAAACCTCCGTATTGACGGCGTGGTGGCGGAGTATGCCGCGCGCATTACCAAAAATACCGGAAGCGACCTTGCGCGCGCCCGTGCCGTTTATGACTGGATTGTGCAGAACATGTTCCGCGACCCTGCCGTGCGCGGCTGCGGTCTGGGGAATGCCTACCAGACGCTTGAGTCGGGTTATCTCGGCGGCAAATGCGCCGATGTCAGCGCGGTCTTCGTGGCACTCCTGCGCGCATCAGGCGTTCCGGCGCGTGAAGTGTTCGGTATCCGCGTGGCACCCTCGCGTTACTCCAAAGCCTACGGCGTCAAGAGCAGCGACATCACGACGGCGCAGCACTGCCGCGGGGAGTTTTACATTAAAGGCATGGGCTGGATTCCGGCCGATCCGGCCGATGTGACCAAACTCATTCTGGTGGAGAATCTCGATCGTAACTCCAGCCGTGTGCAGGAAGAAGCCGCGCGCCAGTTTGGCAGCTGGGAGATGAACTGGTTTGCCTACAACAGTGCGCGCGATTTTGTGCTGACGCCAAAACCCGTGCAGTTTCCGCTTTCCATCTTCTCCTACCCCTACGCCGAGTCCGGGGATGAGCCGCTCGATTATTATGACCCTGCGCACTTCGCCTACACCATTACTGCGGAGCCGCTGCCGTGAAAGCCGAGTGGCTGGGGTTTGGCGCACTGCTCTCAGCGCTTCTCGCACTCTCATGCTGCGGGACGGCGCTGCTTTTTCTGATTTTCGGCATCTCGATGGCCTCGTTCGGGTTTCTCGACGCACTCGCTCCCTACCAGCTCTGGTTTCAGCTTGCCAGTGTCGTACTGCTGGGCGCGGCATGGCTGCGGCTTTATCGCAGGCGTGCCTGCGTGCGTAACAGCATGCGGACGTTTTATGGGTTGCTCGGAATTTCGCTGCTTTTGATTGTGCTGTTGCTGCTGCCCTACATGGAGTTTTCATGAGAGTATTTGCGTTGTCCATACTCCTGCCGCTCTGGCTCTGCTCGCAGACGCTGAGTGTTTACGAAGTGCCGAAAATGCACTGTCCGCTCTGTACGGTAGCGGTCAAAAAGAGTCTTCAGGCATTACAGGGTATCAACAGAGTGGAGGTGCGTCTCAACACCAAAGCGGCGAAAATATGGCATGAAGATACGCTTGAAGACGCTGCCATCAAAAAAGCGGTGGCGGCAACCGGGTATGAAGCCGTTTTGATTTCGCGCACACCGCTGGATGAGTGATGAGACTTTATCCCAAAAACATTGACCGCAATATTGTGACATTGGGATGGGTCAGTTTTTTTACCGATTTTGCCACAGCGATGATCGCACCTATCATGCCGATTTTTATTGTGATGGTTCTGGGCGCCGGAATGGACACTTTGGGCATGGTCGTCGCTGTAGCCACATTTGCTTCCTACGGGGTCCGGCTTGTTTCAGGGTACATCAGTGACCGCTACGGTATTGTCAAACCGCTTGTCGTTGTGGGGTACGCGCTCTCGACTCTCAGTAAGCCGCTCTTTTTTTTCTCGCAAAGCGTTGCGAGTGTCACACTACTGCAGGGTGCCGAACGTATCGGCAAGGGCGTGCGATCGGCCCCGAAAGATTTTCTGATAGCGCATTACAGCCCGCACCGAAGCAAAGGACGGAGTTTCGGATTTCATAAAACGCTTGACATTGCAGGGGAGCTTGCCGGAACGCTGTTTCTGTTCTTGATGTTGTGGCGTTTCGGGCAGAGCGAGACACTGCTGCGCACGCTTTTTTTGGGAACGATCATTCCCGGAGCGATAGGAATGTTCCTGATGCTCTTTTTTGTCAAAGATGTGCCAAAAATTGCAAAAGAAACGTTTCGATTGACCTTGACAGCGGGTGACAAAACGGTCATCAAAACTCTTTTTTACTACTTTGCCTTTCTGCTATTCAGTTTCAGTGATGCCTTTTTTATCATGCGTTCGAGTGACGTCGGCATCGAGACCATGCTGATCCCGCTGCTGTTTGTCGTTTCTACGGCCACGCAAACGCTCTTTAGCTATCCCATCGGCAAACTTATAGACACCGTCGGATACAAACAGGTGAATGCTGCCGCCTTTGTGTCGGGGCTGATAGCGCAGCTTCTGCTTTTGGAAGGGAGCGTGGTTGCCGTCTGGAGTGCGTATCTGTTTCTTGGCCTTTTTACGGTTGCTTCGCTCAATGCCAATCGTGCATTCATTGCGCAGCATGCAGATAACAGAGGGTCGGTCTATGGACTGTTTTATGCCGCTACCGCTATGTTTGCCGGCTCAGGTGCACTGATTGTCGGGTTTTTATGGGAACATTTCGGCGCAACGGATGCGCTGATCTTTTCACTCTGCGGAAGTGCCGGAGTGACGGGAGCCTATCTCCTTTTTTATCAAAAACACCCGTAGATAGCTGCCAAAGCGTTTACATGTAAAGCAGATATTTCATTTTCATGCTTTGGATATTGGTGTATACTAAACGCCTGATTTAGAGTTTCAAAGGAGACACAATGCGAGTAGCGATAGCGATGATCATCAGTGCGGGTCTGGCATGGGCGGGGAACTTTACCCTCAGCAGCAGCGATCTTGGCGGACAGCTCAGTATGAAACAGGTTTTTAACGGATTTGGATGCGAAGGCGGGAATGTCTCTCCGTCATTGCAGTGGAAAGACGCTCCCGAAGGGACCAAAAGTTTTGCCCTGACCATGTACGATCCTGATGCGCCCACCGGCAGCGGATGGTGGCACTGGATCGTTTACAACATTCCGGCTGCAACAACCTCTATAGCAACCAACGCAAGTGCGGCCAAAAAGCTGCCCAAAGGTGCGATTGAGAGTGCCACGAGTTATGGTGCACCCGGTTTCGGCGGCGCCTGCCCTCCGGTGGGTGACAGCGCGCACCGTTATATTTTCACCCTTTATGCACTGAATGTCGAAAGCCTCAATCTGGGTAACAATCCCTCTCCGGCACTGGTGGGCTACAACCTCAATGCGCACGCCATCGAAAAAAGCGCTATCATGGCCTATTACGGCAGAAAATAGCGTTGCGGGAATCAGAGCGTCCCGATTCCCTTCTCTTTCAAAAACATTGCCAGCTGCGAGTCGATGTTAATAATATGGCGCCGGAATTTCTCATAGGCGTACTCATCGATATAGGAGCGGGCAAAAGCGGGGATTTTCTTTCCCTTTTCATAAAAATGAATCATTTCGCCCAGAAGATTGGCATGTTCGTCCCGATGCTCGGCGTAACCGTAGAAGGCATGCTCACGCATTATTGTCTCTTCGGACTCGAAATGCGCTTTTGTGTGGGCGATCAGGGCATCAAAACGTACCATGAAGTCCTCTTTGGATGCGGACTTTACGTCATCTAGCAGCGTTAGAGACTCCTGATGTGTGGCATCGAGTGCTGCAATCCCCAGATTGAGATTCTCTTGCATACGGCTCCTTGAACTTTTTGCTTTTTAATGCAATTGGTATTCTATTGTGGTCTGTTTTTGCTATCATAACAGCATCACGCAGGGAGGTTCTTATGAAATTCATCATGAATATGCTGCTTTTTTTGCTGATTGTGTACTTTTTTGAAGGGTGCAACAGCAGTTCGAACAAAGTTTCGGAGGTCTCGCAAGCGGGCATTCGGACGGTTGCTATCCCGATGCGTGAGCACGGGTACAGCAATTTTGAAACCATGCTCCTAACAAGCGCGAAAGCCTATGATACGTTTGTCGCCCAGGTAGAGGCTCAGGATTTCTGGAATGATAAAAATGCTTTTTTAACGGCGTTGAATACCGCCAAGGTTGATTTTACTCATGAGAATTTGCTGCTTTACCGTATTACCGAAGGGTCCGGTTCTATTGCACTTTCTGTACAGAGTGTGCTTGTCGAAAACGGTATCGCTACCGTTACGGTCACGCGGAGCGTTCCCGAAATGGGAACCGCCGACATGGCCTATTACGCACTGGCCTACGCGCTTGATCGCAATATCACCGCCGTTAAGGTAAACGTCGGAGATCAGAGCGAGACACTCTCCAACAGCGATACGGTGATGTGCACGATGGAGTATGCTCCCGTATGCAGCGCCAAAACGGTGCAGTGCTTTGCCGCGCCGTGTTATCCGGTACTGCAGACCTATTCCAACCGCTGCATGTCAGATGCCGATAATGCGGAATTCCGCTTTGAGGGAGAATGCCCGGACGGATCGGTTCCCGAGGGCTGCTCACAGTGGTTTGACGGCTGCAATACCTGTACAAAAGTCGGCGAACTGGCGGTATGTACGGAGAAGGCATGCGAATTTCCAACCGGGCCCATAGCATGTTTGGATTAAAGGAACGCACAGATGGATAGTGTCATCATCGGTTCTATCGCTGCCATCGTGCTGCTGCTTGGCGTCATTTTCTGGATCTTCAACCAGACGCCGACCGTCGAGGGAAAGAGCAAGGTCCAGAAGCAGACCGAGATTATTGAAAATTACCGCAAACGGCTTGATGAGGCACTCGAAGGTCTCGAAGGCGATGAGCGTAACGGTAAAAAAAGTACCCTGCTGCGCGAGATCAGCGCAGAGCTCTCCCGCAATATTTTCTTCGACGATGACGAGATGCGCGCCGCCATCAAAGCGCTGGCGCAGTAGCTCCCGAAACTCGGTAAATGTAAAAGGTCTTGGTGCGGTCAAAACCGCGCGGAACGCTCAGCGTGTCGAGCAGCGTTACGGTTTTAAACGTTTTTTTCAGCTCATCTTCCATGGGATCACGGGTGAGATAAAGACCCTTTTTCGGAGGTGTCTCATCCCGCCAGAGATCGTACTGGCTGAAGCGGCTGCGGTTGTAAATCTGGGTTTTGGGATGTCCCGGAAGGTAGTACTGCATCAGTGCCGCCGTGGTGAGATGGTCGGCATAATAGGCGTCGCCGCTCTGATGTTTGGTATAGAGCAGGGCAATCGCCTCTTTGTTGCCGTACATACGGTCCTGAACCAGTTCCAGATGGGTTATGAGACCGTAGCGGGCGACAATCGTAAGCAGCAGTGCTATCGCCAGACCGGCCTTGAAGGTTCTGTGCAGGCCTTCCTCTTTGAAAATCAGCGCGAGCAGTACCGCGCCGCCGATATAGGCGGGTGCGGTATAGTTGAGCTCCATGCTTGAGCCCAGACTTTTATAGAAGAAAAAGAGCAGCGGTACGACAACGGAGAGCGCAACGTAAAAATAGGCACGGTTATGGAAATAGGCCTTTTTTTTGAGTAGAAAATAGAAAAGCACGGCGGTAAAGACCGGAGTGAAGACACCGAACTGCCCTGCAAAAAATTCAAGAAAACGCCCAACATCCAGACCACCCTTGCTGCCGTGAGAGAGCTGAAACGTAAAACTGATCCAATCATGCTGATAGTTCCACAGCAGCATCGGTATGACAATGATGGTGGCGAGACCCATGACAATGTAAGTGCGCCAGTCACGAAAGAGTGTCCTCATGCCGAGCAGGGCAAAAAGAACTAAAAAGAGCGCAAAAAGTATGGCGCTGTATTTGCCTAGCATCATCAGCCCCAGAAAGAGCCCGAGCAGTACGAACGAACTGGTACGGTCTTCAAAGATTGCTTCGTAACCGTAATAGAGTGAAAGCGACCAGAAAAGAATGAGCGGGGCATCGGGCGTTACCAGCGTGTAGCCGGCATGTACCAGTACGACGGAAGCGTAGATAAAGAGCGCGTTGAGTGCCGTGGTTGTATCGGAGAGTTTACATGTAAGGCGGTAGATGTAAAGACCGGCGATACTCATGGCGATGACCGCACTCAGACGCACACCCCATTCCGCGTCGCTCACAAGGTTGCTCAGCGCTATCATCCAGGCAATCAGCGGCGCGTGGTCGAAGTAGCCGCCCTGTGGGTTGAGACTCCAGACCCAGTAGTAGGCTTCATCGCCGTGCAGCGGGACGAAACCGTTATAGATGATGCTCCCGAATCCCAGAAACAGCAACAGGCTCCAGAGCGTGCGTTCCGGATAGCGGTAAAGCAGGGACGTCATTGCGCATCATCCTTACATGTAAGGCTCTTGTCAATGCTGTAGCTGTCACGTACGGCACCGGTTTCATCGAGGAATGTGGCTTTGAGTGTATCGGGCGTGATCTCCAGAATCGTGGAGCCGAGGGTCTGATAGGAGAATGGCATGGCCGGGTGCTTGAAGCTGGCACGGTCACTTTTGCCCGAACAGCCTACGACGTTGTATATGGTGCCGTCGCCTGCATGGCGCGCGGGCGCTTTGCAGTAATAGTGGTCACCGTGCGAGACTTCGTGAACTGCGGCATCGAAGTGATTGGAAGTGTCATAATGGTTGTGCATCGGCCGTGAACGCTCATAACCGTGCGAATGGCCCGAAAGCACCAGATCGACCCCGTATTTTTCGAGAATCGGCACGATGTTCTCACGCACTTTTTTCATGCGTCCCCAGCTGTCCATGGGCTTGTCGCTTTTGTGGCTGCCGTCGGAGTAGGGCGGATGGTGCATGACGGCGATGATCCAGGGTGTGCTAACCTGCGCGAGGTCTTTTTCGAGCCACGCGGCCATGGCGCCCCCAGCCGAGGTATCACCCTCGTGCGAATCGAGCATGACGATGTGTACGTTGCCGCTCTCGATGGCATAAAACTGTTCGCTTCCCGAGGGGATGCCGCCCGATTCGCCCGCTTGCGGAAACTCGAAAATATCGTAAAAAGCCCAGCGGCGCGCATCATGGTTGCCGATGACGGCCCAGGGAGTGAGTGTTTTGAGAAGTTCGGCGTAGGGTTTGAAAAGCGCTTTGTTGTACTGCTGCTGCGTTCCGCTGCGATAGGCGTTATCGCCCAGAAGCAGCCACAGATCGAGCGGCTTGCCCTCAAGATGGCGCATCATGGCCTGATAGACGGCGTCTTGTTTGGGGCCGGCTTCGCCTGAATCACCGATAACCCAGATGCGCTGAACCGCGTCGCTTTTCGATACAAGTGTCGTAAAACGGCGGCCGCTGTTGTCGATGGTCATGGAGGGCGATGCTACTTCGTAGCGGTAGGCAGTACCGGCTTCAAGCCCTTCAAGCGCGATGTGATGATAGGAGGTGGGCTCGGGGTCGCACGCCTTCTCTGAAAGGGTTTCGATGCCGTAACGGACGCAGCCGATTTCGCTTTTGGGGCTTTGCCATTTGAAAAGCACGGAGTGGTGTGTCTGCATCTGCATGTAAGGCTGGCGTTCGACAAAACGGTAGCTGTCGTAATAGACAACGCCAACGCGGCCGATACCATAAAGCAATGCAACAAGAATGAGGGCGGAAAGAATGCGTTTGAGGTAGGTTTTCATGATGCAAGTGTAGCAAAAGTATCGTTACACGCACGATGCGTATTGTTACATGTAAGGCAGTTAAGTCTCACGGGAATTGTAGAGATGTCCTCCGTTTTTGAGATAGAACTCCAACACATCCCGTGCCGCTTCGCGTTTGAGTTCCGTGATGACTTCAATATGGCGCTCCTGCAACGCTTCGCGCCACTGCGTTACTTTGGGCCCTTCATCAAAACCGATGGCGCGGGCATCGGCGTCGGTTGCACCGGTGACAACCCGTACCACACCCGACCAGGGAATGGCACCCAGGCACATGGCGCAGGGTTCGGTAGAGGTAACCAGCTCATGCTCCGGCAGATCCGGATTTCCGAGGTCATAACTGCCCAGAGCACGTTGCGCCAGCATCAGCGCGACCATTTCGGCATGAAGGACGGAGAGGTTTTCCGTTGTCACCAGATTCACACCGAGGGCAATAAGTCTGCCGCTATGCTTTTCAAATACGGCAGCGGCGAAAGGACCGCCGGTACCGTTGATGACATTGCGCCGCGCCGCTTCGATAACAAAGGCCATGCGTGCCTCTTTATCTTCAAGAGTATCGATATCGGCAACATAGTTCCTGATCCACAATGGCATCTTGAAGGTTAACGTATCAGGCTGCACCATAAGAAACTAACCTCTTCTTTTTTCCTTCAATCATAACACTTTTTGGAAGGAAAACGTCTTTTGAGGTTATATTTCTTTTTGTTTGCTTCAGAGGTTATAATGCTGCGCATGAAAAGACTTTTTGCCTCTCCTGTAACGCTGCTTTGGGCGTTTTTTGCGCTGACATCCGTCCTATTGGTTTTTTTCCCCCAGATCGATCTGTATGTTAGCGGACTTTTTTACACTGAAGGTGTCGGGTTTACCCTACGGGGATCATGGATCGAATCCGGCCTCTATGACAGTGTCCGCATCGTACTCTTCAGTGTCAACATCGGAGCGGTTCTGCTCTGGCTCTACAATCGCTTCAGCGGTCGCAACCTTCTGGACTTTAACGGAAAAAAACTGCTTTTTGCACTGCTGGTACTCGGTATCGGTTCGGGATTGATCGTTAATGTCCTTTTTAAAGATCACTGGGGACGTGCCCGTCCGACAGATATTGTCCGATTTGGGGGCGATGACCGGTTCACTCCGGCTTTTGTCCTGAGCGATCAGGGCGGTTACTCTTTTAGCTGCGGACACGCATCGGGCGCTTTTGCGCTTGTGGCGTACGCCATGCTCGCACGACGACGGCGTCCGTTATGGATGAGCCTGACACTCGGATACGGATTTGCCGTAGGTCTGGCGAGGATGGTTGCCGGGGGACATTTTCTCAGCGATGTCATGGTTTCGTTTTTTGTTCTCGTCATAACAGCGAAAATGCTTCATTATTGGATGTTTGAGAGGCAGTAAAAGAGCTACGCTTAAATTTCTTTGTGATATTATAAATCCAATTTTTCTGAAGGGTCGTGGATGGATTTAGGAACGGTCATTGGTCTGGTATTGATTCTGGGTCTGCTCTTTAGTGCAATGGCAATGGGGGTCGGAATCGGTCCTTACATTGACATTCCCTCCGTGCTGATCGTTTTCGGAGGTTCCCTTGGAGCATTGATGGTCTCTTTTAAAATGGAGACCATGAAGAACTTTACAAAGATCTTCATGATTGCAATCAAGCCGCCGCAGGAAGACAGGGTTGCACTCATCAAAAAACTGGTCGAGTTTGCTACATCGGCACGCCGTGACGGAATCCTCTCTCTTGAAGCTGCTGCAAATCAGGAGGAGAACGCTTTTTTGAGAAAAGGGCTCTCCATGGCGGTTGACGGCAATGAACCTGATGCCATTCGCGAATTGCTTGAAATCGAGATGGAACAGACAAGCAACCGCCATAAACTCAATGCGTCGGTTTTCAGCCAATGGTCAGGACTTGCGGGTGCGATGGGGATGATCGGAACGCTGATCGGTCTGGTTGCGATGCTGCTGAATATGGCGGATCCTTCGGCAATCGGCCCTTCCATGGCGGTTGCGTTGCTCACCACCATGTACGGAGCGATGATCGGGAATATTTTCGGAGGACCGATTGCCAATATTTTGGGTATTCGAAATGATGAAGAGGATCTGGTCAAACAGATGATTCTTGAGGGAATCATGTCGATTCAGGCAGGGGATAACCCCAGGACGCTCGAAGGTAAACTTCTTTCATTCCTGCCGCCGAATGAACGCGTCAGCCAGTTTGAGTAGTCACTAGATGGGTAAAAAAAAGTGTCCTGACTGTCCCGAATGCATGCCGGCATGGCTCGCTGCGTTTGGCGACCTGATGAGTCTGCTGCTCTGTTTTTTCGTTTTGCTGCTTTCGATGTCGAGTATGGATGCCAAGAAGGTGTCTGAAGCGATCGGTTCGCTCGCCGGAGCGATGAGTGTCCTCGAAGGCGGCAGTAAAACCGAAATCTCGAAACAGCGTATTCAGGAATCTACCCCTATCGAAGCGCAGGATGAGACCAGTGATCAGGTCAACCGGATTCAGGCCGCCATTGAAGATGCCAACGAGATGACCAAAAAAGGGCAGGGACCGGCGATTACACTTCAAGAGTCGCAGGAAGGTTTCGTTATCGAACTTCCGGCATCACTGCTTTTCAAAGAGGGAAGTGCCAAAATCGAGAATGAAGACGCTATTTTGTTTCTCAAACGTATGGCACTGATTGTCGATACTCTCCCAAATGATGTGGACGTCAGCGTACAGGGACATACCGACACCGGATCTCCCGGAGCAAACAGCCTCTACAAGGATAACTGGGAGCTCTCGACGGCGCGGGCTCTGGCAGTCTTGCATGAACTTCTGATTGACGGTGTCGATCCCAAACGTGCCCACGCGGCGGGATTTGGCGAATACCGTCCCATTGCGACCAATGCCACCCCTCAGGGCCGTGCAAAAAACCGTCGCGTCGAGTTGCATTTTTATGGTACGAAGAGTGAGAATCAGGAGAAAATTGAAGGCTCCATATTAGAACAGGCCCAGTGATGCGACTGCTTTGGCTCTTGTTGTCGTTATCGGCATTGGTTTTTGCGGCAGACCCGATTCCCACAATGAATTTCCAGCTTACGGCCCCCGATTCGCCGCAGCAGCTGGTAACATCCCTGAATGTACTGATTGTTCTGACAATCCTGTTTCTGGCACCCTCGCTGGTGCTGGTCATGACGACGTTTACCCGTTTTGTCATTGTGTTCGGATTTTTGCGTCAGGCGCTGGGAACCCAGCAGGTGCCTCCGACGCAGCTGATGGTCATGCTTGCACTGATTTTGACTATTTTTGTCATGGAACCTGTCGGAAAAAAAGCGTACGAGAACGGGATTGAGCCTTACATTCAGGAAAAGATCGGTTATGAAGAGGCCTTTGAAAAGACGGCGGAACCTTTCAAAAACTTCATGATACGCAACACGCGTGAAAAAGATCTGGCACTTTTTGTCCGGATCCGGAAAATCGAAAATCCCCAGACAATCAGCGATGTGCCGCTCACCGTCATCATTCCGGCCTTTGTCATCAGCGAGCTTAAAACGGCATTCGAGATCGGGTTTCTGCTCTTTCTACCCTTTCTGGTCATCGATATGGTCGTCGCTTCCATTTTGATGTCGATGGGTATGATGATGCTGCCGCCGGTCATGATTTCGCTGCCGTTCAAAATTCTGGTCTTTGTTTTGGTTGATGGGTGGAACCTGCTCATCGGCAATCTGATTGCCAGTATAAAATAGGAGTCGATGGTTTGGAGTGTCAACATTTTGGAAGTTGCGGAAGCTGCCGCGAATATGAAGGCGGATATACGGCGCAACTGAGTCACAAGCTTGCAGTCACTCAAAACGAGTTTGCCGATATCTACAGCGGCGATATTTCACTGCATCCCTCGCGCGATGCGCATTACCGTGCCCGCGCGGAATTTCGTATCTGGCATGAAGGGAATGAAAGTTTCTATGCCATGCATGCGCTGGAACCGAAAAAAACGGTAATGATAGCCGAGTGTCCGATGGTACGCGAGAGCATTATGGCGCTGATGCCGCGGCTGCTTGAAGCCATTAAAAACGAAGGCATTGATAAAAAACTTTTCGGCATTGATTTTCTCTCAAGCAGCAGCGGCGAGATCGTCGCGACCCTGATCTACCATCGCCGTCTCGAGATGCAGTGGCGTGAAAAAGCCGAAGCGATAAGCCGTGAACTCGGTATTCATATCATAGGCAGAAGTCGCGGGCAGAAAGAGGTTCTGACACAGGATTATGTTACGGAAACCTTACATGTAAAGGCCGGAGATTTCCATTTTCGTCATACCGAAAACAGTTTCACGCAGCCCAATCCGGGAGTCAATGAAGCGATGATCACATGGGTCATGTCGCTCTTTGAAGGAATCGGCGGCGACCTGCTTGAACTCTATTGCGGTGCGGGCAATTTCACGATTCCCTTTGCGACGCAGTTTGAAAAGGTATTGGCTACGGAGATATCCAAATCCTCGATTGCCGCAGCCCGTGTCAATATGGAACTCAACGGCGTGGAAAACATTGATTTCGTGCGGTTGGGGGTTGAAGAGTTTGTACAGGCGCTTGACGGGGTACGCACCTTCAACCGCATGGCCGATATCGATCTCGGCCGCTACCATCTGGGAACGATTTTCGTCGATCCGCCCCGTGCGGGGATGGATGCGCTGACATGCAGCTTTGTGTCACGATTTGAGCATGTGCTGTATATCTCCTGCAATCCGGAAACACTCCGCCGCGATCTTGAAATGCTGCAAAAAACGCATGAAATAACCGATATGGCACTGTTTGATCAGTTTCCCTATACCCATCACCGTGAAATGGGTGTCAAACTGCTGAAAAAAGGAGTCTCATGAAACTGCTGCTTTCTCTTTCTCTCATAGGTGCCATCGCTCTGGGAGACGAGATTGAACGTATTGAAAGTATTGTCAAGGATGTCAGTGTTCTAAGACAGAAGTATGAGAGCTGCCATGAGGCACTGGAGAAGATCGAGACCGCTCCGGCACAGTGCGAGGTCAACAAACTTGAACTGATGCAGCGGCATCAGGAGCTGCTGGCATTGCAGCAAAAATACGATGCACTCTCAAGCGAGCATGAAAAAGCCGGATCCGAAGCACAAAAGCGTACGGGCGATCTGCAGCGTCAGCTCGCATTGCTTAATGAACGTGATATCGAACGATCCAAAAAGTTGGAAACAGCGCAAAAACGTCTGGCCGAACTCGAAGCGGCAGTTGCTGCTGAAAAAGGGAATGATGCATCAGCCGAGATGAACAGATTGCAGGAACAGCGCACCGCTCTTGAAAAAGAGAAGCATGCACTGCAACAGCGTCTTGAAGATTTGAATGCGAATGTCTCACGTACGAAAAGCGCTCTGGAAGAGAAAACGGCGCGGAACCTTCAGCTGGAGCGGGAAAAAGAGGAACAATCGCAGCACTTGCTCACGCTTGAGACGCAAATGGCGGCCTTGCATGCCCAACAGCAACAGCTGATGCAGGAACTTGAAAAGACGCGCCGGGATAATAAGGTGCTTTCAGGCAAAAACACTGCACTTGAAAAAAGTGCACCGCAGGCGGTTGCGCCGTTACAGTGTGAAAAAACGGAGACCATGCCCAAGCTGGTGATGAAACCGGGCTACGAACCGCTGTCAAAGCCCCGTGATGTTGTATGGGATCATGCACGGACCTACCGTATGAACAAAGAGGCACCCATTTATGACGCTCCTAACGGACATGCTATCGAGACATGGGAAGCACGGAGGTCGTTTACGTCGCTTCAGGAGCGGGAAGGGTGGATCCGGATTACCGGGTATTTTGTAGATCGGGTCTGGAAATCCGCACGGGATCGCTATCTGTGGGTCAAAGCGGAGGATGCAACGCAGCGCTAGGGCTTACTGGCCGCCCCAGGGCATTTTTTCCTCTTTCCAGCCAAAGATGAAACCGTCATCCAGATTGTAAGCCTCGATGCCCTCTTTTGCCAGCATGTTCGCAGCCGCTTTGGAGCGCGGACCGCTGCGGCAGACCAGAATGACTTTGGAAACATTGCGCAGTTTCATGGCTTTCATGACTTCACTTACAAAATTTTTGTTAATGGTCTCTTTGGGATTGTAGAGTTTCTGTGATTGCACATGGTCTTTGACAATACCTTTTTCAAGCTCATACTCGGCGCTTTTGACACGATCTTCGATCGATTTTGGCTCGTAGGTCCAGTTGTAGGCGGGAATATTGATAAAACCTTCTCCGTGTCCGGTGTAGAGATACTCGATACTGGTACGGACATCTACGATGATTGCTTCACCGCTTTTTTCCATTTTGTAGGCTTCTTCGGCACTGAGGTCGTCTTCATAGCTGTCAGCGGCATAGATGAGTACATTCAGGCTTAGCAGCAGAAACAGAATCGCTTTCATTGAAAATCCTTGAGTAAGTAAAAAATTGAGCGTTATGGTATCGAAATAAAATTAAGTGAGGTGGCGTTGTGTTAAAGGGAGATATCGGGTTTTGGCGTATCGATATAAAATCCCTGCGAATAGTCAATGCCCAGAAGTTTGACTTCGGAAAGTACGGTGGATGAGTGAACGTACTCGGCAATTGTTTTTATGTGCATTTTTTTTGCAAACTGCACAATGGTTTCTACGACGATTTGCGCATTGGTATCGATGTCAATTTCCTTGATCAGCGAACCGTCGATCTTGATATAGTCGGGATCAAGCCGTGTCATGTAAAAAAAGTTGGAAAATCCGCTTCCGAAATCATCGATGGCGATCTTGGTACCGTAGCGTCGCACTTCGGTGATAAAACGCGACACTTTTTTATAATCGTTGATCTGTTCTGTCTCAAGCAGTTCCAGAACGACCCTGTTGGCAAATCCGCTTTTTTGGAGCGTATGGATAATAAAGTTATAGATATCCTGATCCATGATGTCGTCTATCGAGAGATTGATGCTGAAGTGGTAGGGAAGATCTTTAAAAAACTCGAAACTTTTTTCTATGATCGATTTGGTAATGAGATTGTAAACCTTGATCTTCTTGGCAATAGGAATAAAAAGCTGCGGAGCATAAATATGTCCTTCAGGGTCAATCAGACGTGAAAGGACCTCGAATTTGACGATTGTGCCGTTATTGTTGTCGATGATCGGCTGAAAATAGGGGACGATTCCGGAGTGCTCGATCGCTTTGCGGATTTTTGTGGCAATCTTGAGGTTGGTTTCGTACACATCACCGAGTTTCATGGAATCTTCATAGATCCAGAAGGCGAGTTTATTCTCTTTGGCGTAACGCAGGGCCATGTTGACTTTTGAAAAGGCGTCATTCAGACTGCCGCTTGAGGATGCCATCGTCACATCAATGTAGATCTCTGTTCTGGCATAGGAGAAACGCAGGTGCGAGAGCGAGGCGGCAAGTTCGGTGAGATACTCCTTGAGCTCGTAAAAGTTGAGCTGCCGATCCGTTAAAATGGCGAATTCATCACCGGCAATCCGGTAAACGGTCTCCTCTTTTACCGTATCTACAATAGCTTTCGCAAAACGTTCGATAATGAAATCGCCAACGATAAATCCGTAAAAATCATTGATGATTTTGAAATTGTCAATATTGAAAACGATGAATGTCGCATTGTCGCTTTTTTCCAGATCGTTACGCAGTTTGTAGAGGTTTGGCAGATTACTGAGGGTATCCGTGTAAAAACGTGCCAGCAGTTCGCTTTTACTGTTTGAGAGCCTTTTATGCAGGGTTCTGTTTTCCTGAGTCACTTGTGAGAGGAGTTCGTGAAGCTGCTGCTGTGAATCGGTCAGTTCGATATTGCTGCATGTATAAAGTACGATATCGACCCGCTCTTTTTCCTCATGAAGAAGTTCGATAATCTGTATGCCCCCGAAATGCTGCGAGAGTTCCTGCCTGAGTGTCTGGGTGAGTACGGTGTTGTGCTCAAATGCGCTGATATGCGTTAAAAACTTGCGACCGCCTGTCGCTTCCATCTTTGAAACAAGCTGACGGACTTCGCTGCCGGAACTGATAGAAAAACTGTAGGAACGATAAGGCTTCATCTGACCCCGCATCATTTAGATTATTTATAATAGTACACTTTAATGGTGTGCGGGAGCCTTAAAGCGTATGCGCCGTATAAAAGAGAATAAACCCGAGTAAAACAGTATGAATACTTGACTATATGAATCACTTATGCGACAATCGCACATCTTTAAATTCAAGGAAGCCTTATGGCACGAGCTTGCCCTGTCAACTTTCAGCAGGTTGACGCCACTACGGTCCGGATTATTTCACTGCTGGTTCTCATTAGCGTCGTAGCTGCACTTTTTGCTCCTTCGTTCTGGCTGTTTCTTTTACTGGCCACCGACTTTACAATACGACTTTACGGTAATGTCCGTCACAGCCCTTTTTACATGATGGCTGCGGCACTTCAGGAGCGTATGGGTTGGGAAAGCAGCTTTGAAGATGCGGCTGCAAAACGTCTGGCTGCACATTTCGGGCTTCTCTTTATGCTTCTGCTGGCACTCTTTAGCTGGATGGGACTGCCCGTGTTTCTTTATGCGACAACCGGAGTTTTCCTCTTGTGCAGCAGCCTCGAAGTACTCTTTGGCTACTGCCTCGGGTGCAAAATCTATTATCTTTACCAGCATCTGCTGCGTTTGCTAAAGCCCTGAATCATGGCCGGAATATCGTCTAAAGGCATATACGGGCTTGCCGCCATGCATGTGCTCTCCCATGCACCCCACCAGCGTACCATGCAGATCAAGGAGATCGCTGCCATGACCCGCATTTCCCATAGCTATCTGGAGCAGTTGATGGGTATCTTGCGACGTGCCAATCTGGTCACAAGCATTCGCGGCGTTTCAGGCGGCTACCGGTTGGCACGTCCCGCGCATGAGATTGAAGTGCTTGAGATTGTCGAAGCGCTTGAAGGTGCCATCTGTAAAATTGAGGGCAACGTTGGGGCGAGTATCATTCTGGAGTATTTCTGGCAGGATATCGAAGCGAAGATCAAAGCCCTTTTTTCTCTCAAACTCTCCGAACTTGATCAGGCGTATCAGCCCTATTTTTATGAGATTTAACCTTACATGTAAGGCTATTTCTTCAAGATATGAAGATATTCGCGCGTTTTGAAACTTTTCGATGTCACGTTTTTACTGTTGAAGCGTTTGTGTAACGTGCTGCTTTGCTCATAAGTTCCCAACCTTTTCATCATGTCGGCAATCGTATCGTTTGCAATGATGCCCTCATCGCTGTAACTCAGGAAAATGTAGCGAAAGCGTGCCGCTTCGAGCAGCGCTTTCAAGGCATGAAGCGCATCTTTTCTCCGGCTGTAGGGTGAACTGTGATAGGGGGGGAGCCCCGTCATTCCTCTGGGTTCAAAAGCCTCATAGCGTGCAATGGTATTGAGCAGATGGTAGTTGGCACCGTACTGGCGAAGGTTATATGGCGGGTCCAGATAGAGAATATCGCCCTGTAGGTTCTCAATGAGTCTGTTGGCATCGTCATTAAAGACTTCATGCGGCATCGATGAGGGTTCAACAGAGAGCGGCAGGAGTTTCAAAGGGTGTCTAGCCGTAGTTTTCAGATGTTTGAGATAGGCGCTGAAAACTGATGTCGTATTGGCAACCTGTACGGCTGCAACGAGAAGCGTTGCGAGCAGCAGGTAGTAGCGTTCCCGGGAGACGCTACCGTCGCGCAGCCACTCCGAGAGTGTCATGCGGATGGCATCTATGTGACGGGCGTTGGTATCACTGAAATAACGCCGGTTGCTGCCGCCGCCAAGAGCATAGTGGCGAAAAACCAGGCCCTCTTTCGGGGGAAGCGCATTAAGCGCTGCCAGTTGCGCTTCGTAGCCATCGAGTGTTACGGTTTTGAGATAGGCATGATTGAGGATATAGCTGAAGTATTCGAGATCATTGCTGGTAATGCGTCCCATCTCGCTATGAAAAGCGCGGCCGATGCTTCCGGAACCTGCAAAAAGATCACACAAATGCAACCGTTCGAACGGTTCATTGACATGTTGCTGCATCTGTGCCCGCAAAAATGGGACCAGCCGCTCTTTGGATCCGATGTAGTGCACTTAAAACCCCTCGATCAGGGTGTACCAGAGTGTGTCAACTTCACTGTCGGTCAAAAAAAGCGTGGAACCATTTTGAAGCAGATAGCGATAACTCTCGAGTGCAATGCTCTGCCTGTGGGAACACTCATGGTGTGAGGGTAAAAAAGCGCGCAGAAGTGAAACCGTATCGGTGATGGGGGCTTCGCAGTAAAAACAGTACATCTCTTCGTGCAGCCGCCCTTCATGGCGCAGCATTGAAACATAGCTCTCGACAGCGATGCGCCGGGGATTTTGCAGATGCCAGTGTGACGCAGCGCGTTCAAGCATGTCAAAATAGAAACTGCCGATCTCTTCGGCATCGTAGAGATGCGCATGAAAGAGGGCGATGAACTGTTGCCACACACTCAGACGAAAGCGATCGAGCATCCACGGATAACCCAGGTGAATGACGTCACGAAGCCGTGCTATCGAAGCGTTCAGGCTGCTTTGAGTCTCAAAGTCAATTTTAAAACCGAGATTGATGGGACTGTGCCGTGCGCCGTAAAAGCGATAAAGGGTCTGTAAGTTTTGCTGCGTTATGATGGTGACGATCAAGTCTTCATCCCGGGAACGGGTTACTTTGATAATAAAACCTTGCAATAATGCTTCTTTTTTACCCAGCTGATTGGATTTGCAATCTCTGTTCTTACTGATTTTATAGAATTTTAACAGGAAAAAAGTTAAAATATCCCCTGAACTTCTCTAAATAAGATATTATTCTTTAAAAAGAGATTAAATTGAATGAAAATGATACATTTTCTTGAAAAAGGTTGATGCATGGTAGAACATCACGATCTATTACGGTCTTTTAAAGACAACTGCGGATTTGGTCTCATTGCCAATATTAAAAATCGTGCCAGTCATGAAAATCTGGAAAACGCGATTACCGCACTTGAACGGATGATGCACCGCGGTGCGGTTGCAGCTGACGGTAAAACGGGTGACGGAAGCGGTCTGCTGCTTTCCATGCCAAATGAGTTCATGCATAAAGTGGCGAATGAAGCCGGTGTCGAACTTCCCGAAATGTATGCCGTTGCTACAGTATTCACCAAAGATAAAGAGCAGCTTGATGTCATGGCTGACATCTGCCTTGACAACGATCTTAAAGTGGTTCTCAAACGCATCGTGCCGATCGATACCAACGCACTGGGTGAACAGGCGCTTGCATCACTGCCTTTCATCATGCAGCTTTTTATTATTCCCAACTCGATTATGGCAACGCAGCGTTTTGATGCACTGCTGTATCTCAGCCGTAAAGAAGCGGAACACCACTTCATTGATGATGCCGATTTCTACATCGCATCCATGAGTTCACGCGTCATCTCCTACAAAGGGTTGGTCATGCCAACCCATATTAAAGAGTTTTATAAAGATTTTCAGGACAGCAGTTTCAAGATCTCCTTTTCACTCTTCCACCAGCGTTTTTCCACCAATACGCTGCCCAAGTGGCGTCTGGCACAGCCGTTCCGCGCTGTTGCTCACAACGGCGAAATCAACTCGGTTGAAGCCAACCGTTTCAATGTCGATGTCAAATCGGAATCGATCAAGAGCGATGTTTTTAGTAATGAAGAGATTGCGCGGATTCTGCCAATTCTGCAGACGGGTTCTTCCGACAGTGCCAGTGCCGACAACTTTTTTGAGTTTCTTATTGCCAACGGTATGGATTTTTTCAAAGCGGCGCGTGCCGTCATCCCCGCGCCGTGGCAGAATGCTCCGCACATGGATCCGGAACTGCGCGCTTTTTATGAATACCACTCCACCGTATTTGAAGCATGGGACGGTCCTGCCGCATTCTCGCTGACAGACGGCCGTTACATCGGTTGTGTTCTTGACCGTAACGGACTGCGTCCTTCAAAATATATCATCACGCACGATGATACGCTGCTCATCGCAAGTGAATACGGTGTTATCGATATTCCTGAAGAGCAGATCAAAGAGCGCGGACGCCTGCAGTCGGGTCAGATGATCGGACTCGATCTGAAATTCGGGAAAGTTCTTAAAGACGATGACATCAACAACTATCTCAAGTCATCCAATCCTTACATGAAATGGCTCAATGAGCATATGATCTACCTGCAGGAGCATATTGACCTGCAGTATGAAAAAAGCTGTGACTTCGAAGCAGCCAAGCTGATTCCGGCACAGCGTTATTTCAACATAACGCATGAAGTCATCGAACAGGTTATTGAGCCGATGGTTCGTGACGGCAAGGAAGCCGTAGGCTCGATGGGTGACGATACGCCATTGGCGGCCTTCAGTGACAAACAGCGCAACTTCAGCGATTTTTTCAAGCAGAAGTTCGCACAGGTTACCAATCCGCCGATCGATCCGATCCGTGAAATGGTGGTCATGAGCCTCAATACCGGTTTTGGAGAGGTGCACAATATTCTGGATGAGCTTCCTGAACATGCGCACCGTCTTAAAGCAATTTCACCGATTATCACCCATGAAAAACTCGAAGTGCTCAAATCGTTCGGTGACGTCAAATCACCGCGCTATCAGGCGTTTTATCACAACACGACGTTTTCAACCTCGTTTAGCGGTGTCTCTTTAAAAGAAGCGCTTGAAGCGCTTGTCGCGAAAGTGGTTGATTCTGTCAGAAACGAAGGAACGCGCATTGTCATTCTTGACGATACCGATCTGAATGAGAAAACGCTTGTGATGCCGATGCTGATGGTTGTCGGCCGTCTGAATCAGGCGTTGCGCAAAGAGAAGATCCGCCATCTGGTCTCTATCGTTGCCAGTACCTGCGAGGTGATAGACTCGCATGGTGCCGCGACAATGATAGCCTATGGCGCCAGTGCCGTCTATCCGCGTCTTCTGTTTGCAACGGTGCTGCAGTACGCCGATCGCCATAAAAGTGAAATCAACTGTCATGAAGCCCTCAAGTCGGTACACTCTTCGCTTAACGGCGGATTGCTGAAGATCATGTCGAAAATGGGTATTTCCACGATTGCATCCTATCGCAATTCGGGTCTTTTCGATGTACTCGGTCTCAGCCGCGGGATGGTTGAGGAGTGTTTTGGCGATTCGCAGGCTCTGGTTCCCGGACTGGACTATGAAGATATTGAAGCACGCCTGAAAAAAGCGCACAAAGATGCCTATGCGGATAACGGTTTCAACCGTATCTATCCGCTGAATATCGGCGGATTCTACAAGTTCTACCATGGACAGGAACACCACGATTTCGGTCCGGACGTGATTCATGCAATTCATGCGGTTTCCAAAAGCGGCACCAAAGCGGACTATGACAAACTGCGACAGGTCGTTAACGGCCGCGGGCTGAAATTTATTCGTGATTTCTTCGAATTCAGGTCGGACCGTCCGGCAATCAGCATTGATGAAGTCGAATCCAAAGAGAAGATTTTCAAACGCTTTGCATCTGCTGCAATGAGTCTGGGGTCTATCTCTCCCGAGGCCCATGAAACACTTGCCGAAGCGATGAACACGATTGGCGGTATGTCAAACTCGGGTGAGGGCGGTGAAGATGCTGAACGTTTCGGAACCATCCGTAACTCCAAAATCAAACAGGTCGCATCGGGCCGTTTCGGTGTTACACCGGCGTACCTGCGTTCCGCAGATGAGATTCAGATTAAAGTGGCACAGGGTGCCAAACCGGGTGAGGGGGGACAGCTTCCGGGCCATAAAGTCACGGCACTCATCGGTCGCCTGCGCCATACGGTTCCGGGTGTCACGCTAATCTCACCGCCGCCGCACCACGATATCTATTCGATCGAGGATCTTGCACAGCTGATTTTCGACCTCAAACAGGTTAACCCCAAGGCGACCATCGCGGTCAAGCTGGTTTCCACCTCCGGTGTCGGTACGATTGCCGCCGGTGTCGCCAAGGCGTATGCTGACAAAATCATCATCTCCGGCGGTGACGGCGGTACGGGAGCTGCACCTTTGACGTCGATCAAATTTGCAGGGAACCCGTGGGAGATTGGGCTTTCTGAGGCGCACAACGCACTCAAAGCCAATAATCTCCGCGAAATGGTACATGTACAGACCGACGGCGGTCTTAAAACGGGTCTGGATGTTATCAAGGCGGCATTGCTGGGTGCGGAGAGTTTTGCTTTCGGAACGGGTGTACTGACGATTATCGGCTGTAAAATGCTGCGTATCTGTCATGTCAACCGCTGTTCGGTGGGTATTGCGACACAGAATCAGGTACTTCGTGACGAGCATTATCGCGGCAACGTGCAGCAGGTCATCAACTACTTCAACTTTCTGGCAGATGATGTCCGCGCGATTCTTGCATCGCTCGGTTACCGAAGCATTGAAGAGATTGTAGGCCGTTCCGACCTGCTTAACGTGGTTGACAACGCATTTGCCAAAAAATTCGATTTCTCCGCCGTACTGCATCAGGAGGAGGGAATCAATACCTGCCAGCAGGCGACGAACCCGCCTTTTGATGACAATGCGTTTGAAATTTCGGTCCTTGAAGAAGCCCGCGCGGCTATCAAGCATCCTGATCATCCGATCCGCATCAGCCGCACCATCAGCAACCTCAACCGCAGCTTCGGTGCGCGCATCAGTGGTGAGATTGCGCAGTATTACGGAGATGCGGGCCTCAAAGAAGGCACGATCAATATCATGCTCAAAGGGATTGCCGGGCAGGCACTGGGTGCCTTCCTTATTAACGGCGTCAATATCCGTCTTGAAGGGTATGCGAACGATTATATCGGTAAAGGGATGCACGGCGGTAAAATCGTGATTACGCCGGAGCATCAGGGTGAGGCCTTCAGTGCGGGCGGTAATACCTGTCTTTATGGCGCTACCG
>JBNLFL010000011.1:0-60634 GCA_050305515.1 Sulfurimonadaceae bacterium
CAGCGACCTGTATACCTTCCGCGAAGCCGTGCGACTGATGGGCGAACAGCCCGAAGCGCTGCGCTACCGCGACAAACTCTTTGAGATGTACAGCATGCATCAGGTGATCAAGAGCGATCATGTCATTACGCCAAGCGCCTATGCGAAACGGATGTTCCCGCACTACCTGCAGCACAAGATCACGCCGCAGATGGAAGGGTTTCGTCTTAAACCACCCGCTGGCGAGGTGCCCATAAAAAAAGAAGCGGGCAAGACCTATATTGGCTACACCGCGCGCGACCTCTCTTCCGCCAAAGGGTTTGAGCAGTTCGTGCTGATTGCCAAAGAGATTCTGAAGCAGCGCCAGAATGTGAAGTTTGTCATTATCGGTTCGCCAAAAGTACTTTACAGCTACGAAGGCGTCGTGCTTGATGAGGTCTATGGAAAAGGGCATGAAAAAACCTTCAAAGACTACATTTTCGAGCGGGAAAAAATAGATACCGAGTTTAAAGAGTATTTCGAGTTCTACGATTTTATGGAGTATGACAGGTATCATGCCTACCTGCATGCGGTAGATTTTTTCATCTATCCGCTGCAATTTGGTTCCGCAAACTGGGGATTTTTTGAAATCTTCTGCCGCGGAAAAATTGTTTTGGGAAGTGACCGCTGTTTTATTCCAGAAGTGCTTGAACATGAGATCAACGGCTTCATCTGTCCGTATGAAGATTTGAAAAACTGGGCCGATACGGCGGTGAAGGTGATAGACCATCCCGAGAAGTACGAGTACATGCGTGAGAACATTCGCATCAGTTCCAAAAAATATATGATTGAGAATGTGGCATGGGACTACATGGAGCTGTTCCATAAGATTATTCTCAACCGTCGTCACCACAAAGAGGAGCACCACACCTTCCGCTGCGAATGCAAGGAAGAGTTTGAAAACTGAACCGGCGTTACATGTAACGCCGCGTAAAGGCTCCCGAACCCAAAGAATGCTTGATCCTATGGCGCTCGGAGCCACGCTCTTCATTCCCGCAACCCATAAAAACCTGCCTGCCATTTTGAAACAGGAAAAGTACCCGCATCTGCGAAGCTGCGTTATTGACACGGAAGACGGTTTACATGTAAAGCATGAAGCGGATGTCTTGACGCAGCTTTGTGAACTGCTGGGAGCATACGAGCCAAATTCGCTTTATGTCTTTCTGCGTCCGCGCAACATCGAGTGGCTTGAGACCATGCTTACATGTAAAGCGCTAAAGCACATTGACGGTTTTGTTCTGCCCAAGTTTTCTCTTGAGAATGCCGAGCGCTATCTTCATGCACTTCATGGTTATGACGGCGCATTCATGCCATCAGTAGAAGGGCGTGAACTCTTTGACGCTACGCTGCTTCGCGCGCTCAAAGAAAAACTCGCTCCCTATAAAGCGCGCATACCTCTGGTGCGTTTCGGTGCCGAAGATATGCTGCGCCAGCTCGGCATACGCCGCGAAAGCGCGTTTTCACTCTATGAGCTCTCTGCCACATCGCAGGTGATTGCCAACATGCTGCATGTGTTCAAGCCTGACGGATACGAAGTCTGCGCGCCGGTGTACCCGTTTTATGATGATATTGAAGGATTTGCCAGAGAAATCCGGCGCGATCTCGCCGAAGGGCTGCTTTCAAAAACAATCATCCACCCTTCACAGATTGAAGCGTTTGAACGTGCTTATCGTGTTGATGAAAAAACGCTCCAAAGCGCACGCCGCCTCGTCACCTTCGAAGGTGCGGTCTTTGGCGACGGAGGCGACATGGCCGAGAAAGCAACACGACAGCCGTGGGTGGAAAAGATTCTCAGACGTGCGGAAATTTACGGTGTTGGTGGGAATAATGTTTACATGTAACGTTTGATTTGTTAGAAGTTTCATTCACTAACCACCATTGGTTGCATTTAATAAATTGAAGTAGTTACGACTTATTAGCCGCCACCTTTGGCCTTGCCCATTGAAATTTCAACCGGGTAGTACTTCACCTTTACTTTGCCTTCACTTTCCCGATCTACCCGGACATACATTCCCAGTGAAACCGGGATGGTAAGAGTATTTCCTGGAGCCAGGACAGTTTCTTTTCTGTGTGACGCTGAAGCTTCACCGGCGAGTGTGAGCGAATCCTCGTGATCGCCAGTATAAACAAGCGCCCTCGAGTCTAAGCTGGGTTTTTCTCCTCTTACAGCCGATGCAAATACGACTACGAATCCATCCGAACGCACTTGAAACTGACAAGGAAACTTGTTGGTTGCGCAACGATCTTCCGGCATACCAATTCGAAATTTTGAACTCTCAAGGATAGCGGCACTCTGCTCGGCGCGAGTCGCGCTTATGAAGCTCACTGCAGCAGACGCGATGGCGGCAACACCCCCGATGATGGCTGCAATGACTTGAGCTTTGGGTTCGTCAAGCATTTCTATCTCCTATTGAAAATGTTCACTCAGAATATCACAAAATGACATATTTTTAAAGATTGTACGCTTTATTTTTTGAAATTATTTCGGTTTTTATGTCCTTTTGATTTTGATAGCAGGACATAATGTTCTGTTATCAGGGGAAAATCGTAATAAAAGGACATTTTGTCCTTATTATTGGAGAGGATGGCAATGCAAAAAAGAAAAAATCGACTATTTGTCAGCGTCTGGCACTACAGTAGAAAAAAAGAGCATTATTTTCACGATTCGATATAATGTGCCATGAAATTTGAATGGGATGACAAAAAAAATCAGAGCAATATTAAAAAGCATGGTATACGCTTTGAGCAAGCGTGTTATGCATTTTCAGATCGTTTTGCACTCTCTATTTTTGATGAAGAGCATTCTGACGATGAAGAACGTTGGATTTTGCTGGGAGAAGGTTATAACGAATTACTGTTGGTTGTTGTACATACCTTTCGTGATGAGAATGGTGTGGAAACGGTACGCATCATCTCTGCTAGAAAAGCTACAAAAAATGAACAAAAATCCTATGAGAGGAGAAAGCAATTATGAAAAAAGAGTACGATTTTACAGATGCCGAACAAGGTAAATTTTATCGTCCGCAGGATGAACTTGAGATTCCCATCTATCTCGATGGAGATGTCAGGAACTATTTGCAGGAAAAGCTCAGTACCCTGAAAAACGCAACGATGAGCGAACTCGTGAACAGTCTTCTCAAACAAGACATTGAAATTGCAAAAAAACTGGCATAACCTTTCTCCGAACTCAAGCTCCCTTTTTTGGGATATTGAAATACCTTACATGTAAGCCTCAAGGCCAATGCTTCTTCAAAAAAACATCCACCTCTTTTTCTGAAATCACATAGGGAATGAACGCAATCTTTTTATGCCGCAGGTGCCAGTCGTAGGGGCGTTTGCCGATGTCGTAGCGTTGCAGGGTCGGGGCAAGGTTCTCTCCTGCGGCGAGCGAAAGGTACTCCGCGCTCACCAATGCGCGTTGCGGGTCGGGGTTGGGCCACGGTTTGCCGATGCGCTCAAGGTGGACGCCGTCGCGCTTGAGTAGGTAGAAAAACTTTTTAAACAGCTCAGGAGTGTAGGTGGCGTCAAGGTGCCAGTAGAGCTGATGGTCTTTTTTGTCCTGATAGCTCTTTTTGAGCCAGTGGGCATCTTGAGGGTATTGTAGCTCTCCCAGAATGAGCCACGCGGCATAAACGGGAAAGGGGCTGCGTCCGTTTGACCACCAGTCTGAGGGGTAGCCCTGCGAACCGTAGCGCGCGGCGAGAAGGTTGGAGAGTTCATGCACCAGAATCCAGCGACGGTAGCGGTCGTTTTGCCAGAGGTTGCTGCGAAAGTGCAGGGTGTTGTTTTCAAAACTGGCTCCGCCACCGACCCCTTTTGACTTCGGATCTTTCTGAATGACGACATGAATCGTTTTAGGAATCTCTGCAAGCGGGTGGGAAAAGTGTTTTTCAAAGAGGGCGTTAGAGCGCTCCAGCAGACGTTTGGTCCAGATGTTTTCCTGCGGAAAATCGGAATCAATAACAAATTTAGGTGAAAGTGAGGGTGCTGCCAGAACCGGCAGCACCAGAAGTAATAAGAGCCAGACAAGCCTTACATGTAAGGCCTGCATGGCAGACTTAGAGGAGTCCGTCACCGTTATCGCCGAGGTTGTCGGTCAATGATTCGGTGCCGCCCCAGTCAGAGCCCTCGTAGCTGTTATCAACAAGGCCGCTGCTGCTGCCGGTTGAACTGTCATAAGCGGTTTCCGTAATGACAATGTCGCTTTCATGTTCAACCAGACCGCTCATGGCGTCGCTGGTCTGGGTATCGACGCTGCCGGCTTCGGAAGCGGTGGCTTCTTCAAGATTGATGCCGCGGTCATCAGAGAGCAGGCCGCGTGTAGAGACATTGTTCTCAGTGAACGTAGTGACCGTTTCGGTGAACTCTTCAATATGGGTATCGGTGATGGTCTCTGTTTCTGTCTGAATGATGGTTTCCGTCACGGTTTCGGTAATCGTATCCGTAAAGGTTTCTGTCACAGTTTCCGTGATGGTATCTGTAATGGTATCGGTCTCTGTGACTTCCTCGGTTGCCGTAGCTTCGACAGTCTGGGTAACCTCTTCGGTCACGGTGTCGCCGTTGGTATCTGTCAGGGTCACGGTTTCGGTTTCGGTAATGGTATCTGTCAATGTGCTTTCATCGGTTGCCGTTACGGTATCGGTGACGGTATCAGTCATGGTATCCGTCATGGTGTCGGTTATCGTTGCCGTAGCGGTATCTGTAACGGTTTCGGAGCTGGTGAGTGTCTGCGTTATGGTCTCGGTAAAGGTATCGACATTCGAGAATGTAAACGTTGCCGTATTGGTCGGTGTCTCACTGCTTGGCAGTCCGTCAATTGAAAGGTCGGTACCTGTGATGGTATAGGTTTCCGTGTCACCGAGTTGTGTATAGGTGTACGTTTCAGTACCCGGTACCGTATAGGTGTCGCCCTCGGAGGTGAAGGTCTCTTCCGTAGTGTATGTTTCCGTATCGGTCTGGGTTTCACTCAGGGTATCGGTCACGGTGAGCGTTTCTGTTACCGTGACGGTACCGGTAGTGGTGATTGTGGTGTCGGGACCCTCGGACTCGTACGTTTGTGTTTGGGTCAGAGTCGTGGTTACGGTTTCTGTCACGGTTTCGGACGTTGTCTGCGTCAACGTGTCGGTCATGGTCATGGTATCGACATAGGTGGTATTTTCATTCCAGGTCTCGGTACCGGTCAGAGTATCGGTTGTGGTGATAGTGTCTGTTTCGGTTTGGGTTTCGGTAATCGTGTCTGTTTCCGTCACTGTATCCGTCAGTGTCACTGTCTGTGTTTCAGTGACCGTGTCTGTCAGCGTTACGGTCTCACCATCGGTCTGTGTCGCCGTATAGGTCTCTTCACTGGTGACGGTACTGGTGGTTTCATACTCTGTCGGTACAGTAATGGTTGTTTCACTGGTTGACGTATGTGTCAGGGTGACGGTACTGGTATCGGTGAGAGTTTCGGTATTGGCGAAGGTATCGCTTGCCGTTGTATCGGTATTGGTAACTGTATCTTCAGCCGTGAAACTGTAGGTCTCGGTCAGAGTCAATGTCAATGTATCCGTATTGGTGAGCGTTTGTGTCAATGTCACCGTCTCATCATCAGTCGTGGTATCGGTATAGGTCTGCTCTTCAGTCGAAGTGACCGTATCGGTAGACGTCGATGTCACGCTTTCGGTATGCGTTAGGGTGTCTGTATCGGTGTAACTGTAGGTGAACGTATCTGTCAGGGTTGTCATGACAGAGTCGGTTTCGGTCAGAACACACGATTCAAGATAGGTAGCCGTACCGGTTTCGGTGTAGCTGCTGGTATAGGTTTCAGAATCGGTACCGGTTTCAGTTTCGGTAAGTGTCTGGGTAATGGTATCGGTTACGGTTTCAACACCTGGAGCCGTATAGGTTGCAGTGACGGTGCCGGTTGAAGTTTCGCTGTAGGTTTCGGTATTGGTAGCCGTCTGCGTATCGGTCTGGGTATCGGTCTGCGTATAACTTTCCGTCCATGTTTCCGTCAGGGTTGTCATGACAGAGTCGGTTTCGGTGATAACGCAGGAATCTGACGTTGTGACGGTATCGGTTTCGGTAGATGTCACCGTATAGGTCGATTCGTCAGTATCAGTCATGGTCCATGTCATGGTCAGTGTGACCGTATCGGTGAGTGTTTCCGTACCCGGAACCGTGTAAGTTTCGGTTTCGATGGCCGTATGGGTGACAATGGTGTCTGTTTCGACCGTTTCAGTTTCTGTAATCGTCATGGTATCGGTTTGTGTGACCGTAATCTCTTCTTCTGCCGTGACGGTCTGGGTCTGCGTGACATCAATGGTGTCTGTTACGGTAATCGTTTCGTCACCGACAGTGGTTTGGGTATGCGTAACAGTCTCTTTATCCCAGAAGGTATCGGTCAGGGTGACGGTTTCAGTCACATAGACTTTATGGGTATAGGTGTCCGTCAGGGTGACTTTGTCCCAATCCCATTTGGTTGCGGTATCCGTGTAGGTTTCACATACGGTTGTCGTAATCGTTTCGGATTCAGTAATGGTTTCCGTGACTACGGCAGTTTCGGTTTCAACCAGAGTTTCCGTTCCGGTGTGGGTGAGGGTGACTTCACCGATATCGGTATAGGTCTGGGTATTGGTGATATCGACGGTTTCGGTCACGGTAACGGTTTCATTACCCGGTACGGTCTCGGTATGTGTCAGGGTCTCTTTTTCCCAGACGGTGTGGGTGAGGGTGACCGTATCGGTGTCGTACTCGGTATGGGTATAGGTATTGGTCAGGGTGACTTTATCCCAATCCCATTTGGTCGCCGTATCGGTGTAAGTTTCGCAGACCGTTCCGGTAATGGTATCGGTGCTGGTCAGAGTTTCGGTAACAACGACGGTTTCCGTACCTACAAAAGTAGCTGTTTCGGTACTGGTGACGGTGTACTCTTCTTCCGCAGTGAGTGTCTGGGTCTGTGTGACATCCACGGTTTCCGTGACTGTGATGGTCTCGTCGCCTGCTATGGTTTCCGTATGCGTCAGGGTCTCTTTTTCCCAGACGGTATCGGTGAGCGTAACCGTATCGGTCACGTAAATTTTATGGGTGTAGGTATCGGTTACGGTGACTTTGTCCCAATCCCATTTGGTTGCGGTATCCGTGTAGGTTTCACAGACGGTCGTTGTAACGGTTTCGGATTCGGTAATGGTTTCGGTAACAACTGCCGTTTCCGTGTCTATGAATGTTTCACTGCCTGTCAGTGTCAGGGTAGCCGTATCGACATCGGTGTAGGTGGCCGTACTGGTGATATCGACGGTTTCTGTTACGGTAATCGTCTCGTCACCGAGAGTCGTTTCAGTATGGGTGAGTGTCTCTTTATCCCAGACGGTATGCGTCAGGGTTACGGTATCGGTTGCATACTCGGTATGGGTATAGGTATTGGTGATCGTTACTTTATCCCAACCGAATTTGGTTGCGGTATCGGTGTAAGTTTCGCAGACGGTACCTGTAACGGTATCGGTACTGGTCAGTGTTTCGGTAGTGACAATCGTTTCGGTATCGATAAAGGTTGCGGTATCGGTTGAAGTAATGGTCACCTCTTCTGTCGCTGTTTCAGTTGTGATATCGGTGACCGTAACGGTACCGGTAAGTGTCAACGTTTCGTTATCGACAGTCGTTTCTGTGAAGGTGATGGTATCTTTATCCCAGACGGTATGGGTCAGGGTGACGGTTTCAGTATCACAGATGGTATGGGTATAGGTGTCGGTAACGGTGACTTTATCCCACTCTTTCTGCGTGTAGGTATCGGTATAGGTCTCGCAGACGGTACCGGTGACGGTGCTTGTTTCGGTAATGGTGTCCGTAAAGGTTGCTGTTGCCGTATCGGTCAGCGTTGCCGTTTCGGTTTCGGTAAAGGTATTGGTGACCGTTTCCGTTTCTTCAAAGGTTTCGCTGTAGGTAAAGGTATCGGTTACGGTGATCACTTCGGAATCGGTTGTAGTTTCGAGATAGGTATGTGAGTCAGTCTCGGTGACAACAATGGTATAGCAGGAGATATCGGTTTCCGTATATTCGACAGTGTATTCGACCTGGTTGGTGATGGTGTCGATTTCAGTATAGGTGTCTTCATAGGTAATCGTATCAGTGTTGGTGACGGTATCGCTTACCGTAATGGTATCGGTGACGACAATGGTCTCCGTAGAGATGGCGGTATAGGTTTCGGCTTCTGTCACTTCAACTTCATAGGTCGCTGTATCGGTAAAGGTGACGGTATCGGTACTGGTCACTGTCTCGGTCAATGTGATCGTGTCTGTCACTGTCAGTGTTTCACCACTGGTTGTCGTTTCGGTACGTGTCGCTTCCAGTGTTGACGTCATCGTGTCGGTAGCGGTTTCCGTACCGGTAGCAGTTTGGGTACCGGTTTCCGTTTCAGTGTAGGAGTGGGTGTACGTTTCGGTATAGGTCGCAAAACATGAACATCCCGGAGTGACCGGGCAGGTTTCGCTTTCCCAATCTCCCGTCGCATCGGTAGCGGTATCGTCAATCTGTTTGTAATCATCCGCAGGATAGCCGTCCCAGACGGTAGCGGTATAAAGATCGGAGTCAAGTACCACGGTTTTGGTGCCGATACCGGCTTTGATGGTGTAACCGATCAGGGTATATCCGGAGTAGTTTTCGTAAATATAGTTGTTCAGCCAGGAGTCATCGATGTTATGCAGACTGTCATTATTCAGGAAGTCGATTTTTGCAGCGATAACGGTACCGCTTGCATCTTGCAGATAGAGAACGATATTGGAGATATCCAGTTTAGAACAGACATCGGTAAAGGTTTCCGTATCGGTAACAGTGTCGGTGAGTGTTGTTGACTCGGTACTGCTGAATGTTTCCGTTAATGTGACGGTCGCCGTGTTAGTCAGCGTATCTGTCATCGTGAGAGTCTCTTCATCGGTGGTAGATTCGGTATAGGTCTGCGTCGCTGTTTCGGTTTCAATCGCAGTGGCGGTTTGTGTCGCTGTCAGTGTGATAGTATCGGTGAGTGTCTCAGTCAGCGTAATGGTTTCCGTACCGGTGACGGTAATGGAGATTGTCTCGGTATCGAGAGCGGTTTGGGTTCCGGTGACGGTTTCTGTTTCGGTAATCGTATCGGTGAGTGTCTGGGTCTCGGTATCGAGTTCGGTCAGCGTTTCACAACCGGTTTCGGTGATGATGTGCGTTTCCGTCACAATTTCTGTAGTGCAGGCACTGTCGGTTTCAGTATAGGTAGCCGTTACCGTAATGGTGTCGGTATCCATAATGGTCGCCGTTGCCGTAGCTTCCTGCGTAATTACTTCGGTACCGGTGTGGGTAATCTCTACCGTCATTGTGTCAGTCTGTGTGAACGTCTGCGTATTGGTCTCTTCATACGTTTCGGTATGGGTTTGTGTGTCCGTATTGGTCAGGGTATCGGTGTAGGTATCCTGATGCCATTTGGTGACGGTGACGGTTTCGGTACCCCAGTCACATTTCGTATAGGTATAGGACTCGGTAACCGTGTCACGGTCATGGATGGTAGCGGTGTACGTTTCTGTGTCGGTGACGCATACGGTTCCGGTTACCGTTACGGTATCGGCATTTGAATCCGTGACGGTGTAGGTCTGTTCTGCCGTTGACGTAGCACTTTCCGTAACGGTAATTTCATGCGTTGCCGTGTCGGTTTCGGTAAGCGTCATCGTATCGACTTCGGTATAACTCATGGTATCCGTCATGGTCTCTGTGTCAGTCACGGTATCGGTGTAGGTATCCTGATGCCATTTGGTCACGGTCACGGTTTCGGTACCCCAGTCGCATTTGGTGTAAGTATAAGAGTCGGTGACCGTCTCTTTATCGCGGATCGTAGCGGTGTAGCTTTCGGTATCGGTAACGCATACGGTGGATGTCACGGTAATGGTATCGGCGTCCGTGGTAGTTTCGGTATGCGTCTCTTCACCGGTAACGGTATAGCTTTCCGTAACGGTGATTTCATGCGTTGCCGTGTCGGTCTCGGTAAAGGTCTGCGTATCGACTTCGGTATAACTGATGGTATCGGTTACCGTATCGGTATGGGTTTCGGTATCGGTATAGGTATCTTTTTGCCATTTGGTGACGGTAACGGTTTCGGTACCCCAGTCACATTTGGTGTAGGTATAGGAGTCGGTGACCGTCGCAGTGTCACGAACGGTATCGGTATAGGTCTGGGTGTCGGTAACGCAGACTGTCGAAGTGACCGTAATGGTCTCCTCATCCGTTGTTGTTTCGGTATGGGTTGCTTCATCCGTAACGGTATAGCTTTCCGTAACGGTAATTTCATGCGTTGCCGTGTCGGTTTCGGTATAGGTCTCGGTGTCGGTATCGGTCTGGGTGACTGTTGTAGTGGTTGCAACATCTTCAGTGACCGTTTCACTTGAAGTTTCAGTATCGACATCGGTTCCGGTCAGTGTTGCGGTATCGGTGTAGGTGCCAGTAAGTGTTTCGGTGACCGTGACGGTTTCGGTTTCGGTCACTGTTTCGGTTTCAGTGACGGTTTCAGTGAATTCCTTACTACATGTATGGGTTTCGGTAATCGTTGCGGAGTCGGTGTAGGTCTCACCGTCAGTCATGGTGAGCGTTTGTGTAACGGTTTCCGTAATGGTTTCCGTATCGGTATCGGTGAATGTCAGGGTATCGGTATAGGTCTCTGTCAGCGTCTGGGTCAGCGTATCGGAGTAGGTCTCCGTATCGGTCTGTGTATCCGTTTCGGTTGCCGTCACGGTATATGAAGTGGTAAAAGTATCGGTATGGGTTATGGTTTCAGTGTCGGTGACGGTTTCGGTAAACGCTTTCGTACATGTATGGGTTTCCGTAATCGTCGCGGAGTCGGTGTAGGTTTGATCATCGGTATCGGTAAGCGTTTCGGTAATGGTCTCGGTGACGGTTTCCGTATCGGCATCGGTGAATGTTTGCGTGTCAGTCCGTGTAATCGTATCTGTTTCTGTCACGGTATCGGTTGCGGTGGTCTCCTGGGTATACGTCTGAGACTCGGTTGATGTCTGCGTTTGGGTATCGGTATCGGTCAGGGTCGCGGTATAGCTGTAGTCCGTATCGGGTTGGGTTTCGGTATTACTTTGCGTGTCAGTATCGGTATAAGAAAACGTATAGGTTTGTGTGGTTGTGACGGTATCCGGGAGGGTAATGGTTTCAGTTTCGGTCAGCGTCTGCGTTCGGGTGACCGTATCGGTATCGACATCGGTGTCGGTATAGGTCGTTTCAACGGTGTAGGTTTCACTCTGGGTTGTTTCAACTGTATCTGTTTCGGTAATGGTATCAGTGAAGGTATCAGTAGATGTCGAAGTTTCAGTAGCAGTGGTTTCATACGTTACGGTGTAGCTGCCTGTGTAGAGCGTCTCGTTAATAAAAGTTTCTGTATCAGTGATTTCAACGGTTGAGGTCTCGGTCTCTTCTTCGGTAACCGTACCGGTTTCCGTAAAGGAGTAGGTACCGGTGACTGTTTCAATGACGCCCTCATTGATTGTGACCGTAAATGTCACCGTATCGGTTGCCGTGACGGTATCAGTGGCAGTAAATGTTGTCGTTTCCGTAACCGTTTCCGTATTGACAACCGTTTCCGTATCGGTGAAGGTTTCGGTTTCTGTCTGAGGCAGCGTTTCGGTGACGGTTTCAATGGAGACGACCGTAACGGTTGCAAGACCCTGGCGGAAAACATCAAAATCTTCCGTGATAATGCGGGCTCTGAAATCTGAACCCAGTTGCAGTGTATCGACCTGACCATAGGCATTCGCACGGGCATCATAGGATGCACCATCCGTGGTATTGAGGCTTGCACCACCGCCACCGGCAGCGGTTTTGGCAAGGTCTTCAACATTAAGATTTCCTTCTAGCAACGCTTTTTGAATGGCTGCAATTTCGGCATCAATGTCCTGAAGCCCTCCCAGTGCTGCATCCGATCCGGTGTCCGGGGCGTTGTCATCCTGAAACTGCACCCGATCAACCATGGAAGCATCAATGCGCAGATAATCTTCCGATACAACAGGAATGACACGGCTGCCTTCCATGACAATCTCGGCTACGGCGCCTTTTTTGGCGACGACGACATCACCCATAGCGATGGGGTCACCGTCTTTGAGGGTGATGACAGAACCATCTCTGATGATATCTACCGAACCACTTAGAATTTTGATCTGACCGATGAAACTTGACATCATGAATCCTTTTTATGATTACATGTAAGCGTACATGTAACGCTATTGTCCTAACAGTATAAGGCAGATGGGAAAGATTGTAAATACCCTATTGGGTTTAGGAAAAGATAAAAAAAGGTTAAAAACGGAGGAAAAAAAATGAGGGTAGAAACAGCTCAGGGGAGCTGTTTCTCTTTTTCCACATCTTCTTTGGAATAGAAAATTTTGATTTCGACACGGCGGTTTTTAGCTCGGCCTTCTTCCGTGTCATTGGTAGCGAGCGGTTCGCGCATTCCCTGCCATGAGACTTTCATGCGGGTAGGTTCAATACCCAGTCCCTCTAATGCCTTTCCAACCGATTTTGCACGCTGTTTTGAAAGATTGAGATTGTAGGCATCACCGCCAATGTTGCAGGTGTGCCCCACAATCATGACATGTGCGGTACGGTTTTTTTTCAAAAATTCAGAGAGCGTATTGACCTCTTCAACACCTTTGTTGTTGAGTTCGTAGTCATTATATTCAAAGCCGGTACGCATTTCGAACCTGGTTGCGCATCCTTTGTCATCGACCTGATAACCCAGTGGGGTGTTCGGACACTCATCGACAGCATTCAAAACACCGTCCTGATCACTGTCCATCGGGCAGCCATCGCTCTCTACCGGAATACCCTGCGGTGTATCGGGGCATTTGTCCATGTAATCGGCAACGCCGTCACCATCACTGTCGATGGGACAACCGACGGCGTCCACCTTGACGCCCGGCGGCGTATCGGGACATTGGTCCAGTCGGTTGACGACGCCGTCACGGTCATCGTCGGGTTCACAGCCCGTTGCATCGACAACGACATCAGCAGGGGTGTTTTCACAATAATCCAACTCATTGATAACACCGTCACCATCGAGATCGGGATTGGCATAGGCCATAGAAAAAGCCAGTAACAGTACCGGCATCAAACGCAACCATTTCATAACGACTCCTTTTTGATGATCACTGTATTGTGCATCACGCTGAAAGCCAATATAACATGATTTATTCGAAAGAGTTCTTAAGTAATAAAAATAAGGGAAAAATAAAAAGAGGTGGTGGCCAATCTCGGAATCGAACCAAGGACACAGTGATTTTCAGTCACTTGCTCTACCGACTGAGCTAATTGGCCATCTGTTGGAGGCCGAAATTATAACTGCGTAAAAGTAAAAATTAGCTTAAATCCATAACACTTTGTTTAAACAGGTTCCCGCGTTCGGCGTAAGAGCGGAATTGGTCCAGACTTGCCGCAGCGGGAGAGAGCAGCGCCACACTCTTTTCATCATGGATTTTGGCAATGGCGTCAACGGCATTGCCAAGAAACGTACAGCTAAGCGCAGGGTAGTGATATTTTTTTGCCAGTGCCGAGAGACGTTCCTGATTGCTGCCGATAAGATAGAGCGTTACATGTAAAGGCGCAAGGGCTTCGAAAAGCGGTTCAAGTGCCACACCCTTGTCATCGCCGCCGAGAATCAGATGTATGGGACGATCGGCGTAAACTTTGAGTGCTTCGACGGTGGCATCGATATTGGTAGCTTTGGTATCATTGACCCAGAGTCGGCCTTTGGCGTCGCGAAACTCTTCCTGACGGTGCGGATCGATGATGAATGCGTTCATTTTTTCGTAATCGATACGGTCGAACAGAATCTTTTCAATACCCATGGCAATGACGGCATCAAGCAAAAAAGCGCCTTTGAAACGGAGTCGCTGCGTATCGATCCCAAAGTAACCGGCGAGATCTTCAGCCGTGTCGTATGTGATTTTAAAGGCGGATGTCGGCACATCGGCATAGCGTTTTGGAAGAATAACGGCTTCTCCCTCTTTCATGCGCGAGAGCGGCGAAAGTTTGTCGGCTTCATAGGCTTCAAAACTTCCGTGCCAGCTTATGTGATCGGGCGTAATGGGCAAAATGACATAGAGATTGGGCGCGGCTCTGCGCGTATAGTGCAGAGTAAACGAGCTGGTTTCAAGAATCCAGATCGGTGCGCCGCTCTCAAGATCTGCCAGAGGCACACCGATGTTGCCGCCGCTGAGACTGCCCCGCTCTTTCAGCAGATGCTGGGTCATCTGCGTGGTTGTCGTTTTACCGTTGGTTCCGGTAATCCAGATGCCATAAGGCATCTGATCGCAAAAAAAATCGTATTCGCTTGTCAGATTGGCAGCGTTTTTTATGAGCGGATGCTGCGGCGGCATCCCGGGTGAGGGGATCTCCAGTTGCGAATAGCGCGGATCGAACTCGGAGACGGGACGGAGCAGATTGCCTGCTTCATCTTTGAACGGTTTGGTGACTTTGTCGTCAAAAAAAGTGCAGGGACCAAAGCGCTTCGCGATAGCGCGCGTGGTGATGCCGTATCCGAAACAGGTAATCTGAGGCATCAGCGGATCTTCAGCGTGATGAGTGCGAGCAGGTTGGAGAGCATGGCGACGATCCAGAATCGCACGATGATCTTGTTTTCGGCCCAGTTTTTCATTTCGAAATGGTGGTGAATCGGTGCCATCAGAAAGATCCGTTTTTTACGCAGTTTATAGCTACCGATCTGCAAAATGACGGAAACGGTTTCAATCACGAAAATAAGCCCGATAAGCAGGAGTAAAATTTCGCTTTTTCCGATGATGGCCATGTAGCCGATGAAGGCACCCAGTGTCAGAGAACCGCTGTCCCCCATAAACACTTCGGCCGGATGGGCGTTGAACCATAAAAAACCGACCAGAGAACCCATCAGCGCTGTGGAGGCGATGACGACTTCTCCGACCGGCAGATTGGGCATCAGAAGGTAACTGCTCAGCCCCGCATGACCAATGATATAGACAATGATCCCCAGCGATGTCAATGCTGCAATAGAGGGAACGGTTGCCAGACCGTCGAGGCCGTCGGTGAGGTTGACTGCATTGGATGCGGCAATGATGACAAGTGCCCAGAAAAAGAGCGCATAGCTATGCATGTCGCAAACGGGGCTCTTCATGAAAGGAAGGTATAAATCGGTATTGAAACCGGCTACAACCAGCAGCCCCGCCACAACGAAGGCCGAAAGAATCTGCATCATCAGTTTCGCGCGGGCGCTTAGTCCGGCAAGATTGGCTTTTTTGGTGACTTTGCCCCAGTCATCGAGCAGACCCACAAGGGCAAAAAGTAGCAGTGTCAGAATGCCTATCAGGGCGTAGAGGTTGTCAAATCTGACGGTGAGCAGGGATGCCAAAATCGTTGAAGCAACAAAAACAATGCCGCCCATGGTGGGTGTTTTCGCTTTCTCTTTGTGGGCGGGCACGTATTCGTTGATAGGCTGATGCGTGGAGGAGCGTTGTGCCCATCGGATGAACCTTGGCATTAGAAAAAGTGTGCTGATGAGTGCAAGAAAAAACGCAATACCGGCGCGTACCGTAATGTACTGAAAAAGATTAATATCATACTGACTGTAAAGTAGGTAAAGCATCTGAGAAAAAGATCCTAAAAATTGTGTAAAGAAGGTTAAAAGTGTCATTCTAATATAATTGCGCCCAAATCCACGTTAAAAAAAGGACCGACTTTGTCCAAAAAAGCGATTTTGATTATTACCGACGGTATCGGTTTTTGCGCAAAAACCGAAGCCAACGCGTTCTATCATGCCCGCAAGCCAACGTATGATCGTCTCTTCGAAGAGGTGCCGCATTCACTCGTTGATACGTACGGCCTGAGCGTCGGTTTGCCTGAGGGGCAGATGGGTAACTCCGAAGTGGGTCACATGACTATTGGAAGCGGACGGATTCTCTATCAGGATCTGGTGAAGATTTCCATCGCATTGAAAGAAGGCACCCTTTCCAAAAACGAAGTGCTTAAACAGATGCTCAAGAATAGTAAGCGCCTTCACATCGCGGGTCTTCTCAGTGATGGCGGTGTCCATTCCCATATCAGCCACATCATCGGAATTGCGGAAATTGCCGCAGAGGCGGGCAAGGAAGTCTGGCTGCATCTGATTACGGATGGCCGCGACGTATCGCCGACGTCTGCCAAACTCTATCTGCAGCAGATTGAAGCGCATTTGAGCGACCGAATCAAAATCGCGACGCTCGGCGGACGCTTTTATGCGATGGATCGCGACAATCGCTGGGATCGTGTCGAAAAAGCTTACGATGCCATGGTACATGCCATGCCTTTGAGCGATCACTCCGTCAGTGATTATATTGAGAACTCTTATGCCAAAAAAGAGACGGACGAATTTATCGTTCCGGCTGCTTTTGACGGTTATGAAGGTTTTAAAGAGGGTGACGCCGTGCTGCTGGCCAATTTCCGAAGTGACCGGATGCGCGAACTTGCCAGTGCTCTGGGGGTAAAATCGTTTGAAAGTTTCGAGCGGACCTATGTTCCCGTGCATCTTGCAACGATGACCGAGTATGACAGAAATTTTGATTTTCCGGTGCTTTTTACCAAAGAGAGCCCAAAAAATACACTGGCTGAAGTGATCAGCAACGCCGGACTGCGGCAGCTGCACACGGCAGAAACGGAAAAATACGCTCACGTGACCTTCTTTTTAAACGGCGGAATCGAGGAACCTTACTCGAATGAGACCCGTGTCCTCATTCCCAGCCCCAATGTCAAAACCTATGACATGAAACCGGAGATGAGCGCTCCTGAAGTCGGTGAAGCAGTATGTGACGCCATGGATGCCGGCAACGACTTTATCGTCGTCAATTTTGCCAACGGCGATATGGTGGGGCACACCGGGAATTTCGAAGCCGGTATCAAGGCGGTAGAAGCAGTCGATCATGAGCTGGGGCTTATTTTCGAAAAAGCCCGCGCGTTGGGTTATGCCGTTGTCCTGACATCCGATCACGGCAACTGCGAGGAGATGCGCGATGATCATGGCAATGTTCTTACCAACCACACCGTTGGCAAAGTCTGGTGTTTTGTCATGGCCGATGGCGTCAGCAAGGTGGAAGCCGGAGGTTTGAACAATATTGCGCCGACGGTTCTCAAACTGATGGAACTTCCCATCCCCAAAGAGATGGATCACGCGCTCGTTTGAGCCTTACATGTAAACTGAAAAAGGAGTAATATGAAATTTAGTGGAAGCAATGTACTCGTTACCGGAGCAAGTCGGGGGATTGGTGCCGCCATTGCCAGAGTTCTGGCAGGCTACGGATTGAAAGTATGGATCAATTACCGCAGCGGCGCTGCGGCAGCGGACGCCCTTAAAGCGGAGATCGAGGCGGCCGGAGGCAGTGCCGCGGTCATCGGTTTCGATGTCTCGGATGAGACGGCTTTTGTCGATGCCATCAAAACCATCGTGGACAGTGACGGTGCACTCTCCTATCTGGTCAATAATGCGGGCATTACCAACGACAAACTGGCGCTTCGCATGAAAAATGAGGACTTCCTTCAGGTCATTAATGCCAACCTGACTTCGACATTCACGGGATGCCGCGAAGCCATGAAAGTGATGCGCAAGAAAAAATTCGGTTCCGTCGTCAATATCGCTTCAATCGTGGGTGAAACGGGTAATGCGGGACAGACGAACTATGCCGCTTCCAAAGGCGGTGTCATCGCCATGACCAAGAGTTTCGCCATAGAAGCTGCGACCAGTGGTATTCGCTACAACACCGTCACTCCGGGCTTCATTGCTACCGATATGACGGATGAACTCAGTGACGAGATCAAAGCAGGCTTTACGGCGAAAGTGCCCATGGGACGTTTTGGTGCACCCGAGGAAGTCGCCGAAGCTACCGCATTTTTACTCTCGGATAGTGCCAGTTATATCACGGGTGAGACCCTTAAAGTCAACGGTGGCATGAACATGGCGTGATCCCGCGTTACATGTAAATGCGATAATCAAGCCTTTTAAGCAAGCTGTGATATAATTCCATACATTTTTATTCAAAAAAAGAGGAGCAGCAGTATGGCACTGTTTGATGATATCAAAGAAGTAGTAGTTGAGCAACTGAGCGTGAACCCTGACGAAGTCAAAGAAGAGTCTAAATTCGTTGAAGATCTGGGTGCAGACAGCCTTGATGTTGTAGAACTGGTCATGGCACTGGAAGAGAAATTCGATATCGAAATTCCTGATGATGAAGCTGAAAAAATTCAGACGGTTAAAGACGTTATCAACTACATCGAAAGCAAGTAATGACGCCTGATCCGAGAGCTTCTCTCGGGGTGTTTTTATTTTTTTGCTACAAACGGGCTAGCAATAAAATAAGTACATCATACAGGAGCTAGAGTGAAACGTGTAGTAGTAACGGGCATCGGAATGATCAACGCACTGGGGCATGACAAAGAGACGGCTTTCAAAGCGATCTGCGAGGGTCAGTGCGGGATAGATACCATCAGCATTTTCGATGCATCGACCCAAAGCGCCCAGATTGCGGGTGAGGTCAAAGATTTTGATCCGGCCACAGTTATGGACGCCAAAGAGGTTAAAAAAGCGGACCGTTTCATTCATTTGGGAATCAAAGCTGCACAGGAAGCGATGGCTGATGCCAATTTTCCTGAAGGTTTTGACAAAGACCGTTTTGGTATTGACGCCGCATCGGGTATCGGCGGGCTTCCTTCCATCGAGCGCAACTCTATCATTCTGGAGACGAAAGGCGCGCGTCGCATCTCTCCGTTTTTTATCCCCGGTGCACTGGTGAACATGCTTGGCGGTTTTATTACGATCGATCACGGCCTGCGCGGACCGAACCTCTCTTCCGTTACGGCGTGTGCCGCAGGAACACATGGTATCAGCGAAGCGGCAAAAACCATTATTTGCGGCGGTGCCGATCAGATGTTGGTGGTCGCGGCAGAGTCGGCGATTACCGGTGTCGGTATCGGTGGATTCGCTTCAATGAAAGCACTCAGTACGCGCAATGATGATCCGAAACATGCATCACGTCCTTTTGATGCCGAGCGCGATGGTTTTGTCATGGGTGAAGGCGCGGCAGCATTGGTACTTGAAGAGTATGAAGGTGCCGTGGCACGCGGTGCGCGTATTTATGCAGAACTGATCGGTTTTGGTGAAAGCGGTGATGCCAGTCATATCACATCACCCAGCCTGGACGGCCCGCTTCGCGCTATGAAAGCCGCACTTAAAATGGCGGGTAATCCGAAAATCGATTACATCAATGCACACGGTACGAGTACTCCGACCAATGACAAGAATGAGACGGCAGCACTTAAAGAAGCGTTCGGCGGCAAAGAGAACTGTCCTCCGGTCAGTTCAACCAAAGGTCAGACCGGTCACTGCCTCGGAGCCGCAGGCGGTATTGAAGCCGTAGTATCGATCATGGCAATGCGTGATAGTATCATGCCTCCAACCATCAATTACACTACTCCGGATCCGGTCTGTGATCTGGATTATGTTCCGAATGCGGCGCGTAAAGCTGAACTGAACATTGTCATGAGCAACTCTTTTGGATTTGGCGGTACCAACGGCGTCGTCATTTTCAAGAAGATGTAAGAGAGGCATCTCGCTTTGGCTACCTATCTCGATTTTGAGAAAAAAATCCAGCAGATACAAGAAGACATTGCTTTGGCAGAAGTGCGTCATGATCTGCATGCGGTAGAGATTCTGAAAAAAGAGCTGGATAAAGAGGTCACTAAAACCTATAAAAATCTTTCGCCGTATCAGGAACTGCAGCTGGCGCGCCATCAGGATCGTCCCTACGCACTTGATTATATTAATCTGATGATGGAAAGCAAATACGAGATTCACGGCGATCGTCATTTTGCTGATGATAAAGCCATTATCTGCTACCTCGGTACTATCGGGGGCGAGCGTGTCATGGTTATAGGCGAACAGAAAGGCCGCGGTACCAAAAACAAGCTCAAACGCAATTTCGGTATGCCAAATCCCGAAGGGTATCGCAAAGCGCTTCGTGCCGCACAGATGGCTGCAAAATTCGGTATTCCCGTTTTGATGCTGATAGACACTCCGGGCGCCTATCCGGGTCTGGGAGCCGAAGAGCGTAACCAGAGCGAAGCGATTGCCAGAAACCTGCTAGAACTCTCCCGCCTGAATACCGAGACGGTTTCTGTCGTTATCGGTGAAGGCGGCAGCGGCGGTGCTCTTGCAATCGGTGTAGCTGACCGTCTTGCCATGATGCGCTATTCCGTTTTCAGCGTCATCTCTCCGGAAGGGTGTTCTGCCATTTTGTGGAATGATCCGGCAAAAGTCGAAGCGGCTACCAAAGCGCTGAAAATCACCAGCGCAGATCTTAAAGCGCTTGATCTCATCGATGATGTCATTGATGAACCGATGATCGGTGCCCACCGTGACAAAGCGGGAGCAGCCGATGCGATTAAAGAGTATTTTCTTGCAACGCTCGCAACATTGCGCGAGCTGGCACCGGCTGAACGCATGGACAAACGCTATGAGCGTCTTGTCAGTATCGGTGCATTCGAAGAACGTAGCTAGTCTTCTTTTACTTCCTCTTTTTTTCTCGGATCTATCAACGGGCGTTTGACCCGTTTCGCCTCTTTTGAAAAACCAATGAGCTCTTCGGCGTAATGAATCTCTTTGGGAACAAACTCCAGCGTATGTTTGAAAAGTTCGGCTGCCGTGATTGCATCCGAAAGCGCACGATGGTGCGTTGCTTCTTTGTAGAGCTTTAACTCTTCATTGAGATAGGAGAGACCATAGCGATAGGAAGAGATTGTCCGCTCGGCCAGATCGATGGTACAGAGTTTTCGGTTTAGAAGACCGCCAAGATCGCAGCGCTGCATCATGGCAGAGATAAAAGCATAGTCGAATTTGACATCGTGGGCAACGAAAATCGCATTTCCGAGAAAGATTCGAAAAGCTTCGAGGACCTCACACAACGGCGGGGCATCTTTGGTCATGTCACTGCTGATACCCGTAATTTCTGTGATATGACTTGAAATATCACGGCAGGCGACCAGCGAATCAAAACGATCATGCATGACGCCATTTCGAATTTTGACGGCTCCGATCTCAATGATTTGATGCTTGTCGCTTCGAGAACCGTTCGTCTCAATATCAACAATACAGAAAGTGGCTTCATTCAACGCAATACGTGTTGTTTCAAAGCGGTAAAGGTTGTCATCGCATAATACAATATCAAGTCCCTGTGCCTTGAAAAGCTCACGTTGGAGTAGCGAAAAGCTGTTTTCAAAGATCGCTTTTGGAATTCCTTTTTTTGCGAGAAGTTTTGTTGCTTTGGCATCTATTAGCACGTCTGTTTCGCCTTTTTGACAAACTGCTGTACCTTTTCACTGCTTTTGACACCCCTGGAAATTTCGACACCGCTGCTGACGTCAAGAGCGAAAAAACCATAAGTAAGCGTTGATTCGACATTCTCCGGGTCAAGCCCACCGGCCAAAATGATTTTAGAGCATTCCACGTCATCGAACCACTCAAGATTGAGCCGTTTTCCAATGCCCCCGTAAGCTTCGCAGTAGGCATCGACAAGGCGATACTCAGCAGCATGCTTTAGTAGATCTTCGGGAGAACGTGCACGAATGACACGCAAATAGGGGCGATTGAGTGCTTTGAAAAGTGCCTCGTCGGCTTCAAAATGAATTTGCAGCAGTGTCACGCCGGATTGTTCTGCCATACGGTTGATCGCGTCGGCTTCCTCATTCACAAAGAGACCGACTTTTTCAACAAACGGGGGGAGACAATCAATGATTTTTCTGGCATTATCGGGAGTGATATAGCGGGGAGAATCCGGGTAGAAGACAAATCCGAGTGCATCGGCACCGGCATCAATAGCCGTGTACGCATCCGTCAGAGAGGTGATACCGCAGATTTTGACTCTCATACGTGAAGGCTGTCAATCGCTTTTTGATAGCTCTCATGGCTGAAGACATAGCTTCCGGCCACACAGACATCAACACCCGCATCGCGGAGCATTTCAATGTTTTTGTCGCTGACGCCGCCGTCGATTTCGATGAGGCAGTCGGGATTGATACGGTCGCGAAGCAGTTTCAGTCGTTCGATTTTCTCTACGACATTCGGAATGAAACTTTGGCCACCAAAGCCGGGATTCACGCTCATGACCAGAACCATATCAAGATCAGCAAGCAGAAATTCGATGGCTTCGGGCGGGGTATGGGGGTTGAGTACAATCGCGGGCCTGATACCCAGTGAACGGATCTTCTGAATCAGACGATGCGGATGTTTCTCCTCTTCGATATGAAACGAGATGAATTCAGGTTTCAGGGGTGCAAAGAGTTCAACGAAAAAGGTATTGTTCTGAACCATCAGGTGGATATCGAGCGGCTTGGATGCCGCTTTGGCAATTGCCGAGACAACGACCGGTCCGATGGTCAGGTTGGGAACGAAATGACCATCCATGACATCAACATGGACGAAATCGCAACCGGCATCGCAAATGGCTTTGACATCGCGTTCAAGGTTTCCGAAATCGGCAGAAAGGACACTGGGGGCTACTAACATAATGCTGCCTTGACTTTTTCCGCGAATTTTACCCTATCGGGACTGTTACCTGGTTAAAAAGAATACAAACTTGTCATCAGCAAAGCTGAGGTCGACCTGAACCCCTTTTTTTCCCTGCATCATTTCTACGAGATCATCGACGTTGATATAGGTACGCGGCAGGGTAATATCGACCGAGATATTCTTTTCGCTTAAAAGCGATTTGACGCGTCCTCCGATGATATTGACAAACTCAGCCAGAGCATCAAGCATGGCTTCGATATCATCGGTCTTTTCACCGAGAAGCAGTTCACAGGTCTTTTTCGCGATCTGTTTGGGAAATACAAGAACGATCATACCGTCGATATTACCGTAAAAACCGATAGAACTGGCGATTTTGTCTTCCGTATGTTTGATAAGAAGCTGATCGACATTGGCAGATTCTTTAGATGCGGTGGCGTTTGTCATCATCTCAATCGTTGAAACGGTGGCATCGATGAAACGCGGCAGCTCATTAACAAGGACTTTGTTGAGAACCCGTTTCTGTTTCGTCATTGCCGCGCTGCTGGCACCCAGCTCTTCGAGCAGCTCCTTGTTCTTGAGAATATCATCCATCTGATCAAAGAAGAGAATTCCCGAGTCTTCAAGATCTTCCTTGAACTGAAGCGGTGTTTTTTCAAATGTCAGCCCTACAAAACAGAGGGTGGCATTGTATTCTGCGGCGGAAGAGGCGAGTTTTGAAAAAAAGTTGAGTGCGTGAATGTTCATCGCTACGACTTTATAGGCATCAAAAATAAAGAGCCGGAAGCCGACGTTAAGGGAATTGGTGTGATAGTCGAGATTGAAACTGTCGGCGATCTCCGCATCGATATAATTGGCTACCGTGTAGATGATGGCATTTCCGGTAACGCGGGTTGCGATTTTCTGTCCGAAAAGTCCTAAGAATGTGTCTTCAATGACTGCATAATAGGTATCTTTGTTCAGCTTTTTTTCTTCAAACTCTTTTCTGGACTGGGCAATGACGGGGTTATGCCCGAAGTCGAACAGTTCAATCGCCATGGTGGAGCGTTGCGACGCATCGTCGTTGTAAATGAGAATCGTATGGGTCTCCTCGTGATTGCTCGATGCAAAAAGCGAAGCGATATTCTGGGTTTTGAAGAGCGAAAAATTGAGCTCTTTTTCATAGAATTTTCGAATGGCCTGATACTTTTTGTGATCGTAGTCGCAAAAACCGACGACTACCCGCATTTTGATACGGAGACTTGTAAGAAGTTTTACAAAAACATCCAGACCGTTTTTATTGAAGAAGATCACTTTCTGAAGGGATACCAGGATCATATCGACATTGAGCTGTTCGGTGGCTCGAATATCGTCTACGGTCAGGAAAACGGGTGTGTTATTGCCATCGAGAAAACCCTGTGGGCTGAAAACGGCAACACGGTCTTTGACGGTTGCTCTCATGCTTCCTCCATAAGTTGTGTGAAGGCTTCATAGACAGGTTCGACATATTCGATCTGAAAGTCGACAAAATCGTTGAGTCCCGCTTCAATGTAGGCACTTTGACTGAGCGTATAAAAAAGCAGCAGGTGCATCCACCGGCCCAGCAGTTCGATCTTTGGATCTGTTGAAGGCTTTACACCGGATGCAGCTTGGATGATCTGGGAGATGGCAGGCGCGTAACCCCACGCGGTAGCGATTTTTTCACTGATATCAAAAAGATCGAGATTGCCCAGACGCTTGAGAATAGTGTTGTAATCAAGTGCCTTGACCGAACGCAGCAGTTCGACTTCGGATTTTCTGTTTTTGAACAGTGCTTCGCAGACGATGATACTTGCCGGCAGCAGTGTAATGGCGCTTTCAATATCTTTGTTGTCAATACCGAGATGCTGAAGAATTTTCTGCCACTGGGTACTCAGCTGTGCCTGCAGCTCATAGAAAAGGTGCTGATTGAGCCTGAAAAGTTCCCAATGCGAAGGACTTAACAGTGACATCATGTAGTTGTAGAGCACCTGCTGCGCCCCTGAAATTCCCAAAATTCCAAAAATCTGGGAAAGGTCATGAATCTCATTGCGAAAGCCGTAAATGGGTTTGTTGACCAGTGTCGTCAGATAACGGCTCAGTGCGGGGTCCTGTGCCGCCGTTTTGGCGGCTTTTGTCAGTTCGCCCTGATCAACAAAAGCAAGGGTCGCTCTCAGAATTGCAGGTGTAGGAGGAATCTTTTCAATAAACTCGGATATCTCTTGATGCGTGATCACGGTGTCAGCTCTGTAAGTTGATTTTGACATATGTTATCGACGTTGAGTTAAAGAGATGATTAAACAGAAATAGAAAATGTTATAATCGCGTCACTGGATTGATTGTCGGGACTGACCAACGGCTGGCAGGGATGAAATTGTCAGGTTAAGATAATATTTTGGTTGTGTTCGCTATAATTCGCCACTAAATTTTACGCAAGGAGCTCACAGATGGCTAGAAAATGTGCTGTAAGTGGCAAAGGCCCAATGAGCGGGAACAACGTTTCCCATGCGAAAAACAGAACTAAACGTCGTTTTTTACCTAACCTCAGAACCGTTCGCATCACGCTTGATGACGGGACTACGACCAAGGTGAAAATCGCTGCTTCTGAGCTTCGCACACTGAAGAAAAACTCTTAACGCACTATAAAGGCAGGCGTTGAATCTGAAACAAAAGATTCGCCATTTGCTTAACTGGGAGGAAACTCCCAAACCTGACTACACTGTTCTTCCCGAAATCTACGGATATTTCAAAGCGTTTCAACTCCCCCTTATTCTGACTGTACTGATGATGATGATTGGCAGTATAGGCTATGTACTGCTTGAAAATTTCACATTGATGGATGCCATCTATCAGACGGGGATCACCTTTACAACGGTCGGATTCGGAGAGATCGCCCCGATTTCCGACGCAGGCCGTATTTTTACCATTACGCTGATCATCGGCGGTTTCGCCGTATTCTCGACCGCAATCGGTATTTTGGTGGCGGAACTGAACAAGGGAAATATCGGAAGTATTCTCAAGGAGCGTCATATGCTGTACCAGATTGCACGACTTAAAAAACATTTCGTTGTCTGTTATCACAACGACTACACCATCGAGCTTACCAAGCAGCTGCGACAAAGCCATATCCCTTTTGTGGTGATTGATCCGCGCGAGGATATTGCCGAACTGGCACTGAAACACAAATATCCCTATTTTTTAAAAGAAGAGCCGCACACGGACCGGGCACTGCTCAAAGCGCACATCAGCTCTGCGAAAGGGCTTATTACACTTTCAAACTCGCTTGCGGACAATATTGCACTGATTGCTTCGACACGCCTGTTTGAAAAAGAGCACCGTCTGCCGCGCCCTTATTATGTGATCAGTTCGGCAGAGAGTGACAATGATGTTCAAAAACTTAAAAAACTGGGTGCCGACACGGTCGTCTCACCCACGAAGCTGACAGCGCAGCGCATCGGTGTCATGGCGGCACGTCCCGATATGGAAAATCTGCTCGAAGAGTTTCTGTACCGCAGCGACACGCCGCTGGATATGGAAGAGGTCTTTGTCCCCAAAAGCAGCTGGCTGGTGCTTAAAAAGCTTAAAGAGACGCATTTGCGCCAGATCGCCAATGTCTCGGTGGTCGGCATGACACAGCAAAGCGGAAAATTTACGGCCATGCCCAAAGGCGACATGCTCATTACCAGTGAGTCGCGTCTTCTGATGATTGGAACCCATAAAGGGATTCAGATGGTCAAGGAACTGATCAAATTACGTAACAAACCCAAGGAGCTCCGTTTTGTCTGATATTGTTGCCATTGAGGGCGGTGTCTGTGCCGCAACAGGTTTTTTTGCCCAGGGTCGTGCTGCCGGTTTGAAAAAAGAGGGGGCCAAAGATATCGCCTTCATCTACAGCGATTCCCTCTGCGATGTGGCATCGGTCTTCACTACCAATAAAATGGCGGCTGCACCCATTTGGCATGCACGGGGCGTAACGCAGAGCAATTTTGTACTGATCAATGCAAAAAATGCCAATGCGATGACGGGTACGCCGGGTGTTGAGGACATTCATGAGATGCTCGGACGCATGCAGGAAAAATTCCCGCAACTTCAGCATCCGCTGATGAGTTCGACAGGTGTGATCGGTGTCCGGTTGCCAAAAGAGAAAATTCTCGCAACGGCGCTTGAGTTTGATCTTACATGTAAAGATCCGGTTTCTGCCAGCGAAGCGATTATGACGACAGACCGTTTCAGCAAAAGCTGCGCTTATGAAGTGACATGTAACGACGGGAAAACGTTTCGCATCGGTGCGATGGCCAAGGGTGCCGGCATGATCAATCCGGCCATGGCTACCATGCTCTGTTTTATCACGAGTGATGCGGCCATTAGCCGCGCACAGATGCAGCCGATTCTCGAACGTGTCAATCAAAAAACCTTCAATGCGGCGAGTGTCGATGGGGACACTTCGACCAATGATACGGTCTTCCTCTTCGCCAACGGACAAAGCGGTGCGGTTGATCTTGAGCGTTTCGAAATGGCGCTGGAGCAGATCATGGAGTTTCTGGCCAAAGAGATGGTGCGTGACGGCGAAGGTGCCACCAAGCTGGTGACCTATCATATTACCGGAGCCCTGAACGACCTTGAAGCGGAGCAGGCGGCCAAGACACTCTCCAATTCACTGCTGGTCAAAACCGCACTCTATGGGGAAGACCCCAACTGGGGCCGGATTGCGGCTTCTGTTGGAGCGAGCGGCGTTACATGTAAGGAAGAGACGCTGACGATTGCCTATGATGATGTGGTTCTTTTTGAAAAAGGGGTCAACCTCTTTAATGCGGAGGTTGAAAAACGCGCTGCGGCAGTGATGAAGAAAGCGGCTTTTGATATCTACTGCGATCTGGGAGTCGGCAGCGGATCGTTCCGTGCGTTCGGCTGTGATCTCGGGTATGACTACGTCAAGATCAACGCCGATTATCGGACCTGATGATACAGGCTCAGACCTTTACATTCAAGTACGATCCGCGTGAGGATCGTATGATTCTTACACTCAATTATGCATCGAATACGTCGCGTATCGATTTTATGATCACCCGTGCAATGATTCTCAAGTTGATTCCGGTGATCGAACAGATTCTGATTGCAAAGAGTACGCCGCAGCCTCAACCCGTGACAAAAAAACAGATGCCGACACGCGGAAAAGAAGAAGTGACGGACCGTGATATGTTGGAGTTGATGGGAAAAAACAGGCATTTACTTGAAAAGATCGATTTCAAGACCTTTAAGGAAAACAGTAACATCGCCATGCTCTTTTTTGCAGAAAATACGCTTCAGGCGCAGGCCGTCTTGACTCCTGAAAACTTTTCCCAGATCATGAACATCATGGTCGGATCGCTTCCCCATCACAGCTGGGGCATCGCTCCGAACATTCTGGCGTGGTGACTTATAGCAACCACCATCAGCTTCAAGTATCTTAAGCCGTCTTGGCTATAATTCCGTAATTAATTTGAGACCAAAAAACCAAGGAAAAAGCGATGCGCGGATATAAAGTTTTTGCCGGGAGTGCCAGTGTGGAGTTTGCCAAAGAGGTGTGTAAAAATCTTGATGTGCAGCTCTCCAAAGCAGAAGTCAAGCGTTTCAGTGATGGTGAAATCAGTGTTCAGATCTCCGAGAGTGTCCGCGGACGCGATGTTTTCATTATTCAGTCTACGGGAGCGCCAAGCAACGATAACCTGATGGAACTGCTTATCATGACCGATGCGCTGCGCCGCTCTTCGGCCAGCTCTATCACGGCGGTCGTTCCCTATTTCGGCTATGCCCGTCAGGACCGCAAGGCCGCGCCCCGCGTTCCCATTACGGCGCGTCTGGTAGCCGATATGTACGAAACCGCAGGTATCGACCGTGTCGTGACGATGGATCTGCATGCCGGCCAGATTCAGGGCTTCTTCGACATTCCGGTTGACAACCTTTATGGCGCGATCACGTTTCAGGAATACATTCGCGCGAAAAACCTTCCCAATCCGATCATCGCATCGCCTGATATCGGCGGTGTCGCCCGCGCCCGCTATTTTGCCAGCAACCTTGGCCTTGAGATGGTTATTGTCGACAAGCGCCGGGAAAAGGCCAATGAGTCGGAAGTCATGAACATCATCGGAGATGTTGCCGGAAAAGATGTCATTATGATCGATGACATGGTCGATACGGCAGGAACCATGGTCAAAGCGGCCGCCGCACTCAAAGAGCGTGGAGCTACGTCCGTCATGGCATGCGCCACTCACCCGGTGCTCAGCGGTAAAGCGTATGAGAACCTCTCCAAAGGGTATCTTGACGAGCTTATTACTACAAATACTTTGGCAAGCCAGCCTCACGAAAACATCAAGGTCCTGACGGTAGCGCCTCTGTTCGCAGAGGTTATCCGCCGCGTATATCACAATGAAAGTGTCAACAGCCTCTTCATCTAATGAAAAATATTCGCAACTTTTCAATCATTGCCCATATCGACCACGGTAAAAGTACCCTGGCCGATCGTCTTATACAGGAGTGCGGTGCCGTCAGCGACCGCGAGCTAAAAAAACAGATGATGGATACCATGGATATCGAGCAGGAGCGCGGTATTACCATCAAAGCCCAGAGTGTGCGTCTCAATTACGTCAAGGACGGTCAGCACTACATTTTGAACCTGATCGATACTCCGGGCCATGTTGACTTCAGTTATGAGGTGAGCAAGTCACTGGCATCTTCTGATGGTGCGCTTCTGATTGTCGATGCCGCGCAGGGCGTTGAAGCCCAGACGATTGCCAATGTTTATCTGGCAATGGAGAACAATCTGGAGCTGATTCCGGTCATCAACAAGATTGACCTGCCTGCGGCAGAACCCGAACGTGTCGCCGAAGAGATCGAACATACGATCGGTATCGATGCCACCGATGCACTGCTCGTTTCGGCAAAATCGGGCATTGGCATCCGCGAGCTGCTTGATGCGATTGTTGACAGGATCCCGGCTCCTGTGGGCAATCCCGACGCAACCACCAAAGCCATCATTTACGATTCATGGTTTGACCCGTATCTGGGCGCTTTGGCACTGGTTCGCGTCTTTGACGGATCGATCAAAAAAGGGCAGAACGTGATGCTCATGAGTAACCACGAGACGCATCAGGTGCTGGATTTGATGTATCCGCATCCGCTGCATCGCCAGAAAACGGCTTCTATTGACAGCGGAGAGATCGGTATTGTCGTTTTGGGGCTTAAAGAGGTTTCCGTCATCAATGTCGGCGATACGATCACTGACGCCAAGAATCCGGCAAAAGAACCCGTAGGCGAATACAAACCTGCTAAACCTTTCGTCTTTGCGGGACTCTACCCGATTGATACTGATGAATTTGAAGCACTGCGCGACGCCCTCGACAAACTTCGTCTCAACGACAGTTCGCTCAGTTATGAGCCCGAAACTTCGATAGCCCTTGGTTTCGGTTTCCGTGTCGGTTTTCTCGGTATGCTGCACATGGAGGTTATCAAGGAGCGTCTGGAGCGCGAATTTGACCTCGATCTGATTGCGACTGCCCCTTCGGTTGTCTATCATGTTTATCTCAAAGACGGCACCAAAGTGAATGTGCACAACCCTTCCGAATTGCCCGAGGTCAACCATATCGAGCGTATTGAAGAGCCCTATGTCCATGCTACAGTCATCACTCCGGGCGAGTACCTCGGGAACATTATGAACCTGTTGGTAGGCAAGCGCGGGATTCAGCAAAAAATGGATTATATCAACGAAGAGCGGGTCATGCTGGAATACGCGATTCCCATGAACGAGATCGTCGTCGATTTTTACGATACGCTTAAATCCATTTCAAAAGGCTATGCGAGCTTCGACTACGAGCCGACGGAGTTCCGTGAAGGGGATCTGGTCAAACTCGATGTCCGCGTGGCCGGTGACGTTGTTGACGCTCTGAGTGTCATCGTGCCGCGCTCTGCTGCCGAATCACGCGGTCGTGCACTGGTCAAGAATATGAAAGAGATTGTTCCGAGACAGCTTTTTGAAGTGGCCATCCAGGCGTCGCTTGGCAACAAGGTCATCGCCCGGGAAACCGTCAAATCGATGGGGAAAAATGTTACTGCCAAATGTTACGGCGGAGACATCACCCGAAAACGAAAACTGCTTGAAAAACAGAAAGCGGGTAAAAAACGCATGAAGGCGATCGGCAAGGTTCAGCTGCCGCAGGAAGCTTTCATGTCCGTTTTGAAAATGGACTGACATGCGCTGCCTGATGTGCGAAGCGTTTAGCGTCTCGCACATCTGCCAAAAATGCCGGGACACGCATCTGGTTCCGCAACTCGCATCCCGCACCCTTCCCAACGGCATTACGGTTTACAGCTTCTACCGCTATGAAGAGATTGCTCCGTTGCTGCACGCCAAACATAGTGATCTGGGCTACTATATTTTTTCCATTCTCGCACAGCAAAGTTTCACGCATTTCGCAAAGGCGTTTTCGTCTGAAGAAACAGTCGCGGCGATCGCCGTGGACGATCATACCCGAAGCGGCTACTCGCATACCGCGATTCTGGCCAAAGCGCTTGCTTCCGAAACGATCACGCCGCGTTACGGCCTGCTTCGTGCAGGCGCACGGCATCACTACTCCGGAAAGTCACTCTCGTACCGGGAATCCCATCCGCGCCGCTTTACATGTAAAGCGTTCAAAGAGGCATCGGTGATTGTCGTGGACGACATTATTACAACAGGAGTCACGCTTCACGAAGCGACGCAGACACTGATTTCAGAGGGAAAAACCGTACTATGCGCGTTGACACTAGCGCATGCAGACCTGGAAGCCTAAAGAATGCTTATGCGGTTGCGTCCGGTGTTTTTAGCCTGATAAAGCGCCTGATCGGCACGGTTGATGGCTTCATCAAGGGTGTCGCCTTCACGAATTTCCGTTACACCGATGCTGACGGTCATGGCAGGAATTTTTTCAAGGTTTTGCTCGGCAACCGTGAGACGGATTTTTTCCGCGATGGCAGTGGCTTTTTGCGCTTCCGCCGTCGGCAAAAGGGCTACAAACTCTTCACCACCCCAGCGGCAGAGCACGTCAACATTGCGCAGTACATGTAAAAGAATGTCGGAAAGGGCGCGGAGTGCATCATCTCCTGTGTTGTGTCCGTAGGTATCGTTGATCCGTTTAAAGTGATCGATGTCGATAATCAGCAGTGACATGGCATTGTGGCGTTGGGTCATGACCGTATATTCGGAGATATAGAGTTCAATGAACTTCATTCGGTTGTAAAGTCCGGTCAGCGGGTCTGTTGCTGCAATCTTTTCATATTTCTGACTCTTTTTCTCAAGCAGCCTGTTGATCTCTTTGAGCTCCTGCTGATACTCTTTCATCATGACGACCCAGCGGCTGAAAGTAATGGATATAAGCTCTTTTTGCGTGATGACACCGGCAAGTTTGCCGTTATCATCAACCGTTACGATACGTTTGAAGTTTTGATGCTTCATAAAACGCAGGGCGTCATTGATCGTTTTTTCGTTGTGTATGGTAATGACGGGCGAGACCATATGGTGGCTGATGGGAAGATTCAGGTCACTGTTTTGCTGAAGCAGGCGAAGAATGTCCTTGGTTGTCAGAATCCCGAGAGGAAGCTGGTTTTCAACGACAAGCGCGGCGTCATGATTGTAACGCTGCATATCACTCAGGACATCATAGGTACGTTCATGAGGCCGTACCCAGCGATTACTCTTGTTAACTTTGACGAAATCGCAAAGACGGTAGTTATCCATCAGGGTATCGGGATCGATACTGGAGATGATATCGGAGTGTGCGACTATACCATAGAGCGAACCGTCATCATTCAATACGGCGATATGTTCGATGTCATTTTTGAGAAACTCCAGTGATTCGAGAATATTGGTATCTTTCTTAATCGTAGGAAGTTGAGGCAGTTGCAGGCACTCGAGTGACTGGGAAAGATCGGTCTTGGAATGATTGACCCGGAGTATATCGTGCACATTGATGATACAAAACGATGTTTTACATGTAATGATGATATTGCGATGATTCCCAGTAAGCATCTTTGAAACGGCATCACGCAACGTTGCTTCGGTGCTGATGGTTTCAAGTGACGTGGTGGCAAGCTCACCGATTGATGGGAATCGCATACTGAATTATATCTTATGCATTGTTAGAAACTATTACAGCCTACAGAGTGTTTTCGGTTCAGTCGGATAGTCGCCTGACATTTCATAGGTTTCAATACAGCCGTTGTCAGGATAGATGTAAACCATATAGGAGATGCCATCGATGGTAATGACTTTGGCATCCTGACTTAAGCCCCATTCGTATCCCGTCGAAGTCGTGCCATCGGCATTAAGCGTTATCGTAGTTCCGTCGATGCTCCAGCTGCCGACCACACTGTAATTGCCGTAGAGATCATTGTTGCCAAACTTGAGGTCCGCACCATAATATCCGGAGCTGTTTTGAGAAGCGCTGTCGATGAGCGATTCGTTACACATTCGGTAACTTTGACCCGAAGATGAAACCGTGTAACATGAACCGGTTCGTGATGCTGTTATTGTGTAGCTCGTCGTCGGATCAATAGTCAGAATGCTTCCTTCATTATTTACACCCCAGACTTCGCTGTATCTGTAGTAGTAGTTTTTGGTACCATCGCGTTTTTTGAGGGATCCGTCGCTCATAAGCTGAACACTGTAGAGGTATTTATCATCATATTCAAGATAATTGTTGCTGCTGGTGTAGATGCTCCAGATACCGCTCGTAGCTTTTTCATTTCCGAAATACTGGCTATTTCCGAAACATCCGGCACTGTTTTCATAGTCACTGTAGCAGGTATTGTTCTGGTTGGGATCGTAGTTTCCATTCTCGTATTCTATGCTTCCCGTGGCGGTTACATCTTCAATCTGGCCGCAACCGTAAAAAAGTGTCATTAATGTCAGCAGAGAAAAAAAGAGGGTTTGTCTCATAAGGTGTTCCTTCTATCGATTCAAAAGTGTATCAGTAAAAAATGTCGCTTTGGTGACTAGGGCATATCCTGAAGCTCAAAGTGGCGGCTTTGGCGTTCTACCAGTTTTAAGATTGCAAGAAAAAAAGCGGTGATGGCAGGGCCGAGAATCATTCCCCAGAAGCCGAAGGTCGTGAGCCCCGCGATAATGGCGAAAAAGATCAGAAGCTCATTCATTCGGGTCGTGGTTTTAATGAAGCGGTCGTTGATCCATTTGATGATCAGCGGCTTGATAAACGTATCGGCGATGATCGAGATGACAATAATGGAATAAAGGGCAATGAAAAGCGCGCTGGCGGAGTCGCCTTTTGCAAATTCGTAGATCATGAAAGGGAGCCAGAGCAACGCTCCCCCGATAATGGGCAGCAGCGACGCAAACCCGTACATGATGCCAAAGAGCAGACCGTTGTAACCCATAAACGATATGGCAATGCCAAAAAGCGCGCCTTCGAACATTGCTGTCACGATGATGGAGTAAAAAACGACGCTCATGACGGAGGAGAGCTCGTTGCCCAGCTGTGCGGTATCCTGATGGGGGAGGTGAATGATCTCCTTGAAAAAATCGATAATCGTTCTGCCATAAAAGTGGGCGAAAAAGTAAAAAACGATGATCATGAATGCGGTTTTGAGAAAATTGGCGCTGTATCCGCCGATGGTCGCAGCGTATTTGACCGCATTGGCAGCGGAGTCCTTGATGCTGAGATCTTCTATGAAACTTTCAAGATAGGGTTTAATGAACGCCATATGATCGGGAATGGCATTGACCCATTCCGTAATATGCTGATAGATCAGCTCGAGACTGGCCTGGTCAATATGATTGAGGCGGATAGTGATAGTCGTCAGAAAGTAGCCAAGCGGCGCAAAAAACAAGATAGCCAGCAGAAGGCTTGAGAGGGTGGCCGCTGCCAGCGGCGAACCGGTTATCTCGATGAAACGGCGCTGAATGTTCGCTGTCGAGACGGCAAGCAGCATGGCGATGGTAATGCTTAGCAGGAAAGGCTGATAGAGTGTGAAGATCCCGTAAAAAGCTGCCGCAAAAAGAATGATAAGAAAATGTTGCGGTTTCACGGCAGGCTCACTCAAAAAGTGACGGGGTGTCGCCAGGAGCGCTCATCCCCATAACATCATAGGTTTTTGGTGTCGCAATACGTCCTCTGGCAGTGCGTTCAAGGTAGCCGTTGGCGAGCAGGTAGGGTTCGAGCACATCTTCAACCGTTCCCTCATCCTCGCTCAGTGCGGCAGCAAGCGTGCCAAGCCCTGTCGGACGCCCTTTGGAAGCGATGAGCAGCCGCAGCAGACGGATATCCATCTCATCGAAACCGTGGGCATTGATACCCAGTTCATCCAGCGCGTATTTACACCTTACATGTAAGATACGGTTTTCATTGGCCACTTCGGCAAAATCACGGACACGGCGCAGCAAACGCAGGGCAATCCGCGGTGTTCCGCGGCTGCGTCGTGCAATTTCAAGTGCCGCTTCATTCTCAATATGTTTGCCCAGTTTGCGTGCGGCCTGCATAATGATTTCAGAGAGTTCGTCAGGCGTATAAAACTGCATGCGAAAACTCATACCGAAACGGTCCCGGAGCGGGTTGGAGAGCATTCCGGCGCGGGTCGTCGCCCCGATAAGCGTAAAGCGGGGAAGGTCGATCTTGACGGTTTGCGCCGCCGGGCCGCTGCCAATGATAATGTCGAGACGGAAGTCTTCCATGGAAGAGTAGAGAATCTCCTCGACAGCCGGAGAGAGACGGTGAATCTCGTCTATAAAAAGGATGTCGTTCTCTTCCAGATTGGTCAAAATGGCGGCCAGATCGCCGCTTTTTTCAATCATGGGAGCAGCCGTTACCTTGATGTTGGAGCGCATTTCATTGGCAATGATGAGCGCGAGTGTCGTTTTTCCCAAACCGGGAGGTCCGTAAAACAGGACATGATCGAGCGCTTCGGCGCGAATTTTGCTCGCTTCAATGAAGACGCCCAGATTCTTTTTGATCTGGGGCTGGCCGATGTAGTCGTTCCAGCCGTCAGGGCGCAGGGAGTTTTCCTGCGTCGCTTCGGCATCAAATTTTTCAATCTCGACCAATCGTTCCATCATTCTCTTTCATAAGCCTTGTTGGTTGCATCATAACCGGCACGGTCATGAGCATTTTCACAGTTCCGGCGCTCTTGCGGATTGATGATTTTACGACAATCCTGTTTGGCCATGTTGTGCAGTATGGAATGCGCAGTCTGTGTACAACCCGCAGAAAAAATTATTATAAATATAACAGCTGCTGCCTTAATAAGTGTGAATGTCATCGGGAAAGGCTCTGGATTCGACCTCTTTTTTATAATGACGCACGGCATTTTTTACCAAAGCGGCGCCGTCAAGGTATTTCTTGACAAATTTGGGTGTGAACTCTTCGAAAAGTCCGAGCATGTCCGAAAAGACAAGCACCTGTCCATCGACACCATTGCCTGCCCCGATGCCGATAACGGGAATGTTGACGCTTTGCGCCACACGGGTGGCAACATCAGCTTTGACTCCTTCCATGACCATACAGAAGGCTCCGGCTGCTTCGACGGCTTTGGCATCGTCGATCAATTTCCGGGCGTTTTCCTCATCTTTGCCTTTGATCTTGTAACCCCCTTCGGCACGCACCGATTGCGGCAGCAATCCGATATGACCGCAGACGGCGATACCGTTACATGTAAGATGCTCGATGATATCGGCTTTGTCGCTTCCGCCTTCGATTTTTACGGCATCCGCTTCGGTTTCCTGAAAGACACGCAACGCCGAATCCAGAGCGCGCTCTTTGGTGACATAGGTTCCAAAAGGCATATCGCAGATGATGAAACTCTCCTGTGCACCCCGGCAGACGGCCGCTGTATGGTAGATCATCTGATCGAGCGTGGCACTGAGCGTGTCGCTTTTACCGCCAAAGCTCATGTTGAGACTGTCCCCGACGAGAAGAATGTCGGCAATGGGGTCAAACAGACGGGCGAAGAGAGCATCGTACGCGGTAATCATTGTCAGTTTCTGCTCGCCTTTACTGCGCATAATGGCGGTGAGGGTTAATTTTTTTGTCATACAATTGCCTCATTGTTGGATACGCGGATTTTAACTAAAAAGCCGCTATAATTCAACGCAACAGGAGAACTATTTTATGGGCGTAAGACGCGATTTAGAAGCTGCTTATGACTTTGAGATCATCGATGAGTTTCTGGATCACTACTCCATGATGGTGGATGTGATGGAAACGCTGATCGTTGACCTTCAAAAAGAGAGTCATTTTGCTCGCAGTGTTGAAGAACTGTTTCGCATCTTTCATAATATTAAATCGGCATCCGGATTTTTAAAACTGGAGCCGATGACGCGTCTGGCGACTTTTGTAGAAGATGCGCTCGAACAGATGCGCAGCATGCAGGGGCCCGCCAATGATGGCACCGTTAATTGGCTGCTTGAGATCAACGATATGTTTCATACATGGAACGATGACTTCAAGCTTGACAACGAACTCTCCAAAATTAAATTCCATCTACTTAAACTACCAGATATGGAGGCGGCTTGAAACAGCTCGTAGCATACATCACATCCAAATACCCCGACAGCGCTTTTAGCGTTGATCTTGCCCGAACTCTTGGAGAAAACGGGGTCGATTCGATTGAACTGGGTATTCCTTTTTCCGATCCTGTCGCTGATGGCCCGGTGATTGAAAAAGCAAACTATATGGCCCTTGAAAAAGGGTTTAAAATGAAAGATCTTTTCGAGATTTCGCAGCAGATTACTCCGCACGTTGATACCCTATGGATGGGATATTTCAACCCCTTTTACCAGTATGGCATGACGGCACTGCTCGATAAAGCCGCAGAACTGAAGGTGAGTGGACTTATTATCCCCGATCTGCCGCATGAAGAGAGGGCACCCTATATTTCAGAATTCGACAAACGCGGCATCGCTAATATCGCGTTTGTCGCACCGACTGACAGTGATGCACGTATCGCAACCGTGGTTGCAGATGCCAAAAAGTTCATCTATCTTGTGGCCTATGCCGGTATAACCGGGGCGGGGAAAAGCGAAGATCTCGGCACAACCGTTGCTTCAATCAGACGTTACAGTACTACACCTGTCTATGTTGGTTTCGGCGTCAATGAAAAAACGGCTAAAGAGAAAGCGCAGGGCGTTGACGGCGTCATCGTCGGTTCGGCTTTCATCAATATCTTGCTGCAGGACGATCTGAGCCCTTCGCAAAAAATCAGTCGCTGCGCCGAACTTTCGCGTATTATCAAATCGCAGATAAACGAGTAATAGCGTATAATGTCACTCTAACCTCATGGGGGTGACATGGTTTCGACAGGATCAGGTCGCTTCAGGTTGCATGTCGGACTGAGCAGCTCCGTTACACGGCTCACCTTGCTTAAACGCAAACAATACAAACTATCGTCCTGCTTACGCTGTAGCGTAAGTTTTAACCTTATTTAGGACTGCTTCGCTCTCTGACTCAAGATAGGAGGGATTTTGAAGTATCACATTCATCTTGATATATGCCGTGGCTGTCTCACTGCGGTATGAATCTTCGAGGCTCGTCCGGTGTAGCTTTGCAAGTTGTGTGAAGCCCGATTAAATCCAAACAACTTCTCTAAACATGTAGACGCCTCTGGTAGCCTGGTTTTGGACTCCGGTTCAATCCCGGACACCTCCACCAAAAAAATTTCCTTTATTTTGTAACATTGTTTTTTTATGATAATCACACAATATGCCGATATTACATGTAAGCATTTCGATTGAAAGGAGTGCCTATGCAAAATGTAAACGCAGCAGGTGGCATGGGGCCGCAGCTCTATGCCTTGAAGCAGGCGAACGAGATTCAGGGCGCCAATGTCATGAAGTTGCTTGAAAGCGCACAGCCGCCGCAGCAACAGAGTGTCAACAGCTCTGATCTGACAGGGTTGGGAAAACTTCTCGACATTAAAGCCTGAGACACACTTCTTTACAGGTTCTGATACAGTGGTATCAGTTTACATGTAAGGAGTGCCTCTTTCCTGAAACACTATCCGTATTTAAATCCCTGAATGCTTATAATTGAAAAAAAGTGGCTGTCGACATCGTATTGCGGCAATTGCAAATGGTTGTACTAATGCTTTTCAGTCAGCAGTTTGTGCAGTTTTTGTGTTATCTCCGTGACTGAAATAGGGTATTCATACAGATAGCCCTGAACATAGGTACAGCCATGTGCCAGCAGAAATTCCTGTTGAGCTATTGTTTCGACACCTTCTGCGATAATATCCAGATTCAGGCTTTTTGACAATGCTATGATCGCCTCGACAATTGCCGTATCATCATCGCTATTATTCGAGATTTCCCTGATGAAAGATTGATCGATTTTAAGTTTGTGTATCGGCAGGATTTTTAAATAGGAAAGTGATGAATACCCCGTACCGAAATCATCAATCGCAATTTCAATACCCAGTTCAGCCAGAGTGTTCAGAACTGTAATCGCAATTTCAGGGTTTTTCATGATCTGGCTTTCAACGATTTCCATGGCAAACCAGTGTGGCTTACAGTCGTATTGTCGCAGCATCTGCTGAACATGATCGACAAACTGATGATCTTCAAGCTGGGCGATAACGATATTCAGGGCGATGCGTCCGAATTCAAAACCGGCATCATGCCAGATTTTTGCCTGTTGCATTGCCAACTCCATAACCTGCTGGTTGATGGATAACACCATACCGGTTTCTTCCGCAAGGGGCAGGAACTGATTAAGGGGAATGAATCCGTCGGGTTCTTTGGGCCAGCGCAGCAATGCTTCAAGTCCCACAATCGTGCGTTCGGGAATATGGTATTGGGGTTGATAAAATACAACGAACTCTCTGTGCTCGATGGCACGACGAATATTGTTTTGCATCTGCACCCGTTTCATCACCTGATCCGTCATCTCATCGGTGTAAAAGTGATAGGTGTTCCTTCCGCTGGCTTTGGAGCGGTACATTGCTATATCCGCGTATTTAATCAACTCCAGGGCATCGATACTGTCTTTGGGGCACAGACTGATACCGATGCTGCAGGTGATCTGTACTTTATCCAAACCCAAATCAATTGCACGCGGCAGCGAATCAAGAATTTTCTGTGCAAAAAGAGAACAGGAATAGGGGTCCTTGAAATGATTCATGATGATGGTAAATTCATCGCCGCCAAATCGTGCAAGGGTATCTTCTTCGCGGATCAGATGCTTGAGTCGTGAAGCGACTTCAATGAGCAGTTTGTCACCGTATTCATGTCCGAACGTATCATTGATCTCTTTGAATTGGTCCAGATCAATGAAGAGCAGCGCAAAATCTCCTTCCTGGCGCTTCGCTTTGTAAATGCTCTGTTCAAGGCGGTCATTGAAAAGCATCCGGTTTGGCAGCGTTGTCAGTGCATCATGGGTCGCCTGATAGGACAAAATCTTTTTTTGTGCGTTGAGCTCAACATGGTATGAGTGAAGATCCTGAAGCATCTGACTGAATTTTTTTGCAAGTTCACCCAGTTCATCATGATGGAAGTTTTCCATCTCGTGTTCAAGATTTTTGGTTTCGATGACATCGGTTGTAATAGAGTGAATCCGTGCTATGGGGATTAAAATAGCCTGTTGCAGCAGTGCTCTGAATTTGTAAGTAACAAGAAAAGAGAATAAGATCACCAGAAGAACCAAAATGGAATATTGGCCCATCCGTATATAAAAATTGTGCAGAGATGCCATAACGACGAGATGTCCCAGAGTTTTTGACTCGTATGTAATCGGGACAACACAATAAAAAAATCCATTTTTCCAAAGATTTTGATTTTGTCGTATGATCGGGATGATCTTGCGCTGTTTTGAAAAACCGTCACCTTTATGAAATGCACCCAGGAGATTCCACTCTGGATCAAAAGCGAAAGTTTGGGAGATTTTGTGATTGTATTCTACTGAGGCGAGTGTATTGGAAATAGCGAGGCGATCATCATTGAGAATACTCGGATAGATATTGTCCGCCAGGATTTTTGCAAACGTTCGGGCCTCCTGAACCGTGGCCTCACGTTCGATTACATATTGTATTGCAATGAGAAAGCCGATAATCACGATTCCGGAAACAATGGCTGAGGAGAGTGAAAGAAAACGCAGTTTCCTGGAGATATTAAGATCGTTGTAATATTTCAATATCCATTTCAACACCCGTGACACTCCTGCCGATGCATCAGGAAATTAGAGCTTTTTATTGTTGGCTGGATTGCTTGGGTCATATTTATCCGGATCATTCCCGTGACCGTTATTACCATCATCCAATGGATCTTCAACCGTTGGTTCTTCGACGGTTGGTTCTTCAACCGTTGGCTCTTCAACTGTTGGTTCTTCAACTGTTGGCTCTTCAACAGTCGGTTCTTCGACGGTTGGTTCTTCGACAGTCGGTTCTTCAATGGTTGGCTCTTCAACTGTTGGCTCTTCAACTGTTGGCTCTTCGACAGTCGGTTCTTTATCTGATAAACCAATGTGATTCAGGCGTTTTTCTTCAGCAATCAGGGCCTGTTCCTGTTCTACAGTCTGCTCAAAATCATTGTGATGAATATCCGTTTTCATGCTTTTAGCGATTTTTTTAGCATCTTTGGCGTCGTGATGCAATTCCATTGCCTCTCCGGCATGTAGCACGACAGTGCGCTTTTCACCATCATTGAATACCAGCGTGATGCTGCCTTCAATGACTTTATAAGCTTCGCGGTCATCATTGACATCGATGCTCCAGATGGTGCCGTGCGGAGTAATCGTGGTGCTTCGTGTATGCATGGTAAAGAGCTCGGGCATAATTTTCCCGATAGTCCCGGTTATCGCTTTGACAAAACCGTGTTCAATCTCGAAAGAGGCGTGCACCTTAGGGTTGTCTTTTTCATAAAAATATTCCTGTATGCGAAAGCGGCTGTTCCGTCCGAGACTGATAACGGTTTTGTCGATGAATTGCATTTGAAGTCGCCCGTTGCGTGTTTCAACGACATCATGTTCAGCGAGCGGCATAGGATGGTACGCGACCAGTTCTTTCGCCTCCCGCTGAACGACTGCATCACCTTTGACAACAATGATCGTACCGATGTCTGCCATAAGTAAGGTCGTAATCATGAGAATCAGAAATATTTTAGACATATTTTTCCTTTAAAAGTAGAGCGCCAGTCCGCCTTCCCATATACTTTTGGTATATTGAGACGGTACATAGTTACTCTCGTTTTTGTAGTGATTGTATTGCAGTAAAAGTGCAATGTCTTTAGCAATATTATATGAGATATAACCACCATATTGATAAAAATCATCTTCTCGTATTTGAGTGGATGAACGATGAATACGATCGGAATATTGACTCATTTTATAAGTATAGTTTAATCCTGCTTCTAGAGTTCTTGTCAATTTCCTGACATAGTCGATTTCGAATTCGCTGTACGTTCTGTCAATAAACAGCATACTGCTGTGAGTATCCTGTTTTTGGGTTTCATTATAACTGTAGCCGATACGAAAATAATTGTTCTGAAACCAGCGGCTCAATTTTATTTTTCCAAAATAGACTGATTTATCGCCTGTGTCCCATTGGAGATACCGGCGATATTCAAAACCCGCTTCGAGAATGAAAAGTAATCGGTTGTCAAAGCGTTTTCGCAGTGTCGGATGAATTGCATAGATGTCCAGATAACCCTCATAACCTGTTGTGACATGAGTGTATCGCAGCGGAGCCCAAAGATCGAATGTATTCGTTCCCCATCCCGGGCCGCTTTCAAGATCTCCCTGAAAAAGGTCCTCAGTATGGAAGGTGTCGTAGTTTTTGTTGTAGAGATGCAGTTGCGTTTTGTAGTACCAGGAAGAGAAGGGGTCCGCATCATAAACATGGCTCAGACGCACATATTCTTTGAGGAAAAAAGCTGCTTCGGGTTTTTGGGTGGAGGTGGAGAGATCGCCTGACCAGTCATCAAGGTCTGTACTGGTTGGTGAATAGTTGACATTACTGTCCTGCCCGGCGCTGAAGCGGAGCAGGAGCGATAAACGATGAGGATTCAGCTTGACCACAGCCCTTGGAATTGGGATGTTCCCAAAACGATCTGCTTTGTCGTACTCATCTTTTGCAATCTCGAAGTTTCCGATTCTAACGTAAAGATCACCCAGATATTGATGTACTGAAGCATCGGTTTCATCAAGAATTTCCGCGCGGTCAAATGCTGCCATAGCTTCATCCACGTTACCACGGTACAATGCACACCTGCCATACAACAGATTGGCGTTTATGTTATCGGGATAATCATGATAATAGGTATCGGCAATCTCACAAGCATGCAGATATTCCTGTTGTGTCCATAATGTTTCAAAGAGCGCAGCATAATCTTTTGAGAATAACGACAACGGGAAAAATAGTAAAAATAATGTACGTTGCGACATTTCTGCAATAACCTCGTTTTAATATCTCTATTATAGCTAAGATGGGAGGTCGTTGATATAAAATGGAAAACAGTTTGATATTATTATAAGTAATGATCTAAAAGTGTATTGAAAAGAAGAAAGGTTGTACGAACCCCGTAAAAACAGGATTCGTTGTGAAAAAAGACAGCAGTTCTTAATACATACCCGGCATACCGCCCATGCCACCCATATCAGGTGCTGCGGCCGGTTTCTCTTCAGGAATTGTGTGCACGGTCGCTTCGGTAGTCAGCAGGAGGCTGGAAACGGAAACCGCATTGGTCAGTGCAACACGCTCAACTTTGAGCGGATCGATGATTCCGGCTTCGAACATATCGACATACTCGCCGGTTGCCGCGTTGAAACCAAGGTTTTTGTTCTCCGCGTTCATGATGTTGTTGACAACCACACCGGCGTCATAGCCTGCATTTTCTGCAATCTGTTTCAGTGGCGCTTTGATAGCACGCAGGATGATTTCACATCCGATTTTCTGATCATGCGGGAGATCACCGAGGTTGATACCTTCGGCAGCGCGAATCAGAGCGGCACCACCACCGATGACAATACCCTCTTCAACAGCCGCTTTGGTCGCTGAGAGTGCATCATCGACGCGGTCTTTCTTCTCTTTCATTTCTGTTTCAGTGGCTGCACCGACTTTAATAACAGCGACACCGCCGGAGAGTTTCGCGAGACGCTCCTGTAGTTTCTCTTTGTCATATTCGGATGAAGTGGTATCAATCTGGATTTTGATCTCTTTGATGCGCGCTTCAACGGCATCACGGCTGCCGCGTCCGTCTACGATAACAGTGTTGTCTTTGTCAATGACGACGCGTGCTGCCTGACCAAGGTCCGTAATCTGGGCACTTTCAAGTGTACGGCCAATCTCTTCGGAAATGACCTGTCCGCCTGTAAGAACGGCGATATCCTGGAGCATCGCTTTACGGCGATCACCAAAGCCCGGAGCTTTGACCGCAGAGATGTTGAGAATGCCGCGCAGTTTGTTGACAACCAATGTTGCCATCGCTTCACCTTCGACATCTTCAGCAATAATCAATAGCGGACGGCCTGATTTCTGAACTTGCTCGAGTACCGGGAGGAGGTCTTTGAGGTTTGAGATTTTCTGATCGAAAAGCAGAATGAACGGGTTTTCGATTTCGGCAATCATTTTTTCAGAGTTGGTAATGAAATAGGGTGAAAGGTAACCGCGGTCAAACTGCATACCTTCAACCACTTCAAGCTCATCATTGATACCTTTGGCTTCTTCAACCGTGATAACACCGTCGCGGCCTACTTTTTCCATTGCTTCGGCAATCATGTTACCTACGGCTTCGTCAGAATTGGCGGAAATGGAAGCAACCTGTGCGATTTCATTTTGATCTTTGATTTCGCGTGCAATGCCTTTAAGGTTGGCAAGAATTGCTTCAACCGCTTTGTCCATACCACGTTTGATTTCAATAGGGTTGGCACCTGCAGTGACGTTACGCAGACCCTCTTTGAAGATTGCATTTGCCAAAACAGTCGCGGTTGTTGTACCGTCACCGGCCTCATCTGCCGTATTGGATGCTACTTCTTTAACCAGTTGAGCTCCCATGTTTTCAAGCGGGTCCTGAAGCTCGATCTCTTTGGCAACGGAAACGCCGTCTTTGGTGATGCTAGGAGCGCCGTAGCTTTTTTGAATGAGTACGTTACGTCCGCGTGGTCCCATGGTTACCTTGACGGCATCGGTCAGTTTCTGAACACCTGAAGCGAGCCCATTGCGTGCTTTATCTGAAAAAAGAATCTCTTTTGCCATAGTGTAGTCTCCTTAGTTTTATTTTAATGTATAGAGTATTAGAAAATGACGCCAAGAACGTCAGAAAGATCCATAATCAGGTATTTTTTGCCATCAAGCGAGAGCTCTGTACCTGAATATTTTCCAAATACAACGGTATTACCAACTTCAACGCCTTCAGCATCGCTGCCAACTGCGACGATTTTTCCCTGAGAAGGTTTCTCTTTGGCATTGTCAGGAATGATGATTCCCGAAGCGGTAGTAGTTGCCTCTTCGATGCGCTCGACGAGCACTCTGTCACCTAGTGGTTTGAAATTCATAATGGATTTCCTCCTGATAATTTTTCGGAAATGGTACATAAAAATCGGTTTATTGTCAATACATTTAGTCTTAATGACTCAACTATATTGACTCTAAAAGAATAATTAGAGTTGATTTAAATATTTATTGTTATCATTACATGTAACATTTCAATTCCAGTTTGAAAGGAAACGTCACATGAAACCAAAACAGAAACGTGTTGTTCTTTTTACGACACCTACATGCAAATGGTGCACGACAGCAAAAAATCATCTGAAAAAGAATGAGATTAAATTTACGGCGATTGATGTTACCAAAGATCACAAAGCTGCGATGGATTGTCAAAGACATGGTTGCCGCGGGGTTCCTGTATTTCTAATTGGCAGTCGATGGATCTGCGGATTTGACCAAAAAGCGATTGATAAAGAGTTGGGACTCGCATGAGTTTCACTCGTTTTAGAAATTTATAAGAACTCTTCTATTATAATTCCGTCCTCTCTTAACATGTCAAGGTAGCTCAGCTGGTTAGAGCACTGGTCTCATAAGCCGGGGGTCGGGGGTTCAAGTCCCCCCTTTGACACCATCAGAAACTTTTTTTTAAAATTTACTTCCTGTCATCTGTAAATACTCCATACAACAACAAATGGTAATTGATAAGTATGCTAGAATTTACCAAGTTAGAAAAAAATCAAAATTTATTATAAATATCTTCATAAGGTGAATTGAGATGAAAAAAGCTTTTACCATGATTGAATTGGTCTTTGTGATTGTGGTTGCAGGTATTTTGAGTGCAGTTATGCTTCCACGATTGGAGCGGGATACCACTTATGAAGCGGCACTGCAGTTTGCAACACACATACGATATACACAGCATCTGGCGATGGTGGATGATGTTTACAGCCCAACCGTACAAAATTGGTATCAATCCCGATGGAAAATTGACTTTAACAGCCTTGCATATTCAATCTATAGAGATCAGAATACAAATAATGCAATAGATCCAAATGAAGTGGCTGCGAATCCTGCAAATTCAGGATTGCTATTGACCGGTGATACAACAGTGAGTGCCAATGCATCATCTGAGTTAAACCTTGCTAATTATGATATCACTGCCATCAATGCATCGGCTGGTTGTGGAACGGGAACCACATTGACGTTTGATCATCTTGGACGCCCGATGATTGATACCGCTGCCGCTACGACCAATACAATGACCAATGCATACCTAGCGGCTAATATGTTAACAAATAACTGTATTCTGACACTTGTCGGCAATGATGGGAACAATGTGAACATCACAATACGTCCGGAGACGGGTTATGTCAGTGTTGACTAGGTTTTTCTAAATTCTTTTTGCATATTTTTTCCGCCATACGCTTGGTAAGAACCAAAGAAAGTTTCGTTAAAATCGGTAACTGACGTTAAAAAGGAAAAGTGTGCGTAAAAGGTTATGGTGTTTAGGAATTCTTTTTGTTCTGATCGCAACATCATCTCTTTCCGGACAGGATATTCGCGTCGGTGTTTATCAGAATGAGCCAAAACTTTTTGTAGACTCCCAAGGTCATGCTGCAGGTTTTTTTGCCGAACTGTTGCAGGAAATTGCAAAAAAAGAGCAGTGGCAGCTCCATTTTTATCCCTGTGTCTGGAATGACTGTCTGGATCTTTTAGAAGCCGGAAAGCTTGACATCATGCCCGACGTTGCACATTATCCGGAACGGGAACGACGTTTTCTTTTTGGAAAAGAAGCTGTGCTTTCAAGCTGGTCGTTATTGTACCGTCATCGCAATGCGCAGATTGAGTCTATACTCGATTTGCAAGGCAAACGTATTGCAGTCGTGCAGGGAAGTATCCAGGAAAGTGCGCTAAGAGAGCGTTTGAAAGAGTTTGGTATTTCAGCCAATATTGTTGCTGTACAGAGTTTTGATGATGCGTTCGCGATGCTTCGCATGCACAGGGTAGATGCCGTTCCCGTTAACCGTTTTTATCGACAGCATGGCGGTCTGGGAACATCGATACGAGCCACCAACATACTGTTACGCCCCTCAATCATAACTTTTGCATTCAATCGTTCGCGCTCTGATGTTGCCGCTGCAGTCGATACTCAGTTAAAACGGATCAAATCAGACCCGGATTCTATCTATTACAGCGCTGTCGATAAGTGGTTACAACCACCTACCGTACAGAGTGTTCCAAAATGGTTTTTTTGGAGTGTTCTTGGCGGTGTGATTATTATGATCGGTTTAGTTGTCATGACACTGCTTTTCAGACGGATGGTGGTTTCAAAAAGCAATGCCTTGTTTGAAACATCACAAAAACTGCAGCGTATTTCAGAACAGGATGAATTGACGGGATTACCTAACCGGCTTATTCTGCTTGACAGACTCAGTCATGCTGTAGCACATGCCAAACGCCATGCTTCTCATTTTGCTTTGATGTTTTTTAATCTTGATAATTTTCGAGAAATCAATGAAGCCATGAATCACAAGGCAGGAGATGCAGTACTTGAATATGTGGCAGAGGTGTTGTATCGGACATTTCGTGACGATGATACTGTTACCCGTTACGGTGGCGACGAGTTTGCCGTAATTGTTGAGCATTTAACATCAGAAGAAATTCTGACGCGAATGTTCGAAGCGCTTTCCAAAAAGTTTTCAGAGCCTTTTTTTCTCGATCAGCAGCCTATATACATAACATTCAGTGCCGGTGTTGTACTTTTTCCGCAGCATGGAAGTGACCCTATGGAGCTGCTGAATCATGCGGTCAGTGCCATGAAGCGTGCCAAAAGCGAAGGGAAAAACCGTTTTGAATTTTATACCGCTGCCATGACAGAAAAAGCTTATGACAAATTACTGCTCGTCACCCGTCTGCGTGAAGCGATCACACACAACGGACTTGAGGTATATTATCAGCCCAAGGTTACATGTAAGGGACATATTGTCGGAGCAGAAGCACTGCTGCGTTGGAATGACATGGATCTTGGCGCTGTCTCTCCAGAACAGTTCATTCCCGTAGCTGAAGGGCACGGGCTGATTATACCCATTGGTGATTTTGTTCTTCGTACCGCATTGCGTCAGTACCGTTTATGGAATGAATGGCGTTTGAAACCGGGGACTTTGAGCGTCAATGTTTCGATGTTGCAGTTGCAAAACGAGCATTTCGACACCATGTTGGCACAATACCTTCTTGAAGAACAGTTTCGTCCTGAAGATCTTGAAATTGAATTGACAGAATCCCAGTTGATGAAAAAGCCTGAAGCGGCTATTTCGATGCTTAAGCGTATCCACGCTCTGGGTGTGGGCATTGCTATTGATGATTTCGGAACGGGATATTCATCGCTCAGTTATCTCAAAGAGCTTCCCATTACGGCACTGAAAATCGATCGTTCATTTGTCGAAGCTGTTTCAGAAGATGAGGGAAGTGCCAAAATTACAGCCACGATTATCGCAATGGCAAAAAATCTTCATTTGACAACAATTGCTGAAGGGGTTGAAACGGAAGAACAGAAGAATTTTCTCGAAGCTTTGGAGTGCGATCTGTTTCAGGGCTATTTCTTTTCCCGTCCTGTGACAGCCGATGCGATGGAACGTTTATTGGTGCAAACGGAAAATCAAACTGATAATGCAGATTATTAAAACATGATCTTTGGAGTAAAACAGGGGCGACTCAGCACTGACGCCCGTGTTAGAATATATATGAAAGGTAGAACGTAGAATTCAGGCAGGATTATCCGCAAGAAGGAACATTGCCTGAATCATTACCGTATTCGTAAAGAAAATCTTTCAGATCCTCAGCATACTTGGCAAATTTTGAACCGTTGACAAATTTTTCGGCCTTGGTTCCCGCATGCCACTCTTTAAAGATTTTCGCATCATCTTCAAATGCTTCTTCCCATTCGTCCTGACTTTTCATCGCGGCACCTTTAGTACCGTTGCCATGACATTTTTTACACATTTTTAGATACGACTTCTGACCTTTTTTGACATCAGCCATTGCAGCAGGAGCCATACCTATTGCACATATAAGTGCAATTGTTACCGTTTTTTTAATCATTAAAATCCTTTTTTCGAGTATTTTATAAACGAAAGCTATATACTATAATAAGTTTTTTAAATGAAAATAAAATACATAACTAGTGTAAAAAAATAACACTTTAAGTGTAACATATTTTCAATAGAGATGATTGGGGCGTGTATTTTAAAAATGCTTTTTATCTTATGACGCTCAGAAAAACAGTCGAGTTTGGATTATAATTTCATGATTAAAGGAGTACTATGGCCCTGTTGGATAATGATAAGGATGTTCTGCCGTTGAGCAGTATTGCTGAATTGCTGAGTGCAAAAGTACGAACATTGAAGATGTATGAAGATAAAGGGCTTTTCCCGCAAAAAGAGGAGAGTATCAAAAAGCTTTACTCAATCAATGATGTGAAAATGATCGCTTTTGTGCATTATCTGGCCAGTGTCAGAAAAATCAATGCCAATGGTATTAAGTACATACTTGAAATGTTGGTTCAGAGTATGGATGAAAAGCATCGCAACGAGTTTTTGAAAAATGTAGAGGCACATCTTGAAGAACTCTCAGGTCAGGATATAACCGATGTCGAGACCCTGTAAAATTTTTGATTATTCGATTACCTGTTCGTCATGCAATCCGTAAATATCGCTGTGGACTACGGCATCTTCCTGAAAATATTCGATGCGCTGTTCTGCAGCCTCAAGATTTTCCGAACGGGCAATATGGAATATGGCGTCACCCTCCTGAACGAGAGGTATTTGACTCTTGCCGATGATGATGCCGTCAAAAGGTGAGACAATTTCAAAACTCAAATCTCCGAGCGGTTCATCTATAAAAGCGATGATGTCTCCCTGCTTGACGGAGTCTCCGAGTGCCTTGACCGTACGCAGCATGCCGCTCTCTTTGGCACGGACCCAACTGCTCTCTTTTAGTATCAAGGGATTTTTATGACGCTTTTTTTTACCTGAAGGCAGCATTTGCAATGCCGTTAACACGTTAATAATCCCCTTCACCCCGATTTTGATAGAGAGCTCGTCAAAGCGCAGTGCTTCCCCGGCTTCATATAACAAAATGGGAATGCCGATCTCCTGAGCCTCAGCCCTGAGGGAACGGTCACGCAGTTCAGCATGCAGAATCACCGGTGCTTCAAATGCTTTTGCGAGCATCAGCGTCTGGTCGTTTTTGATATTGGTTCGTATTTGTGGCAGATTTGAGCGATGGATGGCTCCCGTATGCAGATCGATGCCGTAGTCACATTTCCTGACGATTTCATCAAAAAAAATCTTTGCGATGCGTGCAGCAAGAGAGCCTTTTGTAGAACCGGGAAAACTGCGGTTGAGATCACGACGGTCAGGCAGATAGCGCGAAAGCGTATTAAGACCGTAGACATTGACGACCGGTGCGAGGATAAGTGTTCCCTTGAGCTTCTTCAGCATCCGGAGCTTGCGAAGACGACGGATAATTTCGATACCGTTAAGCTCATCGCCGTGAATGGCAGCACTGACAAAAACTACAGGGCCCGTCTGTCGACCGCGTATTACATGTAAAGGAATGGATGTCGGCAGATTGTAAAGTTTTGGCAGTTCGATCTCGATTTCTCGAATGGCACCCCGGGGAATATCAACGCCGCATATTTCAATGGCTTTGAGTGGCATAAATACCTCTTTTAATGACAGGAATGTCATGAAATTGTATCCGTTGTAGTGTAGAATGTTATGCCAATATTCGACCTTAAGGAGTCAGTATCGCAAAGCGAATTATCGGTAGAAACGAATATGTTTCACTACCTGAACTCCAACTTTTTGACATTGATGCCAAGATTGATACGGGGGCGTACTCAAGTTCCATTCATTGCGATGACATTGAACTCGATGAAGCGGCATCTGTAGTGCACTTTCGATTGCTGGATGATTCTCACCCCTCCTACCATGAACATCTTATTTCCATGCCGATTCATAAGATCCGTCAGGTGAAAAGTTCAAACGGGACGGTGCAGAAACGGGTATTTATAAAGACGTTGCTGGCACTGGGTGATAAAACATACGCTGCTACACTCTCTTTGACAGATCGTAAGTCCATGAAGTTTCCGATGCTGATCGGCAGAACATTTTTGCGGGGACGTTTTATCGTTGACGTTTCTTTGCAGTATCAGGCTTTAAAAGAAGGCGGAACACAATGACACTCTACATCCTCTCACGGAACGAATCACTTTACTCAACACGCCGATTGGTGGAAGCCGCCAAAGAAAGGGGCTGGAAAGTGCGGGTGCTCGATTACCTGCAATGCAGTATTGAAATCATGAAAGGGGAACTCATGGTGCATTATGATGGCGAATTTATCAAAGCACCTGACGCAATCATTCCCCGTATCGGAGCAAGCCGTACTTTTTACGGTACGGCGATTGTACGTCACTTCGAGATGATGAATGCATTCAGTGTTGCCGGTTCTCTGGCAATTTCGAGATCCCGTGACAAGCTGCGCAGCCTTCAGATTCTTTCCAAGCAGGCGGTCGATATGCCAAAAACTGTTTTCGCTTCCAATAAATCCAGTGTCAAGGACGTCATTAAACTTGTCGGCGGAACGCCGCTGGTATTGAAAATTCTTGAGGGAACCCAAGGCGTAGGTGTTGTTCTTGCAGAAACCCAGAAAGCTGCCAAGTCGGTTCTGGATGCGTTTTACGGGATGGATGTCAACCTCCTGGTTCAGGAATATATTGAAGAGGCGGGCGGTGCCGATATCCGGGTCATCGTTGTCGATGGTGAAGTCGTGGGCGCCATGAAGCGCCAGGGTGCAGAAGGCGATTTCCGCTCCAACCTGCATCAGGGTGGTCAGGCGTCGCTGTACAAGCTTTCACGCAAGGAAAAGGCTACGGCGCTTGCTGCTGCCAAAGCCATGGGTTTGGGTGTCTGCGGTGTCGATATGATTCCCTCTTCAAGGGGCCCTCTTGTGATGGAAGTCAATTCATCTCCGGGGCTGGAGGGGATCGAAAAAGCGACAGGCGTGGATATTGCCGGAAAAATTATGGATTACATTGCAAAAAATATAACACCTGAAGAACCGCAAAAACGGCGGCGCCGGAGCAAAGACAGCATCGGAGCCTAATGCACGTAAAGTTTGAGCAGTAATTCGAGCAATCTTGAGACGGCGCGCATGTTAACCGTCTCCGAAGTCGTGTGATAGCCGGTTGTCGGGAGTTGAAGCGTTGTCCCCTGAAGGCTTCCGCCGCTTGCAGCGATAAGGCGTCCCATTTCGGTACTTCCGAGTGAGCTGGTTTTGAGCCCCTGTGCCTGAAGTTCGGCATTACGCGCAGCAAGATAGCGGTCTTTGAAGCTGTAGCGAATACCTGATGCTTCACAGCAGTCGATAATTTCCTGAGTTAGCGGGGATTCAAAAATGGCATTGGCATCCCGGTATCGCAATACGACATCCTGTTCTTCGGCCAGTGTGCGATCGGGGTAGGGACTGGTGTCAAGAACCAGAAGCCGGTTCGTCTGCAGATCGTGTCTGCGAAACCATTCGAGCAGAAAACGCCAGCTTTTGCCTGCTTCTTCCTGTGCGGTAAAAAAAGCCCGACCCTGATAGCCGCAGCGATACAGATAAACGATGATGGCCGCGCTGAGAACATTGTCAAGCTGAGCCGAAAGCAGTTCTTCTCTGGTATTGAGCGCATCAACAAAGGCGACCGGAGTTCCCGGGAGCAGATGTTCAAGTCCCTTGACTTCAAAAACAAGGTTTTTACGGCGTTCGCAGATATAGGCATTATCAATAATACCCAGCCCCAGATAACTCCCTGACCAGGGCTCGTATGCCTGAACGGATTGCTGTTTGAAACGCTCCTTGATGGCACTGTAGGTCTGTTCCGAAACGGAGTCACCCGTCAGGTCGGCGCGGTTCTGGGCAACAAAAGCGGCGTACTGAAACTCATTGGGCCCGGTGCAGATGAGACCGTGACGGTCGATATGTGCACTCAGTATCCCGTTTTCGGGCGATGCGCCTTCGGCAACCAGCATCCCTTCATACAGCGTGGTCTGAATGCCCATTTCATCAAGTTCGCGTTTGAGGGAGAGAAAAAACGGGTGTTCCGCACCTACGACTGAAGGCCGTCGGATGAGGTGTTTGAGAATATCAAGAAAATCGCTGTCCGGATAAAATGGCGTAGTCATGCCTGAAACCGTTTACGACTCATGAGCTCGAGTTCTTCTTCGGCACTAAAGAGCGCTTTTGGATCAGGTGTGAAGTCAAGCGTCCGGTCACGGCCGTCGTAGTCAACGCTTCGCAAAATCAATTTCATGGTCTCAAGGCGCGCCCGGTGTTTGTCGCTTGAGCGAATGACATGCCAGGGTGCCTGAGGATGACTGGTTTCGCTGAGCATCCGGTATTTCATCTCCGTGAACTGGTCCCACATGCTTTGGGCCTGCAGATCGATTTCACTCAGTTTCCACTGTCTGAGCGGATCGCTGCGGCGCTGTTCAAAGCGTAATGCCTGTTTCTCTTTGCTGACGCTGAAGTAGAGTTTGACTAAAAGGGTACCGTGCTCTACAAGTGATTCTTCAAACGGAACGACGTGTTTCATGAACATCAGATGCTCCTGCGACGAGCAAAAACGAAATACAGGTTCGACCATGGCACGGTTATACCAGCTTCTATCAAATAAAATGACTTCGCCTCCGCGGGGAAAATGTTTGATATAGCGCTGAAAATACCATTGTGAACGTTCCTCTTCCGTAGGACGTCCCAATGCCACGATTCGATAGTGTTTGGGATTCATATAGCGGCTGACGCTTCCGATAACACTTCCCTTTCCGGCAGCATCGCGTCCTTCAAAAAGTATGATCATTTTGAGGTTATGGCGCTCGATATGCTGCTGCATTTTAACCAGCTCGGCCTGATAGGGCTCTAGGGCAAGCCCCTCTTGATAGGCCAGTATGGCTTCTTCGGTCTGTTCAGGGGTTAATGTAAACGGTTTCATCACGTGCTTTTGGATTTCCTTTTTGAAATTCAGGTGTAAAACTATACTGCGTTTTTAATGCTTTGCAGCAGATTCACGGGGTGTTTTATAGCGTTTTGAAGAGGATCAGGCTGACTCCCATAACAGCCATTCCAAGTGCAATTCCTAAAATGGTTGTATGGGCATTGCCGTAGATACGTGCTGCAGGCAGCAGTTCATCGAATGAGATGTAAATCATGATGCCCGCAACCATTCCAAACGTAATGCCCATCGTAGCCTCACCCATAAACGGCAGCAGGAGAAAGTAACCGGCAAGTGCACCAATTGGCTCTGCAAGGCCAGAGATGAAAGCGTAGTTAAAAGCGAGCAGCCGTTTGCCTGTTGCCTGATAAATGGGTAGGGAAACGGCCATACCTTCGGGAATATTATGTATGGCAATGGCCAAAGCAATAGGGATTCCCAGTGTGATGTCATCCAGAGCACTCATAAATGTAGCAAATCCTTCGGGAAAATTATGGATACCGATGGCGATGGCTGTAAAAATACCCGTACGCCTGAGTGAGATATCGTGTAATGGCTCTGGAGATAAATGATGATTCGGGCGTGTGCCGGTATCGGTTTTTAACGTAGCCAACTCTTTGTCCTGTCGCAGCTCATGCGGATTGACGTCATCAGGAATCAGCCGGTCAATGATGAACGAGAGTGCGAAACCTCCGAAAAAAGCAAGCAGTGCCAGAAGCTCTCCGTTGATGGGCCCATAGAGCGATTCAAAAGCGTGGCGGGATTTGACCAGAATTTCGACGAAGGAAATATAAACCATTACTCCGGCTGAGAATCCCATGCCGACGGAGAGAATGACGTGATTGTTCGCACGGGTAAAAAAAGCGAGTGCCGCACCGATACCTGTTGATAAACCGGCAAGAAGTGTCAGTGAAAAAGCACTCCAGAAGTTGTTAATATTTTCCATGGGATTCCTCCTGAAAGCTCATTATAGCGCGTTGGTATGGGGGCTAACCGTTCATTTGAAAAATCATGCTACAGTGCTTACATGTAAATTCTTGAAACAAAGGAGGTGGTTATGCTGCTCCTAACCAAATTGATTGATGCAACACCCCCGCTGCCACAATCGGTTTTTGCACTGAATGAACTTCGTATGAATCCGGATCGCTCCTTAAAAGAGGTCGCCGGAATTGTTGAACGCGACCCGGTTCTGAGTGCAAAACTGCTTTCTTTGGTCAATGCGCCGTTTTACGGAACACGTCAGGAGATTGTTTCAATACAATCTGCATGCAACTATCTTGGAGAAAACAGTATCTTTTCCATGGCGCTTTTGATCGGACTGCATAATCACTACGGATTTGACCTCTCGCCGTACGGTCTGGATGAAAAACGCTTTTTGCAACGGACGCTGATGCAGAGTCAACTGATGGGGCAGTGGCTCCGTCTTGAACCGAATGCCCATGCCGATGCACTTCGTCTCGCTGCATTTGTCAGCGATATCGGAAAGGTTCTGATCAGCCACATGCTGATTCGTGAGGGACGCGCCGATGATTTTACACGGAAATTACAGCGTGGTGTTATTGAAAGCATCGTGGAAAAAGAATTTTTTGGTGCCACAACGCTTGAAGTTTCGGCACTGATGCTTGAACATTGGAAGGTACACAGCGGTGCCGCGGCGATTATGCGCTACACCGTAAGTAACGTGAGAACACCGGATGCGCTGCAACATGCAGTAGGAATGCTTGAGTCGGTACATGCGCTGTGGCATCGCTGGCATCAAAGCTCCGAAACCCTGCGACAGGATGCGATTATGTCGTTTGCCATGCTCGAAAAAGGAGCATATCAAAAGTTTGAAACTGCTCTTGAAAGTGTGCTTTCCAGCCGTTCTGCCTAGAAAGCGCGCAACTTTTTTTGCACAGTTTCTTGAAAAAGCGCTATAATGCCCTTGATAAAAGATGGAATGAGTGCATCTTTGTATAGTATGTTAGTGCTAGACCGAAAGACTCCCCGACTTTGACTCCGCTTCTTTTGAAGTGATTTTTCCTACAGAGGTAACCAATGGCAGAAGTGCTACAAGGAACCGTTAAATGGTTCAACGATGAAAAAGGCTATGGATTTATCCAGCAAGAAAACGGCGACAAGGATCTTTTTGTTCACTTTCGTCAAGTAAACAGAAATGGTGGCGGTCGCGTCACTCTCAAAGAAGGGCAGGCAGTTTCTTTCGAAGTCGGTGAAGGTCAAAAAGGACCACAAGCCGAGAATGTCACAGTACTGTAACTCTTCCTCAACTGCGGACTTATGTCCGCACCTCTTCAAAAACTTAACTACATCATCCGAATCTTTCAGAAATTTCTTTACGTACCGCGGCGTAGCATGAGTCCACCGCTAATAATCAAAACAATGCCCAAAAGTGCCAGTGTATCAGGGATAGGGTCACCCAGCATCGTCCCAAAACCGATGGCAAAGGGAATGTTGGTATAGCTGATGGCTCCGATAACACCGGCTTTGGAAACACTGTATGCTTTGGTGAGCAGCCACTGCGAAAGTGTGGAAATGAGAGCCATCGTCGCAATCAGCAGCCAAAGGTGCGAAGTCTGCGGCCAATGAAAAGGTGAAAAAAGGAAGGCCAGGGCATCGGGAGGCGTCAAAAATGGTGCCAACATGAAAAGGATCAGAGGAATGACCGTTCCCATCCCCATAAAGGAGAGGACAATCACGCGGGTGTCATAGAGATGTTTGATTTTTTTAATTGTCGTGTAGGCAGCTGCGGCAAGAAAGCCGCCCGTAATACCCAGAAAGTGCTCATAGCCTATGGTCATGCCAACGGGTTTTGTAATCAGCATGATGCCGATAAAGCCGATGAAAAGGGCTAGAATACCGCGAAGGTTAAGATGTTCGTTCATAAGAAAATAGGCCAATACGACGACAAAAAGCGGAGAGGTCTTGTTGAGTGTGATCGCTTCACCCAGCGGAATGACGGTAATCGTGTAGAAAAACAGAATCATGGCACTAAAGCCCAGAAAGCCGCGCAGCAGAAGCAGATGCATTTTTCCGCCACTGAGAACCGGCGGCGTGTGTTTCAGTGCCATGAGAATAAATATAACACCGATAAGATTGCGGAAAAAGACGATTTCCAGTGCGCTCATATCCTCACCGAGAACTTTGGCGATGGCACCGTTGAGGGCCGATATCAGGGCACTCAGCGTCATGAAGAGTACCCCGCGGTCTATTTTTTCACTCATACCACTCCATTTTTGAGTCGCATTGTATCTTATAGTAACCGGAGTGAATCACGATGCTTACATGTAAGCATTGGAAAAATTTTGCCACTGTTCATCACGGTGCTGCATGAGCTCTATGGCTTCATCGATAGTGATCTCCGAAAAATGTATCCGGCTGCCTAAAGGTATCTGGGCGAGGCAATCGATATCAGCAGAGAGCAGTTGAAAAATTCTCGGATAGCCTCCGGTTGTCTGGCGATGGCGCATCAAAATGATGGGGCCCGAAGCACTCAGCTGCATGGTGCCGTCATCGACTGCGGAAGATATGATGTCGTAAGATTCAGCTTCAACATGCGGGCCGTCAAGCGTGATGCCCATCATTCCGGAATGTTTTGAGAGCTGCCAGGGTGTTTCAAAAAGCTGCTGTGGCTTTGTGAGTGTGGCATATTCGGCCCCTTTAAGAAGGCGCAATCGTTTGGGCGGTGCGTCAAACCACTGTCGCAGCGTACCACGGGAAAGACCTGCACGATGCCGATTCGCGTTCGTAAGCGGTGTGGCGCAGAGATAACCGCGCCATCCCAAAACAGAGCTACCAAAGTGGAGCGTTTCTCCCGGTGCAACCGCATAAACCGTTGCGTGTTCGAGAGGCCGGGTTCTCTGCTTTCGTTTTAGAAAACTGTTTTGGAAATGAGCACCGGTGAAGACAATCAGCAGCGGTTCTCTAAAGGTGACGCTGCGCACATGGAGCATCTCGCTGCATCGAAAACGATCCGGCCGCCCCAATAGTGTCAAAGCGGTTTCAAACGAAAGTTGATCGGATGCGCCCATCGGGGCGATCCCCTGATGCTGTTTGCCGAAATGACGCGATGTGACATCGACATAGAGCGTATTTGCCGCAAATTCATACACGGGCGATGGCCTGGGCAATTTCAAGTGCTGCGGGGGCATCGGAGTGAATGCAGAGGGTTTGCGCCCTGAGCGGAACAGGCTGCGCATCTATCATGACATATCCGTTGCAAAGATGGGAATATTGTTGCAGTGCTTCGCTCGCAGAGGTGATCAGGGCATTGGCGTGATGGCGCGGCGCGATTTCCGGGACTGATGAGCGCAAAATATAGCGTCGATCCAGAAAGGCTTCATGCAAGACCGTAATACCCTGAAGCAGGGCATGATGCTCCAAAGCAGAGCCATACGGCGTCAGAATGGTAGCAATTCCGGAGCTTTTAAACCACGCGGCAAGCGATTGGGCAAGGGGATCATTCCTGTTCGCTTCATTATAGAGGGCTCCATGAAGTTTGACGCTATCTGCGCCTTCAATCATTTCCAGCTGTGTTTCCAGAGCATGTAACAATGCTGCCGTTTTTATGGGAATAACACTCCGGCCGAATCCGCTGCGATCCGGATAGCTCAAATGGGCGCTGACGCGCACTGCGTGACGGCGGGCCAGATTCCGATAATGACGTACGGATGAGGCATCCCCCGCATGACCGCCACAGGCGATATTGGCAATATCGATGCAGGCCATGAGCGCATCATCGATGTGGTGAGCGGCGCCCCGTTCGCCGATATCGCAATTGATCAGCATGAGATTGCCCTGAAAGTGATGGTATCGCCTGGTTGCAGTACTGCGTAGTCTTGAAAATCGCTCTGCCCGATCAGATGCCATCCTCCGGGAGAGTTCTGCGAGTAAATGCCTGTTTGGAGATCGGCAATCGCAACAGAGCCTTGAGGCACATTTCTTCTCGGAACATTGCGACGCGGCAGCCGAAGTTTTGAATCCAGACCCATCAGATAGGGAAAGTAGGGGCGAAAACCGATCATGGCGATACGATAGCGTGGCGTTACATGTAAACGTATGACCTCTTCAACGCTGCATTGAATCGCATCTGCAACATATTTGAGATCCGGCCCGTTATAGGTGACATCGATGGTGTGATGCGTACCTGGTATCGATGAAGCGTGATGTCGAGCTGATTCGAAGCAGTGAAAAAGGCTTTCTCTATTATATAGAAAAGGGCTCTGCGGTAACAGATGGAGTGCTAGGGTGGTATAGGTCGGAATGATGTCGCGCACGGCTGCCGTCTTTATGAGAGGGTCGGATAATAAAAATCGATAGGCCTGAAGCACGCGTTGACTCGTTTCAATCGACATCCGCTCGCCAAAACGGTATTCGAAACAGAGTTCACTGATCCGGTGTTCTGTAGGAAGATTCATCATAAAGTGTATTATAGGCGATACATAATCTTTGAGCAAGTCTGGTAGAATGCAAATGATAAATGATTCACGTTACATGTAAAAGGAAAGATATGGGATATATTCCTATGATTGCCCGGGTTAACTCATTACCGCCGCTGCCCGAGTCGGTTATTAAACTGGAAGAACTTTTTGCAATGGGTGACCCCGAAATTGATGATCTGGTTAAAATTATTGAATCGGACCCGGCATTGACGGCAGATCTGCTCTCCAAAGTCAATGCGCCGCTTTACAGCTTCAGCCGACAGATAATTTCGGTATTGCAGGCGGTGACACTCTTTGGAAGTGCAAAAATCCGCGCCATGGTGCTTTCGGCGACCATTCAAAGAAATTTTAATATCGATATGAGCCCTTACGGAATATCAACTGCGGATTTTGCACGTATCAGCGCCATGCAGAGTGAACTGATGTTTCAGTGGATGATGGGGATTGACGTAGACAGGGCAAAGCTGCTGACACCGATAGCCTTTTTGATGGAGACCGGAAAGATTCTGATTGCCAAGGATGTTCTGGAGCAGCATAAGGCGGAACAGTTCCTTACGGGTATATGCCAGAGTGAAAAAATAGAGTCTGTGGAAAACATTGCAGTTACGATGACGACGGCACAGATTAATGCACTGGTCTTCGAACATTGGAAACTCAACAAGAGTTTTATCGAATGTATGAAGTATCTTGATGATGAATATGAGACACCTAAAAATATCGAATTATTGGTCAGTGCTCTTAAAATAGTACGTGCCGCTGTGAATGTAAAAGCACAATTAACACAAGAGAGTATCGCACTGGCGTTGGAACGTGCCGATGCAAGCCCCTATGAGCGCGCAAAATTTGAAAAAGTCATACAGCGTGTTAAGTCGAAATTTAGCCACCAAAATGGATAAATCTGTAACACAATAGTGTGATAAAAAAAAGAAAAGAACAATTTCCAAAAATTTCTTTCGGAAACCTCTTGACATTGGTTTCAATTTCTCCTATAATTCCCGTCCACAAACGATGAGAGGCATCGAAAGAGCTTCAGGATCCTTCGGGTTGAAGGCATTTTGAGAACGTTTGAGATCATTGACAACTAAGTAGATTTGACCTGCGGGGGAGACTTCGATAACAGGTTAATTTATTAACTGACACAACCGTCTATAACTTAATAGTTGTAGACACTAT
>JBNLFL010000012.1:0-10812 GCA_050305515.1 Sulfurimonadaceae bacterium
AAGGTGAGAGAGGTGTATATCTCAAACTATTAACTTTGTTTTAAAAATGAAATGATAGTTATTTTATTGAAAGTGTCCAGAAACTATCCGATACTATCATTTCATATTGAAAAAACTATCATTTTAAAGTCGTTTGTACACAACCAATTCAAGCAAAACGACATTAGCGTCGGCCCCGGTTACGTTTCAAATGCCGCCTAAGGCATTTTCAACGTTGGAGGGGCCAGAGCAGGAGCGCGGGGGCTATGCCGCAGCGGCTCCCTTGACTAATTATAAAAATGTTGTGGACATTCCGAAAAAGTACGGTGTCAGTGCAAACGATCTGAAGGCGGTAGAAGCCAAACTCAAATCACAAAACAACTTTTTAAACTTCAGTTACATCACCGACAACCTGACGGGTCAGTCTTTCAGCCTGAAAGAGTGCATCATCTCATCCAACCATAACCCTGAACGCTATCACGCTGAAATCCAGAACCGGATTAACACACTGGAGCGAGAAGCAACAAAGGCAAAGTTAACCCCAGTCTTTTTAACGATCACGCTGCCAAGTGAATTTCATCCCATGAAACAGATACGGCGCGGTAAGAATAAAGGCCAAATGGTCAGAAATCCGAAATATAACGGTACGACTCCCAAAGAGTCGGTGAAGATTCTTACGAAGATGTACGGCAAACTTCGCCATGATCGCGCTCTCAAAGAGCTGAGTACAGCGCAGCGTATGTTTTACCGTGTCAACGAGCCGCACAAAGACGGCACGCCGCATACCCACATTCTCTTATTCATTCCCAAAGATCGCATCGAACGGGTCGAGAAAGCCTTTTACAGACTCTTTAACACACAGGGCAACAAGTTTGAAAAAGAGATCAGAAGCGCTGCCAGCTATATAATGAAGTATATAAACAAAACGCTCCCAAAGTCCAAGAAAGAGCAGACGGAAGAGGATACATATCTCAATGCGTGGTACATCAAGAACCGCGTTAACCGCTTCTGCTCCAGTAGATCACTCGCCCCGATGTATCTCTACCGGATGTTGAATCACCGCTTTACCCTCTTCGCACTGACACAGGTACGCAAGCGTAACGGTCTGAAAGTGCTCTGCTATGTCGGAGAGACAAAGATACAAGAGATCTGGGACGGTGAAGAGCTGCTGTATATGCGCCCTCATAACTTCACGGTGCATACGATCAGAGGACTGGCAGCATGACAGACAGAGATTTACTGGTACAGCTGCTCGATGAATTTCGACAGGTTAAAGATGCCATTTTACAGCTGCCGGAATGGTTTTCACTGAGTGAAATAGCCAAGGATAAAGGCTTAACCCGTCAATCGCTGCGTGCAAAGATGCTAAGTGGAGAATTTGAACCGGAAGTGGATTTTAAGTACGATGGTCATAAAATCATGATCGCGAGAAGTGCCGTTCCAAAGATCAGGAGGAAACGGCAGTGAGCTACAACAAAACTGGTGTGTTTACTCGTAATAACGTCATATATGTCCAAGGAAATATAGACGGTGTATTTTACCGTAAATCGACCAAGAAAGAAGCCACAAAAGCAAATCTACTCTGGGCGAAGAAAAACGTTCAGAGCGTTCTATCACAACTTGTTGACAAACCAGATAAGTCTAAAAGCTACACGCTGGAAGAGTTCGGCTATCGGTCTTTAGAGATCAACGCAGTTAACCGCAGGGTGAACACGCAAAAATGGTACATTCGTAATTTCAAAGTACATATTTTGCCAAAGTTCGCAAAGTGGCATTTGCACCAGATCAGACCAACGGACTTAAAAGCGTGGCAAAACGATCTAGCGAAAACGATCTCCGGCAAAACGATACTGAATATCCGAACGGTGTTCAGGGGCATTTTGCAAGATGCCTTTATCGATGAGCTGATTAACACCAATCCGTTTGACAGAGTACCGCCGCCGAAGCAAACGAGATCGAATGTCAATCCGTGCAGTTTGGATGATGTACAACGCATTTTGAAGAATTGTGAAGGCAGTTTTAGAAACTTCCTCACGGTTGCATTTTTTACTGGCATGCGCGTCGGTGAGATCATAGGGTTGCAGTGGGATGATCTCGATTTTTCTCATGACCTGATTGATATCAGGCGCTCGATGGTTCGCGGTGTTCTCGATCTGCCAAAGACGAAGAACAGTTACAGAACGATCGATATGCTTCCAATTGTGCGGGATTCTTTGTACGACCAGATGAATTTTTCGAAACATCGAAGCGAATTCGTCTTTATCAACCAGTACGGCGATAACTACAAGGATTCCAGCAACATCACAAAAAAGATATGGAAACCACTACTGGAGCGGCTTGATATCGAGTATAGGATTCTTTACCAGACGCGTCACACGTTTGCATCGTTGATGCTGCAGCAGGGTGAGGAGATTGCTTGGGTATCCCAGATGATGGGCCATATCGATATTCATACGACCTTGACAAAGTATGCTCGTTACATACCGAGAAAGAATACGAAGCGGGCTAAATTTCTAAATAATATTGATTTTGGAGAAGCGAAAAGTGCACAAAATCTGCACAGTAAAAAATCGTTGATTCTAGAAGAAAGGAGTTTAGGGGTTTAAGGATGGTGCGGACGAGAGGACTTGAACCTCCACACCTTGCGGCACCAGATCCTAAGTCTGGCGTGTCTGCCAATTTCACCACGTCCGCATAAAAAAAGTGGCACGCCCTAGAGGATTCGAACCTCTGACCGATGCCTTAGAAGGGCATTGCTCTATCCAGCTGAGCTAAGGACGCACACTCTAAAGTGGTGCGCCCGATAGGAGTCGAACCTATAACCGTCGGATCCGAAGTCCGATACTCTATCCAATTGAGCTACGAGCGCATGCAAAAAAATTTAAATGATCGTCGATTTTTAATTTTAAAGATATGGGGTGGATGATGGGTCTCGAACCCACGACCCCCAGTGCCACAAACTAGTGCTCTAACCGACTGAGCTACATCCACCATAATAAGAAGAAAAAATCGAAAGGGTGGTCGGGGTGAAAGGACTCGAACCTTCGGCCCCTTGGTCCCAAACCAAGTACTCTAACCATACTGAGCTACACCCCGACCTGTCAGCTAAAATGAAGTAAATTCAGATTAGTGAGGCGAAATTATAGTAAAAATTTTTAGCGCTGTCAAGACAAGAGCGTTTTAAAATTTGCTATGTATAATTAGTGTGCACAAGACGAGGGAGAAATGTTATGAAAATAGCCCGTTTCAGCCGGATTGGATTTATCCTTGCCGCGGCCGGAAGTGCCGTTGGTCTGGGAAATATCTGGAAATTTCCCTACATTGCAGGCGAATATGGCGGTGGCGCGTTCGTATTCGTCTATCTTATCACCGTACTAATGATCGGCTTTTCGGTGATGATCGCTGAAATGCTTATCGGGTATCTGGGACGTCGTGACGCTGCCGAGAGTTTTGGTACTCTGGCTCCAAAAAACAAATCCCTGTGGCGGATGGCGGGCTTGTTGGGAATTTGGACGGGATTGCTCATTATGACGTTTTATTCCGTAGTCATCGGCTGGATTTTCAGTTATATTGTCGTGGCATTGACGGGGCTTCCCGTGTCCGTAAAAGAGGCAGAAAGCCTGTTTACGGGGATGCTTTCGCAGGGCATCGGTACGCAGCTCTTTTTTCATACCCTCTCTTTTCTGATTATTACAGGCATTATGGTTCGCGGTATTAAAGCGGGAATTGAAAAACTCAACCTTATTCTGATGCCGCTGCTTTTTATCATCGTCGGCGGAATGTTTCTCTACGCATTGACGCTTGACGGATTTACACAGGCGTGGAATTTTATGTTTGCACCCAATTGGGAAAAACTCAGTTCGGAAGCCTTCGTAACTGCGGTTGGACATGCTTTTTTTACCCTCTCCCTCGGAATGGGCGCCATTTTGACCTATTCGGCATCCCTTCCCAAAGAAAGCAATCTGGTGTACAGCTCGCTGGTTGTTGTGGCGCTCGATACGGTCATTGCACTGCTGGCGGGGTTGATGCTTTTTACCTTTTTGTATCAGTACGGCGCCGAACCTTCCAAGGGACCGGGACTGGTCTTTATCTCATTACCTGCCATTTTTTATGAGATGGGCGGCATCGGTAATCTTTTCGCTCTCCTCTTTTTTATCGCGCTCTCGTTTGCAGGGCTCACTTCCGCCGTGTCGCTAACCGAACCGACGGTGCAGTATCTGATCGATAAGTTTGATATCTCACGTCTGCGCGCTGCTTTTATGACAGGTGGATTTTTCTATCTGGTGGGAATTGTGGCACTGCTCTCCAACACATCGGATTTTGGTACGTCGCTCACCTTCGGAAGTCGTAATTTCTTTGACTGGATGGATTTTCTCACGGCTGCATTCATGCTCCCTTTTGGAGGATTGATAATAGCCATTTTTGTCGGTTTCGCCCTTCCGAAGAGCGAAGTCAAAGCGGCACTGTCAACGGCATTGGGGAGGAACTTTGAACTCTGGTATGCTATTTTGCGCTATATTGTTCCGGTGGCACTGGTTATTGTCATGCTGAATCTGACGGGAGTAATTGAATTTTGATTGAGACGATAAAAGAGAAACTGCTCGATGCCGGGATCAATCCGGCGTCGAGCATTGAATACGACGTGAATGGGACCTTACATGTAACGACGCTGCAGGAGATTGCCGAGCAGTACCTGCAGGCTTCGGAAGCGTCGCAGCGTATCTTTGTCGATGCACTTGATATGGCGCTTATCCGGGGTGAACCCGGCGTTAAAAGCTACTTTGAAAAGATGGGCAAACTTTTTTTACTGAGCCATCTTTCTGAACACTTCCCCCGGGAGTAGTTAAAACTGAATCATCCCGTCTACCGGAGATGATGCGGTAGCGTAGGGACGTTTGGGAATACGGCCGGAGAGGTAGCTCAGGCGTCCGGCAATGACGGCGTGTTTCATCGCTTCAGCCATGGCCATGGGGTTTTGCGCCTGTGCTATGGCGGTGTTCGTGAGTACCCCGTCCGCGCCGAGTTCCATGGCGTAGGCCGCGTCGCTGGCACAGCCGATGCCCGCATCCACAATGACCGGCACTTTGACCGCGTCACGGATAAAGACGATGTTATAGGGGTTTTGAATGCCCAGACCGCTTCCGATGGGGGCAGCCAGCGGCATGATGGCATGGGCACCCGCGTTTTCAAGACGTTTTGCCATAATGGGGTCGTCGCTGGTGTAGGCCATAATGGTAAAGCCCTCTTTGGCAAGAACCTCACATGCCCGGATGGTCTCAAGGACGTCGGGGTAGAGGGTTTTTTGGGTATCGCCGATGACTTCAAGCTTGATGAGGTCGATACCGGTGGCTTCGCGTGTCAGGCGGAATGTGGTGATCGCCTCTTCGGCGGTGACACATCCGGCGGAGTTTGGCAGGAACTTCACATTCGTCCCCGCAAAGGTGTCGCGCAGGTTTTCTTTCTCGGGATCGGTGATGTTCAGACGGCGCACCGCCACGGTAATAAGCTCTGAACCCGATGCCAGTGTCGCGGCTTTGGTGGTCTCGAAATCTTTGTATTTTCCGCTGCCGACTATCAGGCGGCTTCCCAGTTCGTAGTTTCCGATTTTCAGTGTATGCATGGTCTCTATCCTCTCGTTTGTTGGCTGGTTTATAACAAATCAGAGCTGTAAGCGCTCTTACCCTTCATTATTAAGCAGCGTGATTATAGTTTGCGGCAGCAGGGTGTGTTCGATGGCGCGGATCTTACATGTAAAGCTCTCAAGCGTCTCATCGGCCGCTTTCTCGAAAGATTCCTGCATAATGACCGCACCGCCGTCAAGTTCGCTGCTAACCCAGTGCACCGAAACACCGCAGATGCGCTCCGCGCTCTCGAAACTGCGCTCAATGGCCCGCGCCCCCTTGAATTGCGGCAGCAGGGAGGGGTGAAGGTTGATGGCGCGTACGGCATCGGTGAAGACGGGGGTCAGAATGCGCATGAATCCCGCCATAACAACCAGTTCGGGATTGTAAGCTTTGATTGTCCTGACCAGCGCGGCATCGAACGCTTCGCGGCTTTTAAACGCCGTATGGTCGATGATATCGACGTGTACGCCAAGCGCTTCGGCTTTGGCGGTGCCTCCGGCATCGGGACGGTTGGTGATGGCGGAGACGACATTGCAGTGAACGCCGTGAAGGGTACGTATGAGGTTTTCGAGGTTGCTCCCCTCGCCGCTGAAGAGAATGACGACAGGCTTCACAGAGTGCGTACCGCCTCAATAAGATCGAACGGGGTCATGGCGTAGTCGTTACATGTAAGCTTATTGGCCGATAATGTATGGGCAAGCGAACCGTGTATGGCGGCATCCAGCGGCGTATAGCCCTGTGCCAGCAGTGCGCCGATGAGGCCGCCGAGAACATCGCCGCTGCCCCCTTTGGCCAAAACGGCACTGCCGTGCGGATTGATATAAAAGGCGTCGTTTTGTCCGATGATGACGTTGGCACCCTTAAGCAGCAGCACGACATCCGGATAGGCACGGCAGAAGGTCTCAACGTAACCGAAACGGTCGTTTTGAAGGCTCTCGACGCTCAGTTCGCCGAGTCCGCACGCTTTATAAAGTGCCGTAAACTCTTTGGGATGAGGGGTCAGCACGACGCCGGAACGCGTTAAAAGATCGCAGAGCATCGGATGGTAGAAGAGATCGGCATCAATCAGAACGGGAAGGGTATGGTTCAGAAAGACCCGCAGTTCGCGCTCGGAGAACTCCTGTCCCAGCCCCATGCCCAGTACCATGGCGCTGGTGGTGGAGGGGAGTGTGTGCGACTGCATCAGCTCATGGGGAACGGCGACGTTTTCGTTGCTCAGCAGCGTCACCAGCCCCGCACCAAAACGCAGCGCGGCAGAACCGGCCAGAACGGCCGCACCGATCTTTTCGCCGCAGAGGACGCCCAGATGGCCGTAACTGCCTTTATGGCTGTTTTTGGCACTGCGGTGAGGCAGCATCATATCTTCGGCTTCGAGCAGCTGCCAGGGCGATTCCACTTCATAGAAGGTACGGGTGATGCCCAGATCGCACACTTCAATGCTCCCGACGAGCTCTTTGGCGGCATCGCTGAACATGCCGCGCTTGAGCGCACCCATGGTAAGCGTGACGTCAGCTGTGAAACTCTCCGTTTCATGCGTTCCGTCACGATGAAGCCCGGATGGCAGATCGCAGGCGATTTTAAAAGCGTCAATGGCGTTCATTTGTGAAATCAGCATGGCGGTATCGGCGTCAAACGTGCGCCCGAAACCGCTGCCGAAAAGGGCATCGACAAGAACGTCGCAGGGTTCAGGGGCATCGATGATGCTTACATGTAAGGCCTGCGCGCGGCGCAGCTGCAATTGTGCCATAGACGATTTTGCGCCATAAGGCAGCAGCAGCGCCACGTCGTAATCACCTAAAAGCAGGCGTCCGAGCGCCATACCGTCAGCGCCGTTGTTGCCGGCTCCGCAGACAATCATGACTTTACAGCCTGCGGCAAAACGGTTGCGAATGAAGCGCGCCATCCCTTCGGCGGCGTGTTCCATCAGCAGCTCTTCACTCAGTTCAAACTGCTCATAGCAGCGCCGGTCAAGTGAACCGACTTCATGATAGAGGTTCTGCATGCATCCTCCTCTGTTTTCGTAAAAGACATTGTACGAAATGGTTGCTTGAGATGCGCATTATTTTAGTAACGGAGGGTTATAATAAACAACTGTGACCCAGAAAAGGAGGCGTGACGTGACACCCCGACGCCAGAAACGCCGTGAAGAGATCATCAACAAAGCGTTGCAGCTCTTCTCAAGCGGCGGATTTTATCAGACGACGATTCCCGATATCGCCAAGGCGATCGGTATGAGTGTGGGGAATATTTACAACTATTTCACCTCCAAGGAAGTGCTGGCCAAAGAGCTGATTCTCTATATTTCCGAATATCTCGGCAGGGAGCTGCGCCGCATCAACGAGAGCGATCTGAGCACCGAGCATAAGATCCAGGCTATCGTCAGCATGTATTTTGCCATGGCGCGGGAACGCCCCGAGATGATTGACTATTTTCTGCGCATCTACCTCTCCAACCGCGAGGTGTTCGGCGAGGGGTGCGAAGGAACCATCTGCGTCTCGCCGTTCATTACCGAAATGATGCTCTTTTTCGACGACGGCGTCGCATGCGGCGACCTGCGAAATCAGGACTTCTTCAGCGCATTCGGACTTTTTATGGGGTATCTCGGCGGCATGGTCTTTCTCAATGGCGAGAAGGTCCTGCCCGAATCACTGGAATGGTATGTCGATTCCATCTCTAAAAACATCTATCATGCCCTCAAAAGCGAAGCCGCCTAAACGCCGTCTGCTCTGGCTGCAGGGGCTTACATGTAACGGTAATTCCCACTCTTTTTTAAATCATCCGCAGCTTGAATATGTGCTGGAGTCTTTTGAAATACTCTACCATCCGCATCTTCCCTGCTCATGTACGCTTTCCGAAATTGTTACATGTAAGGAACCCTGCGATGTCCTGCTTTTTGAAGGCGCTTTCGATCCGCAGATGCAGCGCGCAGGCGTGACGCTGGAAGTGCTGCTGTCGCATTACGGCGCGTCTGCGTCGCATGTCATTGCCGTCGGTAGCTGCGCCAGTTTCGGTGGCATCCTGGCCGCTTCAGGCGGAGCGCAAAGCGGAGGCATCGGATATCATGGAGACAAAGCGCTTGCGCGTCTGGAGCCGCTTGCATCACGACTCATTAACCTCAGCGGCTGTCCGATACACCCCGAATGGCTGGGCTTTGTGCTGCAAGGCATTGCAAAAGAGCAGCCCATTGCTCTTGATTCGCTGCATCGGCCACAGGCGCTCTATGCGCATCTGGTGCATCACGGCTGTTTGCGCAATGAATATTTCGAATGGAAGGTCGATGCCAAAGGTTTCGGACTCAAGGAGGGGTGCCTGTTTTATGACTACGGGTGTCGCGGCCCGATGGCACACGGCAGCTGCAACCGCATTTTGTGGAACGACGTCGCGTCCAAGACCCGGTCGGGACAGCCCTGCTTCGGCTGCACCGAACCCGACTTCCCGCGATCAAACATGTTTGAGACGCGCAAGAATATGTCCATTCCCAATGACGTGCCACTGGGCGTCTCCAAGCGCAGCTATCTGACCGTGACCGGCATTGCAAAAACCTTCAGCATCCCGCGACTCGAAAAGAGGCTGCTCGATGATTGAATCGCATCTGATCGAACGCATTGAAGGGGAGGCGACGCTGGAGTTTAAACAAAACGAAAGCGCCATCACCTTTGCCGCCGTCCGTTTCGAGCAGATGCGCGGCATGGAGTCGCTGATGCAGGGCAAAAAGGCGCTTGATGCGCTTATTTATACGCCGCGGGTCTGCGGTATTTGCGGCCACGCGCATTTGGGCGCCACGGTGCGTGCGCTTGAAGCGGCTTATGCCGATGCCGGGGTTGGCGTGATCCCCACTCCCAAAGCCCTTGCCATCCGGGAGCTGACGCATACGCTTGAGCTGATTCAAAATCACATCAAGTGGTTCTATCTGGTTATTCTCCCCGAACTCTACGCCCTTGGCGGTGAGTGCGCGCCCCGCGCCACGGTGCTTAAAGGTGCCTACGGTGCGCAGGCCGCCAACCGTGCGCTGGCACTTTTCGGCGGGCAGTGGCCGCATTCGTCGTATATGGTTCCCGGCGGGGTGACCTGCGACCCGACGCCATTTGAGCTGCTCAAAGCGGAAGCGGCGCTGGATGAGAGCTGCCGCTTTTTCGAAAAAGAGGTGGCCGGCATATCGCTTGAGGCGCTCCAGGAGATGCTTACATGTAAGGAGTTCAACGGACTTGAGAGCGACCTTGGCGCGGTTGAATCACGGCTGATGGCGCTGGGACTGCATGAAAAAGGGCTCGCTCATGACCGGTTTTTGGTATTGGGCGAACACGGCTTTGCCACGAGGTCGCGCATGATGGCGACAAAAAGCTATAAAGCCGAATCCGAACAGGTCGATACCTGCGCCGCTTCAACGCTTCAGGGAGTGAGCAAGGCTCGCAATGCGCGGCTTGGGGGCATCTATTATGAGACCGGACCGCTCGCGCGCGCCATGGGAAATGACGTCGCACTTATCAAAAACATGCACCGCCGCTTCAAGGATTCTGCCTACACCCGGGTGATGGCGCGCGTGATGGAGTGCGCGCAGCTGCTGCGCTATGCCAGAACGCTGCTGCGCAAGATTGACCTTTCGGAGCCCTCCTGCGTGAGTCTGCCTCCCATAGAGTCCATCAGCGGATTCGGCGAGGGAATCGTCGAAGCGCCGCGCGGTCCACTGGTGCACCGTGTCACGCTGCAATCGGGAGTCATCGCCGCGTATGAGATTATCACCCCCACGCAGTGGAACCTCGCCAGCGGCAGCCGCGATCAGATGGGGCCCGCACAGCAGGCGATGATCGGCGCGTCAAGCCTGAAAGAGGCGGAGTTCATCTTCCGGACGTTTGATGTCTGTTCGGTCTGTACGACGCATTAGGAGCGGAAATGCCGAGGGGATTACATGTAAAGCTCGCCCTGATCATTGCGCTCGGTGCGCTGGCCTGTGCTATGAGCACGGAAGCGTGGCGCACTTATAAAGAGAGTGATGCCTATAAACAGGAACGTGCGCTTATTGAAGCGCGTAAGGAACGGGCCCGCTCTTTTCAGAGTGATGTCGCTAAAAATGCAGGTCAAAGCAGTGTCAAAGCACCTGCTTACAGCTACATCTATACTGCCACCATTTGTCAAGACAACTTTTTAAGAGTTCATCTTCCTACCGCCGGCTGATTTCCTAAACAACTTTTTTCATCCCTTCCAGATAGAC
>JBNLFL010000013.1:0-92804 GCA_050305515.1 Sulfurimonadaceae bacterium
TTTGACGGGCGCACCTACAAGGGCCCAGTGGTGGATCAGTACCGGAATGTCTACAAGGAGGTTTTGGTAAGCGAGAACATCGACAACATTCAGGAGCTGTTCGTTTTTTCTCCGCATGGAGAGTTTCTTGGTGTAGCGTTCGATGAAGCCACAAAACCTATGATTGCCGAAGAGTTCCACGACGCTGTTCGAACTTTCAACAGAGAGATGCGCGCCGCAAGAAAGGTGCTTCATGATTCTCAGCTCTCGGTGCATGCACGGGCCAACGTGTTCGAAGAGCTGGCAGCGGCACAGGCCGCACAAAAACGGATGCTGCGGCAGCAGGAGCCGCGCGCAAAGAACTTCGATCTCTCCGAAAAGCTCGACCGACACCGCAGCGCCAATGTGGCAAAGGTAGCGGCAAAGAAAACGGAAGAGAAAGCTATGAGCTACGCACAGAAGCTCAAGGAACTGAAACACGCATGATTCGTTTACGGGTTGCCCGGTGGGGCCACCCAATAAGCGAAAGCTTAAAAGTCTATTTAAAGGGGGTTTAATGTGGATTTAACGGACATTGAAAAAATGCCAATTGGCGACGCTATAACGGCGTTTTGCGAGAAAACCGGGCAGAGTCAGAATGTGATTGCCAAGGCTGTCGGGATGAGCTCAGCACTACTGAGTCAGGTAAAAAGTGGTGTCTACAAAGGCGATCTGGACAAAGCCGTAGACACTCTGAGAAGCTACTTCGAAAAAGAGCTTTCTAATCATAGCCAAAAAAAAGGCGTGCGCGCAAAAGACGTGTTCATCATGTTTGACCACGTTGAAGAGGTGATGATTGACATTGAAGACGCTGTAGAAGACGAGCAGATGCTGCTCATACGTGGCAAGTCCGGCAGCGGGAAAACAACACTTCTGGAATACGCAAAGAAGCAGTATCGAAACGCCGTGATTGTCACAGGGGTTAGGAATGTGACGGAGAAAAACTTTCTGGCAGAGCTGCTGCGCGCACTCGGTGGCACGCCGAAGGGTTCCACGGACGCAATCTATTCCGACATCAGAGAGATCCTGCTTGATAAGAACAAAATCATTTTGATTGACGAGGCCAACCACCTCAACTATGCCACACTTGAGCGCCTCCGGGCGCTGTGGGATGCCACGCGTCGCGCGTTCATTTTGGCGGGGACGCCGGATGGGATCAGCGAAATATTGATAGGGCATCGGCAAATTGAGTCACGCGTGCTAAATACTGAAACACACTATCTTCAGGAGCAAGATATCGAAGAAATGGTCGGTGAGTTTGGCTTTACATGTAAGGCCGAATACGTCACAGAGCTCTTCGTAGCGTTTGGGGGTATGACCCGAAAGACGGCGTGGGCTCTGGAGAAATGGGGCAAGCTGATTGCCCGCGGTGCCCCTGAAAACATGGATACGCTGGATATGGCGATTCAAAAAATGATGTGAGGAGATGCATATGAAAACAATAGTGATGGAGACCGAAGAACTTCTTGATACTGAGCTGGTTTTTGCGGGTGCAGAGGTGACTGTAACAGGCTTCGTGACCGAAATACACTTTGAAAAAAAAGCACCAGTACGTGTGTTTGAAGGGGGATGTATAGAAGACGAGATATCTGGGCTCATTGGGGTCGCTGATCCCAGCATGAAGGGATTAGTCATTGTTTCATATCCCGGTTCCCCTCTTGATTTTGAAAAAAAATATCGCATCACTATTGAGGAGATGGGCTGATGCTACACGCAATCGACGTGCTCTCAGGCATGGCCCTCGGATGGCTTGCCTGCGAGATCTACTACTACAGAACAAGAGGAGGACGCAAACCATGGAAAACGCGGCATTGATTATCAGTACGATAGACACAGCGGTGGTCTACATGAGTATAGCCTGCGGTGCGGTGATGGGTGCCACAATGATGTGGTTCACAATGGATTTGAAAAGACAGTTTGAGGAGGATGGAAAATGCCAAGGGTGACATACAAAACGTGGTTTGAAAAGCTGAAGGAGATCGCAGATGCAAACGGCATTGAGGTCGAGAGTGACAACTGGTGGCATGATGACTACCATGCCGGGATGACGCCGGAGGAGGCGTTTGAAGAGGAATACGGGTGGAAGCTATGATGAACGAAGAATACAAGAAGTTTCGTGATGCGGAACACTTAGAAGATGACCCGGTATGCGGAAACTGTGTCTCCTATGTATGGGCAGATGACGGAGACCGTCACTATGGAAGCTGCCTACACCAGCAGAGAAAGGACAACGATACGTCATCGAGATATTTCGTGAAGGGAGGCCTTCACGCTCTGACTGGATCTCGTCTGTGCCCTGATTTTAGATGGCCCCCCACAGAGTAGCCCTCGGGCTACTCAATGGAGCGCTACATGTCGCCCAAAATCAACAAAAAAAAGGAAACACATGCCAACAGTAGATGACCGTGGTCGCTGGCGCGACAAGCTCGGCGACTATATACCGGTAGGGATGATCACCGTCGATAAGCAGCTCGAAGATGAGACTGTAGAACGACTTGTGAGCCTTGCAAAAAACATGCGGGCCGGACTTGAGAAGTTCAAAATCAGAGCCTATGCGGAATGCTATGACTTCATCGATCTTCTTCGCCAAGAGTACGATATGGACCGGATGAGCCAAAGCAAGCAGGGTTCTGTCACGCTGAAAAACTTCGACGGGACAAAAGAGGTTCAAATTCAGGTAGTCAAACTCATTCAGTTCGACTCAAAGCTGATGCTCGCAAAAGAGAAAGTAAACGAGTATCTCACGGAAAAAACAGAGCACGCCGATGAAGAGATTCAGGCTCTCATTCTGCGCGCATTCAATGTGAAGGACGGCCGCGTCGATGCGAAAGAAATTTTCAAGCTGAAGGGTTACCCAATCAAGCACCCAAAGTGGCAGGAAGCTATGGCGATGATCGATGAAGCAACGGAGATCGCAGGATCGAAGAGCTATATTCGTTTCCGAGAGCGCGAAGAGGGCATGCTCACCGGGCGCTTTGAAAACATTGCGCTGGATTTTGCAAGCCTTGCCGTGAGTGAAAAACAAATTGAATTTGCACGGAACCCGGAGGAAGTGGAAGATGATTCGTGAATACACCGAAGCCGAGGCTTCCGAGGAGCTCGGTATCACGGTAGAAGACCTGATAGTGCTGCGAAAAAAAGTCGGCATCCCGGTGTTCGGGAAGCTGAGTGAAATGAACATATCTGCAATTCGCAGCTACATGTCTGTTGTGGAAGGAGCGAAAAGCGATTCAGGCGCGGTTCGCACCTGCGTTGCATGCAATGTGTCTCAACCTCTGTCGAATTTTTCACGACGTGGGCGGGGTGCATCGCACACATGCGAGGCATGCGAAGCCGAAGAAATGGCCGCGAAGGGCTATCAGCAGTCGTGCTCACCGCTCGGCGGCGACCAAATGGGAGGTGACTGTGAAACGACGAAGAATGAAGCGCATAGCGAAGACGCGGCAGCGGAGACGGAGATAGACGACGATGCGCCATGCATCAGCCGCCGCAAGGCAAAAGAACTGGTGCACGAAGCCTATGCCCTTGGTGCTGAACACGGGAAGCGCATTGCGGTGAATGACCGCGTGAGTCTTTTTGAGCTGCTGGAGGTGGCGGCATGCCATCAGCAAATTTCATCATGACCGCCACGGGCGGCCGATTCTATTTTCACGATATGGCAGCGAATGATATCAATATCGAAGATATCGCCACGTCACTTTCAAACATTTGTCGCTTTGGCGGTCACTGCGGACAATTCTACAGCGTGGCACAGCATTCGGTGCTGGTCTCGCATCTGGTGCCAGAAGAACACGCACTTGCTGCGCTACTGCATGATGCCACCGAAGCCTATGTCGGTGATATGGTACGGCCACTCAAACGACAGATATCTCACTATCGAGAAATTGAGCAGATCGTCGGCCGACTGATAGAGCACGAGTTCGGTGTAGACCTGCACCATCACGAAGTCAAGACTGCTGACAACAAAGCCCTGTATGCTGAAGCAATGCACTTTTTTGGAAGCGTTGAAGATTGGGGATTGAATGGGTTTGAATATCACTGCCCAATCATCCGACTTGATCCGATTCAAGCGAGAATACTGTTTATGGCACGTTTTGATGAGCTGTCTCGTAAGCTTGCTCATGCGTATGATGTTGAGCCGCTTGGGTACGACGTGTAAAGGAACATTCGTGATAACACTAACGAGTGAACAAGATATGTCTAGTCAGATATTCGTCAATGAAAAGATGGTCTCTTCGATTGTACCTATGCGATCGAACACGTGTGTGGTAGTCATGGAAAATGGCAACAGGTATACAGTATTGGAGTCTGCGGGACAGGTCAACGCAATGATTGAAAAAGAGCTCCGCAATCAATAGCATTAACAGGCCGCCCACTAGGGCGACCGATTGAGTCTATTTGAAAAAACTCTCATTTGATATTGAAAAAAAAGGAAGCAATATGTCTAGGTCCAAGATATTCGAATATGGGGACATTGTTTTTTTGGAGGAAGATGGCATTGTGAAAAAAGCAGAGTTTTGTGAGCATTGGGAATACAACAGTGCCTATGTCAAGATCAGAGGAGTGTCGGTCATGGTGAGCGTGGACCGACTTTTTCCGAGCGAGGGTTCATTGCTTTCTGAGAAGATAGCAACGAAGAAAAAAGAGATTTGTCACATCGAGTCTCTGGTCCAGAGGATACCACTGCTCGAATATGAAATTTCCGTAATCGAAAAGCGACTGCGACGGGGTGGTGACCAGATTTGACAGGCCGCCCACCGGGGCGACCGATTGAGTCTGTTTAAAAAAAACACTCTCATTTCATTTTGAAAAAAAAGGAAGTATGTATGCCATTAATAACGGATATGGAGATCAACGAGATCATCAACCATCTCAACCATGTCGCAGGAACAAGCTTTCGCGACAGCTCAAAGAAGACGCGCGGACTCATACGCGCCAGAGTGTCAGACGGGTTCACGGTAGATGATTTCAGGATGGTGCATTGCGTCAAAGCCGCCGACTGGCTTGGCACTGATTTTGCCAAGTACCTGCGCCCGGAGACGCTCTACGGCAGCAAGTTTGAGAGCTATCTCAATCAGCCCATGAGCGATGCACAGAAGCTGAAGATGATTATGCAGGCCACCGGCAAGAGCGCTACCGAAGTACGCGATATGATGATTCAGGGGAGGCAAAATGGAAACCTTGCGCGATGAGATCATCCGGGTGCTGGGTATCGATGCCGGGCTTTTTACGATGTCGCTCATAGAAGAGGCCATCGCAGAGATTGACCCCGTGCAGTATGGGGAATTCTTCAAGGCGCTGATGGGCGACGAGCATGCTTACCTCAAGCCGCTTGATCGCGTGGTGAAGGTGGCGCGCCAGTTTGTCGCGCTGCGCAAGCACACAGCGCTCATTGGCACCCAAAGCCTTGCCAAGCAGATGTATGACCGCTTCTATGCGATTCATACGGCTTTGAGCGACTATGCCCATGTTCACATGAAAGAGTCGTCATTGGGTGAGTTTTTTGGGAGAATCGACTACCGAGTCACCAAATTTGACGGCTTTGCTCTCAGCGCGCAGGAGTTCTATGTGCTCAAGGAGCTTGGCGGCGGGGCGTGGCTGTACCGCATGAAAGAGCAGAATAACTCCGGCGTGGTGGTCGCGCAGATCGCGCAGATCATAGAAGATGCGATCATGCAAAAGCTGCAAAAACAGATTGGAAAAAGCGAAATAAAAAGGATAGGGACATGATGCTGCAACAGTCCTGCAACAGTCAAAGCCCTGTTTTTCCGAGTGTTGCAACTGTATCAGTGTTGTAAGGGAAACAGACATGTTTGAATTTTTGAGAGATGAGTGGCTGCTCACAGAAGAGAAGCTGCACAGGAAAACGGAGTACTACATTGAGAACTTCATCCCCAAAGAGGGAATCACAATGTGGTATGCAAAATCAGGTGAGGGAAAAACATGGTTCTCTCTTGCGGTAGCGAAACATATTCTGGACCATCACCAAAGCGTGCGGGCGCTGATATATATGGACTTTGACAATCCGCGCGCGACGCTTTCAGATCGCAATGTCGAGCTGCTGATCTCAAAATACCCCAACTTCAAGTTTCTGCACCGATCCACGACATCCATCGGTCCGCTGGAGCTGCTGGATCAGATCGGAAAAGGCGCATTTGGCGAAAACTATCGAGATTGCGTCTTCATGTTCGACGCCGCGCGTGATTTTGCCGATGGCGACATGTACAACGATACAAAGGTCCGGGGAATGATGGATATCTGCAAAAACATCAGAGAGGCCGGGGGCACAATCATTTTCAACCATCACGCCACAAAAAACGGGAAGCAGATCGACGGTTCAGGCGAATTTGCAAAAAGTCTTGACGCGCTCTATCGGCTGCATCAGGACTCAAAAACCGAAGACATGATCCATCTGGATCTCACTGCAGAGAAGGAACGCCTGCCTGTTCTTGACCAGCGCTTCACGGTTGAAACGAAAACGCTGGCGCTGAGGCCGATGGATGAACGTGTCGCGCGGCTTGATGGCGATGACAAGGCTTTCATTGACCAGGTGAAAGATGCGCTCTCAAAGGAGCGCTCCGGCATGGGGCAAAGCGAACTGCTCACAAAAATGGGGCTTGAGAAGAGCGACCGCCCGGCTCGCTCCAGACTTGAGGCATTCTCGGGCGTGTTTTGGAATGTGTCTCAAGGCCCGCGCAATTCAAAAATATATACGCTGATATGAAAATATCTTCCAACGCTGATACAGTTGCAACACTCGGAAAAACAGGGCTTTGACTGTTGCAGGACTGTTGCAGACCAAGGAAAAAGGAGACAAAACCAATGAATCGCACCGAGTACAAAAAGCTGCTGATCAGACAGATCCATGTATCACCGCGCTACCGTGAGTTCTATTCAAAAGATGATGACGCCTACCGCGAACTTCTCCATCAACATTTCGCTCAGCGCAGCTCCAAAAATCTCAATATCGATCAGCTGGTCATGCTGCGCGACTACATGAACCTCCAAAGCGCCACGCTCCCAGTGCAAAAGCCGAAGCCGTCATTTGCCACGCCGTCGCAACTCACCACGCTGCGGGGCATGTGGGCGCGCTACGCCGATGATGAGAGCGATGCGGCGCTGCTGAAGTTTGCCGTGCGTATCATCAAAAAACAGTGCCTGCATCTGAAAAATCTCACACTGAGCGAGGCGCAGAAGCTCATTTCCGTACTGGACAAAATGCAAAACCAAGGGGGGGAACAATGGATGAAAAGATCACCAACTTCGATATGTTCGAGCAGTTCTATGAAGACTGCCGGGAGCTTCCGATTCAGGAGGTGGTCAAGAAGTACAGCTCATGGAGTGTGTATGTTCCCAGCTACAAAGGGACATACAGAAATGAGAAGATACTCCGAGACTATGCAGACGGCATGAACATACCAGACATTGCCAGAAAGTATGAGCTTTCACCAAAGCAGATCTATGAGATCACGTATGACCTCAGAAATCCAAAGCTTGAGCTTTGATATGATAGTGAAAAGGAAAAAATATGCATATTGAGATGACTAGAAAACGTGTAGATAGCATTCAAGCTAATGTCGCAAGATATGAGCTTACTATCCCATTCGTATATCAAACACAACACACTTTTGCAGAGCTAGAAGGAAGTATCAACTACGAAAAGTATGATATGGATATGGCGCTAAGAGCTTTCTCGCATGCTACAGGGCACAAAAAAGCTCTCAACTTGCTGCATGACATATACAATGAGCTTCGCTATGTCATTCCGCAACATCATCAAAATCTGCTGGATGATTTTGAGAGAGCTCTCGAACATGTTTCAATGAAGACACCAGATACATAACCTTCAAGCACTCCCGATCAGCGCATCCAGCCCATCGCTGATCGCCGCCACAATCTCCTCTTTCATCCCCTCCAAAACATTCCCATTCGAGTCTATCGGAAAGAACGGTCGCGCCGGAAGCGTGCCTTTTTTGTTGCCGAACTGATGCACCATCGGGTAGTAGTAGCCACCTGCCGTTGCGCTGATGCCAACTGTGGCGCCGGTCGGTGTGGCAATGGAGTAGCGCGAATCCTGCAGGTTCCCCTCTTCATAGAGCTTCTTGCTTGAGCCTTTGCGCTTGATAGTCTGCGGCTTGAGCGGTACCCACGGTGTGCCCTCGTAGCTGCGCTCGCTCTCGAACGCGTACTCCACTGCCTCCACCACCACATTGGCCGCCTTGGCATAGAGCGCTTTTGAGTCTTCGAGCTTTCGATCCAGCTGCTGCAAAAACTGCACCACTTCGTCAAGTCCCTCTACCTTCACAGTCTCTTGCATCGTAACCTCCTTAAAACACTGTTTAAAACCTGTTTAAAAACCTAAAACGACTTTTGCGCGGCTCATCACTCACATGAGCGATAAAAACGCCTTCACGGCAAAATATACGCCGTTTTTCTTTTTTGTGCTACAATTCGGTTAAGAGGTGGCTGAGTAAGTCTCAGCGGTAGAGCGGACTGCGCAAGCACTCGGGCCCGGGTTCAATTCCCGGCCAGCCGCCTCAAAATATCTTCGTTTTTCCTTCCAAAGCTCTCTCAAGCGCATGATCATCCTGGTAAATCTGACCGCTATATATTTTGTGGTATACACTTTTTTTGTCGCCCCTATCTATAGCAATGACTATTTTCCCCACCCCGCCGCCAACCTCATACAAAAGCAATAGCCACTCATCCGCGTACGCCGCAATAGGCTCGTGTACCATCTCCAGCAGCTTTTTGATTGATTCCACTTCAAAGGCTCTGTCTTTTTTTGTGGTTTCAGCCTTTGCCCGCAGATTCTGAATTGCTCCGCTGTCCGCAAAAATCAAATCGCTTTGCGGCGGATTTTTCTCAAGCCATGCACGCAGCGGCTCTATAAAGCTGAGATACCCAAGCCGCATCTTTTCATGACGTTTGTTCTCGGGGTCAAGCGCGCGATCCACAAAGCTGCCCCACTGTTGGACTGTCGGAAGATTCTGCTCCATGTCAGCACGGTAGTTCTCTCTCACAATCTCCTCATATGGGCATAGCACCGTGCGCTCTCTTGCGAACGCTTTCTTTTCATCCTTACATGTAAGTGCCTGCACCTTCTGGAAATACTGCTGCTCTGCTGTGTAGTTCCCATCTTCGCACGGGCTGTGATCCCACCCTTCATCAAAGATATCAGCTGGAGCCTCTTCACTGATCTTCCAGCCGCGCTTCTTGATCTGCGCTTCGCTCAGCGCAGTGACACTGCACTTGCAGCCGTATCCATTGGGCGCTCGGTTCTTTTGCCACCATGGATGATCGCGTGGAAGAATCACGCCATGGCGGGCGCTGTGTTCTTCTCTTGTTGTTGGAAGCAGCTTTGACACATAGCGCCAGTAGGTGCTCGATGGTAGCAGCATCTGCTCTCTGCATTTCGCAATCTCTCTGCTCATGCGCATGTTTGTTTCAAAGATAGTTCGGAGTCTCCGGCTTCCGATATTGATGGTTTTCACCTCGCCCGTCTCCGGGTTCACAATATCCTGCTCGCCCCACCACCCTTTTTTCTGAAGCGTTGGGATGATATTCTTTTTCCACTCCTTGAATCCTGCGCCGCTTTGTTGCGCCTGCACGAGGCTTTCGTGTACATCTTGAAGTAGATCCATCTTCATCATCTTGGCGACGGTGAAAGCGCGGCGGTGGGCTTCATAGCTCACTTCGTCATAGAAGAAGCTGAGCTGATACCCCTTGTCCTTGAGTATGGAGATATTTTCTTCGGGGGTCTCACCCCACGCGATAGAGATCATGCTCTATCCCTCCGGGTTTTCATCTTCGACTTCGGCAACACCGAGAATGTCGGCATTCATCATCGCGTTTGCCATCATGCTTTCAAGCTGCTCGAACTCTATTCCCGGATATGCTTCCTCGATGGCCTTGAAAGCGTCTTCGAAACTCTCCGCATTCTCGATGATCTTGAGCATCTGCTTTTGCAGCGATAGTACAATCGGATTGGCATCAATGCTGCCAAGTCCTGCAGATATAGCGTCTTGAGGCTTGGTCGCGGAGAAGTGCAGCAGGCCTCCGAGTTTTTTTGCTGTGACCTGTTGCTCTTTTTGTGGCATTGGTTGCACCTTGACGCCATAGGTGGCTTCAATATGCTCCTGCGTTGGCTGCCACCCCATGAGCGAGATGCGCCAGTCCCGTAACGATAGTTCGATATTGGGGTTTTGTTCGTCGGTGAGCTTAATATCGATCTTCTGAGAAATAGCGTTGATCTGCTTGAAATCATCCACAACTTGCCAGATAGCCTCCATGACAATATGCTCATCCATCATGGCGATATCGCCGCGTACGCCATCGTGTACCTGCGCTGCCGCAAGAGATCCGCTTTGTACCTCGCTGGTCAGGTTCCCTCCTAAAATCGTCTTGGCGATCTGTGCATCACAATAGCTCACCAGTTTGTCGAAGTCGCCCACTTTTGAGCTGACGATAGTCTCTACCGTGTCATCCTCATCTACTACCGCAGCGTCACCGCTGAGCATGTTGAAAAGCTCCTCGGCCATCTCGTCCCGGTCACCGGCAGTTTTTCCCACAACCCAAGGTACACCGTACTTCTCAAGAAACTTGTGCCAAAAATCGAGACTTGCGCCTTTGAGCCGCACCGGCCAGTAGAGCGCTTCATAGAGTGAGCGTCCCATTGGCCTGTCATGCTTGGGATTGTGCAGCGTGTAGATCGCTTTGTGTGGATCGATAGCGCTTCCGGTTCCAGATCCCATTGGATCGTATTTGAGAGTATGATCTTTGACAATGAAGTTTCTATAGTCTCTCTCGATCAGAGACGGTATCAGCAGGCCAGTAGCTTCATGTGTTTTCCAGTTCTGCTCAAATACACTGAGCCCCTGTATGGGTGTATCGAGAGCCTGAGAAAGGAATACCCGGTGAAATGTTGCCTCCAGTGCTTCGACAACCTTGGCATCATCGCAGGTGATGACCAGCTCTTTTTTAAGCGTCGCCGCCTTTCGACTGCCGAGGCTGGAGATGACCTGATCGTCACGGTCGATGCGCTTGCACTGTTCGACACTGAGCCAGCCGCGCTGCACCGGAAGTGATGAAAAAAGGCCCACCAGCAGATCGCTCATGGGTGCGGCACTTTGAGTGCGCTTTGGCGCTTTGTTCGCAAAGATGCTGAGTTTTGGCAGTTTGAATTTCATGAGGGCAATCTCCCGTATATGTTTTTGGATCGGCGCGGCATCGGCTTTTTGGAGCGTTTTGAGCCGCCTTTTCGTTTTTTTCCCAGCTTAGTGAGGCGATAGCAGCCGGCGAGCCCGTCTGGTGCGTCGTCGTTTTTGCCCTCGGGGAACTCTTCGAGCTGGCCGATGAGGATATGCTGGCTTTCGTGTAGCTCTATCTCCCCCGTCTCTATCGGGATCTCGATTTCCCCGACGCGCTCCTCTTTGGACTCGGTCGAGTTCACCTCTTTGAGCGGCATGTGTATTTGTGCATCAAACGCAGCATCCCTGATGAAAGGCACGAGATGCCCCTGCCCGCCGTTCGTTTCGTAGCCGAAGACCTTGCAGCGGTACTCCTTTTGCAGCTCAATCATCTTCTCGATGATCTGCTTTGATGGTAGGCGCTGGTTGATAGACTCAGCTACCCAAGATTTTCTCCTCTCACGGCTCACGGCGAGAATGGTGAAGTTCGCGTAGTCGCTCTTTTTTTTGCCCAGAGAGGGGTCGCAATACCCAAAGTATTCCAGCCGTTCGTTTGGGATCTCATCGTAAAAGTGCATGGTGTCACGCTTGAACTTCGCGTCTTCGCTGCCGGGGTTGTTTTGCTGCTCCTTGTCAAACGACCGCTTCGAGCGGGCACGCTTTCGCATCAGCGTCTCCAGCGATACGGCCTCTCTCCAGAGTACCTTCGCGCCCGCGTCCATATCCGGCTGTGAGGCCAGATAGAACTCATGCGCTGCCGCTTCGCCGTGATGCATGTAGATGCGAGTGTACTCCTCCCAGAGATCCATCCGATCAGGAAAACGCACGATCGCGCGAAATATCGCCGGGTTCCAAAACGCTAACTTGAGCTTTCGCGCCAGCACGGAGTCGCGGTGCAACAGCGTACCGATGTAGAGGATGTCCATTGTATCGTTCACGGCACCGAGGTTGTCAATGGCGTCATCGAGCCACTGCTCCAGCTTGTCCCGCTGGTCCTGGCTTCTGACGTTTTCATCGTTCTCGAGATCGTCGATGATGGCGAGATCGGGACGCCATACACCGTGCTTGACACCGCGCACCCGCTTTCCTGAGCCGTACCCCTTCACCCTGATACCGTTACATGTAACGATGTCGCCGACCCTCCAGATGCGACCCATGCCTGTAGCAGCGGGGAAGTCCATGCGCAGGTTCTCGTTCTCTTCCAGCTCTGCCTTGATGCTTTCGATCAGCGTTTCGGTCAGCTCTATCGCGTCTGAAAACAGCGTGATGAAATGCTTCAGCCGGTTCACGATACACCAGATGATGAAGACGACCGATACATCGGTGGATTTTCCGTGCCCGCGAGGTGCGGCGAGTGCAAACTTCTCTCCTGCCATAGCGGTAGAGGCAGCCAGTGATGTTTTTCCGGAGATCCGCTGGTAGATGGTTTCCAACTCAGCCTGCAGCAGCGATTTTCCAGGAAGGTAGTAGTAGTGCGAAAAGTAGGTCGTGCGGAAAAAATGGAAGTCTGCGCGCTGCATTTTCACCCGCGCATCGCGCCCTTTTGGGTCGAGTGTAGCATTGGAGGCAATTGTGAGCTTCAGCTCTGCGCGGTAGCCTTCCAGCCATTTGATGAACTCTCGGCGTGTCAGGCGCTCGGCTGTCTTTCTATCATGGCCTTCGCCCAAAAGCTGCTCTTTGGTATCGCTCAGCAGACCCCGAAGCTCATTGCTGTCAAATATCGACATCGAGGTCGTCCTGCACGGTTTCTGTCAGCTCTATGTATTTGTCGAGGAATTCAGGGTGGTGCTCTTTGATTGCCACACCCAGCGTCTGGACAACATGCTTGATCACGCCGCGCTTGTAGGCTTCCGGGTCTTCATGACGCGCGATGCTCTTCATCTTCGAAAATGCGTCAGAGAGCTTGACGATCTTGTCAGTTTTCTCCCCTGCGGGCATCGCCTCATCTTCGCGAATATCCTTTAGGGTGTCGTACATGTACGCGATGAAGTCACTGTAGAGATACTCGCGGCGCGGTCCTTCGCGCATCATGTGCTTTTCAGCTCGGCGCACGTTCCAGTCATTGCCAAGGCTGGTGTCTTTGCTCTGGTAGTTCTGGATCGTTCGGACATTGACATCGAGAATATCCGCGATCTCCTGCAGTGATTTTCCAGACACATAGAGTGCTCTCGCAATCTCTCTATTTTGGTCGGCTTTTGAAATTTTCTTCATGGCATCCTCAGTCCGCTGGTGTCCGTCATGGGCGCTCTATGTCGATACGCCGATTTTTCGCTTTTGGGTGCAGGAGCCGCGCCGGTTGCGGTGGCCTCTGTAGGAAGCATCCCCTTGTTCATTTTCAGCAGGTAGCCTTCCCATGATTTTCGATCTTCTTTCATTTCGTCGCTGACAAGTCCGTTTTTCCGGCGCAGTTCGTATATGGTGAGGTCCACGCCGATCTTTTGCAGCAGCGGCGTCGGCGCATCAGGCAGCGCAAAAAAGCTCTCAATGAAAGCGAGGGCATCAGAAGCGGCGTCATCGATCACCGATTGGTTGATGGCACCATCGGCATTGATGTCGCTGAGTTGCATCAGCTCGATTTCACTGAGTTCTTTGAGGAGGTCACTGCTTGTGATGGTCATGTTCTAGCCTTTTTTTCAGAAATCTATTCCAACGCTGATACAGTTGCAACACTCGGAAAAACAGGGTTTCGAATGTTGCAGGACTGTTGCAGAACGTGCTCTATGAGAGCACGGTAGCCTTCGCCATAGCTTTGACGCGAGGGATTGGGAAGGGCGTAGACATGAAGTTCAGTGAGTAGCCTTTCCCCATTGGATCGCGCACCGGGTTTACAAAAATAGGGAGCGCCGCAAGCTCCGCATTGAGGTTGTCAATGGCCATATACTTGAAAGCTCTGTCTGTCCCCATGTCAATAGCCTGAATCTCATTGTCACCAATCGCATTGACGTTTGTATTGGTTTGCGGGTTCCAATATCTGGCTTTGAGCATCTTGATCTTGTGCTTTCCGATCTGGATGTAGTCTTCGCCAACTTTTGCGGCAATGCGCGTATCGTTGGAAAGAGTGCTGATCAGGTTGACGAGGAAGTTCTCAACTGCGGCGCCACAGCGAAATTCAACTTGAATCCCAAACCCGTTGTCTTCGATGGTTTCTGTCATTTTATTGAGCGTATCGTTGACATCGCCGATGGTGGCACCTGTGGAATTCCACATCTTGGTGGGTGTGACTGCGGGGACGGTGCCGAACGAAATCGTGTATATATCGAACCCGCCATCAATTTTCATGGGATAGCTGATGGTGCCTGTGAGCGACTGGCATGAGAGCGCATCCGCTGTGGCGCGCAGGATACGGCGCCCATACTCAATTTTGTTTTGCACCCACACTTCGTGACCATCTGATGAGAGCATCTTGAGGTCATTCAATTCTTTTGCGGAAACGTGATAGACCGTATCGATTGGTTGCGGCTCGATGAAGTTGATGCTGCCGCTTGCACCGCCAATATTCACACTCTGTGACCCGCGACGAACGACAGGCACTGCTCTGGCGATTTCCGTGAGCTCCTGAAGGCTGATCTGTGCGAACGAGTGAAGTGAGCGCATGTTTTCCGGATAGACATCATCCATCACCTTCGTTTTGACATCCGGCATGATTGCCAGGGCAGCAGCAATGCTTTGCTGAGAAAAAAGTTGTCCGAGAAGTTCGTCCATAGTGTGCTCCTAGAGTGCGTAGATATTGATCGCGCGCAGTGCGGCGATAGCGTCGGCATCTGCTGCAGATGCACCTTCGAGAAGGTTGTCGGCTACGACGGTACCGTGAACCAGAATGCTGCCTACTTTGGCCTCTCCGGTGGTATCGACGCGAGCGGTGAGCACCCCTGCAGCCACTTCGCTACCGTCTGATGCGGTAGAGTCATAGGCCACGTAGGAACCGGATACTTTTGCGAGGATAGTTCCCGCCTCCAGCACATCCTGGTCTGCGGCGAGCGTTCCGCCGAAGATCACCGGAGAATGAGTTTTGTCCACGATGGGGCGTTCCGTATATGAAAATGTTGCGAGCGTTGCGTCCATGACCTATACCTTTGTCATTGAAATGGCAGTATTTGACTGCGTGTTGCTTGCCGCGAACTGGTTGTTTTGCGGCACCTGTGTGGCTGGTTTTGCGTTTTTGATGAATTCATCAAACCCTGATTTGTCTGCCTTGCAGTATTTCAGCGCCCAGTCTTTCTGGTCAGGGCTGATTTTTTTTGCTGCGATGGCTGCATCTACGGTGGCCTCTGCCTGCGATGCAACCAGCGCTTCGTTTTGCTCTTTGAGCGTCTTGTTCTCATCTTTGAGTGTGGTGTTTTCAGTGGTGGCAGCATCGAGCTGCGCCTTTTCTTCTGGCGTCATCGGTGTATATTCCTCCTGTTTTGGGTTGGGTTGGTTTTTGGCGGCTTTGATCTCGCCGAGTTCCTCAAGAAACGGTTTGTTCGTCAAAGCGGCAGAGTGCAGCGACCATCCGATATCTTCTCCCGTCACCTGGTCGATGGTATGCGGATCAAGTACGGGTGAGATGTAGCGATACTCCGGCACCTCTTGTTTGATGTGTTCGATAGCGCTTTGCGTCCACTTGACCTCTCCGATCAGCTTGTCAGATTCGACTTCGAGAGCGATGATCCAGCCAGCTGCAGGAGCGCGTTCTCCCCAAAGCGTCATGTGTTCGTAGTCGATCACGACATCATTCGGCGATGCATCAAAGTTTGCTTTGATCTGATGGAGGTCTTCAAGTGTGATTTCAAAAGCACCGTTTGGGTGACCGACCCATTTTCCTACTACGGCAAGTTCGATCTTGACGGTAGCGGTGCCATCGGTTGCCATCTTCGCGGCATAGAGTACGGATAGTGCAATGAGTGACAGTTTCATCATTTCCTCAATTCAACATGTAGTGTGCGCATGAACGCGGTCAAGTATCCGCCTCCAGCCTGACCGTCAAAGAGCTTTTGTAGCTTCTGGAGTTTGACGGGCTGTGATCCGGCGAAGCTTTGGGCGGTGATGCGCTCGTCGATCTCTTCAACAAGATCTACAAGCTCCCAGCGTTGAGCTTCACGCGCTGATGCATTCCCTGAAAAAGAGACGTGAACAATATAGAGGTTGAATACCGCCGTCTTTTTCAGAGCATGGCCAGCATGATCGTCACCCACAAAATCCACCATCACGAGCGGAAGCTCACGTGCCAGAGCTTTTGCTCCTTCCGGGTTTCCTAGTTCTCCACGGTACTGGCGTGCAGTAAGGCCATCGACAGATGAAAGCGCTGCAATGAGTGCCGTGTTGAAGTTCTTGAGCATGGTGCCTCCATTGGCGGTCATTGGCGAATGCTACACATATATTTCACCCGCAACGTAGGCACTTTTTTCCAAGAACTCTCTTCGTGGAGAGCCGGACTGCTATAGGGGTAGCATTCGGCTGACCTGAAAAAAAATCGAGGAGAACTCATGAACATCGACCCCGCAGTCCTACTACAGCTAATCATCGCAGTAGCAGGCGCTGTGGCTGTAGTTGTGACATCTCGCATCGCATCAGCAAATGCATCACAAGGCTTTGATGCACTAGCAAAACGCGTTGCGGATCTTGAAAAAAATCATGTTGGGGGAATCACCTATCTTGAGGCCGATGACCGATACATGCCCCGCCGTGAATTTGAACTGACCGTAAAAAATATAGAAGCATCGTTGTCTCACCTTTACAAGGGGCAGGATGAGATGCTAACACTACTGAAAGAGAGGAAATAGATAATGCTAGTCAAGTACGTAGTCAAGGTGCTCGCAGAAACGACACCGAATACCCGCATGGCAGACGCTACTATGGATGAAAATGCCAAGGCGGTCTATGGTGAGGGTGACCCGATCATTCCCGATCTTGATCTGACCCGTCGTGAACGATACCCAATGGCTGCATTCAGCGGATACAAAGTGGTGGAACATTTCAAAGCATGGGGCTTTATGAAATTTTCTATCGAAACGCCGCTGCCATTGAACGTTGTGAGCTTCGACGGCAGCGATATCGACATCATGCTGAAAAGTTCTGGTCACAGTCGCGCATCGATCTATCAGACTCCTGGTGATGACCAGACGCCAGTGGTGGGCTACGAGTTTGCACCGCAGACCGGAAACACCAGCACGATGTCTATCGATATCGTCGGTACCGAGAACAAGTTCAAAGGACATGGCGGAAAAGCGGCTATGAAGCTGACTGCAAAAGCCGGTGATCCGCTGATGATCATGTTTGATGTTTCCGCAGCGTTCGATGACGTTGAAGACGGCACCTTTACACCGCCATTTCTGAATCCCACCACGTCGGCGATGATCGACGAAAACGATATCTACGGCCATGTGAAGATTGGCACGACGGAAGGCACCGCAACCCGCGCGCAAATTGACGAGTTTACGCTCGACACCATCGGCAGCGGGCAAGTGGTGCAAAAGAAAAACTTTTCAGTGAATGCTTTCCGCGTCGCTGACTTTTTCCCAACGGTGCAGGTGAAGGGTGATGTCGACACAGAGAACCCGTACAGCGTGCAAGCAGTACTCGACGGAGATGCCAAGGCGTTCGTAGTCACTATCAAAGACAAAGACACTCTCTCTGACCCACAAGACCCAACAACCGGAAAAGTGAAATGGGAGATCATCGTACCGACCATGACACCTGACCGCCTCCAAGACCTCACGCAGCGGGACGGACTCGGTTATTTGGACAATCTGTTCAATGCAAACCCAACGAGCGGAAACGACAACTATGTCATCCGTTATTATATTTAGGAGCCACTATGAAAACATTCCGTCCAACACGTAAAACAGTCCAGTTTCAATATGAATTCGAAGATGGCTCAGCTGCGGTATTTGAGTATGCAGAAGAGACTACGGCGCAGACAAAAGAAAATTTTGATGTGAAAACGCCGCAGGAACTCTATGCATGGGTCGAGGGTGTCCTTTTGAGCAACATTCGCGGTGTGGATGGTGCTGACGTCGGTCGCCTGATCGAAGATCAAAGCCGGAACGGAAGTCTGATCCGGCTCAAGCGAAGTCTTGACCAAGAAGTGGGAAACGCTCAAGAGAGCTTACAGAGCGCGTCATAAAGTACGCGCGGCAGCAGCGCACCAGAAATGGAAAGCCTCCGCCGCGACCGAAAACAGAAAAAGGGAAAGCGGCTCATGAAAAGCGAGGGACGATCTGGCTCGATGATCCACTTGAGCAGCTCTACTATCGTGCTGCTGTAGGTAGCCTACGAAGCGGTGGTTTCGGGCTTACTATATCCGATATCTATCTACTGGAGTTCTCAAAAAGGTATGAGCTCGACTATCTCGAGCTTTGTGATATAGCCGGTGCTGTAGCCGGTATCTATTCAGAAAAGAAGAAATGAGATGAGCGACAAAACGATCAATGTCACCCTCAAGCTCAAGAAAGACGGCAGCTTTGCCGTAGCTGGAACCGAGCTTGAGCATGTGTCAAGCTCTGCAAAAAAAGCAGATGCCAGCATTTCATCAATGACACGCAGCGTGTATGGTTTTGTCGGTGCGACTATCGGTGTCATCGGAGCGAAAGAAGCCTTCACCTCATATATCTCAGCTACAGACCAGATGAAGATGGTTGACAACCGCCTCAAGCTTGCTACGGAGTCTACGGAGGAGATGACTCGGGCACAGCGAGAACTCTATGATATCGCTCAGGGTGCACATTCCGCTTACGCTCCTACTGCGGACTTGTACTCGAATATGAGTCGTGCTGCGGAAGACCTGCATGCCTCACAAAGTGATCTACTCCTTGTGACCAGAACCGTCAATGAATCATTTGCAGTTTCTGGTGCAGAAACGGCACAGGTATCTGCTGGTGTCACGCAACTGTCACAAGCACTTGCAAGCGGTGTACTCCGTGGTGATGAGTTCAACTCTATCATGGAAAATGCGCCCCGCTTGGCGAAAGCAATGGGTGATGCTCTGGGCGTCAGTCGCGGAGAGCTGCGTGGCATGGCTGAAGATGGAAAGCTGACATCAGAAGTGGTATTCGGCGCTATCAAGGGTCAAGCGAGCGCGATACATACAGAGTTCTCTCAGATGTCAGTCGTTGTTGGGCAGGCGCTTGTTAATGTACAAAACTCAGTGACGACACTTGCGGCAGAATTTGACAAGGCTATCGGAAACGGAAATGACGGTATTGCCGGAAGCCTTTTGAAATTCTCCCAGTATATTGATGACAACCGTGCGGAGATCATTGACTTCGGAAAGGATGTCATTGCCGGTGGCACCATAGTAGCCAATGGTCTTGAGAGTATCTATCTTGCTTCGAAGATAGGGTATCTGCGCCTCACTGCCGCATTTCCCAATGAAGTAGAGGGAATCATCAATACGGTCATCGGAATGATTGAGTCATCGCTCAATCTCATACAGAGTTCGCTCAATGATGCCGCAGACTACTGGAATGATCTTCTAGGTACGAATTTCGGGCACATCAAAGAAACGACTATCGGGCGCGTCAGTATCGATGTATCTTCAGTGGAGGCGTCGCTATCGGAAGCAGAGACAAAGCTGGTAGAGGTTTCTGCATCTACAGATGCTGCCTTTGTTGAGTTGGCAACCGGGGCAGAGCATGTTGCTTCATCTGCAAAAGATGCAGCAGCGGGAATCGATGCCATTGGCGCCAGTGCGTCAGGAGTCTCAGGCAGCGGAGAAGATGCAGCAGATGCCGTGCAAAAACTCAATGATGCTATTTTCGGTGTCACAGCAGACGATGAAGAGAAGATCCGTGCGAAATGGAAAAAGCTGATAGAGGGCATTTCAGACCCAGAGCTATTAAAGCAAGCAGCATCAGCCATGCAGATCGAGATTGAAGCGAAAATAAATGTTGATGACGATGCTTTCAAAAGTCAACTCGACACCGCTCAAAAACTTCAAGATACATTTGACAATCTTTCAACATCTACAGCAAACTGGGCAGCGGGACTCGATGGTGTACCGGGCAGCATGATTGCAGTATCAAATGCACTAAAAGACATCTCAAAAGAGCAACAGGCATACGACGCTCTCAAACAGAAAACCGATGCAAATGATATACAGCACTTCCAAAATCAGCTATCCGGGTATGGGAATCTCGCCGGTGCGATGAGTACTTTTTTTGCGGAGGGATCAAAAGAGGCTGCTGCATTCCAAATGGTGCAGTCAGGGCTGGCATTGGTCAATGCAGTATCTACCATAGCCATGGCAGGATCTTCTCTTCCGTTCCCGGCGAATATAGCAGCCATAGCTACTACGGCGGCAACGCTCTCTTCGTTCCTTTCTCAGGCTGGAATTGCATTTGGCGGAGGAAGCGGCGGCGGTGGTCCGTCCGGAGCACAAAAAGCTTTTGAAACGGCACAGAGTGATGTGAAAGCAATCACAGACCGCCTTGATGCACAGATTGATCTGCTTAAAGCTATATCTCTCGGCGGTTCCGCATCATATGGTGCGATGCAATCAGCGCGTACTACTGCAGAGAGCCTTGTACCCGCAGCGCGCAATGTCATATCATCAAATGTACGTTTTGATGTGCTGGATGACATGCATACGTCCAGAAAGTATTTTCGTGAATCAGCACAAACATTCTATGCAATGTTTGCGGAAGAGATGAACCTTGAGGTTCCTGTAGCCATCAATAAAATGGACCCGGCAAAGTTTGCAAATGATCTGGCGACTTTTTTCAATACGGCTTCCGTGTCTCAGCTGCAGGCATTCTATGACAATACAGAGCTGATGTTTTACCATGTAGATGAAGTTGATACGGCATTTGAAAACCTCACAGGGTATATCACTGACTTCGCTGATGCAACACTCTCTACTTATACAGCACTCCGTGATGCTGTTGGTGACTGGCGCGACACCTATGATTCCATCAGCGGCACAGACTTCTTTCACTTGCAGGATCTTGAAGTGGCACGCGAGAAAGTCGGAACACTGATGAGCGATATCGGTGTGACCACTTATGATGCCCTATACCGAACGCTTGGAAATATCGGTGTAGATATCTCAGGGCTTGAGCGTGCCATTGTGGGTGAGAACGGCATCATAGACTATGATCTGCTCTACGCTGAAACAATTAAGGTCAACGATGCGCTGCAAATGGCAGGTATCAGTGCTTCATACAGTGCGGAAGATCTTCTCAATATGGTAGATGCGCTTGGAATGGTTGGTGATGCAGAAGCAGAACTTGCACAATCTCGTAGGGAGTGGGCTGCTGATGCCGCCGATATGTACGAGCAGCTCACCGGGCAGACGCATAGCACCACGGCTGCATTCCAGGAACTTTCAGTTTCATTCGTGAATGGTATGGGTGGGCTTCAGACTGTGCTCGATCAGGTAGCGTCAAACACGCTGGAGATGACTAGTGCGCAGTGGGAGATGGTGCAAACTGTTTATGCTCTTCAGGATATATCATCGAATACTGCAACGACTTCGTCAGCGACACAGATCAATACTGCTCAGATTGTCAGAAATACTTCTACGACGAGCGGCTATGATGCACACATGCAGGCATATCAGGATCGCATTCGTGCCGAAGCGTATCTTTCCAGATATGGAGATCAGTTCGCCGGGATATCACAGTCTGATCTTGAATATGCGGCTGCAATCGGTGAAATCATTCGCGGAGCAAGTACGAAACTCCCCAACTATGTCAATGCAAACTATCAGTACGAGCAGGAGCTGAATACTCTTGCCAGCTCATTCGGACTCGATCCAAAAAACTACCAGGCATACGTATATACAGACTATCAAAACATGCTCTCAAAGATGTACTCTGACATCACTGGGTACGAATACGGAGACGCATACAGCATGGGGCTTTTTTCATGGGCACAGGAGTTTATCGGCTCGCTTTCTGATGCATCTGACGCTACTGAAGACTACAGCTCGTCACTCTCCACTGCTGCGAACACTTTCGGCTCTATTTCGGACACCTATCGCTCGTGGATCGACCAGAGCTTTGCGTCCAGCACAGTGTACACCGAAGCGATGCTCCGAAAAACCATGGCGCAGGCTGCCGGGCTTCAGCAGGTCATCGCTTCAGGAGGCGACTATACACAGTCAGACCTCGACAGACTCCAGACGCTCGCGCAGCAGTCTACCTCGTATGCCTCGAATTTTCTGGCATCGCTTGATCCAGCTAGCTTCGAATATCGTATCGAGCAAAACCGGCTTGCGCATACGTTCGGCGCAATCTCTCGCGTGAATTCTGCAAATGAAAAAACTATGAATGATGTCGTGTCGGCACTTGAGAAGTCGCAAGAAAATGAGCAGAAGCTGATAGCGCTGAATCAACAGCTGCTTGCAGCACTGCAAAAAGCAAACATGTCACTGGAGGATATCGCGTCATGAGTGAATATAGAGATCATATCCCGGACAGGGCTTTTCTGGTGGCCCCGGACTATGAAGTCAGAACGGCTACGGTGGATGGTGTTGACTATTCAAGAGTGTATTTCAAGCGATACAAAGCATACAGATACACATCCCTGTACACCATCGCAAAATATCACCTGACATCTTCGGCGGTCACACAGATTCTTGATACAACTCCTGAATATGACGAAAACACTGCATATCAGATGGGTGAGACTGTTCGCATAGCTGACATATGTGTCATCTATGAAGCCGGATCGGATGTCCCCGCTGGGAATCATCCACTTGACCCGAACAGCGTTGATGAATCCGGCGTCCCATATTGGGTTGAAAAAGACACCGTTGAAGAGTGGAAACCTTTTGACGCATCGATAAAAACAGAAATCAGCGCCCCGGCAGGTATCTATTTTACAGGTCAGGCGTATTTCCTGCCGTCATCCATATATGGTGGGTCATGGAATCCATACACCGTCACACACATTTCCATGATGGGCATACGCGCCGATGTCGGAGCTGATGTTCGTATCTTCGTGCAGTTCTACTGGAAAGATTACATGGATGCCGTTAGCGCCTTTGAGACGGATGTAAACCGATGCAACTACTACAACGCCGCCTTGATCGACAGTTTTGAGATTGACGCATCCCGTCGTGACAGAATATCTTTCGCGCTTCCAGATTTTCATCAGTTTTCAAAACCTACCCCTCCGGATGTCGTCGGTGAAAACATTTCTTTTTATTTTGATGCTACGAGATTAGTCTATTTTGATGTATTTGTAGAGTCTCGGGTACAAAAACCTATACCAACACAAGTGATTGAGCCGTGCGGTGGGCAGGATGCTTCCATGTATGATGCGTCAGGAAACCTCTCTGTAGGCCTTTTCATGACAGGCACCAGATATGATCTCGGGCTCACTGAGTTTGGCATGAAGCTTGGCCGATCCACTACGCAAAGTGATGAAACGAACTATTTGGCTCGCAGAACCGTGAAAAAAGCTGTTGAAACAATAGAGCTTCAGATCTCGGTACAAGATGAAGATGAACACATGAATGCAGACTACTTTTTTCGCATAGCATCTGAAACATCACATATCATCCATCCTGGTACTCCAGACTTTGACTGGCGCTTCGCATTCGGCATCATCGACGGAAATCTCCCGATTGACCATCCTAATGTGAATTTCATGAGTGTCACCGGAACCGGTATAGCATTTTTCGCAACAGATCCGCTCATCACACAAAACCAAATCACGGGGTGGCGCTGATGGCAAAAAATACCCGATCATGGATACGAGACAGATCATCGACTTTTTCGAAGCTTGTTGGAGGAGACTTTGGTTTCGACATGTTGCTTGGTAAGCTGTATGCATCATTTGGTGATGTCCATCGCCGCGTGCTGCTCGCTACAGATGATACGGGATGGATAGAGCCGAGCCTCACAAATGGCTGGGAAAACTATGACGCAGCTACTGCCTACCGAAAAGATGCATCAGGGGTTGTGCACATCAAAGGAACGGTCCGATACGGAGCGCTCAACTACGCCATATTTCAGCTCCGAGATGGCTTTCGCCCAACACGTGATATCCGGAAAGCAGTTCCTATGCGTGATGGCGGAATCGGGCTGCTTGATATCAACACGCAGGGGTACGTGATACCACGCGGAGATGAAGAGGAAGCCTACGATGAAAACGGAGATCCCACGGGAGAGATCATCGAAGTAGGGTATCTGTCGCTTGAAATGAGTTTCCTATGAAGCTGCTGAATATCATCCTCGCTACATGTACCATGATTTTTGCGGCTACCAATCTGGCTGTCAGTTATGTGTATGACGCAAATGCCACGCTGTCGTGGACTCCCTCTGGAACCACAGGAGTAGACCTCTACCGATATGACACGAACGAATCGGACATTACGCACGTGGTTTCGCTGCCGTGGGATACAACCACATTTTCCTTTGGTGGACTGACGCAGAGCACCACATATACCATCATTGTTGAAGATGAAGACCAAAACGCGACCATTGAGTTCACTACTACAGCTACATGGAGTGAAATGATGAGCGAGTGCGCCCTGGGAAAGAAGGGAGCGAAGCCAACCAGGGAGCAGCTGGCTTCAATATCATCCTTTTCCTGCTCCTATAGTGGCGAACAAACTCCGCTGGCACTCTGCGATCTCACCGGAGCCATAAAAATAGACATGCGTGGAAACTGGATGAAAGGCACCATTCCCACGTGCATATCAGAGCTTACGCACCTTGAGCAGCTCTATCTTTCAGGGAATATGATGAGCGGCCACATTCCCACTGAGATCACGACACTGCCTCTGCATAAGCTCGACCTCTCAAACAATCGCTTCACCAGGCTCCCTGACGGTATCGAAAATATGAGTGAGCTTGAAGAGCTGCACGTGTCATTTAACAGACTCACCCAGAAGCTACCTCCGCAGCTTGGTGACATGTGGTGGCTTGAAAAGCTCTACCTGCAGGGAAACAGACTATTTGGAGAGATACCTGGTGAAATCGGGAATATGTGGAGTCTCCAAAAACTTCGACTGAATGAAAACAATCTGCGTGGCGTGATTCCCGTGTCGTTAGTTGATCTTAATCTGACGCAGCCAAACGGCCTCGGGCTGCATCAAAATTGCCGAATTGAACTGCCTATCGACAACAACGAAACGCTCGATGTCAATGAGACATCCGAAGTCTGGGATTGGCTTGACTCAAAAGCATCCCTCTATCGAGGCTTCAATGGAATGCAGCAGACAGGCGGGAAGTGCTGGACCCCTGCCATGGTACCTATCACGTGGTACCTGCTCGATGACTCAAACGCTACCGATGAAAATCTGACAGAATAGGAGAAAACATGACCGAAATGAAGCTCTACGCACCCAATGAATTCTGGAACAATCCAGAAAAAAACTGCAACGGCTGCGGCTCTGAATTGAACCACACGAACCGCATTGTTCCGGACACCATGTGGGGTTTGAACGTTCGCCCGTGCTGCTGCATCCATGACGACATGTATGAGCGTGGAAAAACACTTGGTGACAAGCTCTTCGCAGATGCGGTATTCCTGATGAATCTCACCATCATGATCATTTATCGATCCTCATCATTCATGAAGATACCGAGACTGCTCAGAGCCGGGAAGTATTTCACTGGGGTGGCGACGGCCGGAGAAGACTCGTTCTTCTTCGAAAAGCGCCGGAACTACGCGATGGCAATCACCTATCGCGGCTCATTCAGAGCGATACCAATCAAAAAGGAGAAACAATGAAAAAAACAGTGATTGTTGCCGTTTTTGCGGCTTTTTTTGCGGGATGCGGAAGCGGAAGCACGACGAGCAGCACGCAGGTGGAAAAAGAGGGTGTAGTACAGCTTGAGGCAGGTCAGACATGGACGATTGACGGAAACTATACAAGCGCAACTCAGGTGCCGACAGTAAGCGGAGACAGTAACCTCTATGTGCAGTGCGATAACTGCACTGTGAATGTCAATCAGGACAGCAATAACGGTTCCGGAAATACAACTACATCTACAACCACAACTACAGATGTGAACAATACTGACAATACGAGTGTTCCCACTATTGTGGAACAACCACAGCCTGTGATCGTGACCTACACGACACCGGTTTCAGTCCAATTGTGAAGAAAGGATCTACTATGAAAACAATGATTTTTTTGCTGATGGCCGCAATGGCTTTCATGTTCTCGGGGTGCTCAACAAAGAGCGCTGTATTTGAAAAAGCGGAACCGTTCCTCGCAGAGTATGGGCTCAAAGATGACAGCACGTTCCTCTGCGCAGATCTGTTCGGGCAAAAAGTAGACTGCCCTACCGGTCTGCTGCAGAAAGACTTCGGTGTCCCGTACACACAGGGGTTTCTAACGATGCGCGTCTGTTTTGGCTTCGCAGATTCGAACACGACGACACCCGATGGGATGCAGTGCTTCGTGCGGAATTTTATTCCGGACTCAAATTCAACCTCTACGGTATATACCGAGCTCTCACCGCAGAGCGATCAGAACGTGAGCGATTGAGGGGGTTGCAGTAATGAACTATGGCGTCGTCAAGAATGATCATTTGCTCGATATTGTCACGGCAGTATGTGACTGCCTCGGCTACGGCGCAAACGATACTGCGGATGTGCTGTTGCTCGAAACAATGGCAGCAGAAACAGGGCTTGGTATGATTGCTGATTCTACACTCATGGCCGGTATGGGTATTTGCCAGTTCGATTTTGGTAGTTTTGTCGATGTGAAGATTCGAGCATCGAAGCACTTCCCAAAAGTTGAAAGCTCTATGGGGCTCAATCTTGAGCTTGTAGAGTGGGAGCACTTACGGTACTCGCCTCTGCTATCGCTTCTCTTCTGTCGTTTGAAATATATGCTGATTGCGGAAAATATCCCCGCTGACATTGAAAACCGTGCGGCATACTGGAAAAAGTACTACAACACATCAGCTGGGAGAGGTACAGAGGAGCACTATATAGAATCTGCTGAACTGGTAGATCGATTGTTTGATTGAGGAAGGTGCAGCCGCCGCCAGACGGACTGCACGGGAATACTATAGTTTTTAAGCCGCCGCCGCCGATTGACTGACATTTTGCAAAGTCAGGAAATATACATGTCAAAACTCAAAGCACCATTCGCATGGATCGGTGGAAAGTCAAAACTCGCCCCGGAGATCGTTGCACGGTTCCCAGAGCATAAACGCTACATTGAAGTTTTTGGAGGGGCGCTCAACGTCTTCTATGCGAAAGAGCCTTCAAAGGTTGAGGTTGTCAATGATATCAACGGCGATCTGGTCAACCTACTACTACCTCATATCTCAAAGTTTCGGTTCAAAGGGCAGCACGTTTGCCATGAACGCAAAGAGTCGAAGGCCGAAGAATATTTACAAAGAGTTCACTACATGGTCACAACGCCTGCGATACGTTACCATTGAGCAGATGAGCTTTGAAAAGCTTATTCAGACCTATGACGGCCCTGATGCATTCTTCTACTGTGATCCCCCATACTTTGGGACAGAGCACTACTATCAAAATACAGATGGATTCGGAAGGGATCAGCACATACTACTGCGTGATATGCTGGCCAATAGTCAAGGACAGTTCCTGCTCAGCTACAACGATGATCCGTTCATCCGTGAGCTGTATAAGGACTTTACATGTAAGACTTCAAAAGAGCTTGACTATACACTCAGAGGGAGCAGCCATAAGAAGGTGAGAGAGGTGTATATCTCAAACTATTAACTTTGTTTTAAAAATGAAATGATAGTTATTTTATTGAAAGTGTCCAGAAACTATCCGATACTATCATTTCATATTGAAAAAACTATCATTTTAAAGTCGTTTGTACAGAACGAGGAATACGTCTTTGTTATGAGGATAAAAAGAAAGTTATCAAAAAGTGAATTATCATGTTATTTAGAGGGTGTGATTTCCTTGTTCACCCGCCATTGACGCGGCAGCAGCCTCAGATGTCTCTGAGGATATTGAAGGAACGAATCGACCTTTTGGAAGCGCATCTGATATAGGAGCGTATGAGTTTCATAATTCAATGTCTCCCTCACTGATCATGTACTTGTTCAACTAAAAAAAGAGAGACAAAATCAAATATTCACAGGAGATTGAATGAAAGTAGTACTGTTTTTAACGCTCTGGCAGCAACGCTTTTGACAACCAAAGACTATTTGCGCCGCATGTGATGACGGCACAGGTAATGAAGTTGGGATTTCATGTAACAACGAGGTCAATGGCGGTTTATAACCTTCAGTTCATCTCCGCCTTCGCAGGTATCAGCGCCCGCTTCCCAATCTGCTCCAAAAACGCCGTGGCGTAACTCCCCCTGGGAAGCGTAAAGCTTACATGTAACTGTTGCGCTTCCCTGTCATAGCGGCAGGAAAAGGCTTCAGGCCACACCCACGCCGCGCGGCGGTCGCCCCGCATGGAACCCAGTTCATCATCGTCAAAATCTTTTTCAATATGCGCCGCATCGCTGCGGGCACGCATGACATGGCTGCCGCAGAGCAGGCCGGTCGGGGTGAGTTTGCCGGCATTGAAGGCGAGGGCATCACGCTGCATGTCGGTGGTGAAATGGGGTTTGCCTTCGGGGTAGGGGTTCATGGAGTCGCCCAGAAAGAGTTTGAAAAACTGGGGTTGCTGCTGCAACACTTCCACAAGCGGAAGGGGAAAACGCAGCATTCTGGCGGCTTTGCCTGCATTGTTGGCCGTGACGATCTGGCTGATTTCGATGCGGCGTTCGAGCCAGTTGTTAAACAGGTGCGACTGATAGGCGCTGACCAGCAGTTTCTCTTTGGCACCTTTGAGTTTCTTGCCGCTGTGCGCAATGGTTTTTCCCTGCTCGTGGCTTTTGCCGTCTTCGCCAAAACGCTGGTAGCCAAAAAAGTTCGGAATGCCTTGCTTCTCCATGGTGCGGCCCGCCTTTTCAATGGCTCCGGCCGCTTCGGGTGTGACGGCATCGAGGCGGATTTCGAAGCGGTTGGCTTTGAGATGCCCCAGTTTTATGGGCGCACGGTTGTAGGTTTTTTCAAGAATCTCGATGCGTTCGGTAATAAGGTTACCCAGTTTGCTTTCAACGGCTTTGGGCAGACTAATGTACTGAATGGTCGTCGCGCTCTTGTCCTTAAGTCCCGCATAGCCGATGTCACTTTCGTTTACATGTAAAGCGCTTTGCAGAACGTGAATGAGCTTCCACGTGCTCATGTCACTCTTTTTGATTTTTAAAATCAGGCAGGCTCCGTTACCGCTGAAGTCATACATGGGCAGTTCTTCTACAAAAAATCGTTCGATGCTCTGCGCAAAATTAAAGGCAATGGGGTCATGGGAGTAAGGGTAAGTTTTCATACAGAAGTATAGCTCCTGCCGCTTTACATGTAAAGTGGCAGTATTAGTTGAGAAGATACATCAGCACAGATGGATTGACCGGTGCCGCATTGGTACTGTTTGCTTCAAGGTAGGTGGCGGCACAGGCGACGCGCGCGGCCTGAGCTTTAATGCGCATATAGCCGCTTTCTCCCCACGAAGGCCCCCATGAGTTTCGTAAAATCCAGTAGAGCCCTTCGGTGGGATCGGTGCCCCATCCCACCAGGGAAACGACATGATCAGTAGTCGTGTAGTCGCCATCGGGACAGTCCGTCTGCGTGTCGGTGTAGATGCCGCTCGAATAGTAACTGAAACTCGAAGTAGTGTTAACGGCAACATCGATGACGCCGTAGGTCGTCAGGGCTTCCTGTATTCCGGTGAGATCGTTGGGTGCAATCCGTCCCCAGCTTTTAAAAACGGTAAGCGGGGCTTCCGGTTGTACGGTGCAGCTTCCCGGGTCACTCTTGACATAGGGGAAAAAACTCTCGAGTGTGACACCTTCAACGGTAAGGGCCGTCAGTTCCGCGTAGTCGTAATCGGCTCCGTCGCATCCGTCGAAATGAGCACTGTAGTCACCGTAGGTACCAAGACACCATGCAATATAGGATTCGGAAAAATCGATGTTTAGTGAGTCGGTCAGATTATTGATGAGGTTGTGGGAACCTTCGGCTGCCGCTGCCGCACCGAAGGCGTAGCAGTCACCGCAGCTCCCTTGATTACGCACGTCCCCGATATAGGATTTTCCATTATAGTTACGCCAGTCGAGCGCATCGGGATAGGTCCGCTTTTGTGAGCTCCTGAGGGTTTTGGTAGTGATGATCCTGGTCGCGGGCAGGGTCGCGTTGGTATCTTTCTTTTGGCTGCTTTGCAAAGAGATATTGCTTTTTTGCAGCATCAGCTCAACCATGTCGAAACGTTTGGCAGGGGCCTGTTTGAGTGTTGATTCGCAGACGGGTACCGTAACACGGAAACTCCCTTTGCTGATCTGGTCCGTCACCATACGATAACCGTTTTTTTCACAGTAGGAAAACTGCCGGGCCTCGCTACCTTTGTAAAAGGCCCAAGCGTCGGCGCTGCTTCCGTCGGGAAACGTGCAGTAACCCGTTTCTCCGGCTGCCACGTGTTTTGTCGTGTACTGATACCCCAGAGCTTCACAATATTTTGCGGCAGGGTTATCATAGCCCCAAAGTGCGGTAAGTGTCAGTAACTGAATCCAGAAAAAGGGTGTAAATCTGATGCGTACCATTCATAGTTCTCGTTAAAAAAGTGCTAAACATACTATAGCGAATATGTTAAAAACAGAAAGAACGTATGCTTTCTGACTCTATTGCATCAATTCTACATATTCCCGCCATTTTAAATGAAAATGAGACAGATTGAGTTACATGTAAAAGAATCGGTTGAGTATACTTGTCTTTATCATATTGGAGAAAAATGAACGCAAAGAGAAAATTGGCGCTGGTGCTTTTTGTACTGATTGTTGTTATTCTGATGGCAGCAATCATACGTTTTGACAATGAAGTCAGACGCCAGAACATGAGTGAGATCGGCGACAAACTCTCGCAGGCACTGCGTTCCCAGCTGGGACGTGAGCAGGAAGACGCCCTGCGAACCGCTTTGGTGCTGGCCCAGAATGAAGGCATCATTCATGCGCTGCGCGAGGATGATGAAGATCGTGGTTATGAAGTCCTCTCCGCCATTATGGACGAGATTCAGCGCCACACCAATACCCTTGTCCGCTCGCAGATCATTACGGCCGATTATCACCTTTTTGCCCGCAGCTGGGATAACATCTACTCCGGAATGCCGCTTGAAGACTCCCGAAGCGATCTGGATTATTTTAAAACCCGCAAAAAACCGCGTGTCTCCATTGAAGTGGGTCGGCGGCTCGGCATCAAGGCCACGGTTCCGGTTCTGGAAAAAAACCAGCTGCTGGGCTTTGTCGAAGTACTGCAGTTTTTTGATGTGACCACCGCGTTTTTCCGAGATCTCGGCATCGATCTGTATGTGCTCATGGATGACAGCTATTACAACACGGCGGTGCTGATGCAGAACAATCCGACTGTTGGAAAATATATCATCGCAAATCGCGCCTACAACAGCGTGCATCTTAAAATGCTTGAACGCCTCGATTTCAGACAGTTGCGGCAGGAGCATTTTCTTCAGAATGATGATCACAGCATCTTTTTCGAACCGATGCGCAACGTTGAGGGAACGGTTCTCGGGGCCTTTGTAATGGTCATGCCGAAAACGGAAGTCGCCCATTTTGGCAGCCGTGATGAAGAGCTCTCCTTGCTCATCAATTTTTCGCGCCGCAACCTCTATGACATTGTCAAAAAAGAGCAGCTCGAGGAACAGATCTACCGCAGCCGCTATGACAAGGCGCTGCTCTATCTCAAAGATACCGTCTCGGAAGAGGACCGCGAGCTCTACATTCAGGAGGCGCAGGAGATTTTGGAGAGTTACACCAAAGAGGAGCTTATCGCCCTCATACTCAAACACAAAAGCGTTCGCAATATTAAAGGAGAGATACGATGAGACGGGTTTTGCTGCTCGAAGATGAATATTCGCTGCGTATCAGCATCGAGGAGTTCCTTGAAGACATCGGTTATGTGGTCGAGGGATTTGAAAACGGCGATGCGGCGTATGAAGCCGTGTACGAAAAGGCTTATGACATTCTGCTGCTTGACGTCAACGTTCCGGGGATGAGCGGTTTTGAAATGCTCGGCACGCTGCGCAAGGAGGGCAATAAAACCCCCGCCATCTTCATTACGTCGATGACCCAGACGGAAGATCTTCGGGAAGGGTATAAAAAAGGGTGCTGCGATTACATTCGCAAACCTTTTGACCTTGAAGAGCTCCAGCTGCGCATGATGCAGGTGTGCAAGAACGTGCTGCATGAAGAGAGCGATGCAGTCACTCTGGCACCGGGGCTGACGTATGATCTCAATCAGTTTACGCTCACCTACAATGGCGAAAACATCACACTCAGCCGTACCGAAAAAGAGATGCTCGGCGTTTTGCTCAAATACCACAATCAGGTGGTGACCGTTACAATGTTCCAGGATGAGATCTGGGGCGAATATGTCGACCCGGCCAACATCCGCGTCCAGATCAACAATCTGCGCAAGAAGCTGCCCGAAGGGGTGATTCAAAACCGGCGCGGTCTGGGGTACATTCTTGAACGATAGCCGCTACGCCATTAAAAACGCGCTGCTCTATTCGCTGCTTGTTTCGCTTATTTTGCTGGCACCGCTTTATGTCTATCTCATCTACTCCAAAACCCTTTATGAAATTCAAAACGAGATCGAATTAAAAGCCCATGCGACACTCATTATACGGGCCATGGAAGAGTATGATGAAATGCGTGAACCGGTTTTCGAGTTTCCCCGCTTCAAGCGGATCGAGGGCGGGCTTTACAACCTGCATTATCAGCCGATTTTTTCACTTATCACCCATCCGTTTTCGGGTACTACGGAAGGCTTTCATATTCATAGCGGTTATGCCTATCTGGTGCTCTCCCTACCAAAAAACCGTTATTTCGGCGCAGATTATCTGATTGTCGGCAACACCATCTCCTACGCGCCGGTTTATGAAAAAGTAGCCATCATTTTGCTGCTTATCGTTATTTTGATTTTTGTACTCTCCTTTTACTTCCTGAACCGTTTCGCACTCCCGTTCAAACGGCTCAATGAACGGCTTGACACTTTCATTAAAGACTCCATGCACGAGATCAATACGCCGCTCTCCATCATCAACGTCAATATTGATCTGCATAACCGCAAGTTTGAACCCAGCAAATACCTTCAGCGCATTAAGGCGGCTGCAAAAACCCTCTCGACCATTTACGACGATATGGATTATCTCATCAAAAACCAGCGCGTGGCCTTCGAGAGCGAGCCGGTTGATCTGGCAAAGTTTTTAAAAGAGCGGGTGGCTTACTTTGACGAGGTGGCGGCCATGAAAGAGATCACCCTTGCCATAACGCACAGCGATGCCGTGACCATCCGCTTCAACCTTACACAGCTTCAAAGGCTCATTGACAACAATCTCTCCAACGCCATCAAGTACTCCCACCCCAAGGGAAAGGTGGATATTTCGCTTACATGTAACGATGAAGGGTGCACGCTCGACTTCAAAGATTACGGCATCGGCATGAAACACCCCGAACAGATTTTCGAACGTTATTACCGGGAAAGCGCCAAGGTCGGAGGATTCGGCATCGGGCTGAACATCGTCAAATCCATCATCGACCAGAATCACGTCACCTTACATGTAAGTTCGGAGTATCAGAAGGGCTCGACCTTTTCGTACCATTTTCCGGCAATGATTTTGGTGTAACTCCGGCATAACACGTTCCTAAGCCGAAAGGTGATATCGTGAGATAATCCCTCTATGCTCAGGAGGTTATCATGTGGTGCAAAACAGCATTTTCAGCTTTTTTATCAGTGATGGCGGCGTCGGCCCTTTCGGCGGCGACCTTTACGGTGGATGTACAAACCGACACGGTTGATGCCAATACGGCAGACAACGTGTGTGCGGACACTCAGGGGCACTGTTCCCTGCGTGCGGCAGTCATGCAGGCCAATGCGACGACGGGTACGGATACGATCATGCTTGGAGCCGGAATCTACAAGATCAGTATTACCGGTACGCAGGAAGATGCCGCCACCAAAGGGGATCTCGACATTACCGAAGCGGTGACGATTCAGGGATCGGGGATGTCCACAACCTTGATCGATGCGCAGCAGTATGATCGGATCTTCCATCTGCTTAATATCTACAGCGGTACCGTGGCCATTAACGATCTGACGCTGCAAAATGGCGTGATTGAGACAGGTGATAACGGCGGCGGTGCGATTTTGAACTGGAGCACGGCAGCCATGACGCTCTCGGTCAACCGTGTGTTGTTTAAGAGCAACACTGTCAACGGCACGGCTAACGGTGACAAAGGCGGAGCACTCAACAATCTGGGTACGGCCGTGCTTACTGATGTCGTGATGCAGGACAACAATGCCTATCGCGGCGGTGCCATTTATACCAATTCTCTGCTGACACTCGAACGTTCGACGCTAAATCACAATATCGCCTCACTGGCCGGAGGTGGTATCCTCTCTTACGGTGTCACTACCGTGAATAACTCTACTCTGAGCTATAACGAGGCAAGCAATAACGGTGGTGCATTAAGAAACGATGAAAACATGACTCTAAATTATTGCACGCTTGCTTACAACAGGTCACCGACAGGAGCAAATCTGGCAGTGGCGGCTCCCATGAATATCGAAAACTCCATTATTGCATATTACGGCGGCGGGGGAGAGAACTGCTGGGATCCGAATGGCGGGCTGGTTTCTCTGGGACACAATATTCAAGACGACGCCAGCTGTGCCCTGAATATGACCGGTGATATGAACAGTACTGATCCAATGCTTGATGCGCTTGCGGATTACGGGGGTCAGACTCCGACGCATCGTTTGCAGGCAGGTTCTCCCGCAATTGACGGTGCCGCAGCGGTTCTCCCGATCACGACCGATCAGCGCGGCATTCACCGTCCGTGGGGAAAAGCCCCTGACATTGGTGCCTTTGAGCGGGTAGGGCAGAACCCGGCGGTACTGCTCTATCTGCTGCAGTAGATTCACCATTCGCAGGTGCCAGGCTCTGGCAAGATGTCGCGCTGTTATGCAACCATTTCCTCACTCTCTTTTTATATAAACGCTTCTTTTTGAGAGCGATCTTGAAACCACTTGACAAATTTTGTTTACATGTAAATATTTTTTACATTAATTTTACATTGAAGCGTTACCATGCTTGCATCAATCAAAGGAGGGTGACATATGAGAACGTCATTGATGATGATGCTGGCTCTTGGTGCAACGCTGCTAAACGGTGCTGACCTTAAAAGTGCCATCGAGGTACCAAACGCGAGTGAGATCATCGCCAAAGACCTTTTGGGTCCTGCGAAAACGTACAAGATGCCTGAAGGGTGTATTACAAATGATGCCGAAGCGATTGCGCGCGGCGAGTTTATTTTCCATAACCTAAATGGTGGCAAAGCAAAGGGAGATGCTCCTAAAGGGCTAGTTAAAAAATTGCCTAACGGTGATCCGAAGCAGTACGGCAACTGTGTCGCCTGCCATAACATCGAAGGTGCGAAAGGTGCCGGTAACATTGGCCCTGATCTGACAAACTACAACGAGCACTTCATTAAATCCGGTGCGCGTGACAATGCGTTTGTTTACCAGAAAATTGCCGATGCACGCATCGACAATCCGAATACACACATGACCATCAACCTGACGACCGGGCTCTTTAGCGAGCGCGAAATCTGTGACATCGCTTCGTATGTCGTATCGATCAAGAAATAAAGGAGTAGTAATGCAAAGAAGATCGTTTCTCAAAGGACTTGGACTGGTAACTGCGGCAACCGCGGTTGTGACCCCATCTATGGTACTCTCGGCGGAGGCTCCAAAAGGCGCAAACGCCATGAACCTCGAAACAGCGATTGCCGCTATTACCGGTGGCAAAAAAGTAGTGGCTTCATCAAAAGTGAGCCTCAAGGCTCCGGAAATTGCGGAAAACGGCGCGGTTGTTCCCGTAACAATTACCGTTGATTCGCCAATGAGCGAAGATGACTACATCAAAGCCATCCATGTTTTCGCAACGAAAAACTCAAACGTCCGCTGTGCGGATGTCATGCTCTCTCCAATGAACGGCGGTGCCAGCTTTGCGACCCGTGTCAAACTTGGTGGTTCACAGGATGTCATGGCGCTGGTAGAGACCAGCAAAGGCGAGTTCTGGAGTGCGGCTCAGAACGTTAAAGTCACCATCGGCGGCTGTGGCTGATGCCACCTGCTTTACATGTAACGAGAAAAATAGAAAAGGACAAACAATGGCAGAAAGAAAATCTCTGATCAAAATCAAACCAAAAGCGTATAAAGCAGGTGACGTGGTGTCTGTAAGTTTCATGGTAATGCATCCTATGGAAACCGGTCTTCGTAAAGATAAAGAGACAGGCAAACTGATTCCTGCTCACTATATCAATGATGTGAAGTTCTCATTTGAGGGCAAAGTATTCACGTCAATGAAATGCTGGGAGTCGCTTTCGACCAACCCGGTATTCACGATCGATTTCAAAGTTCCCGGAAACGGCGAACTGAAAGTGGCTTTCACCGACAATCAGGGTGAAGTGAACGAAAAAAGCACCAAAATCAAAACCAAAGGCTAAGCCATGATCGCGAAAAAAATCATGCTGGCATCGGCTCTCGTCGGTGTGCTGGCATTCGGAGGCGACCAGTTCGCCATGAGTGATGCCGACCGCGCGATGTATCAGGAGATGCTGGAAAACAATCCGGCGGACATGGACATCGAATCCGGTCACGAAATGCTTGATGAATACTGCGGCGGCGAAGCGGGGCTGGCAAAATTTCTGGGAGTGAGCGAAGAAGCGCTGCCTAAATATATTGCCGGATTCCCCCGTTACATCAAGCAGTTTGACATGGTACTCGGACTGGATCAGGTACTTCAGGCACTGATGGCACAAAACGGCCACACACCGCTGAAACTTAAAAGCAAAGAGATGTTCGCCATGAGCGGTTATGCCAAATCTCTGGCAAACGGCGAAGCGGTTAACATCGATATCAATGCCAACGAGCAGATGAAAAAAGCGTACGCTCTGGGTGAGGAAGTGTTTACAACCAAGCGCGGCGGACGCGGTCTTTCGTGCATGAGCTGTCACTCTCCCGATGTTATCGGAAGCGTTCTGCGTACGCAGCCCCTGCCGGATCTCGGAAGCGAAGCGAACAAAGCGGCAGCCACATGGCCGGCGTATCGCATGACAAAATCGTCCATGCGTACGCTTCAGCGTCGCTTTCAGGGTTGTATGAACAACGCACTTCTGGCGGTGATCCCTATCGGTTCACCTGAAATGGTAGCGCTTGAGGTCTATGTGGCCGAGAAAGCAAAAGGCAAAGAGATCGCCATTCCCGGTCTGAAGCGTTAGGAAACAGTTATGGATATTTCAAGAAGAGACTTTTTACAGATCGCCGCGGCACTGGGTCTGGTCACGGTCAGCAACGGGTTTGCGACCACGATCAGCTCCAAAAGCCCTGCCGACATCACGCTCAAAGATCTGTACGATTTCAAAGCGACCGGTAATGTGACGCTGCTGCACATGTGTGACATGCACGCCCACCTCAAGCCGCTTTACTGGCGTGAGCCTTCGACGCTCATTTCCGCACCGAACCTGACCGGTACTCCGGGCTTTTTGTGCGGCGAGTCATTTTCAAAGTTCTACGGTCTTGAGCCGAGTTCGCTTGATGCCTACTTCGACACCCACATGGATTTCGAAGGGCTGGCGAAGAAGTTTGGTAAAATGGGCGGTGTGGCCCACATGAAAACCCTGCTTGACCACATTCGCAAGGAGCGCGGTGCGGAAAACTGCCTCTTTATGGATTCCGGTGATACCTGGCAGGGAACGGGCGTGGCCCTTAAAACCAACGGTGAAGCGATCGTTAAAGCGCAGAACTATCTGGGTGTCGACGTCATGGTCGGTCACTGGGAGTTCACCTACGGTAAAGAGCAGGTCAAAGCGCTTATCGAGATGCTTGATGCGAAGTTCATTTCCCAGAACATTATCGGTGACGATCCGTTTGCCGATGAGTACGAAGAGCTGATTTTCGAACCTTATACCATTGAAGAGCGCGGCGGTGCGAAGATCGGTATTATCGGTCAGTCATTCCCGTTCACCTCTACGGCAAACCCGAAAGAGTTTACGCAGGGATGGAGCTTCGGACTGCGTCTTGACACGCTTCAGGAGTATGTCGATACGCTCAGAAACGAGCACAAGGTTGACTGTGTCGTAGTGCTCTCGCATGACGGTTTCAGCGTCGATCAGGAAGTGGCACGAAAAGTCAGCGGTATCGACTTTATTCTGAGTGGTCATACGCATGACCCTTCACCCAAGCCGATTATCATTAACGGTTGTGCCATTGTCATCGCGGGAAGCCACGGAAAATACATCGGGCGTCTCGACGTCGATGCCCGCGGCGGAAAAGTGCACGGATTCGAGTACAAACTCATTCCGATCGCATCCAATATGATTCCGGCAGACCCGGAGGGAGAAAAACTTGTCGCGGAGCTTTACGCGCCGTTTGACAAGGAGTTCAATGAAGTGCTCGGTAAAACCAAAGGCACGCTTTACAAGCGCGATACCTTTTTCTCGACCTTCGATCAGCTCATCAACGATGCGATCATGGACGAGATGAAGTGTGACATCTCCTTTACGCCCGGTTACCGCTGGGGAACCACGGTGCTGGCCGGAGATGACATCCTGATGGACAATGTCTATGAAATGTGCGGGATCACCTATCCTAACGTCTATACCTTCGAGCTCAAGGGGCAGCGTATCGCCCAGCTACTTGAAGACATTGCGGACAACGTTTTCAACGCGAACCCGCTCTATCAGCAGGGCGGCGATATGAGCCGTCTTGGCGGCGTGACGTACGACATTAAAGTCGGCGCGGAGTCGGGCAAGCGTATCAGCAACCTGATGGTCGGCGGCAAGCCGATCGATCCGAAGAAAACCTACGTCATCTCTTCATGGGGCGGTAACCTGCAAAACGCGGGTTCAAACCTTCAGGAGAGCAAAACACGTCCGGTGTATGATGTGGTCCGCGACTACATCAAACGCAAAAAAGTGGTTGATGTCAGCAATGAGGGCAACGTTCGCATTCTGGACTATGACTGTGGCTGTCCGCCCAAGGGCAAAACCAGCTGTAAAGCTTAATACGTAAAAAAGAGAGGTAGAGATAATGAAACTGGTAAAACTTAGCGCAATCGCCGCAGTAGCATGTGTTCTGGTCACTGGTGCCTATGCTGAAGAAGCAAAAGCCGAAAAACCGAAGCGTCAGCTCAAAAACAACATGATGGAGGTCTATAACGTCCTTCCGGGTTCTGTTGATAACTTCACCGACATGTTCGCACAGGGCGAGCTCTACGGCCGCCTTCGCATGAACGCGTTCAAATGGGACTGGACCGGTGATACGACTACCGATAACAAAGCATTCGGCATCGGCGGTAGCCTGATCTACAAAACGGCGTCACTCTACGGTGTAAGCGGTACGGTCGGCATGTACTATTCCGACAGCCCGTTTGAGGGTCTGCGTGATTCACGTGAAGATATCGGCAGCGTCAAAGCCGGTAAAGACACCATCAGCCGTTACGATGTCAAAACGCAGGGCAACTACTCCATGTCCGTTCTGGCACAGGCATACATGCAGTACAATATTTCCAAGACAACGTTTAAAGGCGGCCGCCAGATTTTTGAAAGCGTGCTGACCAAATCGAACGACACCAAAATGATCCCGAACACATTCGAGGGTTACAGTGTGGAAACAAAAGAGATTCCAAAAACCACGATCCGCGGAGCGTATTTTTATGCTCAGAAACTGCGTGACCATACGACATTCCACGACGTTATCACGTTCAAAGACGCTTCAGGCGAGAGCTGGAACAACAATGACGATGCCGGTGTGCACAAAGGTCTGAACTATGCCAACTTCACGGCAGCAGGCGACGACACCAGCCATGCGCTGATTATTGCCGATATTCGCAACAAGTCTATCGAGGGTCTTCAGCTTGATCTGACTTATACAGCGGTTCCTGATGTTGTCAGTTCAGTTATCGGTGAGGTGAACTATCAGATCGGACTGCCTGGCGGCTTCTCGCTGACTCCGGGCGTACGCTATATGTACCAAATGGATGACGGCGGCGGAAAAGTCGGTGGTGCCAGCCTCAGCGGTTCTCTCGTCAAATGGACGAACGGTGTCGCAACTTACGATGATACTAAAGGCTATTCAACTCCTGACAGCCTTGACAGCTCACTCTGGATGGCACGTCTGGTACTCAAAAACGGACCGCTCAAAGTTCAGGCAGGTTACTCTGCTGTATCGGATGACGGTGACATCGTAGCCCCATGGCGCGGATTCCCGACGGGTGGTTATACCCGTGCGATGGCACAGTACAACTGGCGTGCAAACACCAAAACGACTGCGGCTGAAGTTTACTATGACTTTGACAAAGCGAAAATGGTTTCCGGTCTCGGTGTTCTCGTACGCTACGCCATGCAGGATTTCGATGAAGACAAACAGGCAGCCGGTGTTCAGGCGGACAGCAACATCATTCACATTGACATCCGCGAGCAGATCAAAGCGGTTCCGGGACTCGATGCGAAAATCCGTATCGGTCTGGTCGATGCCAAAGAGCGTGAAGCGGGCGGAGACAAAGACTCCTACAACGAGTACCGTTTCGAAGTCAACTACCTCTTCTAAGACAGGTCGGACAGGATGAAAACACTTGGGGCGGTAGTGCTGGCAGCGACGGCAGCGTTTGGCTTTGAATACGGTTTGAAACCGGTTCAGGTCAATGATGCGGTTTTCTGCTACTTTGGAGCGCCCGAAGTCATCAATGTCCAAAACAACGGCAACATGGTGAACTCATGTTTTGTCGATACGCTCTCGGGCTGGCTGGTTGTCGACTCGGGACCGACTTACATGTATGCCAAAGAAGCACTCTTACATGTAAACACCATTAAAACCCAAAAAGTGACGCATGTGATCAACACCCATATCCATGACGATCACTGGCTGGGCAACGGCTTTTATGCCGATCTGGGCGCAGAAATTCTGGGCCCGTCACAATTTAATCATGTACTTCCCTCCTCAGAAACCACGAGAATGGAGCGCCGTATCTCCAAAGAAGCCTATAAAGGTACGGTGCCCACCTCTCCCGATACACTGATCGATACTTCCGGATCGGTGCGGATCGGTTCACTCGATGTACAGATTTTACATGTAGATCATAAAGCGCACACTGCGGGTGATCTTTTCGTCTACATTCCAAAACTGCAAACCCTCTTTGCCGGAGACCTCGTGTTTAATGAACGGCTGCCCTCCCTGCGTGATGGCAGCATCAACGGGTGGATCGCCGCGCTGGAGCAGGTGCGCTCCTATAAACCGCGTAGCATTGTCGGCGGACACGGGGCGTTGCATGACGCGAAGGCGCTGGATTTTACCTACGGGTATCTGGTCGCACTTCGTGACGCGGTGCGTGCCGCCATTGCCGATGGCGTTGAGATTGACGATGCGGTGAATCAGATCACGATGGATGCGTATAAAACGGTTGCCCTTTATGACGAAATGCACCGTGCGAACGTGGAAGTCGCATACCGAATGCTGGAGTGGGAAGATGAATAAAAAGCTTTTATGGTTGGGATTACTGGCGGCGAGCCTTTCGCAGGCACTGGAATGGCAGAGCTATGAAAATGCTTTGATCGAGGCCAAGAAGAGCGGCAAAATCATTATGATCGACGCGGTGCGCGACGGCTGCCACTACTGCGCGGATATGGAACGCAATGTTTTGAGCGATGCCAACGTCTCCGCGTGGATCGAAGCGCGTTTCATCCCGGTCAAGGTCAATATAAGCCATGACGAAATGCCGCTTGATATCGACGTGATGATGACCCCCTCATTTTATTTCATCAACAAGCGTGAAAAGGAGATCAAAAAGATTCCCGGCTCCTGGAACTGGGAAGATTTCCAATCCATGCTCGAGGGGATCAAAGATGAGTAGAACCCTTCCGGGAGTGCTGTTGGGTACGGCCGTACTGATGGCTGATGGCAGTGCGCTTTTTTCAAAACACTGTGAATCGTGTCATGCGCGTTACTTCGATATGGAGCAGCTGAGTAAAAACTATATGGAGTCGAACAACACCCTGCTGAATCTCAAGGCGCCAACGCTCAACCAGATCCGTTTTCGGGTAAAGCAGCGTGTCGGAGACCCATCCGGCGATGCCGAGTTTCACCGCATTGAAGTCGTGGATTTCATCAGCGGCTACGTGATGGAGCCGGATCGTGAAAAGAGTGTCTGTCTGCCCGAGGTGATGCATTATTTCGAGACGATGAAGTCGCTAAAAGGTAAGATATCTGCCCGGGATCTCGATGAGGTCGCCAACTGGATCTATGATGAAGAGGAGAACCGCTGATGCGAAAACTATTACTGTTGCTTATGATGTTAGGCTCCCTGCTGTGGAGCGATACCGTCTTTTCCGAACCCAAACCTTCGATTGACAATCCCCGAAAGATTGTCTTCTCCGTGACCGAAGATTCGCTGCATGCGCTCGATCACGTGCTCAGCGTCGCCAACAACGTACTCAAATTTTACGGGCCCGAAAACGTCCAGATGGAGATTGTGGCCTATTCGCAGGGCATCAAGCTGCTCGACAACCACAACCGCACGACGGCAGTGCGTGTCGAGGCGCTGATGCAGTATGACGTTGTCTTTATCGCCTGCGGCAACACGATGCGCACGCTCAACATAAAGCCTGAAGATCTTATCGAAGGCAGCGAGATTGTCACCGCGGGTGTGGTCGAACTGCTCGAACGCGTCAAAGACGGCTGGATTTACATTAAACCATAAGGAGAAATACACATGAAATTACGACTATTCTGGTCACTGCTACTGGTGGCTTTTGCATACGCTTCACTGGAGGCAAAAGGGGATCTCTACCTCTTCGAGATCGATAACGCCAAAGGTGCCTACACGCCGGAAGTGCTTGAAAAAGCATTTGCCGACAACGGCTATTACATCTCTGCCAACAGCGAGATGAACAAACCGTTCACGATTCAGTTCGGCGAGACCGGTTTTCAGATTTTTACGCTGATGACGGTGTTTCATCAGGAGCTGAGCGAAACGCTGGTCAAAGGCCATCCTGAAGCCGGTATTTTTGTACCGATGGGCGTGGGCATCTATCAGCGCAAGGGTGAAAACACCTTACATGTAAGCGTCCTCACTGCCGAGGCGTGGACCAAGATTCTCGGTTTTGATGATCCCGTGATCCATCAGATCGAAGCCAAAACGCTTGAAGTACTCAAAGCAGCGCTTCCGGGTGCGACCATGACGCTCTCCAAAGAGGCGATGAAACCCGAAGGGCCGCTGGTGAGCACGTTTGAACTCGAAGTCGATCCCGAAGAATGGCAGGACACGAAAGATGAAGTGCAGATGATGGTTGAAGAGGGCTTCAAACCCAAGGGCTTCGTGATGTCAAACTACACCGAGTACAACTACATGCTGACCAAAGAGGATACGGTTGAGAGTCCGTTCGATTTTTACGATACCTATTCGATCTGTAAACTCAAGGTCATCTACAACGTTGCCAAAACGCGTCCGGAAGCGGCAGCGTTCGCACCGTGTACCTTCATGTTCTACAAAGTCAAAGGCGAAGACAAATTCGTTATGGGCTTTCCCGGTGTTTACAACTGGATGAGCAGTGCGAATGTCACCGACGAAACGGGCCGCGCAGAGCTGATGACGGCACAGAAAGATTTCGAAAGTATTCTCAAAAGCGCTACCGAGTAATTTTCGAAGCACCTTTATGTGGTGCTTTGATACAGAAGTTTCAGTTTAAAGACAAATTCCGATACACTCATCCTTTTCGAGACAATTTAAAGACTTTTTTTCGAAAAAATCACCTTACTAAAACATTCAGGTACGAATTATATGGTTGAAAGTCTCAAGAGCCTTAATGTGCTCTATATTGAAGATGAGCCAATTATCCAGGAACAGACCTCACGGCTTTTGCAGCACTTTTTTCATACGGTGTACTGCGCTTCAAGCGGTGTAGAGGGGCTGGACCTGTTTGACCGCGTCACGGCTCATATTGTTGTCACAGATATTCAACTGCCCGAGATGAACGGTCTGGAAATGGCGCGGCTCATCCGTAAAAAAGATGGTGATACCCCTATCTTTATCACTACGGCATTTGATGACCGCGAGTTTTTGCTTGACGCCATCCCGCTCAATCTCAGCGGCTATCTGATCAAACCCGTCACCTATTCATCAATCCGTCAGGTACTTACTGAATGTGCCGAACGCCTTTATGCGCAGGGACAGCTAAAAGTGCGTCTGAACAACGGACTCTTCTACAGTTCGCTTAACAAAGTGGTCATCAGTGATGACGAACCATTGATATCACTGACAAAAAAAGAGGCCGAACTTCTGGAATTGCTGATTAAACACCGCTCCAACCTCGTTTCCAAAGAGATGATTCAGGAGCTGATTTACGGAAACGACCTGATGACAGAAGCCGCTTTAAAAAATCTGCTGCATAAACTGCGTACCAAAATCGGAAAAGATCAGATCATTTCGGTCAGCAATCTCGGAGTCCTCTTACGTTAATGCCGTCTCATACCAGATATCTTATACTTTTTCTACTGTTTGTGGCATCGACGCTTTTTGCTTGGGAAAGCGGTATTGTCATAGAAGATATCGGATTGTTTGAAGGCGTCGTTTTTCTACTGCTTCTGGGGCTGATAGGATTCTGGCGGCACTGGGAACTGCGCCGTGTGAACGCCCAGTTGCAGTTGGCGAAGGCTCAGGCAGAGTCTGCACGTGAGGAGGCACTCGATGCCATGCGGACAAAAAGCGAGTTTCTGGCACGGATGAGTCATGAGATCCGTACCCCGATCACGGCCATCATCGGTTTGACCGATCTCATGACACTCGAAGACATGACCCAAAAAAATCAGGAGCATCTTCGAAAAATCATGCTTTCGACGCAGAGCCTTCTCTCTATTGTCAACGATATTCTCGATTTTTCAAAAATCGAAGCGGGTAAACTGCATCTTGAAATGAGCACTTTTTCGCTTCGACGCCTTGTCGGCGCCGTCATGAGCCTGCTCGAAACGCAGGCCGAGCAGAAAGGGTTGCAGTTTGAGTACCGTATTGCGTCCGACATTCCGGAGTACCTCGAAGGCGATACCCTGAGGGTTGAACAGGTGCTGATGAATCTTGCCAGCAATGCCATAAAATTCACGCCGCAGGGCAAAGTGTCAGTTTTTATAAGGATGGTGGCACAGTCTGAAAATCAGGTGATGCTTCAAGTTGATGTCGAAGATACCGGAATCGGGATCGACCCGCAGGGGCGTTGCCAGCTTTTTGAACCCTTTTCGCAGGCAGACCTTTCAATTACCAGACGTTTCGGAGGCAGCGGCCTGGGGCTGGCCATTACCAAACTTCTTGTCGAGGCAATGGGCGGACGCGTCTGGATTGAAAGCGCTCCGGGCGGCGGAAGCCGTTTCTCTTGCACTATGGAGTTTCAGATTGCAAACCGGCCTCAGGTTCAGCCCAAGGAAGAAGAACACGAGATGTCCTACTGGGGTGCGAAAGTGCTGCTGGTGGAGGACGAGCCGATTAACCGGGAAATTGCCAAATCGCATCTTCAGCGTGTGGGTGTTGTGGTGGATGAAGCGCAAAACGGTATAGAAGCTATTGAAAAAATGGCAAAAAATTCGTACGATCTTGTCTTTATGGATGTCCACATGCCCATGCTCGACGGACTTGAAGCGACGCGCACCATCCGCAGCATGGGGATTGAAACGCCCATCATCGCACTCAGTGCCCATGTCTCGAGCGACGATCGTGAAAAAAGCCTTGAAGCCGGTATGCAGGAGCATCTGACAAAACCTTTCAGACCCAGAAACCTTTATGAAGCACTCGAACGTTTTGCCGCACCGGTGCAGCGTCTGAATGGAGGAATCATTCACGGATGGAGCCGCGAACTCCCTGTCGAGCTCATCGAACCGAGCGATGAACTCGAAGAGATGTGGGGTGATTTCCAGAGTTTTTCCAAAAAGTTTAAAGCATTCGTACTGAGCAAACGCAGTGACATCTATGCACTCTTTCCGCTGCTTGAAGGGGGCAGCATCGATGAGATGCTTCGTATTAACCATACCATTAAAGGACTCGCACGCCTTTTTGCCGCCCATGAACTACTCAAAGCAATCGGCACGCTTGATGCAACACTTAAAAGCGGCAATATGGAACAGGCCAATGAAGATGTCGTTGCGCTGGTATTTGCGTTTGAAGCATTAAAGACGCTTGCTGAAACCCTGCCTGACGAGATGCCGCTTACATAAATTCAGTCGGCAGTCTCTTTGGCGTAGAAGAGGGTGCCGAGGGTCTGTTTCCCCTCAATAAGAAACGATTCGGCCGCACTCAGGTCGAAACCGCTGCACAGCAGTACTTTTTTCCCGCGTTTCATCAAAAAGTCGGCAGCTTTGAGCTTGGTGACAATGCCTCCGGTAGCAAAAGGGTTGTTGGGGGTGCTCTCTCCCTGGAGTTCGGCTTCGCTCAGATGGGTGACCTGCTCAAAGCGGACGGCGTCGGCATCTTTTTTCGGATTCTTGTCATAGTAGCCGTCAATATCGCTGAGAATGACGAGAATATCGGCATTGGTAGCATAAGTCACGTTCGCCGAGAGCTGGTCGTTGTCCCCAAAGAGCTGTTCCGGTGTCGAAGTAATATCGTTTTCATTGATGATCGGGATGATGTTGTTATCCAGATGCGCTTCGATGATCTCCTGAAACATCCAGGTACGTTTGCGTGAGTCAAAGTCGTCTTCGGTCAGCAGTATCTGCGCCGTATCGATGTTGAAGATGTCGAATTTGCGTTTGTAGCTGCTCATCAAAATCGGCTGGCCCGCAGCTGCGAGTGCTTTTTTGCCGATCTGTTTGCGTTTGTCGAGCTTGAGTGCGCTGTAACCGGCGGCTACGGCACCCGAAGAGACGAGAATGACATCGTAGCTCTTTTTTAACCGGGCAATGAGATGGACAAGATTGAGCATCCGCTCCTTGGCAATTTCATTATTGTGTGTCAAAACGGCGCTGCCGACTTTGATAACGATTCGTTTCATAATTCTCCTTGTGAATTGAGTTGATTTCTGATGCGTTGCAGCGCATCACGCGTGTTCTGGTCATTTCCGCTTCCGATCCGGCTGAAGAGAAGAATCGCCAGCCATGCTACCACGAAACCGGGCAGCAGTTCATACAGATCGAAAATTCCCCCTTCGAGCTGTTTCCATACAATGACGGTGAGGGCGCCGCCGAGCATTCCGGCGATGGCTCCCGCTCTGGTGATGCCCTTGTTGTAGAGCGAGAGAATGACAAGCGGTCCGAACGCTGCGCCAAAACCGGCCCATGCGTATGCGACCAGCATCAATACGCTCGAATCCGGGTCACGCGAAATGGCCCAGGCGATAACGGCAATGACGATGACCGTAGCGCGGCCGAGCCATACCAGTTCGCGGTCGCTTGCATTTTTTCGAATGACGCCATGGTAAATGTCGCGGGTGAGGACCGACGATGAAACCAGCAGCTGCGAATCGATGGTGCTCATGATGGCAGCGAGTATCGCGGCAAGCATGAACCCGGCAATCCACGGGTTGAAAAGCAGCTGCGAGAGGGTGATAAAGATCTTTTCGCTGTCGGCAAGATCGACGCCGTGGACTGCGACATAGGCAAAACCGAAGAAACCCACACTGATCGAACCGACGACCGAGAGGATCATCCATCCCATGCCGATGGCTTTGGCGCGGTGCATCTCGTCTTCATGCCGGATGGACATGAAACGCACCAGTATGTGCGGCTGTCCGAAATACCCCAATCCCCATGCCATTAGCGAGATAATGCCGATAAATGAGCTGCCCCCGATCAGGTCGAGATGGCTTGTGTCGATGTTTCGAATGGCGGTAATCGCCTCAGTGGTGCCGCCGAGATCGGAAATGACTACCATAGGGGTGATAACCAGCGCGAGCATCATCAAAATGCCCTGAATGAAGTCGGTCCAGCTCACCGCGTTGTAACCACCCAAAAAGGTGTAGGAGACGATGATAAGGCTGCCGATGACGAGCGCCGTATCATACTCCAGTCCGAAGGTGGCTTCAAAGAGCTTGGCCCCGCCGACAAGCCCTGAAGAGGTGTAGAGCGTATAAAAGAGCAGAATCACAACGGCGCTCATGACGCGCAGCAGGTGCGAGGTATCGTTGAAGCGGTTGGAGAAGTAATCGGGAATGGTGATGGCATCGCCGAGCTGATGGGTAAAAATGCGTAGCGGCCTTGCAATGTAGTGCCAGTTGAGCCATGCGCCCAGAATAAGCCCCAGTGCGATCCAGCCGCCGACGATGCCTTCGCTGTAGATCATACCCGGAAGTCCCAGAAGCAGCCAGCCGCTCATGTCCGACGCGCCCGCGCTCAGCGCCGTGACGCCGGGTCCGAGTCCGCGTCCTCCGAGAATGTAGTCTCCCAGATTGTCGGTTTTAAAATAGAAGTAGATCCCGATACCTACCATCACGGTCATGTAGAGAAGAAAGGAGATGAGTACGGGTGTTTCCATGAAGATTCCTTTTAAGATTCCAGAGCATGGATGCCAAGATTACCATAACGATGGTAGCTGTTTGAGATGCTCTGTTCAATGAAATAGTGCATCAGTTCGATGCGCCCTTCGGCGACAAAGGGTTCGGATGCAATGTGTATGCCGCGCTTTGATGCCGCTTTGTAGTGCTCCTGCGTGACATGCGAAGGATTTAAAAAGCGTACACGGCTTACATGTAAGAGTTTTTTGCACAGCTGCGCCTCGGTGTCACGGGAGAGGGTGTCGCCGTTTCCAAGCAGGGTCCGTGCCTGCTGTTCAAGTGTCTGCGAGACGCTCTGTGATAGCGAAAGCGAGAGTGCCGCTCCGCTCATGCGGATGGCCATGATTGATGAGAGCACGGCATACGGCGCATCCGATTCTTCGATGCGCAGCAGTACGTTACGCAGCGGCAGGTAGCGTATTTCGTTGCTTTCGCCGCGGACGTTGACGTAATCGTGACGTCGCATAAATTCTGTTTCGAGTACCTTCCTGAAAGCCCCGGCAATCTCCTGCGCCGTTGCCATCGGGTCAGGCGCAGCGGTTGGCGCGGGGTGCGAAATATTCATGAACTGCGCGACATAGTTGAAACCGCCCGCTTTTCTTCCGCTGCCGATGGCGGAGAGCCCCATACCGCCGAAGGGCTGACGCAGCACAATGGCACCCGTCGTCATGCGGTTGATGTAAAGATTGCCTGCTTTGAGGTGTTCCTGCCAGAACTCCTGTTCACGCAGATCGAGACTCTCCAGTCCCGATGTGAGGCCGTAACCGGTGGCGTTGACGATCGCAATGGCCTCTTCAAGGTTTTCGGCGCACATGACGCTCAGTACCGGTCCGAAAAGTTCGTTCATGTGACAGAAATCTCCCTGCTGCGTACCCCAGCGGATGGCGGGACGGAGCATGTAGGGGTTCTCATTGGCATAAACGGGCGGAATGAGCCAAGACTCATGCGGTTCGATGCCCTCAAGCGCTTGTTGCAGCGCACCGGCCGGCGGGTGCGAAAGCGCGCCGATGCGGTGATGCAGCTCCCAGACCGAACCTACCTGAAGTGACGCCGCGGCATCTTCAAGCGTCGCTTTGAAATGGGCGTCTTCATAGACCTCGCGCTCAAGTACGAGCAGGGAGGTCGCGGAGCACTTCTGCCCGGAGTTGTTAAAGGCCGAGGCGACGACATTTTTGACCGCCTGCTCGCGGTCGGCCATGGCGGTGACGATGGTGGCGTCCTTGCCGCCCGTTTCGGCGCTGAGGTGAATGTCCGGACGGGTCTGCAAAATGCGGTAGGCGGTCTGCTCGCCGCCGGTGAAGATGACAAAATCGACCCGCGCGTCCGCCACCAGATGCGCGCTGGCCGTCTCGCCGCTGCACGGGGCAAACTGTAAAACGTTGCGGCTGACTCCGGCTGCCCAGAAGCATTCGCAGAGGCGCTGCGCACAGAGTGCCGCTTCGCTGGCAGGTTTGAGAATAACGCAGTTGCCTGAGGCAAGCGCCGCGGCGATGCCGCCTGTCGGAATGGCTATGGGAAAGTTCCAGGGACTGATGACGAGTCCCAGCCCTTTTCCGGTTGCGGTGATGTTTTCAAGCGCTTCAAGTTTCCTGACGCTGTAGGGGTAGAAATTGAGAAAGTCGATGGCTTCGGAGACTTCGACATCGGTTTCACCGAAGGTTTTGCCCACTTCGGCTGCGGCAATGCCGATGAGGTCGGCGCGCGCTTTGCGAAACTCGTCGGCAACCTGCATCAAAATCTTCTGGCGCGCTTCGCTGCCGAGTTGCCGCCATCCGTCGGGGTCGGCGGCTCCGGTATCGACGGCACGGCGCAGTTGCGCGGTATCGGCGCGGATGACGCTGCCCACTTCGACGTTGTCGTAGTACTGCGAGGGGTCCATCACCCGAATGCGCGTTCCGGTTTCAACCGAAGAGCCGGCAATGACCGGCGCGGCATGGTAGCCGCCGTGTGCGCCGATATGTTTCCATTTTTTCACGATGCCTTCTGCCCACAGCCGGTTGGCTTCAAGTGCGAAATCGGTGTCGGGTTCGTTGGAAAAGCGGTAGCGCTGCGTGTCGATGCGCTCTGGCGGTTGCGCCACGCTGCGGTCTTGCACGCGTCGGGGTTGCTCGGAGAGTGTGGGCATCAGTGCGAGGGAGTCTTCATAGCTTTGCAGCAGTGTTTCCCATTCGGGCGTGTCTGCATGCAGGCCGAAACTGTGGCGCAAAAAGTTCTGCTCCGCCGTGTTTTCGTCAAAACGCCGCACCAGATAGGCAATAGCGTTGGTAAAGGTCTCTTTGGTGGCGGTCGGTGCGTAAAGAATGACGTTCATTCCCTCTTTTTTGAGCACTTCGTACGCGGCTTCGCTCATGCCTTCGAGCATTTCGGCGCTGTGGTAGCGCTCCACACCCTGCTGTTTTGCCCAGAGCCAGGCGTGCGCATGGTCAAAAAGGTTGTGCGACGCAATACCGACATGCACCGCAGGCGCGGTTTCAGGGGTCAGCAGCAGTTCGACGGCGCGTTTGAAGTTGGCATCGGTCTGCGCTTTGCTCTCATAGGTGACGCACTCCCAGCCGCGAAGGCTGGCTTCGGTCTGCTCCATTTCGCCGTTGGCCCCTTTGACGAGCCGTATCTTGACAGGCGCACCGCCGTTGGCCACGCGATGTTTCGTCCACGCGACGAGCGCTTCAATGTGTTTCATGGCATCGGGAAGATAGGTCTGAATCACAATGCCCGCGTGCAGCGTATGAAACTCCGGTTTTTCGAGCGTCTGCGTAAACGCGTCGATGGTGAGCGCGAGGTCGCGGTACTCTTCCATATCGAGGTTGACGAACTTGGGTTCGTTCTTACATGTAAGATGGAGCATGGCCGCACGGTAAATGCGCTCAAGCCGTTCGCCGATGCGCGCGACGCTCCATGCGTGGGCAAGCGGGGTGATCTGCGAAAAGATTGTCGATATCTTGATGGAGATGTAATCGATGTCGGGATGCTGCAGCGTCATAATGTATTTAACAACACGCTCCTCGGCCTCACGCTCGCCAATGACCATTTCGCCGATGATGTTGATGTTCACACGGGTGCCTTCAAGGGCGCGGGCGCGAATGTGGCGTATGAGCGGCGTCTCCTCCCCCTTGATGACGATGGTGCTGACATCTTCTCTCAGATAACGAATGAAAAGCGGAACCGACACGGACGGGAGATAGATGCCGACATGGCGAAACAGCCAGATAAGCAGCTGCTCGAATGTAGAAAAGAAGCTTCGGGTGTCGTATTTTGCAAACAGGTATTCGAGCTGGTCGGCCACGCGCTCGGGATTGTCTGAACGGAAACTCTGGTCCAGCAGCTCGATAAGGAAGACCTTGTTGCGCGGATTTTCAAGCATTTTCCCCATAATGAGGTGCAGGCGTTTTTCATCTTTTTTACGACCGCTCTCGAGTGCAAGCTGCCATGTCCGTGCCAATGTTTTAACCGATTCGTGCAGCGTGTTTTGTGATGGCATGGCGGACTCCTTAATGCAGTGACAGACGTAGAAAAAACGCATTGATTTTTTATAAACGAAGAACAAAGGGTAACAAATGAATCTTAACGCTGTCTGATACGAAGGCCCGAGAAGTGCCTGAAAAAGGCGTTTTGGCACCTGTTGACGGTGGCTGTGGCAAATGTGGAAATTTAGGTTTTGACTTTCCGTATATCTCCTGTTTTGCATTGCTTTGGCAGCTTGTAGCGGCAGAAAAGGTACAATGCCCGCTATAAAGATTTACTGGCGGGTTCCGTTAAAGCAGCCTTGTCTTTGAAACAAAATCTGTTGATGAGGACCTTGTTACATGTAAAACAGGTATTGGCATCACTCGATCCGTTTTCTTTAATCTCCTCCAGCACCGGAACCTTCACTTCCACCATCAGAACCAAAATGGCCACCAGACGATGAGCTATCACTTGAGTAGTGGTCCCAAAAAGCGTACCATTTGACATCATCACCTTGTCTGCTCTCATCTTTATAGCGTGCATATCTACTCAATAAATACAATTCGACAACTGCACCAATGACAGGTACCAAGAGTATGAATATCACTTTGAAAATTTTTTGATGAACTTCATACAATATATCTTCGTTGATGACGGCGAAAATAGCTGCAAGATCAAGGAGTATTACAAGTGCAATAGGTAAAATCCATAAATGTTCCAAATGTACTCCTAACGTTTGAGTTCAGTGACGCAGTGCGTTCACTGCTAAGTTTTGTTGTGTATATATTCATTTAGTTTTAAACAATCCAATCTATTATTATTTTGTCTAGTAAAAAATTGATTATTAGTTAAATCTGCAATTAATCTTATTTTTTCTGAAATCTTAGAAAAGTCTCTATCTTCTTTTAATGTTTGACCGTCTTTTAACTTCTTCATTTCTTCCACAAAATCTTTTTTCATACAATCTCTAACGATACCAAGCATATAATCTGGAATGGAGAGTAAAATATCATCTTTACCACTTTTTGATATTATAGTATTTGGAAAAAAGTTTCCTCTTATGCGAACAATTTTTTCTAATATTGTTACTGTAATTTTTGAATTTTCTTCAACAACGATTATATTTTTATTATTTCTATACCTTCTTAATATGTTTTTCATCAAACTATCAAATAGAGCATAGTAATTATTTTGAAAAGTAACTTTCTTCAGTGGTTCATTTTCAGATTTAAACATTAGGTGTGTTTCAATATTTAGCTCTCTCAATATTGATATGTAATCACTTTTTACATTTGGGTCATCTTCACTATAATGAAAAAGTCTATTCTTTTGTTTATCTGTCAATCCATTTCTTAGGTCTGATACTAAATCACTTTTTAATGAAATTAATCTATCAGTAATAGTATTTTTTAAAAAATCTCCATTTATTGAAACAAGTGATAAAATTAATGTTTTTTTATCAGGAGTTTCGCTTTCATCTATATAATGATATGTACATAAATCGCTTTTTTTCTGTGGAACATCCATATAAATATTTTCCAAATATAGATTATTGTCTTTTAATATGTTTATAAAATCTGATTGGTATTTTTTACCTAATGACTTTTCAATTCCCAATATATAAACAATTTTCCCATATATGGTTCTTATTCGTGTATAGCCATCTTCAATATTAAAATAATTTTCTGGATATTTGTTTAAATAATATAATTCCTGTCTTATTTTCCTTTTCATTATTTTAGGAACTCTTGGGTATTTATCATTTGATATACTCAGACCTGTAACGTATTGAGGCTGTCCATACTTTAGGTTTATAGTTTTTTCTTCATTGATTTTAAAAGAATACTTTTCAAAAATTTCTTTGATTTCATCTGTTGAAGGGAAATTATTTATATCAGATGAAAAAGTTATATCATCACTATATCTACTTATTTCTACGTTATATTTTTCAGCCAACATTTTAAGTTCTAAATCTAAATCAAAACAATATAAATTTGCTAAAATAGGGCTTGTATTAAAGCCCTCGTATAATATGTCATCTAATGTGCATAAGTCTGAAAATATCTCTGCTCCATTTTCAGAAAATCCAAGTTTTAAAAAAACGCTTTTTATGCCTTCTTTTGTAATTGATTTAAAATAATCTTTGATGTCGATTTTAAATAGATACTTCTTATTTAAATGTTGTCTAGCATTTGTCAAGACACCTCTATCCTTGATAAATCCATGTGCTATATTACTGATATAAGAATCTCTATCTTCTTTTATTCTTTGCTCTATAATGTGTAGCAGTTCTTTATAAAATAGATTATATGGAGGATTGATTTTTATGACTTCTCTATATTTTTTTATATGCTTTGGATTCTTTTTAGGTATGTTAAAAAGACTAATATATGTCTGATTTTTTTCATTATTGCAGATAGAATTAAGAAAATCTATTGGGGTGTTAAAACTTTTGGAGATTATTTTTAATGAGTTTAATTGATTTAGGTTCATATACTATATAGCAATATGGGTAAATAGGTAGATTGTAATTAACTTTTTATCGAGCACGAATTCGCACTCTACAATTATTCCCCATATTGTTCCTTTATTATATCAGTTTTTGCTTTGATACACAACGTTTGAGGAGAGCGAATAAGTTGCCGCAAGGTAACTTATTCGCTCCTCTAATTTGTTAAGCATTATTATTCTCTATAAAATGGTTCTAAATCAGTTATTTCCCATAATGGGTAATTTAGACCATCTGCTGCACTCATAATGATTTGTATACTATTATATGCTTCATTTTCTTCAGTACTATCCAGAACATGTAGTGAAAATGGTGCTTGTGGATATTTGCCTAATACTTCAGAGAACATTTCATCAGCAATAATACCATCATGTTTCGGACTTATAATTAATGATTGTTTAGCAGCTTTGGCTAAATAAAAGTTAATCATATGTGCACCACCTTTATCTAATTCGCGCCCAATGGTTTCATTTGGGTAATCTATAAATGCATTCCAGTTACTAGGCATAGAACAAGCTACAAAACATATACGTGGACTAAGTGGATAAAATAAACAGCTATCTGGTCTTTCAATAAAGCCAGTTTGTAAAACTGGGTTATCTGTTCGAACAAAATAATCATCTTTATGAGCTACTAATAGACACCAGTCACGATTTGCTACAAAACTTAAATCAGTACACTCCTTACAACCAACTCTATCATGGGCAGGTTTATCAGTCAAATTAAATTTAGATTTAACAAAATTTTCGTAATGAATAAATGTAGGTGTTCTTACAAGTTGTGACAAAATAAATTGTGCCCAAACTATACGTTCTTCTGAATTTAGGTCATTACAATTCAGAATTTTATTATAAATAATTGCTGCGTCGTTTTCTAGTTCTGTATTTAATGCATCTTCAACCGCCCAAGTATAAATTCCACGTTTTCTACCCCACTGTTTTGTTCCTTTCGTAGACTTTTTTACTGTATTAGAATATGAGCAACTAAAGAAAGAAATATATCCTTCATCATCTGCCCAAGGTTTATTAGTAAAAACTGGAGAATAGTGAGATAATGGTAATTTTTTTGCCAAATTTATTACTCCAAGATATTTGAGTATTTAACTATATTATTGATACCCACAATATGCCTTTTTACCGGAAATCCATCAGATAATCAGACATCAAAAATGTCCTGATATTGAAAATCTGTATTTAGAATTTAACAAAATGACATATTTTTGAAGATTTTACGCTCTTTTACTTGAAATTATCTCCGTTTTTATGTCTTTTTGATTTTGATAGCCAGACATTATGTCCTGCTATCAGGCGAAAAACGTAATAAAAGGACATTATGTCCTGTCTATTGAAAGAAAACGGAAGCAGCTGTTTTTGTCAGCTTCTGGGTTTGGAGCTGTTGTTCAGTATTTTAAGAATCTTCGGTGTGACGGCCAGATCGAGCGCGGTGAGATGCAACTGTACTCTTTGGTATTGTTCAATGTTACATGTAAGCCTGTTTTCCATTGCTATTTTCAAAAATCACAATATCAATAGATAGAAAAAATCCAACTCTTTGAGTACAATTTTCTGACCCGTGTTTGCCAATAAAATCGTATAAGGATTATTATGAAAGATCAGTTTTTAAAAATACTGGCATTGTGTTTGGTGTATTTCCTCAATGGATGCGGTTCGGATTCATCTTCTGCTTCTAATGACACTACACCCCTTTACCGCTGCAATAAATCTGAAAACAATTCATCAATAGTCAAGCCTAGCGGTGTCTATACAAGCGTCATAACCGCTGGTGCAGTTGAAAACACACATATGCAAGGCGGTTTGGTTCGGGTGCGCTGGGCTGAGCTGGAACCGACCCCGGATCATTATGATTTTACTGCTATAGAAGAGAGATTGGCTTTATTGCCAGAGGGCAAATTATGGACATTGGCAATTCATGGAGGATGGAGTTCTCTTGATAGAAGCGATCCTGATTTATACGATACTAACGGAAAAGCACTACTAGATTTTGAAATGTCACCGGCATGGCTTGAATCAACCTATGGCATTGGTACGTTTTCAATGGAGTTTCGTGGTGTTAGCGTTACTATGCCCAAGTACTGGGACAGTGTTGTACAGCAGCGTTTATCAACGATGTTAAATGCGGTAGCCACGCACTATAAAAACGATGCTCGCTTAATGTTGGTCTATGTACCTCAAATGACCAGCAATGGCCTTGAAGGACACTTCAACGGTGTGCCTTACGAAACCCTTATTGCCGCCGCAGGTATTGATCCATCTCAAAACAACGCAGAGCAAGCGTTTGAAGATATTTGGGTGGATGCCGCGCTTGAGGCTTCTCAAAGTACAGCAGATGCGTTTGACAATAAAGCAATTGCATTTGAAGTTCATGAAGTTATTGGCCGAACCTCCATACCTATACGCATTATGTATGGACTGCTAGAGCCTGCTTTTGAATCACGTGCGGGCGTTGGGATGTGGTGGATTTCAGGAGGAGATACCTATCAGCCCGATTTAGTAGCCGCACTTGCTGAATACCCAGGTGATCTGTATGGACAAGTTATCAGCGACTCTTCACGAAGTGATCGTTTTGCCAATAATGATTATGGCGAAGTGTTTACGCAAGCAAAGGATTTATGTATGCGCTACATAGAGCCTTGGAATTACGAATTTGAAAACAATACTCATAACGATTTGATGGATGATTTTAATACGTACGCTACAGATTATTTTGAATCACAAACAAAAAAAAGAGCTACTGTAATACCTTCATTATTCATTGAATTGTTGTAATTTATACTTGCGCAGCCGTTAGCTTGGTAAGTGGCTGTGCCAGTGTTTTAAAGATGTAGCCCTGTGATGCTAGCGCAATAGTTTATTATAGCAATCCTGGAATAGTTTTGCAGTTTCAAAAACCCTATAATCTCCTCACAAAGATTTTGAAAGCGAGCAGATGAAAAAAGCACTAGAACACGCTGATACATTGCCTCAAAAAGAGAACTATATTCAGAGTGTCTATAAGGTCATTTTTTATATTGAGCAAAACTATGGTTATGAACTAACTTTGGAAGAGCTTGCAAGTGTTGCCGGATTTTCAAAGTACCATTTTCACCGGATATTTAAATCCATCACTGGTGAGACTTTGAGTGATTACATCAGAAGGGTTAGGCTATCTAGTACGACGTTAAAGCTTAAAACCAATCAAAAGATCACCCACATTGCCATGAATAGCGGATACGAAACCAATGCCTCGTTTTCAAAAGCCTTTAAAAAGCATTTTGGGGTAACGCCAAAAGCGTTTTCAAAAAATGCCAAAACAAAAAAAGGAAAGAACGTGTTGGAACCGGAAATTATTGAAATAAAAGATATTGAACTTCTCTATGTCAGAGCAACCGGAGCGTACCACCAATCTGTAGAGGAGTCATGGAACAAGATTATTGAATTTGCTTCTAAAAAGAACCTCTTTGGAAAAATCAAAGCACGCTATGGAATTGCGCATGATAATCCCAATGTTATAGAGAGTGACAAAATCCGCTATGACGCCTGCATTGAAACGGATAATGTCGAGGTTGAAGCTGATGGTGATATTGCATCAAAAATCATCACGGGCGGAAGGTATGCAAAATTTTTGCATCGTGGCAATTATGAAGATTTGGGCAAGGCACACGAAGCAGTGTCAAACTGGATTATAGACAGCGCGGTTGTGCTTAGAGACACGCCTGTTTTTCATAAATATTTAGATCTGGACCCAAGGGGAATGGAACCTGAGTTGTTGCAAACTGAAATTTATGTGCCTGTTTATTAAGTGAGCAGATAATGCAAAAAAAGAGAAATTCTCATACTGCATCTGTTGAAAATGTTTCCGACACCGCTTTTTGGGTGGCATCATTTAGAGCGGCTGAGAGCAAAAGAGAAGATGCACTATTTCAAGACCCACTTGCTGAAATATTGGTTGCCAATCACGGAGAAAAAATCTCTCATTCCATGCGCTCCGTTGCCAGATCTACTTCTTGGTCTGTGGTGATGCGCACACGCTTGATTGATGAGATTATTTTGCGGTATGTAAAACAGGGCTATACAACACTCATCAATCTTGGAGCGGGTCTGGATGCCAGAGCGTATCGGCTTGCACTCCCAGAGGATTTTCACTGGATAGAGATAGACTTTGCTGAAGTGATTGAATATAAAAATCAAAAGCTTCAAGAACAAAAGCCAAAATGCAAACTCGAACGCATCGCATGTGATCTCTCCAATCACGATAAAAGAAAAACACTATTTAAAGAGCTCAACGCCCGCATTGGCCCTGCTCTTGTTTTGTGCGAGGGCGTGATTATGTATCTTGATGAAGAAGCCGTGGGCAGTTTGGCGCAAGATATCAAAGAACAATCCAATTTCAAATTATGGATTGCCGATTATTACTCTGTTGAGATTTACAAAATATACCAATCATCAAAGTTTACAAATCTACTGAGCAACGCCCCTTTTTTATTTTATCCATCCGACTGGTTCGCTTTTTTTAAAGAGCATGGCTGGATACAAAAAGAGATTTTGTATCTTTATGACATTGCCAAAGCGCATAAGCGTTCTTTCCCTTTGCCGTGGTGGGCACTGCCCATGAAATTTCTTGTCGGTGAGAAAAGAATGATGAAAAAGATAAGAAAATATACGGCATTTGTCGTGTTTGAGAAACATCGTTTTATTGGACAGGAATCGTAAAGGTATCGCCCCAGGGATCGATTACAACGGGAGGCGTTAAAAGGAAATTGCCGTTGCCATAAAGCTCCATGAGTGTATCGACCCGTCCTACTGACTCTGACCATTCGTCTTTGGTATCGGGATTGTCGGGATTTAGTAAAACAGACCGGCGAATACTCATAAATTCCTGTAGCCATACCTTTTCGTCAACACCATTTTTGGGTGTTCCTCCTACACTGGTACTTGTCCGCTCTATTATTGCTAGAAGCCCGTCGGGGTCATCACCTTCGCCATGCTGAATAATGGCGTCAAAAAGGTTTAGCATTGTCAGCGGCAATGAAACGCCAAGCGTTTTGGCAAGTGCGATGGCCGGGACATAGTAATATTCATCGGCAACATCGTCCTGCACATTTCTAAAAACCGGATCATTCGCACTTTCATGCCAGATATCTTCCAACCCTTCGAGGCCTGTTACCGAACCGTCTTCATTTTTAGCCAACGTTTCGAGTCGTGGCAGGTAGGGTGCCAATGCATTATTGGGTTCTAGTGCCGTGTACCTTCTAACGACTTCGAGCATATCACCCGTAGCAGAAGTAAACCCGGCCCGACCGGCAGTTATTCCCCGCCCGTCAAAAAGAACTTCAGCATAGCCATACTGAATGACCGGCGTATTGTTCTCAAATACGCTAATGATCTGATCTGCAATTGTTCGCTGCTCAGCACTGAAAATAGTTACTGTCTCCGTGTTTGTTTCAACGCCGCTGCTGCTCGAACCACCCCCGCAACCGCACAACATAAACAGTAAACTCACACTTAAGATTAAATATTTCATTTTTTATACCTTGTTAAGCATTGATATCTTCCCAATGTTTTAATGCCCTCTGTAACTGCTTCTTGTTTATGAACTCCAGATTTGTTTCACACCATTTCAGAAAATTGTAGACGAAAGCCTTTTGCTCTGCGTTACACAAATATTTGAAGTTCATGTAGCTATTTTCTTTATCTTTAACACGACCATATCTTGGCACATACTCCATCAAATCAATCCTCTTTTTGATCCACATTACATCAGGGTTATTTTGAATATACTCATTTGAGGTCATCGTTTTGGATGTTAAAGAAAATACTTGTGCTAGTTCTTTTTCTAAATTCATTACATTTTTGCCTGACGTTTGGAATATGCAGTCAAAAAGCCGCTTTCGAGTTTTTGATTATTCTCCTTTGGATTGTTAAATACTTTAGCACGGCAGCACATTGAAAGCACTCCCTATGGCATTCGCCAAAGTATTGATAAGCTCAGTCGTGACTTTGGCCTTATTGAAAACGATATCGCAAAGAATGGCAAAAATTACCAAGAGATAGACTAAATAGCCAAAGCCGGTGTAATTGTTGTAGAGGATTGTATAAAACCAGTTTTGTTCGAAGAGGTAAAAGTATGAGCTTATAGCAGTCGATAAAAGTAATAATGCTCCGGGAAGAAACAGATGCTCGGTGGCTTTTGGCTTCAAAAAAGAGACTATGAACAGCATAATAAATACGAGAGAGTTTATCCCTAAAAATATTCTGACATCCATTGTCAGCTTCTCGACAATCTCCATGTATTTTGCCTGAGTGAAATCAACCAGTTTTTCTTTGGCTTTTTCCGCAGTAGCAATTTCAAATTGGATGTAATCCGTTAAACGTTTTTCCCACTTTTTTCGGCATTCGCAATCCAGATTGCGGATTTTTGCAAGCTGTTCAGCCATCATGGCCGGAACTTCGTTTTTCAACATCAGCCTGTAAGCCGTAAGTTTTTCATCCGTTTTTTGATTTAGTGCTGTGGCTTTACTGCCTATAAACTTTTCCAATGTCTGCGATTGCGGCCATTGTATGGCATCGATTTTTTCATTGACTTCGTTCTTAAGCTTCCACTCGATAAAGCCTTTTGCTGACGTTTCAACAGTATGAGGGTCTGAAAATGTCAATATGAACAGAGGAAAAAAAAGTATGATGCCAATTAGTCCAAAAGCACGAAACAGATTTTTTTTCAAAAAACTTCCTTTGCGTGTTTAACGTTTAAGTTGATTAATAAATGTCTTGTTAGGAGTTTACAAGTCACTGGCACTCGCTTGGAAACTTGCATGATAGATATCTTCTGGGGATTCTGTTTCACCATAACCTTTAGGATTTCTTTTCTGATTTGTATCCTTTTTGATTTTCACAAAAAAAGTAAATAGCAATATTTTTAATAATATGTTCTTGTTGTTTAAGCTAACAGGTTCATCTTCATTTATAAACATGGAGATAAGTATTGCTCCGACAAGAGGTAAAACCCAAATCAAAATTGTTTGTGCAACTTTTTGAGGTTTTTCAGTAAGTTCTGATATTGACAATCTATACGTTGTAATAATGTTAAGAACCAAAAGATATATTACTGCTAAAACTACATAGACCAAAATGACCCCTAACGTTTAAAATGAGCAATAAAAAAGCCGCTTGCGGGTTTTTTATTGGCCTCTTTCGATTTTTAGATATTACGCTGTGATAAATCCATTTATCCATTGATCTTTCCCTAATTCATATTCCTGAAGATAAAAACCACTTATATAGTCTTCAGTCGAAGGATCAATCAGATTTGAAAATTCTGAAAAGCCTGCTTGGTCTTTTAATCGTTCGATTGCTGCAATGGCTTCTTCTTTTGAACGATAAATACCTATAGTTTTGATGTCTTCACTTTTATCTGGTAAGACATGTAAGTGCTCTAGTAAAAAGACTGTCTGCATTTGTTCGCCTAACTATTTATTGATTCCCACAATATGCCTTGCTAACGGAAATTATCACTCAAAATTTCACAAAATGACATATTTTCATAGATTTTACGCTGTTTTTCTTGAAATTATCTTCATTTTTATGAAAGAAAGAGGAGCGGCAGTGCTATTGATAGTGCGCTTACATGTAGAACCCTTTACATGTAACACTAATACTTACGGATTTTAAAAACCTCTATGCGTTCTCCCTGCGGGCTTTGTTCGCTGTAGGGGTTGATGTATTTCCACACGACATTGCCGTTAGCGTCCACTTCAATAAACGTGCCTTCGGCACCGCTGCAAAGGAAATGAGGACAGCCTCCATTTACGCATTTGCGACAACGCAGGCGGCATAGACCAGCGCTTTCTGGAGCGGATTTTCGAGTTACATGTAAGCGGAAAAAAAGAGTCCGGCGGCAGCGGGATTGGCCTTTACATGGTCAAGATGATTGCCGACAAATACGGCGTTGAGATTGATGTCGCCAACAAAAACGAGGCGCCTGCTTTACTTTTGTGATGCCTGATTAACGTTACATGTAAACTTTTATAGGCATGTTCAACAGGGTGATTTATTGGCTTCGCTGATTTGTGAGAATGACCTAGACTTTCTTTCTCGATACTACTCTATAGGGTAAGTAACCCATTTTTTCCCAACTTGCTTCCGCTTCAAAATTCCCAACCAAATAGTGCAAATCAATATACTCGATATCTTTTGATTTGAACCATTTTTCGATGCTTTTCACCAGTTCTGATGCTATGCCTTGTTTTCTGTATTTTTCATCGACCCAACACAGGTTGATTTGGCCAATGGACTTAATAGATGAAGCTTCTAAAAAAGGTTTTGTAAGGGCACCATAGATAAAGCCTTTCTGGATTCCTTCTTCTTCAAAAATATAGATTTGTCCTTCGCTATTTTTAATGGCATCAACAAAGAAGGCTTCATGAACTTTGTCATAGTCAGGCTCCAAGTTATTTATGTACGGGTCACCAGTAGAAGTTTGTGTATGGCTGATAAGAGATTCCAGCCATCTTAGCAGTAAAGGAATATCTTTTTTTGTTGCTTCTCTTATCATTTTTGTCTTTTAATCCTAACGTTTGACTTGAGAAATATTTGAGCCGCAGGGTCAAATATTTCTCTCCAATGATTTGTTATGTTTAGTTTCTGTAAAACTCTTCTGTCTTATCTGAAGCTACACCTATCCCAACAAATTTTCCTTTGGAAAAATCCATATTTTCTTCATTAATTAGACTATTATCTATAACAAGTGCTATATTAATTGGTAAATCAATAATATCTTTTTTAATATAATTACCTATAAATCTACCACCAATAACTAAATATGAAATTTTATTGTTATCAACTATAATTGGTTTAGATAATTCACATAATAAATATTGACTAGTTGCTTCTTGGCTATGTAGTTCTTTTATGTATCTAACTAAATAAAGATTTTTATCTTTTAATTCTGAATTCCCTTCATTAAAATCAGGTTTAACTAAAATAATCATACTTTTCCTTTTTGTATAATTTTTAGTATCTAAACTTTCATTACTATTAGCAAAAGAATAACTTACTAATCCTAGCAATAACAAAAATAAAATTGACAATCTATAAATTAAATTCATCATTTTTATTCCTCTGATTTGGAAAAAGGGGACTGTCCCCATTTTCTTCTTTCAATGTAAATTTTGCAAATTTGCAAAGTACTTTACACATTGCCGCTTATTATTGGTTCTTTTTACTATTGAGTTCAATGCGAAGCCTGCGCCTATTAATTCTCCTGAAGCTTCCATTGCTTCTTCAAGTATGTTTCCATCGTTGAACATTGAATAAATAGATAGCGAAGCTAAAGAAATTCCTGTACCCAATGCAGCAATTTCTTTCATAAGATCTTTATAGATTTTTTCAAACTGCATTAAAAAATTCAAAGGAGATGTCTCATCCAACTGAGCTTCAAATTTTGTCAATTCCTGATTAAATATTTTTATCAGATCCCTATTGTCATTTCTAAATTTCGTCAGTTCAATAAAGCTTATATCATTGATGTTTGATGGCATTTTAATATTTATAACGCTCTTGGCAATATTATTTCTGTGCGTTACCGCTTTGTCTTCATTTGCATATTGTCTAAATTGATTACTATCTGTAATTATTGAAGAACTAGTTAGCTTTGAAATTTCGTTTGCTAGATTTGTCATAAAAATATATGCAACTTCTTCCTTTAGTAATAATCCATTTCTTACCCGCTTACCAAAATTATTTTCAATACAAAACTCTTCAAATGGAGGAGAAAACTTTTCTTGATAAAGCAAATATTTCCATTCCCTTTTGTTTCTCCACTCTTTTAATATATTCGAAGTCTGATATCGTATGTAGTATCGGTCGGGTGCTGATAATATTTGTTCCAAATATTCTATTGATGATATTCCGGCATTATCTCCTTGAAGATATTCTGGGGCATAGGGTTGTATTAAGTCTGTATTATCCATTATATATTTATAGTTGTTTGTAACAGCGTCTTGTCTATTCATCGGAATTATTGGCTGAAATTTGTCTAAATACAATAATGAAAACTTGAGCCATTCATCATTTGATGGTTCAAAGTATGGAAAATAGATTAGGTTCTTCATATTATGCCTTCGAAAGATAACTATTTATTGATCCCAACAATATGCCATTTACCCAGAAATCCACCGGATAACCAGACATCCAAAATGTCCTGATATTAAAAATCTGCACTCAAAATTTCACAAAATGACATATTTTCATAGATTTTACGCTCTTTTTCTTGAAATTATCTCCGTTTTTATGTCCTTTTGATTTTGATAGCCAGACATTATGTCCGGCTATCAGGCGAAAAACGTAATAAAAGGACATACTGTCCTGTCTATTGAAAGAAAGCGGAAGCGGCTGTTTTTGTCAGCTTTTTGGTTTGGAGCTGTTGCGGAGTATTTTGAGAATTTTGGGTGTGACTGCCAACTCAAGTGCAGTGAAGTCGTCGGGGTTTTTAATGCGTACATCGGCCCCGGCGTCGACGAGCATTTGAACCATGAGCTCTTTGCCGCTTGACGCCGCGTACATGAGCGAGGTGACGCCGTTGACGTTGGGGGTGTCTATTTCAATGCCCGCATCAATAAGCATTTTCACCACTTCGGGGTTCTCGCCAAAACAGGCGAGCCAGAGCGCCGTGTTGCCATCCACGTTCTTACATGTAATGTCCGCTCCGGCTTCAAGCAGCGCTTTGACAAGGGCGGCATTGCCCTCGCGGGAGGCTTTCATAAGGGCGGTGTTACCGTAGTTGCCCTGAAGGTTGAGATTGCCCGGTGAATAGTTGTTGGCTTCAAGCCATTGCAAGACGCTTTTGTCCATAAATGCTCCAAAATGAGAAGATGTTGTTGTAGCGGTGCAATTTATGTTCGGCACATCGGTCAAGGTTTGAGATAGAGCCCGGCATTGTCAAAATAGCACGCATCCAGATGGCGGAGCGAGCGCAGTTCGAGAATGCCCCACAGCAGCAGCGCCGCCGCAATGCCAAAGGCCAGAAACGTTGCAAGCGGCCGAAGTGACGAGGCAAGCGGTTTTGGTGCGCGTCCCTGCGGTGTGGTGTAGTCAATCAGGCTTGATCCCAGTCGTGTTTCGCAGGCGGCCGCGCAGTCGCCGCATTCAATGCAGCGGGTGTCAAACCCTTTGCGAATGTCGAGCGTTTCAATCGGGCAGACGTGTACGCACGCAGCGCACGAGCGGCACTCGGGGCTTTCATGGAAGGTATGGCGCGCGCGGTTGGCGAAGGCGAGTGCGGTCATCTGATAGGGGCAGAGATAGCTGCAGAAGAAGTTTTTGAAAAAAAGCGCTTCGGCGAAGAGATAAAGCCCGATGCCGACCCACGCCACTCCCGCAAACTCATACCCCGCAAAGGCGTTACATGTAAGCCTTACCCAATCCTTCCACGGCATCAGGTAGAGAAAAAACGCCCATGACGACGCAAGGGCAACCACCAGCAGCAGCCCATAGGCGAGCAACTGTTTGAGCGGATGGCGGCGGTGTGCGCCAAGATGCAGAAGCCACCGTTCGATACCCTCACGATAGAGTCTGCCCAGCAGGGTTTTTGGGCAGAGATTACCGCAGAAATAGCGCGAAAAGGTGAGATTCAGCAGCACAATCACCCCGGCGGCTACGAGAACGAAGAGTGCGATAAGACGCGCCGTGCTCACTTCGGTGACGCTGAAGAAAAACTCGAAGCGGTGGTGATAAAAATCGAACAAAAGAAGGTGTACGCCCCCATAGGTGATAAACGGAATGCCAAGCACCGCAAGGGTGACAAAAAAGGCGTAGAGAGTTTGCAGGCGGTGGTGGTGTTTGAGGGCGTTCATTGGCGTTTTTGTTTCCAGAGATCGACGCGCTGATCGATGGGCAGCGTGCCGTTGGCAAGGTAGCCTTCGGCGGTGCGTTTGATGAGCGCCATAAAGAGTGAAGGCTCGGGCAGGGTTCCATAGCGTTTGATAAGGATGCGGTTCTCGCGCTCCATCAGCACCATGACGGGAATACGATCTTGCACCCCGTAAATCGCGGCGTCGTGCGGCTGCATGACGCAGGTGGCAAATTCGGGTTTGAGGTTTTGGGAGGTATCGCTTTGGGTAAGATCGATGCCGATCACCTCAAAGCTCTCACCGTAATGTTTTGCCACGTCATTGCCTAAAGCGATTGCATCGACACAGGGCGGACACCAGCGGGTGTAAAAAATAAGCAGCAGGTTGGGTTTGGCACTTTGGAGCAGCAGGGTTTCAAGCTCGTTTGAATGGAGCAGGGTTGTCAGTAGCAAGAGTATAAGCAGACGAACGTGCATGGTTTTCCTTAGGTGCCCCGTTGCGAGGCAGTCTTTTGTTTTGAACATTAAAGGAGGCTGTACAAAACCGGGGTGAATCAGGCCCCGTTTGGCGTAAGACTGCCCGGCACCGGGGCCCGCGAGGGGCTTTGGTGTTACTCTTTGTGCGAGAGAATCCAGTTGGCCAGCATTAGGGCTTCCGCTTCGCTCACATCCTGAGCCGGCATCGGTACGACGTCCCAGGTATTTTGCGAACCGTTCATCATCGAGTGAATCAGCGGTTCGGGGCTGTCATATTTCGCGGCGACCTCTTTAAACGCCGGACCGACCAGCTTCATATCGACTGCGTGACATGCCGTACATCCTTTGGCGTCGGCCAGTACCGCCGGATCGTTCATATCGGCTTTGGGCGCAGCATTTTTGGCTATTTTGTACGCCTTGTATTCCGCTATGGCCGCATCCATGTAGGACTTGGTGGCTTCCGCCTGAACCCGCAGCGGCTCTTCAAACGACACCACGCGGATGCCGTGGCGTGCCGTTGCCATCAGTGCGACGCTCAGCAGCATCAGCGACGCTGCGGCAAGCACTTCTTTGGATGAAAAGCTCTCCTGTTCCCATCGTTTGAGAATGTAGAAAAAGAGCACGGTCAGCAGTGCCGAAGCAAGAAACGGCAGCGCAATGAACGGCGTATGCAGCAGTGCTTCGCTAATGCGCGGGCTAAAGGCGAAAAAGACGAGCGGCAATACGGCAATATTGACCGGAGCGGCAAACAAAAACCACTTTTTGCCCTGATCGACCGCGAAGGTGCCCACTTCGACATCACCCGCTTTTTGCATGCGCATACCGTACCAGATCATGAAGATACCGGTAAAGCTAAAGGCCGTCAAAAAGAAGTTGAGCAGTCTAAAGCCCGTCAGCGGCGTGAGCATGATGTCCCAGATATCCTGCACGCTTGAGAAGGTCTCAGGTTGCAAATAAAGGTTGGACATGGACATGAACACCGGAGGCAGCGTATAAAACGTCAGTACCGCCACCAGACCGATCATGATATGAAAGCCCTTGTGCTCATGCAGCGTGTGCCAGCTGAATTTGTAGGCATACGAGAGCAGGAAGGCGAAGATGTTGCCATAAATGATGTGCAGAATATGCGGCGAAACCTTGATGATGGCCGTGTAGAAAAAAGCGGTATAGAGTACCGAAATAATCAAAAGCGGCGCCACACCCCAAAGGGCTCCCATATTTTCCGCGATGGTGGTGGGGTTGGTCATACGATAGGCCAGATCATCATGCGTTTTGGACTTCGAGAAGACCCCCATGATGTTATAGATCACCGAAGCGGTTGACGCGCCAATGAGGACATAAATAAAGCCGATGTGCACGATAAAGACAATAATGCCCAGTGCATCGTAAAGTTCGATGGGCAGTCCCAGAGTCGGTGTGACGAGGGGAATATCTAACGGTAGTTTCCAGTTCATTGGGCTGCTCCTTTACTGTTAAGGGCATACTCGCCCGGTCGGTTGAGAGAATGAATATAAGCGGCCAGCGCATCTTTATCGCGATCGTTTCCTACAAACGGCGGCATATAGGGCGTACCGCCTCCGGGCAGATTGTTAAGACGGTGGCGGATCGCTTCGCGGCTCCACCCTTTGGTGAGTGATGCAAGCCCGTTAACGCCGTTGTTGGTGTGACAGATACGGCATTCAATCAAATAAATCGAGTGGCCGACGGTTTCAAGGTTGGAGTTATCCTTTTTGATGACGCGCTCCTCTTCATCGAGAAAAACGGCATGGTTCAGGATACCCACCTTGTTCAGATACGGCACGTCGGTTGGACGGATGCCATTGGCGTACATGTAATTGTAAATAATGAACGGTTTGCGGATAAATTCGCGTACCCGCTCCTCATAGCCCCAGAAAACCAGAAATGCGATAACCATGGCACTTGCAGCAATATAAGGCATGCGTTTGGGCATGAAGAGTGCCATAAGCGTGGTAATACCCACGGTGACGCCGATACCGATGACAATAAGGTACATCATGTCAAAGCGGTCTTCAAAAGCACGTGTCAGCATGGCGGTAGGAATCATTGCTTTTGCCGATTCGGGAATGATGCTCAGATACCACCAGCCAAACACGATGGCAATCGGAACCGTGATGGCCATGGTTTTGGCAAGAAAGCCGATAACACGCCCTTTGGCCTCTTTGTCTTCCGGACTTTTTGAAAAGGTTCCGATAATCCATGTCCACATAATGGCGAGCGCACCGGCAAATGCGATAGCCGAAAAGGTTCTAAAGGCGAGTGAAGGGCCCCATGTCGGGTTGAAAAGCGCATTGTTGTAGTCCACGTTTCCGGGGAACACTTCAGGATCGACCCAGGGTTGGCCCTCGAAATTCGGCGTGAGCATAAAGGCCAAAATGGCGGTAATGATGACCATCGTGAGCCATGAGGCGGTTGAGTAGTAAATACCAAGACGGTTCGATTTTGCCCGTCCTTCCGCAGTGCCCTGGTTCTTTTTCCATGTCATGAACCACAGCAGCAGGAAGATGACTTCGGCATTGAAGACAATCCATTCGGTAAACCATTTCCAGAAAAAGACCCGTATCAGGCCGCCGATGGCGTTGGGGCTGAGAATATTGGCGTGAATCCACATACCGATTCCCGTTAGGGCTCCGACGGAGGTGGAGATAATGAAAAAGACCAGCAGGAGTTTGTAGACCATGTTGTAGCTTTCACGGTCGTTGTTCTTATGCGCCCAGATAGCCAGAGCGGTTAAGACGACGGAGCCTCCCACGGCGCCGCCGTGCGAGACGTAGATGTGAATGATGGCATTGATAGCCATCAGCATTCGCTGGCCGATAACGGCCATTTCGAATATCGGATAATCGAACATTCGCTTCCTTTCTTACATAATAATGCATCAAAGAAGCAACGCTTAAATATCTATTGGTTAAAATTAAGCGTTGCTTCGCAACGACAAAAGCCAGCCTGTCTTCATCGCCAAATGTAGGAACAGGCGGGCCTTGACAACTCTAAAACTGTGTGACTTGCTCTCTTTTGCGTGTACTCCTCTCTTTAAACGTTAAAATAAATCCGATTCGCATTATTACGCCAAAGTATTAATTTTGTGTTAAGTGATTGAAATGAATTTTTTTTAATTTTTTATGCTAAATATAAGAAAAAATAATTAACAAATCTGTAACACTCTTTCTTTAATATGACGTTCAAATTTTCAAAAAAATCATACAGGGAGTATTATGAAATTCTTTAAAACAGGAGTCGCTGTTTCGGCGATAACGGCAGCCGTACTTTTGACAGCGGGTTGTGGCGACGGAGGCAGCAGCACCAAGACGGAAACGGAAGCCCCGGTAGTTCAGACGCGCAGTGTCAGCATCGATTTCGCTGCAATGATGGGCAGTGAAAGTGCCGTCTGTTCCGAAAACAACGTTACCAAAACCTATGCAATAATAGGCAGCGCAGGCGACACGGTCTCTTTTACCGATTTCCGTTTCTTCATCTCCGAAGTGGCGATGGTCAAGGCAGACGGTTCCAAAGTGCCTCTGACACTTGAGAACAATGACTTCCAGTATCAGGCGCAAAACGGTGAAAACGTAGCACTGATGGACTTTGAAGACAACACCGGTAACTGTGTCGATCGCGGCAACACGGCAGCTACCAACACCCGTATCGTCGGAACGGTAGCCGAGGGCGAGTACACCGGGCTGGCATTTACGCTGGGCGTGCCGTTTGACATTAACCATGACAAGGAGAGTTACGTTGACGTCGTGGCGCTTAACCAGCCGATGATGGAATGGAACTGGCAGGCAGGCCGCAAATTTACGAAAATCGAAGTCAAATCCGCAAGCAACGAAAGCCTGATATGGAACTTTCACCTCGGCTCTACCGGATGTGAGGCAAACAGCGACGCGAACTCCACTGTTGTCACTTCAAGCTGTGCCCAGCCCAACCGTGTTGCCGTAACGCTTGAGAACTTCGACCCCGAAACGAACAGGGTCAAGGTCAACTACAAGAAGCTGCTGATGACCAGCAATGTCGGGGCCGACATGGGCGGTGCCAAAGGGTGCATGAGCGGTCTGACAGACCCCGAGTGTGAACCTATCATGGGTGCGCTCGGGCTTGATATTGCCAATCAGACGGGTGAATGCGTTAACGGAGGCGACTGCAGTTCGCAGCAACTTTTCTATACGATCAGCAAATAGGCTGCCATGCGCTTACATGTAACGTTCGCGGCCTTTGCCGCAGTGCTGCTTTCGGGTTGCGGCAGCGAAACCGTTGTCAGTGAGCCTGCCGCGCCAACGGGCGGCTTCTCGTGGAATTTGCCCCGCGGTATCTACGCGCCGCGCGTTCCCGAAACAAATCCCATCAGCATTGAAAAAGTCACATTGGGACGCTACCTCTTTTACGATACCCGTCTCAGCGGCAACGAGACCCAGTCGTGTTCGTCGTGCCATCTTCAGGAAAACGCCTTTTCCGATCACAACATGGTAGGCATTGGCTCAACGGGAGAGCACCATACCCGCAATCCGCAGACACTCGCCAACTCCGCCTATTACACCGCCTACACCTGGGCCAATCCGGCGCTTGGAACGCTGGAAGATCAGATATTCATTCCGCTGGCGGGCAACGATCCCATTGAAATGGGCATTACCCCCGACATGGAGGCCGAAGTGCTTTCGCGTTTTGAGAACAACGCAACCTACGTGCAGATGTTTTCTGCCGCGTTTCCTGATGTGGAAGCGCCGATCCGGCTGCATTACATTGTCAAGGCGCTGGCGTCGTTCGTGCGCACGCTCAATTCGTTCAATTCTCCGTATGACCGCTACATGCGCGGGGAACGCGAAGCGATGAGCGAAGCGGCCATTCGGGGCATGAACCTGTTCAACGGCGAAAAGGCCGAGTGCTTTCACTGTCACGGCGGTGACAATTTCAGCGACTCCACGGCGGATGAAAAGAGCTTTTTCATCAATCAGTTTTTTCACAATATCGGACTTTATAACATTGACGGCACCGGAAGCTATCCGCAGAACAATCAGGGGCTTTACGAAATCAGCTACAAAGATCAGGATCGCGGCCGTTTCAAGGCACCGATACTGCGTAACGTGGCGCTCAGCGCTCCCTACATGCACGACGGTTCGATGGCGACGCTCGAAGAGGTACTGGAGCTCCACAGCAACGGCGGGCGCAACATTACCGAAGGGCCTTATGCCGGAGACGGCACCAAAAGCCCGCTGCGCCATGACTTCATTACCGCCAAACATTTTTCAGAACAGGAAAAAAGCGACCTGATCGCCTTTTTACACGCGCTCACCGATGAGGAATTCATCAACGATCCGCGTATTTCCGACCCTTTCAAGGAGCAGCATTGAAACGCGTTTTCATTACGGCGGGGCTTTTACATGTAACGCTCTTCGCCCACTCCATGACGGTGCAGCAGACCCCGGAACACTCGCACCTGAGCTATGGCATTTACGGTGACGTTATGTACCGCGACCGCGATCTTTACCCCAACGGCGTGGAAGGGAGTGCGGGGTTTGAAAACCACGGCGTTGCGGATGCCGTAGAAGTGAATCACATCGGTGCCTATCTGTTTGGTGATTATGAAGGGTGGCTTTACGGTGCGGACATTAACCGCCATATTGACGCACCCGCGACGTTCGATGGTCTGGTGGAGAAGCTCTATGCGGGTTACGGCAGCGACACGATGCAGCTGCGCGCCGGGAGAGATTCGGAGCCGGTCTCGTTCGTGCGGAGCCAGCCGTGGGGTTATGGCTTTGCAACGATGCCGCTGGGGGTTGATTCGTTTTTTGACGGCACCTACTTTGGAGACGGGCTTTTTGCCGACTATGACGATGGCAACTGGCGGCTTTCGGCCGACCTGATGCAGGACCGTTACACGCAAACGCTCCGTACGACGCTGCGGCTGGGCTGGCAGCTTTCGGATCATGTCAACCTTGACGCCTATGTGCAGTGGCGCGACACCTCGGAGGTTCGCAGCGACTATTCGACATCGCGCCATACGCATACGCACGGCAGCGGCTGTGATAATCTCAGCAGCTTCGAGCGCTGTATCAAACGCTCCAACACCGTTGCCGGGCTGGGTGCGGAGGGAACGTTTGATGCGTTTTCGTGGCTGGGCGAATACATGTTTTTACAAGGCGAGGGCGATGTTTACAGCAACCGCTACAAGGTTGCGAGCGACGTGACACTTCAGACGCTCTATGTGCAGGGCATCTACACCTGGAAGCAGCTTCAGCTGGGACTCCGCAGCGAAGGGTTTCTTTTTTCCAACCGCTACGACGGCTCAGGCGCGGCCGATGTTGCCGAGCTGATGCGCTCGGGAGAAGAGGATGAAGTGCAGTACCTTAACACCTTTTTGATGGCATGGAGACCCTGTAGCGGTTTCGCATGGATGGTGCAGGCTGAAAATTCGCAAGACGGCTGGGCATGGCGCAGTGCGCTGAGTTTTACCTATAGCGGGAGCGTGGGGCATTAACGTCTCAATGAGAGGTTAATGCGCGCAATTTAATGTTCTGACATCAGGCCGAGGTCTTGTGCGACGCGCGCTCCTATAGTGCGTCCGTCTTCTTTCTGCGAGGAGAGGCTTAGATGCTCGATTGAGTGATCGGCTCCCGGAAGCAGATGCAGGTAGTAGTGACCGCCTGCATTTTCAAAGAGTGACTTCGCTTTTGATTGCGAGGTAAAATCGATGGTTGTCACGCCCTTTGTTCCGAAACCACCGGCAATCGGTACGTTCTGGTCATTTTCGCCGTGATAATTGTAAATTGTATGCCCATGCGCAGCCGGACAGGAAGGCGTTTCACTCATCAGTGTACCTGCCAGAGTGGCGACTTTTTTGAATAAATCGGTCTGGCAGGAGAGGGTCTGCATCATCATGGCCCCGTTGGAGTGACCGACACCGAAGCTACGCTCCGGGGGAACGCCATACTTCTGCTGCAAGTACCCAACGGCACCCGTAATAAAGCCAATATCGTCAACCTTTTCTTTATACGATCTGCCGCAACAGCCGCTTCCGGCATTCCAGCTTTTGAGCTTGTCACCTCCGAGACGCGTGGCGGCCGAGCCATTGAGATAAGCAACAATAAAGCCGTTTTGTTCGGCCACGCCGTCAATTTTCAGGTGGTCGTGCATGAACTCAGCATTGCCGCCGCCACCGTGCAGAGCCACGAGTAATGCGCGCTTTCCTTTTATCGGCAAGGACGATGGGATATAGAGCAGGATTTCACGCCCGCCGAACATATCGACGTGGAGGTTCTCCGTTTTGGCCCCCAATGATTCCTGGCTGACAATAGCCTCCTTGTTTGCCCGTTGCGTTTCCAGAATCTGCTTAAAGCGCTGCCAGCGCGATACTGTCTCCTCATTCCCCAATGCCGTTAATTGTAAGGTGGATACACACAGGATGATATGGCAAAGCAGGCATCCCGGATGCGATGCCGTTTTCTGATGAGTGCTATTCACAATGTTCCTCCTGTTAATCTTCAAACCCTGTCTTCATCGATAAACTTGACGATCTGCAACAAAGCATCAATCAAATCTGCCCGTTTTGTGTACAAATCATTCTTATTCAGATACAACACGGTCGATTTTTCCAGTATAAGGGAAAATGAGAGCCCATGCTTTAAATTGTTGACATCATAAGAAAAAGCCATAATCCCTTTATTCTTGGAAATTTGTGCCACTTTTGCGATGTTTTCATTGGAATTGAGGACATAAATGGCGCTGGCTTGGACTTCATCGCAGAACGCGGTAAATTCAATCAGCTTGATTTCATAGGCATAATTACCCCAATACCCATGATATTCGGTATCTATAAAATCACGTATTTCTACCGCGGTAGCGTAATCGCTTGCATCATAAACGATGGCATAGACGATCTTTCCGTCAATAAGCTTCTCTTCGAGTTTTTTATCAAGAAGCATAATTTTAGGAAAAATGGAAGCCTGCGCTTTTAACACCAGCTCATCATAGTTATATCCGTACGCCAGCGTTATAAATGCGATACAAAGAAGAATTATCTTTTTCATCTAAAACTCCTTCTGCACAGATATTAAAAAATTTCTGCCCTCTTGCGCGTAATCTTCTATGTAAGTATTTGGCGGGGACGGATATTTTACATCAGCATCAAATAGATTTTTGATGCTCAACATGAGCGTATAGTTATAGTTTGGATTCTTATAGCTTAGCGTCGCATCCAAGGTGGTGTAAGCGGGTACGTTTTTGCGCGTATCTTCGGATGCTCTCTCTTTTGAACTGACATATTTAACAACGCTACTCAGGGATAGATCGTTGTTAAGATTGTAAATATAGTAACCTTTAGCCAAATGGTGCGCAACATTAGGCAGTGATTCACTCTCTTTGACATTTTTTATTTTAGAGCTGCCCGTAACATAGGCGTAGTTAAGATACAACCTGTCACTAGACGAGATATGTCCTTTGTACTCAAGCTCAAAACCATAGATATCCGTATCAAGAACATTTTTGTATTCGGGGTCTGTGGCTGAGTGATAGATCTGATCTTTGTTGAGCAGATAAAAAAGATTGGTCTGCACATAGGTGTCACTTAAAAACTTCCTGATATAGGCAAGTTCAAAAGCATCTACCTTTTCAGGTTCCAGATCTTCACTACCTACTCTTGCGCGGTTGTTCATGGTGTACATCTCTTGCCATGAGGGGTTTCTATGAGAACGGCTATAGATGGCCTTATATATATTTTCCAGATCTGCTTGATAAACCATGGAAACCCTGGGCTCCAAACCTGCATCTTTATTTGAGGTTTGCTCATAGTTAAAGCCATAAATAAAGCTAAGGTCATCACTAAATCGGTATTCATCTTGCAGGGAAAAAATGAGCGTATCGCGTTTGGCATTTTGGTCAAAAAATGGGTATAGCTCCGTGTAATCAACCAATGCAGCATCACCTGTTGCCCAGTTAGACAATTTTGAACTCATCTCAATTGTCTCTTCTTTTACATAGCGATATCCGGTAGTAATAACATGATCATTGATACCGTCGTACTTGAGGTATGAGGATTGGTAGAGTGTACGCTGCAGAGCATAGTGCTCTCCATATACTCCATCAGAAAATGTCACAGGATGAACGGTGTGATCTGTATCATACTGAACCATATCCATAAAGCTAAATCCGTCAGGCGCCAGCTTGTCTTTGGAATCAAAAGCGTCATATTTGACGCCCCCTTTGATATCCACAGTGTAATCGTTGATTTTTCTGTTGTAACCCGCTTCAAGATAATAACTGGGCAGTTTCACTCTCCCGCTATCTTCCGGAAGTGACAAGTTGATCCCGTAAGCATTTCCCTGAGTGTGTTCAAGGATTCGCCCTTTAAGGGAAAAATCTTTATAGCGAAGATTCAGATTAAGGGAGTAATCTTTAAGCCAGAGGGGGGCATCTCCGTTTTTAGATAATCCGGTATTATCAAAAACTCCGGGAATACTCATGGCACCCTGTGAATATCCATCGGGACCGGCATGTAATTGTTTGTCATCCTCCTGATAGAAAAAATCTACGAAAATTTTTAAATCATCTGCTTTATAGGTTTTAATAAAACCGCCCATTTTATAGTTGTATGAACCGGCTTTTAATACTATTTTGTCACGTGATTCAAATTCGTCGAAATCTTCTGCGTACGTGATAACATGAATGGAACCTGCATACGCATTTACCCCGTCAGTTTTACTTCCGGGACCGCGAACAACTTCTATTCTCTTAATCATCTCTATAGGCAGCCCAAGATATTCGGAGTAGGCATCGAAAAAGAGGTTGTTAAGCAACGTACCGTCTATAAAGAGTTTTGACTGACCAAATGCGAGCGAATTGGAACCTCTGAAGATCGGTGTTTGCGTATTGAAATTGTCTGTTGCCATATCAACACCGGGAACAAGTTCCAGTGCTTCTTTTAGATTGGCCACACCCAGTTTTTCAAGCTCTTTGCCCTGAAAGACAGAGATGATATAAGGCTGGTAACTCTCGTTTTGCTTGGTAACAGTCGCCACTTCGGTATAGAAATTCATATCATTCGAGAGAGAAGCCAGAATATCATTTGTTTGGGCATTTAAATGTGTAAAGGCCGTTAAAAGTAGCATGGAATAAAATGCGGCTCTCGTGCGAATCCGGTACTTCATACTGTTTCTCCTATAGTGAATGCCGGCAGTTTTGTGAGCGTAGCTGCATCACATCCTGTTGGCATCATTTTTTCTTCATAAGATGCTTATGCCGTATGTGCGCTTGAAGTTGCCAGTTTTAGCGCCAGTCCGGCGAACACGGTACCGGCTAGCCTGTTTAAATAAATCTGTGCTTTCGGTGAACTGTTGAGCCAGCTACCCAATGTACCTGCCAACACTGCTATGACAGAAAATATCACCAGCGCAATAACAATAAAAATGGCTCCAAGCAAGAAAATCTGCGGTGCAGGGGCTCCGCTTTCAGGGGAGATAAACTGCGGTAGAAAGGCGAGAAAGAATATGGATACTTTTGGGTTGGTAATATTCATGATAATGCCGCGCCTGTATAAAGCACTACCTGAACGCAGCGTTGAACTATGAGCGTCCAGCCGTGCTGCGGGTGCCGTAAAAGCCTGCCAGGCCAGGTACGCCAAATACAGCGCGCCAGCTATCTTTAAAACAGTAAATGCGATTACTGATGTTTGAAAGATTGCAGCGACTCCAAGGGCGACTACCGTGGTATGGACGATTAAGCCCGTACACAAGCCGAGCGTAACCAGTACACCTGATTTCCGGCCGTAGAGTGCTGATTGCATAAGAACAAAAATATTATCGGGACCCGGCGCAATGCTAAGCAAAGCCGAAGCTGCGATAAATGTAAAAATAGATTCGATTGGTATCATCTTATGAAACTCTCTTTTGGACCTAACGTTTAAAATGGGCAATCAAAAAGCCGTGAGGGCATATTTGCAGCCTCAAGTCCGTTTTAAAGCTTGATAAAGAGCGTTACATGTAAAGGTTTACATGTAACGAAAGATCAGCCGTTATTGCTACGGTGAAGTGGGTGCTGGTAGTCCGCACGCTCACAGGCACTGAAAAATGTGCCGATAGCTACGAGTGCCAGCAGGGTAAGAACTGTTTTCTTCATTCGAGCTCCTCTGTATTGGATTTGGTCAGGGTCATTTCGGTTTCCATCAGTTTGATCTCTTTCTCACCCGAGAAGAGGTATTTTTCGTCCGTAACGAGATGTTTCGGCTTGATTTTGTTGGTGTAGTTGATACGCTCGAGAATATGCTTGATGCAGTTGATGCGTGCTTTTTTCTTGTTGTCGGAGCGAATCACCGTCCAGGGGGCATGCTGGGTCTGTGACGCCAGCAGCATGGAGTATTTTGCGATGGTGTATTTGTCCCACATCTCCTGCGACCGCTCGTCTACAGGGGAGAGCTTGTACTGTTTGAGCGGGTCGGTTTTACGCTTGTTGAAGCGTTTGGCCTGCTCATGTTTGGAGACGGAAAAATAGAACTTGAAGAGGATGATGTCGGAGTTGACGAGCATTCTCTCAAAGTCGGGCACTTCGTGCAGGAATTCCTTGTGCTCTTCCTGCGTACAAAAGCCCATCACCGGTTCGACGCCGCCGCGGTTGTACCACGAACGGTCGAAAAAGACGATCTCCCCGGCGCTGGGCAGGTGATGCACGTAGCGTTGGAAATACCACTGGCTCTTTTCGGTGTCAGAGGGTTTGTTAAGGGCCACGACGCGGGCACCGCGCGGATTGAGGTGTTCGGTAATGCGCTTGATGGTGCCGCCTTTTCCTGCGGCGTCGCGCCCTTCAAAGATCATCAGCACCTTAAGGTCGTGTTCCTTGATGTAGTTTTGCATCTTCAGAAGTTCAATCTGAAGCAGACGAAGCTCTTCTTCATATTTGACGGTCGATTTTTTGATCCAGACCTGAATTTTTTTACCCTTTTTATTGTGCCTGCGCCTGTCGTTCTCATTTTCGTTCTCATCTTTGCGACGATCGGGATGGGAATTGTCCTCGATTGTCTCGTTGTCTTCGAGAAGGTCTTCGAGCATTTTTCTGTCTTTTTGCATGGGCACTCCTTGGGTAGCTTTTCCGATTATAGCAGTCTGTTTTTAAAGAGTTCCTTGAGATCGCCTCCCTGCGCAAAGCAGCTGTGGGCGTTACAAAGCAGATAGTTCGGCGCTTCATGGTAGCGGATGCGCAGGAAAGGATGGGCGTTGAGTGTTTCGAGCAGACCCAGGTCGATCTCCCGAGGCGCTTTAAGTACATGGTCCTCATGTACGTAGCGCAGCGCCTGATGGGTTAAGTAGGGGTAGTAAACAGGGCGTTTTGCCAGTTCGGCCGAGTAGTATTCGAGGGTTTTAAAGGCGAGGGTACGGTACTTTTCGTCAATGAGGCTGCCGAGCGAGAGCAGCAGATCCACGATGACCCCGACGCTTCCGGGGTAGGAATTGTCGCTGAGTTCGGCTTCGGTGGTGAACTCGCCGCGGCTGAAATACCAGCGTCCTTTATCGAAGTAAAGTTCCAGCGCCTTGTTGGCAAGATTTTGTGCGCGCAGCAGATGGCTTTCGTTACATGTAAGCTCATAAGCTCTTACAAGGGCCACGCCAAGGTAGGCGTAGTCTTCGAGAAACGCTTCGACTTTCGGTCTTTTGCCCATCAGTGTCGAGTGCATCAGGTTGCCTTCTTTGTGCATGAGTTCAAGCAGCGCATCAAGTGACGTTTCCGCCTGCTCGCGCATTTGGGGAACAAAAACGGAGAGTTCGAAAAGCGACTTGATGAGCATGGCATTCCACGAGGTCTGCACCTTGCGGTCAATGAACGGATAGGGGCGCGGAACACGCAGTTGTTGAAGGTGCGGACGCACGGCCTCAAACCATTCGGGCTCCTTGAGGTCGGCAAAACGGATAATGCAGTGCCCTTCGAAATTTCCCTCTTTCGAAGCGCTCAGGCGCATGGCCATTTTTTTGGCCTCGTTCCCTTCAAAGCCCGCCGCTTCGATGGCACCGAGCACTTCGTCATAACTGTAGACGAAATATTTTCCCTCTTCGCCTTCGCTGTCGGCGTCACTGGCCGAGTAGAAGAGCCCGTCTTCCTTCATAAAACGGTTCATGAAATGGGCAATCTCCGTCGCAATCTGCAAAAAGCGCGGCGTACCGAACTGCCGGTAGGCGTTTACATAGACCTCCAGAAGCAGTCCGTTGTCATAGGTCATCTTTTCAAAGTGCGGCACCAGCCACTCGGTATCGACGCTGTAGCGGCAGAAACCGCCGTCGACAAGGTCGTAAATGCCCCCGGCTGCCATATTGGAGAGCGTATGCGTGATGATCGAGGCGATGGTCTCATTAGGAGAAAGCGCATGGATGCTCAGTAAGGTGTTGAGCATCGAAGTCTGGGGAAACTTCGGAGCGATGGAAAAACCGCCGTAGGTGGGCTCGAAAGTGTTGTTTACCTGCTTGATGAAAGTCTCGGCAAGCGCGGGGGTCAGGTGTGCGGCCTGCGTGGGATGATCTTTGGGCCCCAGATAGGTCTGGATTTCGTCGGCGTTTTTGAAAAGATCCGCATCGTTTTGGGCAATTTTCGGCGCGATAATCTCGATGAGCTGCATGAAGCCGATCATCCGCTCTTTGGGTTCGGGCGGAATGTAGGTGCCCGCATAAAACGCTTTGTTCTCCGGTGTGGCGAAGATGGAGGTCGGCCAGCCGCCGGGACGGCGGTTGAGCAGCATGTGCACCTCCTGATAGAACTTGTCAATGTCGGGGCGCTCTTCGCGGTCGACCTTGATGGCAATGAAGTGTTCATTCAGATACGCGGCGATTGCTTCGTTTTCAAAAACCTCATGCTCCATCACGTGACACCAGTGGCAACTGGAGTAGCCAATGGAGATGAAGATGGCCTTGTGCTCGTTTTTCGCGCGTTCAAACGCTTCGTCGCACCACGGATACCAGTCAACGGGATTGTTCTTGTGCTGCTGCAGGTAGGGAGAGTCTTCGCGTTCAAGCCGGTTTGCCATGATGCTGCCTTGATTTTTTTTTCACAAAGCATAGGCAAACGGGGCTAAACACCGCCTTAACCAAAGGGGCGATGCCTTACATGTAAGATGGCGGAAGGGCTGTTTTTATGATGATATGTCATCCAGTTTGGCTTGAAGTTGCTCTGCTTTCACGGTGTTTCCTGTGGATTTGTGTAATGCAATCAGCTTCTCAAGCACGCGGATGGTATCGGGATGTCCCGCTGGGAGCATTTTTTCGCGGATTTGAAGCACTTCGCTGTAGAGCGCTTCGGCTTTTTCCATCTCTCCCATCTCCTTGTAAGTCAAAGCCAGATTGGAGAGTGTTATCGCCGTTACGCTGTTTTTCCTTCCATACACATGTGTTTCGATATCAAGCGCACGGTTAAAATACTCTATTGCCTGATCATATCGCTCCTGAATTCTATGCAAATCGGCTATGTTGTAGAGCGTCTGCGCTACTTTAGAGTGATTCATTTCCAGTGAATTTTCATAAATTTTCAAAGCGACCTGATAGTATTGCAATGCTTTTTCATAGTCGCCGAGTGAATGGTACGCCGCACCGATATTATTGTTGTCCTGACCGATATCTGGATGGTTGACGTGGAACACTTTGCGATCTATTGCCAACGCTTTTTGAAATTTTTCAAGCGCCACTTCATAATCATCCGTTTCAAACATCAGTTCGCCGTACGCTCCTAGTGTATTGCTCAGCATCGTCTGACTATTGTCATCTTCCGGAAGCTTTTCATGAAATGCAACCGCTTTTTCAAAGGCGTCGCGCGCATCATCATAGTCACCGGTTTTTTTAAAGATTGATCCCAGATGTGCCCATACGTTGCCAAGATCAAAGTTATCCGGACTATCGGCACCTTCATAGATGGAAAGTGCTTCCCGGTAATAGGTGACTGCTTCAGAAAATCTATTCTGTTTTTGCCGTATATTGCCGATTACCAAAGCATTTTTTGCCATATCGCTATAGTCAGCCGTCGGGCTCTTTTTTTGGATGGCATAAGATTTCAGTGCTGTTTCAACCGCTTTTTCAAAAGCGTCATCGGCTTTGTAGAAAATGGCGAGGTTGGTGAGATAGGTTGCATATTCTTCCTGACTGCATCCCCCTTCTTCAGCCTTTTTGACGACCTTCTCCTGCAGTGTTACCGCCTGCGTGTATTTTCCTTTATTATACAGTACCAGCGCATCGCTGTTCATCTGCGACAGTGTTGAACCGTTTATGTTGCCAGAAAGTCCGTAGGCAAAAAAGAGCACAAAAAGTATGCCGGAAATCCACCATTGCATTTTTTTATTCATAAATTTCCTTTTTCATTGAGCTTACCCTTTGCACCGAAACCGGTAACGCAATATATTATGGATTACTCATAGTAATTTTTATGTTATTTATAAGTAATTTTATCGAATTTATAGTTTAATTCTCTTAAACGAATAGTGCTTAAAAGAGTTGTCAATGTGATGCTCAAACGCACTTTACAAAATGGAATATTCATGAGAAACAGAATTTTCACCGTACTTCTGGCGCTCCATCTTTTTACAGGGCATTTTTGTTTTGGCATGGAACCGGAACTTTTAAAGCAGGCGGACGGCCTGAGCGATGCCCGTCCGGAAGAGGCGATAGCACTTTATAAAAAAGCGGTTGCTTCCATTGATGCCGAAGAAGAGTCTTATGACTACCTTTATGCCAATTTCAGAATTTTGGAACTGCTGCTTAATGACGATACGGCGGTTGCTGAACAGACGCGCTATGCCCAAAAATGTCTGGAACATCTTGAAAGCGCGATTCAATCAGGTGCCATTATGCATTTTACGGATGTTGGACGTTTTGAAGAACATGTTATTGTCGTTGCGAGCAATGTCATGGCATGGAACATGATGCTTGAATCGGATGAGAGCGAAACGCTTGAAGAGGCGCTTGCCCTGACAGACCTGGGCATTGGCTACACCAATGAAACGGATAATCCGGAAATCTATGACACGAAGGTCAGAATACTGCTTAAACTCGGTCGAAGTGACGAAGCGTATCTGATTGTCAGGAAGGTTTTATCAGTTAACGCCTCTGTGCAGGATTTTGACGATATACGCAGCAGCGCGGCATATAAAAAGTTCATATTGGAATTTCAAACGACGTTTACCGATGAAGAGAAACGTTTTTTGGAAAAGGCGGCGCGCATTGCGGAGAACCTGAGACACAAAACGGCCATTGCAGCGCAGGTGCACATTCCCGAGAAAAAGATCATCACGGAAGCGGAAGCCAGAAAAAGGGGTTACGACATTTTGCGCCGTTCGGATGAAAACGCCGTTTTGGTCTTTAAGGGCGATGTACATGTAAACGGCGATATTAACGGCGCATGGGTCACATCGCAATTAAAAGGAATGCAGTGGCGAAACCAGCTTTACAGTATCGTGATAGACGGGAATCTCGATATTAACGGCTCCCTCATCGACGATAACTATCTTGAATTGGCCGTTACGGGCAATCTGAACTGCGATTACGTTTTCTCTTACAACGGATACATTACCATTAGCGGCAATGCTTTTGTGACTTACGGTATTTATGGCAAATACAATGACGGTTCTCTGGATATTTATGGAAAACTGCACACTCCTTATATTATTGCGGGCGACCATGCCATGCCCAGAGTTTCTGCGGATGAATTTATTTACATCGAAGGCTATGAGGGCATGGAATTTGAAAATCTCGGTATCGGAATGTCGCAGGGAAGCGGTTGGGGATGGGGATGGAACTATTTCGAACACCCGGAAAAGCTTCTCATTTCAGACGTGCTCAACAGTGACGGTTCCTTCTCGGAAGCAAAATTTTATGCGCTTGTCAGAGCGGGAAAAAACCCGTTTGTTGAAATTAAAACTAAAACGGCACAACAGTAGCGATACAATGGCGTTGCAAAAAATACGCTGTTGCAAACGCCATCAAAAAAAGGAATCAGAATGGTTCAGTATCTCTATGCGCTCTCCGTTGTCTCACGTGCCGGAAATTCCATAAATAACGGCCTTTATAACGGTCTTTCCGATAAATCTGCCATGATTGCCGCCATCCGAAATATTGCAATGACCTATGATCCGGATTTTACGGAGAGTGTGGCAATGATTACATGTAATGTTGCGGAGCATCAGGGGACGGGCAGGCAGTTTCAGTTTTGTCGCACCTACATGGCCGGTTACCTTCCAAACTGCCTTGAAGAGGTGATTGCCGATCTCGAATCGGCGCTTTAAGCGCGTTTTGCATTTTTCTACAAAAAGGCAAGCAGCCAGTTCAAAACCGGCAGCGTCAGAAGCGAAAGTATAATGCCGTAACCTACCAGTGCGGCAGCGAGTTCGGGTGCAAAGCCCGACGCCATCGCCAGTGCTCCGGCGGTGATCATCGGAGGCATTCCCGACTCCAGTACGGCGGTACGCAGTGCCAGCGGCTCGGAACCCGTGCCATAGAGTAGCAGCGCCGCAAGCAGCGGCATCAGCAGCAGTTTCACACCCAGTGCCTTGAAAAAAAGCGCTCTGTCAAAATCACCTTTCAGGCGCATCGAAAATCCCACGGAGATGAGCGCAAGCGGGACGAGCGTGTCGGCAAGCTGCGACACATAGGGCGTGAGTGTCGGCGGCAGCTCCCCGATGGCAAACGCCGCCAGCAGTGCGAGCAGCGGCGGAAAGAGCAGCACTTTTTGCACAAGTACGCCCCGGTGCAGCGGCGCGCTTTCAAAACGGGCAATAATCGCGCTGCCATAAAGCGAGAGAATCAAAAAGGTGCCAAACTGATCATACATCAGCACATAGCCGATGGCCTCTTCGCCAATCAGGGTCGAAATGACGGGAATGCCCACGAACGAGGTATTTCCCAGCGGCAGCACCAGCAGCAGGGCCGCGCGTGTTGCAGGCGGCTGAGTGCGGGTCATCCAGAGTACGACGGCAATGACGGGCGGCAGCAGCAGCCACGGGGTGAGCACGATCCAGAGCGCGGAGATGTCAAAATGGAGCGCGGGAACTTTGAGCAGCACGGTGGCGGGCAGCGACACGTGAATAATAAAGAAGTTGAGGCTTTTTGCAAGATCTTCCGGCGCGCTTAGACGGCGCAGCAGGGCACCGAGAAGCAGCAGGGCAATGATGTAGGCAAAGGACTCCATGACACTCCGTTAACTGATAACGCGAGTGTACTTCCCTGCGGCTTAAAATCTCTTCCCCTGCTTACATCAGCATAAAATAGATGAGATGCGCATGTTTGCCGTGCATGTATCCGTGTTCGCCTGAAGCACTGCTCGAAGCACCCTCCGAGGAGTTCTGGGCGCTGCCGGAGCTGTTGCTTCCGGTTCCCGCCGAGCTGTTTTGTGAAGAGGACGATCCCTCCGAACTACTTTGGTCAGAGCTGTTCTGGGCCGAACTGCTCTGGCTGCTTGCTTCTGAAGAGGTGCTCTGCGAACTGCTGCTGCCCGATACGACAGAGAGGTTGATACCGATGATAACCGGATCGTGATCGGAGGAGCGGAACGGCCCGGCATCATAGTACTGGCTGATCTGCGTGGCGGATTTGTAGTTTTCATTGTAGTCAAGAACCGAAGGTTCGTCGGCATTGATATGCCAGTGGCTGATACCGCTGATTTTGCCGCTGAGCGCCGTTGTGGCAAGCGCGTGGTCGAGGTAGCCGATCTGCCCGTTGAAAACATAAGAGTAAGAGGCGTCGCCGTGGAACTCTTTGTTAAGATCCCTGAATCCGGCGTTTTTGATTGCGGTAACGGGATCTTCCATGGCGTAGGCATTCAGGTCGCCGATAACGAGAATATTGGACTCATCCGGGTATTCAGTGCCAATAACGCTCATCAGTTCGGTTGCCGCAGCCGTGCGCGTCAGGTTGCAGTTGCCCTGTCCGTCAAGCACGTCGGGGTCGCTCAGACTGTTACAGTCGCTTCCTTTCGATTTTAAATGGTTGACCGAAACACTCACATGTTCGCCGGTATCGATGTCAATGAAGGTCTGAATCAGGGTCGGACGGTTCTTCTCAACACTGTCGAGATAGGCGGCAACGGTTTTGCCCAGAGTCAGCACGGAAGGTTTGTAAACAAGCGCCACCTTGATGGCATCCGTACCCAGCGCGTTGGTTGTCGCCGTGCGCGTATCGGCATCGATATAGGCATAGGTGCCTTCGCCGGCCAGATTGTTAAGCCCGTCCACAAGGTCGGCCAGAGCGCTTTGCGCATCGTAACCGTCGTTTTCCATCTCCATCAAACCGAAAATATCGGCATCGATGGCGTACATGGCATTAATGATCTTCTCCCGCTGGCGCGTGAACTCCTCCGCACTCTCCGCACCGCGGCAGTCCATGGCGGCACCGCTGACACCGCCCGTACAGCCGCTGAAAGTATTAAAATAGTTCAGGACGTTGAAACTGGCCACTTTGAGATTGCCGCCGACGCTTTGCGGTGCCGGTTCACGCGGATTGTCCGATGTGCCAAAAGAGAGCGACTCCGTAGGCTGAATGGTGTAGAGGTTATAGGCGTAGTTCAGACAGCCGCTGATGCTCGCAATGGTGTAACCGCTTCGCAGGGTGTTGGCGGCACTGAGCTCGCCGTCGGGGTGAATGAGCGGGTCGGGATTTTGCGCGCTCTGTCCGTCATCGACCAGAAGGGTGCGCTTTTGCAGCGTTTCAAGAAACGCCGAATATCCTGAAACGTCGGGGGTATTGTTGTGCGTAAATTGCATCGGACGTCCTCCGGATGCGACGGTGATCTGCCCGTAACGGCCGAGCTGGTAGTTTTCTGCAACGGACAGACTTCCCTGTTGGGCCGTGGCGGTGACGCGCATGCCTTCAAACGCTTCAAGATCGCTGAGTGCGTTTACCGGCAATTGGATGTTTGCCGGGCTCGGCAGCGCATTGCCGGAGCTGATGACGGTGACTGCCGTCACGGAGGTGATCTCCGTCATATTGTAATATTCGCTGACGGTGCCGCTGACGCGTACCAGGTCGCCGACGCTGACATCGGTGGCTTTACATGTAACGCTGGAGCAGTAAATCAGAACCCCTTCTGAAGTGTTGAGGTCCGCATCGATGTCGGCATCCTCTTCCTGCACGAAATAACCGCTCATACCGGGAAAGTCACCGACCACGACGGCTTCGATTGTAACACTCGCCCCGTTCATGGCGGAAACATCGTCGCTGCCCTGAATATCGTGAATCAGCGAAACGGCTGCAACGGAACTGGAAGAGGAACTGCCTGCCTCGGATGAAGCGGAGGCATCGGAAGAGCTTGAAGCCGCCTGCGCGCATCCGTCGGCACTGTGGCTGCCGAGATAGGAGAAGGTGTCTATGGCATAGGTATCCCATTCGACGAAGGGGTCGAAAGCGTCATCCGCTGTCGCATCGCCGTTGCTGACGCCGCTTTTTCGAACCAGAGTCTGGTTTTGCGTACTGACTCCATTAGCGCTCCATGCGCTGCCGGGGTCTTCGCCGACTTTGCCGAACGCATCGATGAGTGTGCCGTTGTGTTTGAGCAGCAGCGTGTCATCGCCGTTATAGTTGGCAACGCCGCTTGTGGCATCTGCAACATTTTGAATATCGGCGACTGCACTGGAGTTTGCAATGACATAGACATCGCCCGAAGCGAGCGTGCCCGAGAGTGTCAATGTCGAACCGGCGGATGATGCCCCGTTGGAGTAGATCTCGACGCTGTAGGTACTCAGGTCGATTCCCGAAGCGGTGGGATTGTAGATTTCTACCGCTTTATTATTGGAACTTCCTTCGATGTATTCTGAAAAGAACAGATCGTCGCAGTTCGCAAACAGTGTGCTGCTAAGCCCGAGTACCATAACGGCGGTGGATATGTAACGCATGCATGACCTTTTGTGCAGTGTAAATTGAAGTGCGATCTTAGATAACATTCATAACGATCCCGATACGGAAAATGGTGAAAATCAGAAAAAATGTAATACGAATGAATCGAAAATGTTATGTTTGTGCACGCTTCATGAAGGTGGCAAGTTTCTAAAACTTCTCTTAAAATGACCTATTAGCCGAAAGTTGGAGAGAATACTTAACGATTCTCGATGCAAGATTTGTTACAATGTCCGCCCAAATATAAAGGAACAAGATGCGAAAAAGCATAATGGCGATACTCCTCGGTACGGTACTTTTTGCCGGAATGCCAAAATTTTTGATGCCTGATGAGGCGTTTATTCCTTCCGTTAAAATCAATGACAAACAGCAGGCGGAACTGACCATTACCCTTGCGGATGGCATCTATGTCTATGAAGAAAAAGTGCTCGTGCACGATGCCGATGCCAATGACGGCATCAGTATTGTCGCGGTGCACAAGCCCGAAGCACACGATCATGACGGTGAAATGGCGTACACGCAATCTCCCACGATTACCGTTGATCTTGCACGTGAGGAGGGCATCAGCGGCACGGTCCCTATCAAGCTCAAACTTGCCTATCAGGGCTGTTCCGAGCAGGGGCTTTGCTATGAGCCGATTGAGAAGATCATGGAAGTGAGTGTTGACGCCGACACGCTTGCAACCGCTGCGACGGCAGCTTCGAGCGCTCCGGTTTCTACACCGTCCACAAGTGCTGCGGCATCCGAACCGCTCTCCGAGAGCGACACCATCGCCGCGACGCTCAAAGAGGGGAACATCGCCTTCATTTTGCTCACCTTCCTTGGTTTCGGGTTTCTGCTGGCGCTCACACCCTGCGTATTCCCCATGATTCCCATTCTCTCTTCGGTCATCGTGGCCCAGGGCGAGAACATTACCACCAAAAAAGCGTTTCTGATGTCGCTGGTGTACGTACTGGCCATGGCCGTGGCGTACACGATTGCGGGAGTACTGGCGGGGCTTTTTGGCGCAAACCTTCAGGCCGCCTTTCAGACACCGTGGGTGATTGTCGTTTTCTCGCTTATTTTCGTAGGCCTTTCGCTCTCCATGTTTGATTACTACGAACTGCAGATGCCGCATTTCGTGCAGTCGCGTCTTAACAGCGTGGGGCAGGGTAAAGGCGGTTTCCTCGGTGTGGCGCTCATGGGCTTTTTCTCGGCGCTCATCGTCGGACCGTGCGTCGCGGCGCCACTGGCGGGCGCGCTTATCTACATCGGGCAGACGGGTGATGCCGTTTTGGGCGGCATGGCGCTTTTTGCACTCTCCATGGGTATGGGGCTGCCGCTGCTTCTGGTGGGAACGAGCGCAGGCAAGTTCATGCCAAAACCGGGTGTCTGGATGGATGCCGTCAAGTCCGTCTTCGGCGTCATGCTGCTGGGTGTTTCCATCTGGATGATCAGCCGCATTCTTCCCGAGCCTATCACGATGCTGCTGTGGAGTTTCCTGCTCATTGGCACCGCGGTGAACATGGGCGCATTCGAGTCGGTGCGCAGTGAGTGCCCGCGCTGTCCCAGAGCGATTACCAAGTCGATAGGTATTGTCATCTTCATGTACGGCGCGGCGCTCTTTTACGGGGGGATCAGCGGCGCGACCAACCCGCTTGACCCGCTTGAAAGATTCAGGGCGTCCACCCAGCTTGTCGCTGCGACGGTGGCTCCCGAGGCAACGTTTCAGAAAGTGACCTCCATAGAGGAGCTTGATGCCATCCTCGAGGCTTCCAAAGGCAAAAAAGTGCTGCTTGATTTCTACGCGGACTGGTGTGTTGCCTGCAAGGAGCTCGAACACAACACCTTCAGCGACGCGAGCGTCAAAGCCAAAATGGCTGAATTTGTTCTGGTTCAGGCCGATGTCACCGCCAACAGCGAGAAGGAGAAGGCGCTGAGTAAAAAGTATGGTGTTTTCGGCCCTCCGGCGCTCATCTTCTTTGACGCTTCGGGCAAACGCATCGCGGGCAAAGAAATTGTCGGCTATCAACCCCCCGAGCCGTTTTTGCAACATCTTAATTCACTCTAGGAGCCTCTTTTGAAACTTTTGATCATCTGGATGCTGGCCGCTGCAGCACTCTTTGCCAACGTTACCCATGCCAAGAACTACAAAGCCGCGCTCGAACAGGCTGCGGCTGAAAAGAAAATGGTTATGGTCATGCTCACCCGCGAGGGGTGTGATGCCTGCTGGTACATGGAAAACGTGGTGTTTGAAGATAAGAAGATTGAAGAACTGCTGAACAAGGACTTCGTCGTGCTGATTCTCGATATTCACAACGACAACCTGCGCTCGCTTGATTACATCGGCACCCCGACCTTTCACTTCCTTACCGAAAAAGGGTACAAACGCTACCGCCTTGACGGTGCGGCCAATGTCAAGGATTTCACCGACGTGCTCGCCGAAGCGCTCAAAGCGCGCTGATTATAACGACTCCGAGCTAGCGATAAACGCGGCGAAACGCCGTGTAAACGCATCTTTGGCGTCATCTTCGCTGATTGACCGGGCCAGGGCCTTGTCAACCCCTTTTCTGTAAATGCTTTTATACGCCTGCTTGATGGCCTCGATATCTTCGCGCACCGGAAGACGGCGGCGCAGGCCGATAAGGTTGAGCCCGTGCACCTCGGCGTGATTGCCTTCTACGAGTGTAAAAGGAGGCATGTCGTGCGTCACGTACGAAGCACCGCCCACCATGACACCCGTCCCGATGCGGCAGCCGCGTTCAATGGTACTCAGCCCGCCAACAATGACCCGCTCTTCGAGCGTCACTTCTGACTCCAGTGTCACGGCGTTGGTCAAAATGGCGTATTCGGAAATGTCCACGCCGTTGCCAATACGGCAGTAAGCCATGACGAAACCGTTGTTGGCAATGGTGACCGGGGCGTCGTTTTCGGCTTCGGTGCCGATCAGGGCAAATTCGCGTACATGCGTTCCCTCGCCGATGGTGATGGCGGCAGCGTGATTACCGATCTGAACGTGCGAGAAGATCTTTACGCCTGCTTTACATGTAACATTGTCGTTGAGGATGGCGTGGGCCGCAACGGAACAGCCGGTCTCCAGCACGACGTTCTTGCCGATATGGCAAAACGGGCCAATGGTGACATCGCTCGCAACGTTTGCGGAAGGGTCAACGAAGGCAGTAGGATGAATCAGGTGGTTGGACATGGCAACTCGCAGTAATAAAGTGTGAAACAATAGCGTATCTTTCATGCAAATGCCCTTTTTTATCGTCTACTCCGATCATTCGGGCTCACAAAAAACTCACAGAGATTCATAAAAGTGTCAGGAGCTTTATGTTTACAATAAGGCGAACAAAATTACCACCAAGGAGTGAACGATGGCTGAAGACATACTCAAACGTATCCTCATATCCGTAATGGTTGTAGTGGGATTGAGCACTACAGTTTTTGCAGATTTCTATGTGATTCCCGTGAACAAGAAAATAAAAAATGTCGTCACCGTGGCGAAGTCGGGCGGGCAGTTTACAGACATTCAGGCTGCCATAGATTCGATAACGGATGCTTCTGCAACCAATCCCTATGTGATTTATATCGGGCCGGGTATATACAGTGTAGCAGCGGGTGATAGTATTGTGATGAAAAACAATGTCAGTCTCATAGGAAGCGGCGTTGATAGTACCGTCATTGTCGGTCAGCGTACCAGTGCAGCTTTTTCTCCATCCGCAGGACTTATACTGGCATCGGATGCGGAAATAGCACAGATGAGCATCGACAACAATGTGACATCAAATGCGGAAGGTGGGGTAACCGGAATCTATACAGCGCAACCGACCTATATGCATGATCTGAAAGTATCGGTAGCGGGTGGAACGAATCAGTCAAACGCTTTGTATATTTCAAATGCTGCCGCCACAGTTCAGCATGTAAAATTGTTGGCTGACGGTTCGGCAGGTTACAATGGATTTGGAATCACTGCTAACTCTTCAGATGTTACTTTGGACTCTATTGAGATTACGACTTTTGGTGGTACCGGTACTGACCAAGGGGTCTATTTTTATAATTGTCCGTCAACAGTGCAGGCCAGTAATTTAAATATCAACAGCGAGCTCGCTGTCAATACCCAAGACTCACCCGTTCTGGTGCGCAACAGTTATCTTGAAGGCAGTACCTATTCAGTATTCAATTGGGCAGACAGTGATCCGGCAAATACACCGACTTACACCCATTCCGTATTTGTACGTGGTGACACAGGTAGTTACGAATCAGGTGCAAATATATGTCTGCATTGCACAAGTAAGACGGGCGATGTCACCTGTAACTAGTCACTTTTTTGGAATCTAATTCATCATCACGGAGTCTTTATTATGAATCTGTTTCGTAGAGTGTTTTTTTCGACACTGTTTTTAGGTGGTGCGGTACTTCTCGCTCTTGATACGGCACCGGTAATGAATAAGCCACCGCTGGAAGCCGCAACCGTTGCACAATTTGCCGAGACCATGAATGTCGCGCGCGCCAAAGTGACGGCAGCTTCGACCGTGCTGCAGAGCAACGCGGCGGCTCCCGAAGGCAAGCCCACAGCCGAACAGGCATTGCAGGCATTTTCCATTGCGCTCAAACAGGGCAGCAAGTTTATTAACGCCGAAAAAGATGCCTGCGCGCAGACCGGTATGCCTTACGAGCAGTTTGCAGACGTGCAGAAACGTCTCATTCAGGTACGCATGTACGAAGAACTTCAGCGTAACCGTGAAAGTCAGAAGCAGGGCAAAAAAGCTTCCCAGATGCAGGAAGAGGCAGAGGCCAAATTGAATGACCAGCTTGCCAGACTCGAAGCACAGGTTGCCAAAAGCGAAGAGGGTCTGAAAAAGGCTGAAGATCAGGAAGCATCACGTCAGCAGAAGCTCGCAGAAAAAATCGCGACGCAAAAAGAGCGAATTTCCAAGCTTGAAGACGAAGTGAAAAACGCCAAAAACGACAAGAGCCGC
>JBNLFL010000014.1:0-131960 GCA_050305515.1 Sulfurimonadaceae bacterium
TTATTAGCGGTTCCGTCGGCGAGCGTTTTGCCGTGCGTAACTCGGGAGCCCTGGCAATCGTCGAGGGTACCGGAGACAATGCCTGTGAATACATGACCGGAGGTATCGTCGTGATTCTTGGAAAAACCGGTGTGAACTTCGGTGCCGGTATGACGGGCGGTATCTCATTTGTTTATGATGCCGACCATAACTTTGTCGAAAACGTCAACCGCGAACTTGTAGAAGCGGTACGTATCGATACCGATGACGGTGATGAAGCGCGTCACTATCTCAAACGCCTTCTCAAGGACTACAGTGTAGAAACCGGCAGTGAACGCGCTGCGATGCTACTTGAGAACTTCCGTGTCGAAATCCGCAATTTCTGGCTGGTTCGACCGAAAAACCTGAAAAAACTACCTCTTAATGTCGATAAAGGAGACTAAGATGCGCGAGTTCATTACTACGGGACGTATTGATCCGTCCAAACGTCTGGTCGTTGAGCGCACCAAGGATTTCAAAGAGATCTACGAACAGTTTGATACTTCGGATGCCTCACAGCAGAGCGAACGCTGCATTCAGTGCGGAGACCCTTTTTGTCTCAACAAATGTCCGCTGCACAACTATATTCCGCAATGGCTCAAGTCGGTGGCGGAAAAGGATCTTGAGTTTGCCTTCAAACTCTCCAATGAGCCTTCTCCGTTTCCCGAGGTGATGGGGCGTGTCTGTCCACATGACCGTCTTTGTGAAGGTGACTGTACACTGAATGACGGACATGGTGCCATCACCATCGGTGCCGTTGAAACCTACATCAATGAAGAGGGGTTCAAGCAGGGGTTCAAACCTTATTTCCCCGGGATTACCAGTGACAAAAGAGTCGCCGTGATCGGTTCGGGTCCTGCAGGTCTCTCTGCGGCGACCTACCTGCTGCGTTCGGGTATCGGTGTCAGCATGTATGAGCGTTCCGATCGTGCGGGCGGGCTTCTGACCTATGGCATTCCGGGATTCAAACTCGATAAAAAAGTGGTGTCACGACGTGTCGATCTATTGATTGAAGCGGGTATGGAGTTACATGTAAACTGTGAAGTGGGCAAGGATATCGCTTTTGAAGAAATTGCCAAATCCCATGATGCCGTCTTTATCGGCATTGGTGCGACCAAGGCCAAACGCGCCGGAATCAATGGTGAAAATGCTCCAAACGTTTTTGCTTCCATGCAGTACCTGACGGCGATTCAGCGAAAGAATTTCAAAGAGAGCTATGACAAGGTCTTTGACTTCAAAGATCTCAACGTCGTGGTTATCGGCGGCGGTGATACCGCGATGGACTGTGTCCGTACCGCCAAACGTGAAGGTGCCCGCAGTGTCATGTGTCTGTACCGACGCGATGCCCACAACATGCCCGGCAGCCAGAAAGAGTATAAAAATGCCATGGAAGAGGGTGTCGAGTTCACGTTCTATGCGGCACCCAAAGAGGTCATTCTCGGAGATGACGACCGTGCCGTAGCTATCAGTATGATCAAGACGGTACTTGGCGCAAAAGACGAAAGCGGACGTCAGCGCATGGAAGAGGTTCGCGGAAGTGAATTCCAGGTCAAGGCCGATGTCATCATCATGGCACTCGGTTTCGATCCGGCCGTCCCTTCGTTTTTTGCCGAAAACGGTATCGAGACAAACGGCTGGGGCGGTATTGTCGCAGATAAAAAACTTCAAACGACGACTCCCGGAATTTTTGCCGGAGGGGATTGTTATCGCGGCGCCGATCTGGTGGTAACAGCTGCCTATGACGGACGTGAAGCCGCACGTGCGATTGTTGCTTCACTGAAGTAATGACCTTTCAATCATTCATTGATGCGGCACTGCTCGCAATCAATGAAGTCTCTCTTGCACTAAAAACACATTCCCGTGAAGAACTCACAACTCCTCATGCCATGGGTCACGGCGGCGATGTCAGCATCGGTGCCGACCTTATTTCAGAATCGATTCTCGTAAGACACCTCTCTCCTTTTGGCCGCATCTTTTCAGAAGAGAGCGGCTACATCGGTGAAGGTCTCTATGAGATTGTCATCGATCCCATCGACGGCAGCGACAACTTCAAACATGCGGTACCCTATTTCGGCATTGCCATTGCACTGACAGATAAAAATGTCACGCATGTGGGCATTGTCTGCAACCTCGTCAGCGGAGAGATTTTCGTTCGCAGCGATGGCGAGGTGCGTATCTGCCAGCTCCATTCGCACTGTTCTTGTACATCGCTTACATGTAAAGAAAATCCTACGGTCGGGCTTTTTGAAAAGGCGTACGCCAACCATGATGTTGTCCGTGATCTCGCTCGTATCGGCTTGAAATTTCGTGCACCCGGTGCGGTGGCGCTCTCTCTGGCCTACGCACATTATGTGAAGTATGTGCTGTTTTTAGGTACAATTCGCCATTATGATATTGCTGCCGGATGGCATCTTTGCGATGGTTTGTGGCGTTACAGGGATGAAAGCCGTCTTCTCATCGCCCGGGATGAAACAACGTTTGCACAGCTCTGCAGCATATTGAATATTGACCCCAAGGATAGATTATGAGCCTTTTTGATCTCTTCAGCAGCTCCAATACAAAACGACAGGCCAGCAAAGACGAAGCACCGGCCCACTGGATCAAATGTACGTCATGCCAGGCGTTGATGTATTACAAAGAGATTGAAAATCAGAACTATGTCTGTCCCAAATGCGGGTTTCACCTTCGTATCGGGGTTCAGGACCGGATCAAGCTCCTCGCAGACGAGGGGAGTTTTGAAGAACACGATGCCGGCTTGCGGCCGGTCGATCCGCTGAAGTTCGTCGACAAGAAAAGCTATGTCAAGCGGGTTGAAGAGGGGCAGAAAAAAACAGGCAATTTCTCTTCCGCAATCAGCGGTTCCTGCCGCATTAACGGCGTGCCTGCGCAGCTGGTCGTTTTTGACTTCAACTTCATGGGTGGTTCGCTGGGATCGGTCGAAGGCGAAAAAATCGTTCGCGCCGTCAATCGTGCGATCGAGCGACGCGAAGGACTCATTATCATGAGTGCCAGTGGCGGTGCGCGGATGCAGGAGAGTACTTTCTCCCTGATGCAGATGAGCAAGACTTCTGCGGCTTTGGCCAAACTTTCCGATGCCAGACTTCCGTACATCTCGATTCTGACAGACCCGACAATGGGAGGGGTAAGCGCCTCTTTTGCGATGCTGGGCGATATCATTATTGCCGAACCCGGCGCACTGATTGGCTTCGCCGGTCAGCGGGTTATCAAACAGACAATCGGATCAGATCTTCCCGAAGGTTTTCAGCGGGCAGAATTTCTGCTGGAGAAGGGTTCGATCGATATGGTCGTCAATCGCAACGAGATGAAAAATACGCTGAGTGATCTGCTGAAGATGCTTCTGGGGCGCTAATGCAGCTCTATGCACTGTGTGATCAGGAGCTCCTCGATCGTCGTGGTGTCTCGCTTGAAGCGTTTGTTGCTATCTGTAACCGGAATAATGCCGCAATCATTCAATACCGTAACAAACGTGATGATATCGCCACGGTCAAATCCAGCTTGATTACGCTTCGAACTCTTTTTGACGGTTATCTGATTATTAATGACCATTATGAACTTATCTCTTTTTGCGACGGCGTTCATATTGGGCAGGAAGACCTGGCGGCAATTGATCCCGATCCCAAACGTGCCATGGAAGTCCTGCGCTCCATTGTCGGTACCGATAAAATGGTAGGACTTTCCACTCATAATGTCGAAGAGATTGCGATTGCAAACGAACTGAACCTCGACTACATTGGTCTGGGAGCCTATCGTAACACGGCAACGAAAGTGGTGGATACGGTACTGGGAGAGCGTCTTGAGAATATTGCGGCAACATCGGTTCACCCGGTAGCGGCTATTGGCGGGGTTCGCTTGGATGATCGGTTTGAACATGTTACATATCTGGTGATGGGGAGTGCACTGCTTGAAGATACAACTCGTCTCGATCGCTAAAAAAGAGCGTTCCATCTACGATCCGCTCTACAAAGAGTTTGGCAAGATGATTTCGCGTTTTGCTACACTGGAGGATATTGAACTTTTTCCCAAAGAGGTAGCCAAAGCACAGACACAGACTCCATTGATAGCACAGGCGTCTTATAGCGATGTTTTAGCGCCATATCGTCTTAAGGGCTACAGTGTTGCACTCCATCCGGCAGGAAAAAACATCGACAGCATGGAGTTTAGTAAGCTATTAAGTGATAAAATGTCCGTGAATTTTTTTATAGGCGGTCCTTTCGGATTTAATGATGCATTCGTTGATTCCTGCGATGCCAGTATCTCTTTGAGTCCCCTGACGATGAGTCACAAAATCGCCAAAGCGGTTTTGCTCGAACAGATCTACCGCGGGTTCAGTATCCTTGACGGTCACCCCTATCATAAATAAGGAGTTTTCTTGAGAGAACATGAGTTGAAGTACTTCAAAGACATTTTGTTGGCTCGCAAAGAGCAGATCATTAAAAACATCAACGGTGTCGAAGAAGAGATGTCACAGCTGCAGAGCCTCGAACTCAATGATGAAGGTGATTACGCCTCGGTAAGCAACAATAATCTTGTTGAAAGTGCTATCGGAACACAGCAGGGGCTGGAACTGACAGAGATTGAAGTTGCTCTTGCGAAAATCAAACACGGGCAATACGGTATCTGCGAAATGTGTGAAGAAACGATCGGTGTTCAGCGTCTCAAAGTAAAACCCCATGCAAAATATTGTATCGACTGTCGCGAGATTGCCGAAAAAAACAATAGTTAAGGAATCGAATATGTATATCAAACGCTACACGGTAGCCGCCTTCTTGTTGATGCTACTGACAGGCTGGTACGTCTATGCCTTCGTATCCCATGAGAGTATGGGACTCGACTTTTTTGGTATACATCTCCCCGCATTTCCTATTGCCCTGTGGGTGGTGCTGCCGCTCTTCCTGCTTTATCTGGCATCGGTTGTCCACATGAGTTATTACAGCCTTGTCGGCTCGTTTCACCTCAGACGCTATACCAAAGATTTTGAAAAATTTGCAGAAGCACTCCGGGATGCGCTTCTGGGAAAAAAACAGCGTCATTTCGAATATAAAACGGAGCGTTACTCCACACTGGGCAAGGTTCTTGACCACTGCCGGGTTGTGCCGGATGCAGCTCTGGATGCAACCGGCAATGAAGAGATAGACGCGGCACTCAAACTGCTTCGTGACATTGAAGCCGGTGACCATGTCGATATCCGACGTTTTCATCTTGAAAACGACAATCCGCTGGTGGTCAAGTATCATCGCAGCCGTTTTGTGCGTGGTGAGGTGATTGCCGAAGATATTCTCTCAAAACCGGAACGTTACAGCCGTGAGCTGGCTGTTGAGGCTTATAAAAGCTATGTCAGGGATGCTTCACTTGCTTCAATCATCAAGTACAAGCAGTATATGTCCCGTGAAGCGCTGGAGATAATTTTGCGCCGTATGAATGCCAAAGAGAATGGCATTGAACCTGATACCGAGGCTTTGATCGATCTGATCGGACAGATTGAAGTGAGCGAAGATGACTTTATCTGCGGTTCGATCATCCTCTCCCAGACCATGCTGCCACAGCAGCGCATTGCTCTTTTTGAAAAGCTGAGCGATATCAATGAAGATGCGATGGCTGCCTACATTTATACGCTTTATGACCTTGAAGTCGTAGAAGAGGCCAATAATCTGCTTGATGGTGCACGTGCTGACGAGTTTCTGCAGTTCAGAGCCTATCGTGCGCTTAAAGAAGCAAACAAAAACTACAGCATTAATCTTTTTACTCCAAAAGTCTGCAGATAATCTCTGCAGCACACCAGTGACTTCCCATGACCGATAAAATCTCATTCTCCAAACCCCTTTATGTTCTCGCACCGCTTGCCGGATATACTGACCTGCCGTTTCGCAGTGTGGTAAAGAAATTCGGTGCCGATCTGACAGTGAGCGAGATGCTGAGCTCCAACGCATTGGCGTATGGCTCCGAAAAGACGCTCAAGATGCTTGAAAAAAGTCCCAATGAAGATCCCTATTCCGTGCAGATCGCAGGAGCTGAAGCATCTGTTATTGCCAGGGCCGTTGAGATTCTCAATGCACAGGATGGCATCGATATTATCGATTTTAACTGCGGATGTCCGGTGCCGAAGATTGTCAGCCACGGGTCGGGAAGTTCGCTGCTGCGTGATCTGAAGCTGATGGGTTCTCTTATTGAGACGATTAAAAAACACTCAAACAAATCGACGACTTCGGTGAAGGTGCGTCTGGGATTTGAAGAAAAAAATCATTTGGAAATCGCCAAAGTGGTAGAGCAGAGCGGTGCCGATTTTATTGCCGTTCACGGACGTACCCGTGCGGGAAAATTCAAGGCAGAAGTGGACTACGACGCCATCGGTGAGATGAAAGCGGCGATATCCATTCCGCTGATTGCCAACGGCGATATCGACTCTTATGAAAAAGCGCAGTGGGTTTTGGAGCATACCAAAGCCGACGGCGTGATGATTGGCAGAGGTGCCGTGGGCGCTCCCTGGATTTTTCATCAGCTTAAAACCGGCAGTGCCGATATCGACCCGATGATCAAATATGCCATCATCATGGAGCATTTTGACAAGATGATAGAGTTTTACGGACCGCGCGGTGTCGCGATGTTTAGAAAACATACGCACACTTATTCAAAAGGGTATGCCGGAGCCTCTGCAATGCGCGATAAAGTGAACAATACCGATGATGTATCAGCGTACCGCACGATCATCGACGACTTCTTCAGGAACAGCCGACCGGTTTAACCCGAAGCCTTGTCCTTATAGCTCTGAAGCAGTTCGGTAGATTCAACATTGTCAATCTGCATGTAACTTTCGAGCTGCGCTTCATTTTTCTTTAGGATCGTCTCAAAATCACTCTCGGTCACCGGGCGTTCCCCGTAAAACTTGTCAAGAACAATGTTGTTGGTGCCGATGATTACCAGATAGCTGGCCTGTGCATACTCGAGCATCATGACACTGTTATGGGCATCGAGCGGTTTTTGAAAACGAATCGTGGCACCTTCTTGTGATGATGGTGCGGTGGCATGGGTTCCCGAAGGCGCTTTCTTACCAAAAAGCGATGATTGCGACGGTACGCCTGCACGCTGCTGCATGGAGCGTTTGAGCCAGAAAATAATCAGAATCCCGATAATGAGAATGATAGCAACACTGATGTAACTCTGCTCCATCCCATCGGTTGATTTTGTTGGAAGCGCGGAGAGGGAAGGCTGTGATGGAGCATCTGATGCGGCAGTCGGGGAGGACGCGGTCAGAAAACGCAGACGCAGGCCGTAGGCATCGGCTGTTTTGGATGCCTGCATCGTGATTTTTTCGGGAACACGGGCAATAATCTGTGTGCCGCTTCCCGAAGGCGAGATGGTGAGTTTGCTCAAAAAAGGTGAGTTGAGCTGTTTCTGTTTGACAGATTCGATCTGTGCATCATCGAGTTTGATAATAATGGCGTCGTTTTGACGCTGCTGTCGCAGGGAGCCTTCAAACGGCGTGTCGAATGTGAGCATGATATCGACGCGGTCGGTACGGTCATAGACGTTGTAGCTCAGGATCTGAGAGGCAAACAGCCAAAACGGGAAAAGCAGCAGGAAAGCGTATCTCATAAGCGTTCTTTGGAAAGATAATAGATGACGGCACTGGAGTCGAGGACTTCATTGATACGGATCGCGAGATTTTTTTCATACACCATAACCTCGCCTTTTCCGATGATGCGTCCGTTAACATAGGATTCGACACTCTCGCCGGCGGGTTTGTTCAGGTCAATGACGGAACCTTTGTCCAGTTTGAGAATATCGGCTATCGAGAGTTCGGTCTCTCCAAGGTCGGCTACGAATTCGATCTCCATATCAAGAAGTCCTTCATAGTTCATCCAGTTAAGCTCTTCCGGAGAAAAGCGCTTTTCGAGAATTTTATCCGTAATTTGTCCCTCGGCCATTTTATTAGAGTCCCTTGACGGCGATAATCATTGTATGTCCGTTAATAGAGAGTACCTGCTGTTCATCATAGGCGAAATCAAAAGTATCGAATGTTTCAAAATGGGGTGTCGCAATGCTGAACGGATTGTTATTGTTCTCTTCCGCAATCACTTTGGCACTTCCGATGACCATATTTGCTACCTCCAGCGACATATCCCGAAGCGTCGCTTCATCACTCTGATCTTCGCCGAGAAAGAGTTCGGCAATCTGCTGCATCAGCCTCTCATCACACGCGACATAGACGCGATGATGTGTTTCATCCTGTGTCACTGTATCGATATAAGCAATAAGTGTTCTCACTTTTGGGACATGCTCCTGTTCGCTGCAGGAGGATTCAAGCTGATGCTGCACAAAGTTCTGCGCAGCGAGGACGACGGTTTTGAGCATACGGTATCCAATACGGTGTAGAAGTTTGGTTAATTATACGCAAACCGATGTAAATTGTATATTAATCTCCAACCTAAGGCCTGCTTGAGTATAATCGCGGCTTTATAAGGACGGTTATGGATTTTGAACTCGCGTTTCTCGGGGTTATTGTCGGCATACTCTCGGGATTTTTCGGTATTGGCGGCGGAACCATTCTGGTGCCGATGCTGCTGCTGCTCGGGTTTGACATCAAAAATGCCATTGGTATTTCTGTGGTGCAGATGGTCTTTAGTTCCATCTACGGCAGTTATCTCAACCTTAAAAAGAAGACGCTCGATGTCAAGATGGTGCTTGTCATCGGGATTGGCGGTTTCATTGGTGCTCTGACGAGTCCCTGTATCGTCTCCGTTTTCAGTTCAAAAACGCTGGAGTGGATCTTTCTGGGATTCGTGCTTTTTGCGCTCGGACGGCTCTACATGAAAACGATCGAGCACGCTGACGCCCGACATGCATCACCATGGGTGCTGTTTGTTATCGGGATGCTGCTGGGGGCATTTTCCATTTCGATCGGTGTCGGCGGTTCAATTTTGCTCGTACCGATTCTGGTCGGCTTTTTACATGTACCACTCAAGCATGCCATTTCCGCCGGTCTTTTTTTCGTTATTTTCTCTTCCATCTCGGGTTTGATCAGTCTGGGAATGAAGGGGATGATCGATTACCACGGCGGTATCATGGTAGGTATCGGATCACTGCTTGGCGTCTATGGCGGTATCTGGCTTAAACATCAAAGTAGCGACAGATTGCAAAAGCGTCTGATCGTCATCTTTTACCTTCTGGTTTCAGGTTATCTATTCTATCGATTGACATTGGGGGACATTCATGGATAAACAGGTGATAAAAATTCGCGGCGCGCGCGAGAACAACCTTAAAAACATCTCGCTTGAGATACCAAAAAACCGGCTGGTCGTCTGTACCGGCCTTTCGGGAAGCGGAAAGTCGACACTGGCATTTGACACGCTCTATGCCGAGGGGCAGCGCCGTTACATCGAATCGCTCTCAAGTTATGCCAGACAGTTCCTTGACCGTATCGGCAAGCCTGATGTCGACAAGATCGAGGGCCTGACCCCTGCCATTGCCATTGATCAGAAGACCACATCCAAAAATCCCCGTTCGACCGTCGGCACCATTACGGAAATATATGACTATCTGCGCCTGCTTTTTGCCCGGGTGGGGGTGCAGCACTGCCACCTCTGCGGCAAAAAAATCACGCAGATGAGCGCTTCGGATATCATCGAACAGGTAAGCAAGCTCCCCGAAGGTGCCAAAGTCGCCGTTCTCGCACCGCTGATACGCGAAAAGAAAGGGACCTTTGCCGATCTCGTCGCTTCACTGGTTCACAAAGGCTATGTGCGCGCGCAGGTGGATGGCGTCATGGTACGTCTGGACGAGGAGATCGAGCTTTCCAAAACCAAAAAACACACCATTAAGGTCGTTATCGACCGTATCGTCATCAAAGAAGAGAACCGCGAGCGGATCGCTCAGGATGTGGAAAAGGCACTCAAGGAGAGTTACGGCGAGGTGGAACTCGAAATCATGAATCCCGAAGAGGTAGGTATGAGCGAGAAGCTCATCCACTACAGCGAACACAACGCCTGCTTCGACTGCAAGGTGAGTTTTGAACCGCTTGAACCGCTTTCATTTTCATTTAATTCGCCCAAAGGGGCCTGCAGCGAGTGTGACGGTCTGGGCATCCGCTATGCGCTTGACCATGATAAGATCGTCGATAAGGACCTGAGTATTGAAAAGGGCGCCGTACGCATCATGTACGGATTTAACAAGGGGTATTACTTTACCTTTCTGAAGGCTTTTTGTGCCCATAACGATATTGACATCACGGTGCCGTTTTCGGAACTCGAAGGACATCAGCAAAAAGCGATCATGCACGGCGGCATCGAAGAGGTGACGTTTAAATGGAAAGAGCACCCCGTGACACGGGTTTGGCCCGGTGTCATCAAAATCGCCTATGACATGTTCAAGGATGAAAAAGAGCTCGCCGATTACATGAGCGAAAAGCCATGCAGTGTTTGCGGTTCACATCGTCTGCGACGTGAAAGCCTTGCTGTCAAGGTGAAGGACAAAGGAATCGCCGATGTCATCGCAATGCCGATAGCCCAGAGCTATCAGTGGTTTTCCGATGCCGCCAATTTCGATTATCTCGGAGATCAGGAGGCTATGATTGCCGAACCGATCCTCAAGGAGATCAACGAGCGACTCTTTTTTCTTTATGATGTCGGACTCGGGTATCTGAGCCTCAGCCGCGATGCCCGAAGCATCAGCGGGGGAGAGGCGCAGCGCATCCGTATTGCCTCGCAGATCGGCAGCGGTCTGACCGGGGTGATGTACGTTCTCGACGAACCGAGCATCGGGCTGCATGAACGTGATACCCTCAAGCTCATCCGTACGCTGCGCTCGCTTCAGGAAAAGGGCAACACGGTGATTGTCGTCGAACACGACAAGGAGACCATCGAGCATGCCGACTATATTGTCGACATCGGCCCGGGTGCCGGAAAATTCGGCGGCGAAGTTGTTTTCGCCGGAACGCTTCCCGAGCTCAAAAAGGCCAAAACGCTCACTGCAGATTATATCACCGGACGCAAAAAGATCGAATATTTTTACCGCCGTCCTCAGGAGTCCTGGCTCTCCATCAGCAATGTCTCACTCAACAATATCGAAGACTTACATGTAAAGCTGCCGCTTAACAACTTTGTCTGTGTCACCGGTGTCAGCGGCAGCGGGAAGAGTTCGCTGATTTTGCAGACGCTGCTGCCTACGGCGCGCGAGATTCTCAATCATGCCCGCAAAGTCAACAAGGTTGCAGGCGTTGAAATCATGGGTCTTGAAAAGCTCGACAAGGTCATCTACCTTGATCAGAGCCCCATCGGACGTACGCCGCGCTCCAACCCGGCTACCTACACGGGAGTGATGGACGAGATCCGCAATCTCTTTGCAAAGACCAAAGAGTCGCAGATCCGCGGTTATACCGCGTCACGCTACAGTTTCAACGTCAAGGGCGGCCGCTGCGAGAAGTGTCAGGGGGAAGGGGAGATCAAGATCGAAATGCACTTTCTGCCCGACATCATGGTCAAGTGCGATGACTGTCACGGACAGCGCTATAACCTTCAGACGCTCGAAGTCAAATACAAGGGCAAGAGCATTTCGGATGTGCTGAACATGAGTGTTACCGAGGCACTGGAGTTTTTCGCTCCCGTTCCGAAGATCAATGCCAAACTGCAGACGCTCAGCGACGTGGGCCTTGGCTACATTACGCTCGGACAGAATGCCGTAACCCTCTCGGGCGGGGAAGCGCAGCGTATCAAACTGGCCAAGGAGCTTAGCCGCAAGGATACGGGGCAGACGCTCTACATTCTCGATGAGCCGACGACGGGGCTCCATTTTGACGATGTCAACCGTCTGACCAAAGTGCTGCACCATTTTGTGGAACTGGGGAATTCGGTTCTGGTCATCGAACACAACCTCGATATGGTCAAAAATGCCGATTACATCATCGACATGGGGCCTGAAGGCGGCAGCGGCGGAGGGCAGGTGATCGCTATGGGATCGCCCGAAGCGCTGGCCGAAACCCATACGCAAACCGGCAGCTATACCGGAAAATATCTGAAAAAAGAGCTGGAGAGCCACAAGGCTTGAACCTTTTACATGTAAACAGTTTCGATCTGCCGCAGTTGCAGATTTATGCCCGGATGCGAGACAATGCGGTGACGGCCGACAACAGCTTTATCGCTGACGGCGAAAAGGTTGTCGTGATGCTGCTTCAAAGCGGTGTGACGGTACGGAGCCTTCTGGCGACAGCGGCGTTTTATGAAGCGCATGAAGCGCTTGTCGCATCGGCAGATATTCCGCAATGCTATGTTGCGACCAAACAGCAGATGGCCACGATTATCGGGCACCGGATGCATCAAAACGTGATGCTGCACGGTGTCCGTCCGCCGCTGTGCCCTCTGGAGCAACTGGGGTCGCATGTCGTGATGCTGGATCTTATCAGCCGTAATGAAAATGTCGGCGCCATCATACGCTCCATGGCGGCGCTGGGTGTCGGGAGTCTGGTGGCCCCGGTGCATGGGCCGCGACCTTTCGGACGGCGGGCGCTGCGCGTTTCGATGGGCCATGCCGCTTTAGTGAAAACGCATCTTTATGAAGATATGAAAGCGGCCATTTCGGCTCTTAAAGCACTCGGATATACCATTGTCGCTGCCGAAACACATCCGGATGCCATAGCATTGCAGGCGTTTTCGGTGCCTGAAAAGTGGGTACTTCTGGTCGGTAATGAAGATGCCGGCATTGCAGACGATATTCTCGCCCTGTGCGATGCCGTCGTGATGATTGAAATGGCCGGAGCGGTGAAAAGTTTTAATGTCGCTGTTGCGGCATCGATTCTGCTGTATCAGTTCCGTAGTGGCATCCGGTCGGTCTCTCTGAATGCATGAGCGCATACTGACTTCAACAAAAATAATGACAAGTTTTGCTAGAATCAACGTTCAACTACCAATCTTCAGGCTTTTGAGAGTCTTTTGAAGTAGAAAGTGATGTATCCGCACTTGCGCATCTGGCTGTACCATGATGCTCGCGGATGCGCGAACACGCATAGGAGAAAGTGATGTTATATGGCAACACGGTATCTGAAACTATGTACGTGTTTCGAATAAGTCGGTATCATGCCTGACACTGCCGCTCAAACGACAGCATCCCACTCTTTTGAACGTCTTTTCAGCCGTTTGAATACTGTAGGAAAAACGCTTTACAATCACGCTTCGGTCGATGACCTTTTTAAAGTTGCGACGGATTTTGTTACAAACGAACTTGGATTTGAAAAGTGTCTGGTTTTCCGTCACGATGAGAGTATCGGCACATTCAAGTTACACAAGGCGTCGGGATATAACGATGCTTCGGAGCGAAAAGCTCTGGCACCTCTTGCGCTTTCCTATTCGAATCAGCTGATTCAGCAGCTTCAAAAACAGAGAACGCCGTTATTGTACACACGGGAGCAAAACAGCGAGAGCAGCATGGCGAAGCTTTTGCAACTGCTCTTTCTGGATGAGGCCAGACTGGAGCTTTTCGGAGGTACGGATCAGAACCCTTTCGGGCTGCTTGTCGCTGGTAACGGCTCCAAGTCCGACCATGCCGTCAATGCTGAGGGAATACGGTTGATGGTACTGGATAATTTGCTACTGCAGCTTTCTCATGCCATTAATACCATGCGTGCTCAGGATATATGGATCAACCAGCGTCAGATGTTCAAGGAGAGCCTTTTCAAACATACGCGATTGCTGACTGCCGAACGTAAAAGTATCGATGCCCTTTTACAAATTGCCAATGAAGGTTTTTTTGTCCTCGATCAGGAAACAACCGCATTTCTTGATGTGAATCCGGCATATTGCGAAATGACGGGCTACAGCCGCGAAGAGCTTCTTAAAACGAACATGCTGGAGTTCTGTATTGAAAAAGAGCGTAAACGCAGCGAAGCCGCGATTGCCGATGTGATTGAAAACGGCGTGGTGCAGAACTTTGAAAAAGGGTGTCAGACAAAAAACGGTGTCCCTATTATTATTCGAATGTCCATGGCACATGTCCGGGAAAAAAAGCAGATACTCGTGGCTGTCAAGAATATAACCGAACACAAGGCGCTGGAACGGAATCTGCGGGTGGCAAAGGAGAAGGCAGAACTGGCGACGCGTACCCAGAGCCGCTTTCTTGCCAATATGAGTCACGAGATGCGTACGCCGATGAACGGGATTGTCGGTATGGCACACCTGGCACTGCAAAGCGGTCTTAACGAACAGCAGCGCCGATTTGTCAAGAAAATAGACGATGCGGCGCGTTCACTGCTTGAAATCGTTAATGACGTGCTTGATTTTTCAAAAATCGAAGCAGGGCAATTAAAAATAACGAAAGCCGAATTCGATCTTTACAGTATGGTAGACCGTGTTGTGAGTCTGGTGGCATTTCGCGTGTATGAAAAGCGTTTGGAACTGATTATAGATTATGACAGCAATGTAGGACGTTATTGTTACGGAGACGCCCTGCGGATTTCGCAGGTGCTCAACCATCTTTTGAGTAATGCGGTGAAATTTACGGAAGCCGGATCGATAAAGATTTCCATAGCAAAAACACCGCGTGGTACCTACCGGTTTAAGATCAGGGATACCGGAATCGGCATGAGTAGCGAACATCAGGCGCATTTGCTGCAGACCTTTGGCGCAGCTGACGAGAGCATGACGCGCAAATACGGAGGTATCGGTTTGGGACTCATGATTTCCAAACGGCTTGTCACCCTGATGGAAGGGACGATTTGGGTCGAGAGTGTTCTGGGCAAAGGAAGTCTCTTCGGATTTGAAGTTGCATTGGAATCACGGGTGCAAAGAGCGGAAGAGAAACATGCTTTTGGAAGTAAACGGGTCTTGATAGTTGATAGCAGCGAGGTGTGGCGTACGATTGCGAAAAAGATGCTCGGGCAATTTGGTATTGTAGCAGACACGGCATCGAGCAGCGAAGAGGGACGTGAAAAAGTGGCCTTTCGTCAGGGGTACGATCTTATTATGCTTGATGGCGAATTCCTTGAAGGCAACGCCATGGAAGCCATCATTCGGGAAAACCTTACATGTAAGCAGCCTGTGCGGTCTGCAACATCGCCGCTGCCCGGTGTCATTATCATGTATGCATTTGCGGAAACATACAAGCCGGTAGTAACAGATGTCGGAGTCATTCAGACTGTTTTACACAAACCGCTCAGCCCGGTAGTGCTCTATGAAGTACTCAGCGGTATTTTTTCCGGGACACTTGTTTCGGGTGAATATCCGAAGCATACGTCACAAAATACCTGTGAACGGATCCGTCCCATTGCAGGAAGCCGTATCTTGCTTGTCGAGGATAACGACACAAACCGGGAAGTCGTTCAGGGAATTTTAAAGCCGTGCGGAATGATCGTGGATGAAGCTCATAATGGCGCAGAAGCGCTGGAACGGTGTGCCGATACGTCGTATGATCTGATTCTTATGGATATTCGCATGCCGGTGATGGACGGATACGAGGCGACCCGCCGTATTCGCAATGACGACAGAATAACACCCATTATTGCCCTGAGTGCCAATGCGATGGCCGAGGACGTCGAGAAAAGTATTCAGGCGGGTATGAATATGCATCTGAGCAAGCCGGTTGATGTCGCTGCACTCTACGCTGCGCTTTTGCGCTTTATTCAGCCTAAACATGATGAAAGCGAATTCGCCGTAAATGCAGCGACGCGTCAGCAGCTTCCGGAGTTTGTTTTCATTGATACTTCGATAGGATTGATGCACCTGGGTGATAACGTTGAGCTGTATCATAAAATTCTTCTGGATTTTGCAGAGGGTTATCGGGAATTTTATCCGGAGCGTTTTGATGCCAAATCACAGGCGCGTCTGCTCCATACCATAAAGGGGCTCAGTGCCGGTATCGGTGCCATGGAACTGCATCGGGATGCCCTGAATGCGGAAGAAAATCCGACAGAGGAAATGCTTGAAAAAGTCAAAGCCAGTTGTGGGAACGTTATACGGGAAATTGATACGAAACTGGTAGCGGAACCTGAGGAATCGGATGTCGTATTACCAAAACTTGATGAAAAAAAGCGTACTATTCTGCTTTCAGCACTCCGCGATGCGGCAAAAAGCTGGCGACCGAAAAACTGCGAACCTCTAATCCGGGAGCTTGAAGGCTATGCGCTTGATCCCGAAGATGCGGCATGGTTTACAAAGTTTAAAGCATTAATCGTGTCGTACAAATTCAAAGAAGCAATGGAACTTTTACCATGAATGATCTGATGACAATATTGGTTGTAGATGATACTGCAAGCAATATTGATATTATGCTGGAACATCTTGACGGCTATGACATTCTCGTTGCAATGAACGGTATGACGGCTCTTGAAATTGCCCGGGATGAAAAATTGGATCTGATTCTGCTTGATATCATGATGCCGGAGATGGACGGGTACGAAATTTGCGAACGTCTCAAGGCTATGCCCGAAACGGCAGATATTCCGGTAATTTTTATTACGTCAAAAACTGATGAAGAGAGTATTGAACGCGCTTACGACGTTGGCGGCATCGATTATGTGACCAAGCCCTTCAAACCCAAAGAGCTGCGTGCCCGTATTAAAACGCAGCTTGAACTCAAATCGCTCATTCGCCATCTGGAGTACATCTCCTCGCACGATATGATGACGGGTATTTATAACAGAAGAAAGTTTTTTGAACTGATGGAACCGATTTTTTCCCAGGAGTCCCATTTTTCTGTTATGATGATCGATATTGACAATTTCAAGGCCATCAATGACCGTTACGGACATCCTGTCGGCGACCGGGTTATTAAAGAGGTGGCTGAAACCATCCGTTCCTGTCTTGACGAGCGTGCCATTTTCGGTCGGCTGGGCGGGGAAGAGTTTGCCGTCATCTGCATGGAAATTGAGATGGAAACATTACATAAACATGTTGAATTCATTCGCCGTACTGTAGAGATGCAGGAAGTAATACTGGAGGATGGCAGTGTCATACGCATGACCATCAGCAACGGGATCGCCTTAAAAAACAGCGATACCCCTTCCATGGATGCTCTGCTCAAAGCGGCGGATGAAGCCCTTTATCAGGCGAAAAACAGCGGAAGAAACCGAACCGTTTTTCGCTCATAAATTACTCTGAAGGGTTCAGAGTTTTACTTCGGTCATCGCCTTGGCGATGGCAGCATGCAGTGGAAGGTCTACTTTGTCGCAATCTGCTTCGAGGCAGCATTCGCATACCGTACCGGCTTCCGTCTCCTCCTGAATGGCTTCAAGATTCTCACCGTGTTTTTTTACTGCGGCCAGAATCAGCGAATAGTCAACATCCATACAGTCACATACCAGCATAATAGCTCCTTCAATTATAGTTTCCGTACTCTAGTCCCCTGTTGCTGTGGGTAATGAAATATTGATGGGTTAACTTTTTCTTTTAAGCTTCAAACGGAGCCCCATTAAGCTACGCAAGCTATAATAAAACCCAAAAATTGCCAAAGGGATTCAATGAAAAGTTCGATTCTCGAGAGTATCAAATCGCTTCCCCCGCTTCCCAAGACGCTGCTCGATATTCAGCGCATCACCAACGATCCGGATGCTTCTATCGCCAATCTGGTCAAAGTGATTGAACCCGATCCGATGATTGTCGCCAACCTGCTCAAAGCGGCCAACTCGCCGCTTTACTTTTTCGGTCGCGAGATCCGCAATGTGTCACAGGCGGTGGCACTGTTTGGTATGACCATGACCCGCTCCATCGTCATGGGGAACTCGGTGAGAAAGCTTTTGAATGTCGATATGGAACCTTACGGCATCACATCGGAAAAGTTTGCGGAGATCTCTACAAAACAGGCCTCATTGATGAACAAGTGGTATCGCAAGATCAACCGTGAAAAAGCGGAGAAGCTTTTTCTGACCGCTTTTTTGCAGGAGACCGGCAAAATCATCATTGCCAGCGATATTATCCAAGAAGACCTCACGACCAGCTTCCGTTCCGAAATCGAAATGGCGACCAACATCGCACTGGTGGAGAAGTCGTATGTGGATGACACGACGGCTACGGTGACCGCCGCAATCTTTGAGCACTGGAACTTTGACAAAGTGTTTGTTCAGATGATTCAGTACTCCGACAATCCTGCTTCCGCGCCCGAAGAGATACGAGAATTTTCCACGGCACTCAATATTGTTAAAACGATTATTCCGGTTAACAATCCCCTGAGTGAACATGCTATCAATTTCGGGTTGCAAAAAGCGGAACAGGCCGGTTATGACGTTGCCCTTTTGGAGGAGTGTGTCAACGAGTTTTTTACAATGAATGACAAGTAATGGCGAAAGAAACCATTACCATCATTGACACATTCGGGTTCTTTTTCCGCTCTTTTTATGCACTGCCGCCGCTTTCGAATCATGCGGGTTTCCCTACGGGACTGCTGACGGGGTTTGCTAATTTTATCTCCAATCTGCATAAAGAACACTCCAGCGATTACATCGTCTTTGCGCTTGACTCGAAGGGTCCGACCTTCCGTAACGAGATCGATCCCAACTACAAGGCCAACCGTGTTGCACCGCCTGAAGAGCTGAGCCTTCAGCTGCCCGTTGCCATTGAATGGATTGAAAAAATGGGTTATACCACCATGAGCCGGAGCGGGTTTGAAGCGGACGATATCATTGCATCGCTCTCTACTACGGCAGTGAAGGCAGGGATGAATGTACGCATCGTCTCGCATGATAAAGACCTCTATCAGCTTATTGAGGATGATCATGTCGTTCTGGTCGATGCCATCAAACGCAAAGTCATCAACGAACAGGAGTGTTTTGATAAACACGGAATCCATCCGAACCAGTTCACCGATTTTCAGGCACTTCTGGGTGACAGCGCGGATAACGTTCCGGGTGTCAGGGGTATTGGAAAGGTGACGGCGCAGAAGCTGCTGACACAGTTTGGTACGCTAAAAAATCTTTATGACAATCTCGATGCGGTCACGCCGGCGGGAGTTCAGAAAAAACTGCGTGAGAATGAGGCCAATGCCTGGATGTCTCAAAAGCTGGTGACGCTTAAGTGCGATCTGTTTGATACAATCGATTTTGAAACGTTGCGGATGCATGGAGAAAACCCGTTCGTTCCGATTTATGAGGAGTTGCAGAAGTATGAGATGAACGGCATTCTGCGCGTGCTCAATGCCAAAAAACTTGTCTCGGCAGAGCGTGTGGCTGCGGACAAAACCGAAGCGCCGAAAACATCCGTAACGGATGCCTGTAAAAGTACTCTGATTCTTGATGATGCGGCGCTGGAACGTGCTCTTGATAAAGTAACTCCTCAAAGCATTGTCGCGTTTGATACGGAGACGACGGGTCTGGAACATCAGCATGAGCGTCTGGTCGGTTTTAGTTTCGCCTTTGATGAAGCAGAATCCTTTTATGTCGCCATGGGTCACAGTTATCTGGGCGCACCGCAGCAGGTGAGTACCGGGGCGGCAAAAAAGGCGATAGAAAAACTCTTTACATGTAAAGTCGTCGGCCATAACATCAAGTTCGACCTCCATTTCGTCAGTGACCTGCTCGGCCGTGACGATCTGAACATTCATGCCGACACGATGATCATGGCGTGGCTGGATAATCCCGAACAGGCACTCTCCCTTGACAAACTCAGCGAACGCCACTTCGGCCATGAGATGATCCACTTTGCCGATACCGTCAAAAAAGGGGAGAATTTCGCTTCCGTCGCCGTTGAGGATGCCTGTAACTATGCCGCGGAAGATGCGCTCATGACACTGAAGCTTTTCAGGCTTTATGAACAGAAACTTTCCGAGCGCGGTACGATTTTGCAGGAAAACGCTGCGGTGGAGGTACCGTTTGTCTCGACGCTGCTGCGCATGGAACGCGCCGGGATTGCCATGGACCCTCAGGTACTGGAGCGTTTTAAAACCGAAGCGGCCGAGCGGCTTTCAGAGCTGACGCAGCAGATCTACGAAGCGGCCGGCAGCGAGTTTAATATCAACTCCACCAAACAGCTCGGCGTCATTCTTTTCGAGACGCTGGGACTGCCGGTGCAGAAGAAGACCAAGACCGGCTACTCCACCGATGAGAGCGTGCTCAGTCTGCTGGTGGGCGAACATCCGATAATCGCTCTGCTGCTGGAGTACCGGGAGATCTTCAAACTCTATTCGACCTACATCGATCCGCTGCTCGAACTCTGCCGTAAAGAGGCGCATAGCCGTATTTATACCTCATTTGTGCAGACCGGAACGGCTACGGGACGGCTGAGCTCTAAAAACCCGAACCTTCAGAACATTCCGACCAAAACGGAGATGGGACGGCGCATCCGCGAAGCGTTTGTCGCACCTTCAGGCAAGCGGCTGATCGGGATAGACTATTCGCAGATTGAACTGCGGCTGCTGGCGCACTTTTCGCAGGATGCGGTACTGCTTGACGCTTTCAATGCGGACAAAGATATTCACCTCCAAACCGCTATTGCACTTTTTGGAGAAGAGGAAGCCGCTTCCAAACGCCACATCGCCAAGACGGTGAACTTCGGTCTGCTTTACGGTATGGGTCCCAAAAAACTCTCGGATACGCTGGGAATCAGCACCAAAGAGGCCAAGGAGATCATCGATCGCTATTTCAAGTCGTTTCCCACCGTCAAGAGTTATTTCGCCTCCATTGTCGAAGGGGCGAAAGAGCGGGGCTATGTCGAGACGCTGCTGGGACGGCGGCGCTATTTCGATTTTGCCAGCGCGACACCGATGCTAAAAGCCGCGTATGAGCGCGAATCGGTCAATACACTCTTTCAGGGAAGCGCGGCCGATCTGATCAAACTCTCCATGAATCGTATCGATGCCCTGATCCGTGAAGAGGGCTTACATGTAAAGATGCTGCTGCAGATCCACGACGAACTGATTTTCGAAGCGGAAGAGGGCGAAGCCGCTGCCATGGCTGAGCGCTTTGCCACGGTAATGGAGCAGATTCACCCCTTACATGTAAGGCTCAAATCCTCCCGCAACATCGCAACACACTGGGGCGGACTCAAGTAGCCGCTTCCGCACAAACACATTAAGGTCTTCATCCATGCACGCGTCATCGATACGGCGTATTCCTTTCGGACAAACCAACCCTGATAAAACGAATGCCGTTTTCCTTGCCATCTATGTCGATGCCATCTCCCCATGGAAATATTTTAAAGACGAGATCCGGCATATTTCCTGTCCGGCGCTGATTATGATAGACCGCTGGGACGGACGCATGGGATTCCCCGGCGGGACGGTAGAGCCATCAGAACCGCTCCTTGACGCACTTGTGCGCGAAATCAAGGAAGAGATCGGCATTAACATCAAACCTGACAAGACCCATCCCGTCGTCTCGCATGAAGGGCGTATTGTCACACATCTTTACGGATTGAAAGTCCTTGAAGCCGAGTTTTTGCATATCTATTACCATATTCTCAACAACTTTTCCCGCTCCATTTTGCTCCATGCCTACGAAGAGGGCGACAGCTCGCATTTCATGTCGGAGATTACCGGCATCAAAATTGTGCCGCTGGTGACGCATGAGGGAAAGGGAATCAACCGGTTTATCGAGAACAGTTTTGCCGGTTCCGCCAAAGAGGATCTGCTGGTTTTGCTGCGTGAATGTTTACATGTAACGTATTAGCGGAAGAGCCTTTGACGCAGTGATGAAAAATTATAATGAATTAAAATAACTGAAATCGCTTTAACCCCGAAAACACCTTCTTGTTTAAGTTCGGTTCGCTATATTTCCCTAAAGTTTCAACTTAACATTAAAACAGGTAGTTTCATGCTCAAACAAATGCTTCTTTTCCTGCGTTCCATGAAGACAATGGCCATATTGATGCTCATTTTTGCCGTATCAATCGGTACCGCGACTTTCATAGAAAACGATTTCGGAACCCAAACTGCGAAAGCGGTTGTATACAATGCACGTTGGTTTGAGGGATTGCTCTTTTTGTTAGGAGTCAATCTCTTTTTGAATATTCTCAATTTCAAGATGTACCGCAAAGAGAAATTTCTGCTTTTTCTCTTCCATGTCTCGTTTTTTGTCATTCTGATCGGAGCCGCGATTACACGCTATTTTGGCTATGAGGGGATGATGCACATCCGCGAGGGAGCGGTGCAGAATACGATGCTCAGTTCCCAGAGCTATCTGCGCTTCGTTTTCGATGAGAGCGGCAGCAAGAGCGAACATGCCGAAGCAATCTATCTTTCAAAGATTACCAAAAATGACCAGCAGTATGATGTCACGGTCGGTTCGCACCGTTTTTCTGCAAAAATTCTGGACTACATTCCGGATGCGGTCGAAAAGATCGAACCTGTCAGTGCGGGCGGCGAAGCGATCGTCAACCTGATGATAACGGGAGGCATGAGCGGACCGCAGCAGGTCATGCTGCATGAAGGGGAGTTCTTTGAAGGCTCGGGATTTGTAATTGATTTTAATTCAAACAAGAGTTTTGAAGCGCCCACGATTGCCTTACATGTAAAGGGTGAGAATGCCGTCATGTCACATCCGATGAATCTGGGATACATGAAGATGGATGACCGCAGCAGCGGCGAGGTGAATGCCAGTAATGAGAGCCCGCTGGAGCTGCGCACCCTTTACAGCGTGGGGCAGAGCAGCTTTGTCGTTCGTGAATTCGCACCGCATGCCAAAGTGGCACTCGTAAGCCGCGGCAGTGTCGGCGGGCCGATGATGAATACGATGAGCGAGGATGCATTGCGTCTGGAGCTGCGCATTGACGGCGAGAGCAGCGAAGTACTTGTCAAGGGAAGCAAGGGTGATGTCGGCACGCCCTCATCCGCGACACTTGCCGGAGTAAAGGTGGATGTCAGTTACGGTGCCAAGGTGATCGAACTGCCGTTTGCGCTGAAACTGGTCGATTTCGAACTCGCGCGCTATCCCGGTTCGAACTCTCCCTCTTCTTATGCCAGCGACGTAGAACTTATCGATAAAGAGCAGGGAATCCAGATGCCGTTTCGAATTTATATGAACCATGTTCTCGACCATCGCGGCTACCGCTTTTTCCAGTCTTCGTATGACCGTGATGAGTTGGGTACGGTGCTCTCGGTCAACAACGACCCGGGCACCCTTCCGACGTACATCGGCTATCTGATGCTGGCTATCGGAATGTTCGGCTCGCTTTTCATGAAAGGCGGCCGTTTCGCCAGACTTTCCAAAAAAGCGAAAGATGCGGCCATGCAGGCCGGAACCGCTGCCGTGATTCTGGGCGCACTGCTGCTACCGCAGCCCTCCATGGCGGAAAATCTCAACCCCATCATAGCGCGTGCGCTCTCGTTTGACCGTGACCATGCCGAGAAATTCGCGCAGCTGATGGTTCAGGACTCTCAGGGACGCATGAAGCCCATGGATACGCTTGCGACCGAGATCGTCGCCAAGATCAACCGGAGTGACTCCATTTTGGGATTGACACCGAACCAGATCGTTCTGGGCATGATGCTCGCTCCCGATGCGTGGCGCGAGATCAATATGATCCGTACCGCCAACAAGGAGGTTAACAAAATCATCGGTGTTGATGAAAATGCCAAATTCAGCTCTTTTTCGCAGTTTTTCGAGTTCCCGAGCGAAATGGCAGGATACAAACTCAACAGTGCTGTTGAAGAGGCAATTCGCAAGGCTCCCGGAAAGCGCGACAAGTTCGACAAAGCGGTGCTTCAGGTCGATGAGCGCGTGAATGTGGCGTATATGGTTTATACCGGTGCCCTGCTGCGTATCTGGCCGGTTCCCGAAGATGCCAACAACAAGTGGATGGCGACGATTGAAGCGCTGCAGAATCTGCAGATGGGTGATGCGGAGATGATCCGTCTGATGGCGGTCAACTATTTCAACGCGATTGAAAAGGCGATTGAGAGCAAAAACTGGAGTGAAGCCGACAAAGCGGTCGAGACCATTATTGAACACCAGAAGCGGGTGGGCGCGGGAGTCTATCCTTCCGAGAACAAAATTGCTATTGAAATGCTTTATAACAAGCTCAATATTTTCGAGCGTCTCTGGCCGTTTTTCTTCCTGATCGGTTTCGTGCTGCTGATTCTCTCTTTTGCGCGTATTATCAATCCGAAAGTAAAAATCGCACTGGTGACGAAAATGACCATGGGCCTGCTGGTGCTCTTTTTCGTTGCCCTCACCGCCGGTCTGGCGATGCGCTGGTATATTTCGGGACACGCGCCGTGGTCGGACGGTTATGAGTCCCTGATCTATATTTCATGGGCGACCGTGCTGGCGGGATTCATCTTCTCGAAGAATTCGCCCATCACGCTTGCGGCCACAGGCATTCTGGCCGGTCTGACGCTCTTTGTGGCACACCTGAGCTGGATGGACCCGCAGGTGACCAATCTGGTTCCGGTACTCAAATCCTACTGGCTGAGTATTCACGTTTCAATGATTACCGGCAGTTACGGATTCCTGGGGCTTGGTGCGCTGCTGGGCTTTATCTCGCTGATACTCTTTATTATCAAGAACGAGCGCAACGAGAAGCAGATCAGCGCTTCGATCAAAGAGCTTAATGCCATCAATGAAATGAGTCTGATGATCGGTCTGGCAACGCTGACGGTCGGTAACTTCCTCGGCGGTGTCTGGGCCAATGAGAGCTGGGGACGCTACTGGGGCTGGGACCCTAAAGAGACCTGGGCACTGGTGACCATTCTGATCTATGCGGTGGTGGTACACATCCGTTTTATCAAATCGCTCTATTCGGATTTTGCTTACAGTGTCATCTCGCTGCTCGCGTTCACCTCGGTCATCATGACCTATTTCGGTGTCAACTACTATCTGGCCGGTATGCACTCCTATGCCAAGGGTGACCCGGTGCCGATTCCCGATTTTGTCCCGGTGACCTACACGATTATTTTCATTATTATCATTCTCGCATTCCGCAAACGCCGTCTGGCTTAGTCTTTGCATGTCAAGTTGACATGCAAACGCCAAAAATAATCAGTTGTACTTTTCAGACCTGCAGTCAGACAGAAGTTTTCCTTTCTGGAACTGAAACGTCTGTGTCAATAAACGTATCGGGTTTAGCTGATGCTCTTTTTGCACCGTTCACATATACCGGTCAAGGTAATGTTTATGGTGTTGATTTTATGTTGTCTGGCCATATTGGAAAAATAGAGTATATCTGCTGAACTCAGTTCATCAAGGCAGATGACGTTATGGCATGTTTCGCATTGAAAATGTGGATGGGAGTTGAAACCCTGATAGATATATTCGTAATGGGTGACACCATTTTTTCCAAGAAATTCTTGTACGAGCCCTTTTTCATAAAACTGTTGCAAGCTTCGGTATACAGTGACAAGATTGACCGAAGTCTCTTTCAGGCACTCTGAATACAAACTGTTTACATCTATAGGTGCATTGTTGTTTTTAAGAAGATGGAGCAAAACGCTTTTTGCTCGTGTATTCTTAATCCCTTTTTGTCTCAGTTCTTCTCTGATTTGATTACTGTCCATGCAAATAATTATAGGCTATGATACTTTAAACGGTGTCCAAATAAATATTTAAATGCAAATTATTTGCATTTAAATATTTTTCGTCTACAATAATGAGATGAAAAAACTAATGCTCTTATTTACAGCGACACTCCCTCTGTTCGCAGCGTTGAACGTTGCCGTTTCCATTGTTCCGCAACAAACCTTCCTCAAAGCGATAGGCGGCGACTTGGTAACGGTTACAACCATGGTACCGCCAGGTTCGTCACCTCATACCTACGAACCTAAAGCTTCGCAGATGAAAGCCCTTAGCAGTGCATCGCTGTACTTTGCTATCGGCGTAGAGTTCGAATCCGCGTGGCTTAAACGCTTCAGCACTACCAACCCCGACATGAGGGTAATTGATCTTACGCACGGTATCGAAAAAATACCTATGCAAGAGCATGATCATCACCATGACGGACATCATGACGATACCGACCCGCATATCTGGCTCTCTCCGGCAAATGTTGCGATTATGGCCAGAATCATTGCCAAGACGCTAAGTGAGTATGATCCCGAACATGCCAAAACGTATCGTTTCAATCTTGACCTGTTTTTAGAGCAGATCGAAGCGACGGACGGTGCTATAAAGTCTGCACTCTCGCTGACGCCTGAAGGCAGTGCATTTATGGTGTTTCATCCCTCATGGGGCTATTTCGCACATGATTACAGACTCAAGCAGGTTGCTATGGAGATCGAAGGCAAAGCGCCAAAGCCCAAAATGCTCATTCATCTCATCGAAGAGGCAAAAAAGCAGAAGGTGCGCGCCATCATCGTCCAGCCGGAGTTTTCAGACAAAAGTGCCCGCGTTCTGGCGGATGAACTGGGCATCAGCGTCAAAAAGCTCTCACCGCTTAATCCTAACTGGTCGGAGAACCTCATTGAACTTGCGCGAACCATCGCAAAATAAGCTCATTGACGTCAATAATGTCTCTTTTAGCTACGCTAAAGAGCCAGTACTGAGCCACATCAGTCTGGCAATCAGAAAAGGAGACTTTTTAGCGTTTATCGGCCCGAATGGCGGTGGCAAAAGCACGCTTATGAAACTTATGCTCGGATTATTGCAACCTTCAGATGGGCATATTACATGTAACGATACCCGGATCGGTTACGTTCCGCAAAACACTGATATCAATACCGCCTTTCCCATCACTGCCGTTGATGTGGTACTTATGGGGTACGAACGGAAACTCTTTGGATATACCAAGGCCGCCAAAGAGAAAGCGCTTGGAGTACTTACGGCAATGGGAATAGAACAGTATGCCTTGCAGCGTATCGGTAGCCTTTCGGGCGGTCAGCGTCAACGTGTGATGATTGCCAGAGCACTTCAGAACGACCCAAACATTTTAATGTTTGATGAACCGACTTCCAATATTGATCCGCAGGGTCAATACGAAATTTACGAACTGCTTCAAAAGCTTAACGAGAGTATGACGATAGTTGTGATTAGCCACGATATTTCCGTCGTTGTACAGTATGCCAAAAAAGTCGCCTATATTAACCGGGCATTGACATTTCACGATATTTCGTCCATGCGCAGGGCATTTGACAAGAGTGCGCACCAGCACTTCTGTGAAGTAGAGCTGTTAAAAGGCATGCAGAACCATGAAAGCACTATCCATGACTGATGCGCTTTCCTACGCCTTTATGCAGCACGCGCTTATTGCGGCACTGCTTGTGAGTGTGGTCTCGGGAGTGATTGGCTCGCTGGTCGTGGTGAATCGCATGGTTTTTTTAACAGGCGGCATCGCCCACGCGGCATACGGGGGCATCGGGCTCTCAATCTACTTCGGATTCCCGATGTTTTTTTCCACATCGTTGGTTGCCGCAACAGCTGCACTGATTATGGCCCACTATACACTTTATGCCCGTGAGAAAAGCGATCTGCTCATCGGCGTTATCTGGGCTGTGGGCATGGCATCAGGTATTATTTTAGTTGATCTCACTCCAGGATACAGCGGTGATCTGATGAGCTACCTTTTCGGATCCATTTTGGCCGTAGAGCGCAGTGATCTTTATGTTATGGGGACACTTTTGATCATTGCACTCAGTGTCATACTTCTACGATATCGTGAGATTCTAGCTGTCTCTTATGACAGTGAATACGCCTCTTTGTTCGGTATCAACGTCCGTTTGTACTATACGCTCATACTTCTTTTGTGTGCTTTGAGTATTGTGATTGTCATGAAGATTGTCGGGCTGATTATGGTCATAGCGATGCTAACGATTCCTGTCTATATGGCTGAGAAACTCGCATCTTCACTGCTTCAGATGATGTTTTATGCAGTTGGTTTCGCACTCATTTTTACCCTCAGCGGCTTAATGCTGGCGTATCATTATGACCTCTCGTCGGGTCCTGCCATTATAATGTCCGCAGCGTTCTTTTTAATGATATTTTTGTTGATTCACAAATTTTACAATACGCTTCTGCGCGTCCGACAAAGAGCGGAATTCCAGAGCATAATACCTCTCAACCCACCCATAAATGAGACACATGAATAAAATCATTATCTTTCTGCTTCTCTTGCAAAAGCTGGTTTTCGGCTGTGCGGCCTGTCAGCTTATGACACCTACGGCTCACCTTTCCATCACTATTGATATCGATAAAACCAGAGCTCAAAAGATTCATATCCAATGGACTTTCTCAGACGTTTTTTCTAAAGATATTATCGTACAGTATGATAAAGATCATAGTAAGGAACTGGACTCCAACGAACTAAAAACCGTTCAAAAAGCGATGCTTGATTATCTTATTCCCAAAAAGATGCTCACACTGATCCAGTATGCCGATAACGATGAAGATGCGCTCCCTGTTGATGCACAATATACAAATTTTGATAGTAAAATGCGCAACGGTATTCTGATATTTTCGTACGATGCTGTCATCAATATTGAGATTCTAGATAAATCGATGCTCGATATGATCTTTCAGGATGATAGTGGATATTTTAATTTCAGTGTGACCGACTTACATGTAAAGGGTTCGATGCTCCCTTACGATCAAAACCTCTATCTCTTTATCGCTTCGATATCTTTTGGAAACGCTATTTCCCCCACAAAGATTGTAAAACCGGAATCTGGAGTTACGCCGGCCTTGCCGCAACTGTTGCCTGATGAAGCGGAAAAATCCGAACCGAAACTTTCCCTGCAATCGAGCCTGCTCCAAGAGAGCATGGAAAAAGTTAAAGCGCTTTTCGAGTCTATTAAAGATGAGAAAAATCCTCTCTCCTATCTGCTGTTACTCCTCTTTGCCTATCTTTACGGTGTCATCCACGCGTTAGGACCGGGACATGGAAAAACGTTGGTATCTAGCTATTTTCTTTCCAATGACAGGTCTTACGCCAAGGCATTTTACATCTCGGTGGCTATCGGGTTTGTGCATACCTTTTCTGCTTTTTTGCTGACCCTTGTCATCTATTTTGCGGTAGATACTTTTTTGGCACAGTTTCTGGACGATACCGTATTTTTTACTACGAAAATCTCCGCATTCGTCATCATATTCATCGCCCTGTATCTACTCTATAAGAAATACAGGGCCTATCAAACGCAGCGCCGCATCCGGCAGACACCGACATACAGCTTCAGCGCGACACCACATGTAGGGACATGCTCATGCGCCTCATGCAAAGTCGATGCGCGCTCGACCGATGCAGCGCTCATTATCTCGGCGGGTATCATTCCCTGTCCGGGAACAACGACAATATTCATCTTTGCCATTTCGCTCGGTCTGTATTACGCCGGATTTTTATCCGCACTGGTCATGAGTATGGGAATGAGTACGATTATCTTCTTCTCGGCCCTGCTGAGCGTAGCGGTCAGAAAAAAGACACTGGAACTAAACGGTAATATCAAACAGTATCTCGAATACGCAAGTTTGATCGTCATACTACTTCTGGGAATGGTTTTACTGATTGCCTGAAGAAATATTACGAAGGATAGCAATGAAAATCGATTTTGACAAATCAGGCGGTCTCGTCCCGGTGATTACTCAGGAATACGGCTCCAATGAAGTACTGATGCTGGGGTATATGAATCGGGAAGCTTTTGAACTAACACTGAGCACACAAATAGTCCACTACTTTTCCAGAAGCAAAAACAGAATCTGGAAAAAAGGTGAGAGCAGCGGACATATTCAAAAAGTGATTGATCTCAAGATTGATTGCGACTCGGATACCCTGCTCGCAGTAGTAGAGCAAGTCGGCGGTTCCGCATGCCATACGGGAGCAAAATCCTGCTTTTTCACCTCATGTCTGGATGAGCCGGCACGCTTCAAAAGCGCACTGGTCACATCCGAAATGGCCGATTTGCCTACGCGATACGGCATCTTTAAAGTCAAAGCCTATAAAGATGGATGCCAGGAGCATCTGGCCATTATGAGCCAGAATTTTTTTGACCTCGATTCACCCATTGTCCGGATTCACTCGGAGTGTCTTACGGGAGATACGCTGGGCAGTCTGAAGTGCGACTGCAATAACCAGCTGGACCTGGCATTAAAGTTGATTGCCCAGGAGGGCGGTCTGGTGATTTATCATCGTCAGGAAGGGCGCAACATCGGATTGGTTAACAAGATTAATGCCTATAGGCTACAAGACGAGGGTTACAACACCATACAAGCTAACCTGAAACTCGGTTTTAAAGAAGATGAAAGAGACTACAGCGCCGTGGGCGCCATATTAAAAGAGCTCAAGGTATCGAAGATGAAACTGGTTACTAACAACCCGAAAAAAATAGATTTTATTCAGGGGTTTGGCATGGAAATCACCCAAAGAATACCCGCGATTACGGCTGTCAATGAATACAACAAAGGATACATTCAGACTAAAAAAGAGGGGATGGGACATCTGCTGTAGACAATCCCTGCATTGGTGTAAAATTTCTTACACGTGTCTGTTTTACTCTTCTGCGAGTGTCTTCTCCAAACTCTTTTTTATTTGACCCGGATTCGAAAAATGATCCACTTTGGCTACAAATTTTCCCTTCTTATCAAATAGATAGATATAAGAGGTATGCGCAACCGAATAGCCCATGGCCGAGTTTTCCAAAGGAACTTTTTTATAATAGGATTCGTACCGTTGTGTAATATCGTCGATGTTTTTTTTGTCCGACGTCCCGGCGATAAAGTTCGGATGAAAATACCGGGCATACTCTTTTAAGTTTTTCAACGTATCTCTATCCGGGTCCACGCTGATAAACAGGCCGACAAAGTCTTTTGTTTTTTCTTTGCCGATACTGTTTAATGCGCTGGCAAGACTGCTTAGACTCGTTGGGCATACATCCGGACAGTAGGTATAGCCAAAGTAAACGGCCAGTGCTTTACCTTTAAAATGCTCTTTTGTCACCTTGCCATCTATCGTATCGACACTGAAGGCATATTTTCTTTGCTCTTTATAATCATCGACGAAAGGCTTTGATATCACTATCAACACCACTGCCAATGCAACGGCAACGGCAATTTTTATTACTGTTTTCATCATCTATCCGTTTTAAACTGAAACCGCGCCCCGATGGTTTCATGCAGTTTTTCTACTCTGATGTCGGCGTTCCACTCCATGTCTCCAACCGGACATGTTGGCAAGGTACCAACGGCCTTGTAGTTACCCTCTCCCAAATTTTTGAATGGAATATTGAACTCTCCCATAAACATGTTGGTGGCATAAATGTTTACATGTAAGTTTTTGAGATTGGAATTGTTACTTTTAAGAGAAAAGGTCAAAGGAGTCATCAGAGGAATCGTTTTTGGTTCTATGCCAAATTCAAAACTCGTACCGTCTTGAATGACGACGCTGCAACGGCTTACATGTAAATCACATGCGCGCTCTTGCGTGACAAACTCCGCATTCCCTTTGAAAGAGAGGTATAAGGCATTAAAGTCAATCAAAAAATACCCGCCTACGATAGCAAGCACTATGATAAACGGAACGATACTGCCCGTTAAGCTCTTATTCATGCTTTAATGATTCATGCTGCCGTGATGCTGCATTCCGCTCATGACGGTTTTGACCGGAGCCGTGATGCTCTGACTTTCGCCATTTGAAAACTCTAATGTCAATGTCACTTTTTCGCCCTCTTTGAGTGCATGCTTGAGCCCAATGAGCATAATGTGCAGACCACCCGGTTTGAGTGTTGTTTTACCCTGCGCCGGTATGGCAATTTCAGGAACCGGATACATTTTCATGACGCCGTCTATCATCTGATGGGTATGCAGTTCAACCACTTCTGAAACATCCGATGAGGCTTTAAGCAGGCTAAGCCTTTTGTCAGAACCGTTTGAGAGCGTCATAAATACGGCAGAGTTTGGCAGGTTGGGCGGCGTGGCTCTTACATAGGGATTTTCTATTTTTATATCTGACGCAAAAAGTGCGGAAACACTCAGCAATACAAAGAAAACAAACGTCTTCATGGACATCCTTTTTGATTTTTCACGATTTTATGTTTTTAGCATTAAGCTGGCGTTAATTCTGCCTAATCTTTCAGACTGTTTGACCGGTTTCATCAAGATAGGTACGGCAATCTATACAGTAACGTGCATGCGGCTTGATTCGGTAACGCGCCATTGTCACTTCTGCACCGCACATTTCGCAAAGACCGGTAAACGTAGCATTGTTGATCTTCTTCAAAGCGTGATTGATCATCTCAAGCTCTTTATGCTGCTGCGTGGAAATATAAAAATCGTTGTTATAATCCCTGCTGGCCGCCGCAAAATCAGCTTCGTCATTCAGTTCCATAGCACGAAACCCCTCTTCTTCACTGTCCATGCCGGTTAGTATCGTCTCGATTCGCTCTTTCTCTTGCAGGAGCATCTTGCGAATCTCCTCGATCTGCACTTCTGTCAAAACCTTTTCAGTCATAAGATTTCCTTTTTTTAGCTGATGTGAAGTGTACATAAATGCAACTGAATTGCATTTAAGAAAGGTCTTTGAAGTGTGATGGTCGCCCGTGGATATATTATGAAAAAGTGCCCGAGACGCGTGGATGTAGCGTGAAAACTACTCCTCATACCAGAGTATCGAAGGCTCCTGCCTGAACGTTTTAAGCAGCTCTTTGAGCACCTGGGAACGTGTATTGAGAATGTCCCGATACGGTGCGATAAACCAGAGATACATGCGAATGCAGTTTTTATCGTTGTTCATCAGAAACTGAATTTGCGGTTTGAAATTGAGATTGCGCACTTCATAGCGTTTTTGAATGCTGTCGAACTGACGGTTGGTCAGGTCGATGTAGCGACTGGTCAGAGTTTCAATAATCTCTGTAGCGAGATGTTCGGCCCGTTCGAGATCGGAATCAATGTGCAGGTCGATCTCGATAAGATCGTAGAGGGTCTTCATGTTTTCGTGCGTGTAGTTGTAAAAGGCGTGTGAAAAGATGAAGTTTGTCGGTACAACGGCAATACGTCCCGCGCGTTTGAGCTCAACGGCACTGGTGTGGTTGATCATCTCATAGAGCGTGATACGGGTAGGAGAGATACCGATGACATCGCCGATGACAGGTTTGGTCTGATCGGTCATCATAATACGGTCGCCAATACGGATGACACGGGAAAACGAGATGTAAAGCCATCCGGCGATGTTAAGCCACATCTCTTTGAGGACGATGGTCAGACCGACACCGATAAAACCGAGTACCGTCAGCGCATGCGTCACTTTTTCAATATAAAAGAAGATCAGGATCAGAACAATCAGCAGCGTTGCGATGAGATTGATACTGTGGCGGAATGCAAACTGGCGGTCTTCATCGGGAACGTAATGTGCAACAAGACGGCGTGCTGCGAGCATCGCGGTAATCATGAACGCTACAATGAGAAAGGATATGCCGATCAGCAGCAGGTCATGTTCCTGGTAATCTGTCATTTTACGTTTGATGATACGGTCATACGTACGCAAACTCTGATACTGCTGCATCAGAAGTTCCAGGGATCGAATGAAATAGAGCCGTGTCTCTTCAAGCTCCGCCATAAAACTTTTTATAGCGTCAAGTTCTGAGGGATTGGTGACGGTTGAGAGCAGGGTAGAGGCTTGTTCAAACGTGCTGTCGATATAGGTCAGGGATGATTCGTATTCACTCCTGATGGTATCAAGCTGCCGCGTGAATTCAATGACTTTGCGCCGGGGGCTTCCTGTCAGAAATGTAAAGAAGTTTATTTCAAGCGTTTCGAGCTCTTTGAGCGAAATGTCAATGCTTTTGCTATAGCGCTGGTCAAGATCCTGAAGCATTTCGAGTTTGGCGTTCTGCTCGGAAAGCTCTTCTTGCAGCTCCTTCCGCTCAGCGCTTTTGAGCTTGGTCTCCAGACGTTTGCGAATGGCTTCAATACGCTCCTGGGTCTGGGTGATCTTCTTTTTTTCACGGTAGATTCCAAACCAGAAATTTTGTCCTTTTTCATAATTTTTTCGGAGTTGTTCAAAGTTCAGGGTCGTGTTGTCATCAGCAAATGCTGCCAGAAAAAGCAGCAAAAGCGGAAGAATCAGGCGCAGGATCGGAGGCATTTAGGTACGGGGTGTTTCCTCGTCATAGCTGAACATTTCAGGGGTGAAGCGAACGACTCTGTTGCGTCCGGTATGTTTGGCTTCATAGAGTGCGGTATCGGCATATTTAATGACTTTCCAGATTGAGTTATCATCTTTGGGAAAGCTTGAAATTCCGATACTGAGTGTTTTTTGAATGACTTCTGCAGCGACATGGAATTTGGTCGCATTGAAGCTCTCACGAATCTTTTTGGCGACCTCCATGGCTCCCTCTTCCGTTGCATTGTGAAGAAGCAGAATAAACTCTTCTCCGCCGTAACGAATGGCAAGATCCGAAGCGCGGATACTGCTTTGCAGGATATTGGAAAGTCCTTTAATGACAATGTCACCGGCATCGTGGCCGTAGGTGTCATTAACCAGTTTAAAGAAGTCGATATCAATCATAAATATGGCGTAGTTACCGTCTTCGCGCAGGGTTTGACGCATCACCTTGTCAATGAACTCTTCAAGGAAACGGCGGTTATAAAGACCGGTGAGCCCGTCACGAAGGGAAGAGTCTCGCAGCTGATCCATCAGGATGCGGCTCTCAATAACCGGTTTGGCCGTTTCAAAATAGTTTTTGATGCTGCTGGCCCGGGAGTGAATTTCATCGATAGTCTCTCTGTCTTCGGCGTATATACTCAGCGTTAGCGTGACATTGTCGTTCACTGTCAGCGGAATGCACAGGTATTGGGTGCTGACATCACAGCAAAACGCACAAAGATGTGGGAAATCAGTGGAGATGACATTGGTATCGGTACGGTAGGCACGGCACTCGTTTGGTGTATTCATCGGAAGCGTACAGACCATAGAGTCATCGGTGGCGTAAATTTTAATGCGTTCGCTGCGGTCTTTGTAGATTTCAAAAAGTGAAAAAGCTTTGATATCGAATTTTTCTGAAATAATGTATACCAGACGCTTGTAAATTTCGGCTTTGCTATTGTCAAGCTCGATAGTCTTTTTGAATTTATAGATATCCGAGAGCTCTTTAATAATGATCTGGGCTTCGAGAAGCGGATCATCGCAGGCAAGCTTGGATTGCGTCAGGAACGTGGCAAGGTTGTTTTTTATCTGTCCAAAGGTTTCATCCATTTTTCCGAAGAGATGATTCAGATGCTGGGTTACCTCTTCGCCTTCACCTTTAAGTTTAGTGCTGAAACGGAAAGTGAAATCTCCGGTGTAGGCGCGGTTGATTCCCTCATTGAGATTTTCAAACAGTTCTACAAAAGGTTTGAAATAGTGATTGGTAATCAAGATGGCTATGATGATGAATATGATATTGATGCCAAGAATTTTCAGCAGTGTTAATGTCCCGGTGTTACGGGTATCACTGATATCAAATTCCATGCTGATGGCGCCGAGAACGGTATCCTTGGCAACATTGTGACAGCTTAGACAGTTGGGATTACCGTCTATCGAGGCAGTGTAGGGAATCGTAACACGAAGGTGGACACTATCAGAGTTCTCCATCACTTTCTGGACGGTCTTACCGCTTTTAAGAACCTGATTGTCAATCTCGTCACGGACGATTTCACTGACGAGGCCGTCGCCAAACTGTTCGTTGACAACAGGTGCACGGACGATCCAGAGTTTTTCGACATTCTTCGCCGTACTGATACTTTCAAGGAAATACTGACGGTGTTCCATCATTCCGTTAACCATATGTGCGGTCAGTCCGTCACGAACGATTGTAGCCGTCATTTTGGCTTTGTCAGCAGCATTGTTGAGTGCATGGGCGCGGAAGTTGAATGCGATGTTCATCAGCGTGGCAACCAGCAGCCCCGCCATCATAACAACAAGAATCACTGTAAATTTCAAGTTGGTTTTCATAGGCACACTTTATATGAGAGGTGCATGATTTTACAATGCTTTAACATAGCTGAAGATTAAAAAATCACAAAAATATGTGCCGTAATAAAATTTGTTTAATTAGCTGAACCAGCCCTTGACTTTTTCGAATGCGGATTCCAGTACGCTTTCATGCGGTTTGGACTCGATTCCAAATGATTCCTGAAGCTTTTGAAGCATTTGACGCTGTTCGTCACTAAGCTTTTTAGGGTACGTGATATTGACCTGTGCAATCAGATCGCCTTTGCCGTGACCGTGGACATCGGTGATCCCCTCGTTTCGAAAACGAAACTGCTGTTTGTTCTGTGTACCGATATCGAGCTTGAGCTGCAACTCTCCCGTCAGTGAAGGAATGGTGATGGTGTCTCCTGAAACGGCCTGGGTAAAGAATACAGGCACTTCAAGATAGATGTCATTGCCATGGCGGATAAAGTGTTTGTCCTCCTGTACATGGAACGTGACATAGAGGTCACCCCGGCTGCCGCTTTTACCGATGTTGCCTTTTCCTGAAACGCGCAGGCGGTTTTCGGAGTCGATCCCGGCAGGCACTTTAATGGTAACGGTTTCGGAAATCTCTTCAAAACCGCGGCCCTGACAATCAGGACATTTCTCAGAAGGCATTACGCCCTCACCGTGACAGGCCGGACAGGTTTGCGAGAAGGTCATGAAGCCCTGTCGCATGTAGACCTGACCTTTACCGCCGCACTGGCTACATGTAGACTGTTTCCCGCCTTTGGCACCGGTGCCGCTGCAGCTTTTGCATGAAGCTTTGTATTTGAACTTCACCTCTTTGTCGCAACCGAAAACCGCTTCGTGAAAGCTGATGGAAAGTTCCACGCCCAGATCGAGTGGATACTTGTCGCTGTCACGTGAACTGCGGCGGCTTCGTCCGCCGCCCATACCGCCGAACATCTCTTCAAAGATGCTGCCGAGGTCGTCAAAACCACCGAATCCGCCGGAAGACCTACCCGCGCCGCCCTGGAGACCGGCTTTGCCGTAACGGTCATACACGGAACGCTGTTTGTCATCGCTGAGCACCTGATAGGCCTCATTACAGAGTTTGAATTTGTGCTCCGCCTCACTGTCATCCGGATTGGTATCGGGATGGTACATTTTCGCCATTTTTCGGTAGGCTTTTTTGATGGTAGTCTTGTCCGCATCGCGGCTGACTTCTAGTATTTCATAGTAATCTAACTCTTCCAAAATATCCAACCTAAAACTTTTTTGCGAATTATAGCAAAAATAATCGCTATAATCTTGAGCATGAGACACGCAATTGTAATGACTCTGTTTATAATATGGTTGAGTGGATGCGTCCCGAAAACGCTCTATCTTGACGTGAATGGAGTCGAAGCGCTGGTTCCGGCGATGGAAGACAATGCCGGGAAAAAAGCGTTTGAAAGCGAACGTTTCGATGCGCTGCTGACGCAGTTTACAAGAAACTGTACACGAGAAACAGCGGCGCAGCTCTATGGCGAGCTTTGCGAACGTGCTTTGCATGTAAGCGATGCCAAAACATTTTTCATGCAGCAGTTCGATCTGTATGAACTTCTCCCTCAGGCTGATGAAACGTCCATTCTGACCGGATATTTTGAACCACTATTATATGGTTCGAGAAGCTACAGTGAACGGTTTCGCTATCCGCTCTACGAACCCCCTTCGGATCTCTTACATGTAACACTTTCCGATGCCCGGCCGTCGCTTCGGGGCATGCGTCTTCGCGGCAGGCTCAAAGAGACGAAAATCGTGCCCTATGCGTCTCGAAAAGAGATCAATGAAGAGGGCCTTCAGACTCCTGTCGTTTGCTGGGTGGATGACCGTCTGGGGCGTTTTTTTCTTGAAGTGCAGGGCTCGGGGCGTGTTGAGCTGGAGAATGGAGAGACGATCTATGTCGGGTATGCCGATCAAAACGGGCATGAATACCGTTCCATCGGCAAGGAGCTTGTGGCACGCGGGGCGATTGCACCCGAAGCGATCTCGCTTTTGAGTATCCGCTCCTATTTTGAAGCGCATCCGCAGGAGCTTGATGCCGTACTTTCGCTCAATCCCTCTTTCATTTTTTTCAAAGAGCGGCCAGAGGCTGCTACCGGGTCACTCGGGGTGGTTCTCACGCCCATGCGCTCCGTTGCGGTCGATCCCCGTTACATTCCCATGGGAGCGATGCTCTCTCTTTCGACGGCTGATGATAAGCGTATTGTCTTTGCCGAAGATACCGGAGGAGCGATTCGGGGCCGTGTGCGCGCCGACCTCTTTACCGGCTTTGGCACGGCGGCCATGGCCGCGGCTCAGGGGCTGAAAGCGCCGCTGCGTCTGTGGATATGGCTGCCTAAGCGATAACGCGATACAATCGCTGCCATGAAACACGCTCTGAACAAATTCAACCGTCTCGTCGAGGCGCTTGAATCACTTCCCACCATTGGACACAAGTCGGCAACGCGTCTGGCCTATCATATGCTGATGCATGACAGTTTCGGTGCCATAAAAATCGCGCATGCCATCGAGAATGCACTCGGAAGCATTAAAAAATGTACACGCTGCGGCGGCATGAGCGAAGATGAACTTTGTCACATCTGTGCCGATGAACACCGTGACTCCAAACTCCTCTGTATCGTCGAAAGTGCCAAAGAGATTCTCATGTTTGAAGAGAACGCTCTTTTTGAAGGGTACTATTTCGTCCTTGAGGCGCTGGACGCTCTGGATATCGAACATCTCCGCCGTCGGGTTGAAGAGGGTGTCGAAGAGGTTATTTTCGCCATGACGCCTTCCATTGCCAACGACGGGGTCATCTACTATCTCGAAGAGAAGCTCAAAGGCATGCCGGTACGCTTCAGCCGCATCGCGCAGGGCGTGCCGACGGGTGTGAGTCTTGAAAACATCGATATGCTCTCGCTCTCACGGGCCTTGCAGGATAGGGTAAAGGTATGATAATGAAAACACTCTGGCTGGGAATCGGACTTTTTTTTGCAGGTTGCAGCGGCATGACGCTCTCCGAGCTCTCCAATGATCCGCGCTGTAGCATGGAACCCAATGGCGGCATGTGCCGTGCCTATTTCAAGCGTTACTATTATGACAATGAAAGCAACTCTTGCAAGATGTTTGTGTGGGGCGGTTGTAAAGGGGTGGTTCCGTTTGAAACGGAGCAGGAGTGTCTCTCGGCCTGTTCGCCGAAACAGAAGTAATTAACGCTCAGCGTTAATGATTCGGGTACCGCGGCGGCGACGATGGTTGTTGACGCGTTTTCGCATATAGATCCTTTTTATTATTTTCAGTGTAATTCTATATCGGCAAAATTACAGAAAGATTGCAATTTCTGCACGATTTTTATACAGGGTAGATCAGTTAAGCAAGTTCCATGCCCAAAATGAAGGCAATGACTTTCTCCCGAGGCATTTCACAAGGCTTGAGCAAGCCGTTTTGCAGGGTAGGGTAATAGTTGAGACTGATGAAGTCGTTCCCGCCGAGTTCTTCGGCGAAAAGTTTCACAAGTTTACGGTCGAGTCGGCTCTCTTTACGTAAAAGATAGCGTTTCCCCTGATAAATGACATCATAAGCACCCTCATCGAGTGCAAGAAGCCGGGCATGGAATACGCTGATCTGGGAGTTCATGCTATGCCCGTTTGGAAAAAATTCAGAAGCGGTAACCCACTTTGGCAAGAACACGCATATTATCGAGTGCCTCTTTTTCACCAGAACCGAAATCTTTCTCTGTTGTCCATTGCCAGCGTACATCGGCACCGACAAGAAGATTACCCATATAATATTTCAGACCGCCACCGACCTGATAGGTAAAGAGCCAGTTGTCTTTACCATGATCGACTTCTGCGAACATGCCTCCGATACCCGGGCCAAATCCCAACACGAGATTATCAGCCAGCCTAATGAAATAGTAGGGGTTCATCTCGATTGTCGTCATCGAGAAGTCCGATTCGTCATGACGGGTCACCGTGAGCTGCTGACGCAGCAGGTTGTCACCGGGAAGGGTAAAGACGGGACAGTCAAATGAGAACTCAACGCCATAGTCGGCGCCGTCGTCGGAACCTTTTTGATCGATATCGATGTAACCGCCTACCAGTGCGACTTCGGCATGCGCTTTATAACTGTCGTCGAGAAAGATCGGAAGGAATTTAAATTCATCCGCCGCATTAAGCGATGCCGTCATGAGCGCAGTAGCCAGTGTCAGTGATGGGACCAGTTTCAAGATTTTTGTCATGAGAACTCCTGATGTCTTTTAGAAATAAGAAAGTATTATAATCACATTTTTATTACAGACAAATATCAGGGGAGAAAGATGGAAAGAAAGTAAAAAATTGTTAAGGGCCGAAGCCCTGCAACAGTTAGCTTATTCAGCTACTTCAACGACAACCGGGTCAGATTCCCAGATACCGTGTTTGGTGCAGTAGCTTTGAGCTACAAGGTTCATTTTTTTGCCGGAAGGAACGACGTTGAATGTAACGGTCGCATGACCTTTGGCACCTTGTCCGCCGAGCATACCGGCTACAAATTCCGCCTTGGCAAGAAGGGTTTCACCGTTATAGAGTTGGATACCTTCGATGAAGTGGTCGAAATCATCCGGGTGTGTGTATTCGTTGCCCATTTTTACAGTGACGGGAAACGCTTCACCTGCTTTGGCACTGCTTTCACAGTGAATGAATGGAGAGTGACGGTCAATATAGTCTTTTTTTGATTCGCGTTCTACAGTGTCGATGTCAACATAACGGTTGATTTTTGGCATGTTTATTCCTTCTTTTTGGATTGGATGCAGCCATTGTAACGCGACTTAGATTTAACAAAACATAAAAAAGATAAAAATACTCCTCTTTAATAATTACCTAAGAAACAAGCCGATTTTAACCATCTTGGCGCTACAATCCCGAAAACTTAAACTCTGGGTATTGTGATGTTGCAACCGCTTTTAATTGAAATCGGCGTTGAAGAGCTTCCGGCTGTTCCGCTGCTGAACGAACTGCAAAATATTGAAAAGAAATGGGCTGGTGTTCTGGAGTCGCATGCACTGCTGTGCGAATTCGAGTTTTACTATACACCGCGTCGACTGGTGCTATGGCATCGTGAATTTCCCACGGTACAAAATGATAGCGTCGAAGAGTTTTTCGGCGCTCCCGTTGAGGTGGCGTTTCAAAACGGTGTAGCGACCAAAGCTGCCGAAGGGTTTGCCCGAAAATGCGGAGTGAGCCTTGATGAACTCGGTCGCGCTGAAAAAGGCGGCAAGGAAGTGCTCTACTATGAGAAAAAACTCAAAGGGCAAAAAGCAGCCGATCTGCTTGAATCGATGATAAAAAGCTGGCTGGAGTCGCTCAGTTTCGGCAAAAGCATGCGCTGGGGAAGCCTGAGCGAGAGTTTTATCCGCCCGATCCGCTGGGTGAATGTCATGCTGGGCAATGCTTCCGTACCGGTGACGCTATTCAATGTCGCGTCACAGCAACGCACCTTCGGGCATCGCATTCACAGTTTCGAGCCGCTTCCCGTCACTGATGTGCATGCGTATTTTGATCTGCTCAAATCTGCATTCGTGACACTCTATCCGGACGAACGCCGTTTGAAAATTCTCAACGATTTTGCGGCGCTCAGCAAAAAAGAGGGCTTCGACATCGAGATCGACGAAGATCTGCTGGATGAAGTCGTTGCCATTACGGAACATCCGACGGCGCTTCTGGGAAGTTTTGACGAGGCGTTTTTGCGCCTGCCGCCGGAAGTCATTATTACTTCCATGAAAGAGCATCAGCGTTACTTCCCGGTCTTTAAAGACGGCAAGCTGATGAACCGTTTCGTTGTTGTAAGCAACGCGCTGACTAACGACTTTTCAAAAGTCATTGAAGGGAATGAACGGGTGCTTCGTCCGCGTCTGAGCGATGCGCTCTTCTTTTATGATAACGACCTCAAACGCGGCCTCTCCACGGAGGGGCTGGAAAAAGTCGTCTTTATGAAAGGTCTGGGCTCTTTGCAGGAGAAAATCGCGCGTGAGAGCGTGATTGCTTTGAAACTCTTTGAGCGCTACGGCGCGCAGATCAGTGCCCAAAACGGCAAAAGCATTGAAGAAAACCGTGACCTTCTCACGCGTGCCGTCGCTCTGGCCAAAGCGGACCTGATGAGCGAAATGGTCTATGAGTTCACCGAGCTTCAGGGGCTGATGGGGTATTACTATGCGCTGGAACTTGGTGAGAGCGCCGAAGTGGCGCTCTGTATCAAAGAGCAGTACCTTCCCGCGGGCGAAGAGAGCGCACTCCCTTCTACATCGCTGAGTGCTCTGGTGGCACTTTCCATCAAGCTCGATACGCTGCTGGGACTCTTCAGCGTCAACCAGATTCCTACCGGGACACGCGACCCCTTCGCACTGCGCCGCGCGGTCAACGGTATTGTCCGTATCTGTGATGCGTATGATTTCAGATTTGATCTTTCAGAGACCCTGCGTACCCTCGGCAGCGATTATGAGACCATTGATTACGCACAGCTTGAGACCTTTATCATTGAGCGTCTGAACAAGTTTTATGATGTCAATCCCTCTATCATCAAAGCGGTTCTCAGCTCCGGTGAACGCGAACTCGGAGAACTCACCCGAAAAATCAACGCGGTCAATGCCATCGCGACGAGCGAAAGCTTTGAAAGCATCTTCTCCACCTTTAAGCGCGTGGCGAACATTACGAAAGATTTCGACGTATCGGCTGCTTTACATGTAAACAGCACCCTGTTTGCAGAAGCTCCGGAACAGGCTCTGTTTGAAGCGTATGAAGGCGTTATGGCGCAAAGCTTTGAGAGTTATGAAGCGAAACTCGATGCCCTGTTTGGCCTTAAACCGCAGCTTGACGCCTTTTTTGACGGCGTCATGGTCAATGCGGAGGATGAAGCCCTGCGCCAGAACCGAAAATCACTTGTTGGCCTCATCTATAAGGCGCTGCTTGAGATTGCCGATATCAAAGAGATCAGTGTTTGATTTTGCGATCATCGGCGCCGGTATCAACGGCAGTGCTCTCGCCTGGTTTCTGACACGCCAGGGCTACAGCGTCGCGCTTTTCGACCGTGAAGGCATTGCTGCCGGAGGCAGCGGTGCGGCGGGCGCATTTATCTCCCCGAAATTCTCCAAATCCGGTCCACTCAAAGAGATCAGCGACGCCGCTTTTGATTTCTCACTCGATTTTTACGAACGCCATTTTCCGGAGTATCTACGCGAAGCGCCCCTGCTGCATCTGGCCAAACATGACGACGATGCGGCGCGTATTGAAGCATTCAAACGCGATACGCCTTTACATGTAAGCGAACCCTCAGAAGCGCTGCGCGCCACATTGCAGAGCGAAGCCCGAAGTGCGGCGGGGCTCTATCTGCAGCGCAGCGGTCTGGTTGATGCGCAAGGTGTGTGCAGGGCACTTTGCAAAGATGCGCATTTTTTTTGCGAAGCGGTTGATTCACCGGAGTATCGTGAAGGGCTCTGGCAGGTTAACGCCCATCAGGCCCGGCATATTATTTTTGCCATAGGCGCGTACACGCCGCTGCTTAAGCTGTCATACCTGAAACTTCGCGGCGTGTGGGGCCATCGCATCGATATTACAACGACGACGCAACTGCCGCACCATCTGCATCATTACCTCTCCGTTGCCGCAACGCAAGATGGAAAGACGGCCATCGGGGCGACCCATAACGTCCATTACCATCCGGAAACCGCGACCGAAGCGTATGATCTTGAAGCCGGCCGTGCCGAGCTGCTTGAGAAAGCCGGTCACACCATAGCACTGGAAAATGTCGAGATTACCGCTGATTATACGGGATTGCGCTCGGGTTCTAACGACTACCTTCCCATTATCGGTTCGCTGGTTGATGCCGATGCGACGTTGCAGGCACTTCCCGATCTGCTTCATGGGGCACAATATGGGCGCGAAGCATTCCGTTATTATCCCAATTGCAGCATGATCAACGGTACGGGAGGCTACGGATTTGTGCTGGCACCCTATCTGGCGTACCAGCTTGCACAACATTTGCACAGCGGCATGTCGATTGATAGCCGTCTGATGAGCGTTCGTTTTTTCGAACGCTGGGTTAAGCGCGGCCATTCAGGCAAAGCATAAGTTAAATTGCTAAAATCCGCAGTATAAACATGCAAGGAAGTGAGATGAAAGAGGCGATCGTTCTGCTCAATATGGGCGGCCCAAACAATCTTGAAGAGGTCGAAGTCTTTTTGAGCAATATGTTCAACGACCCCAATATCATCACAGTGAAATTCGGTCTGTTTCGCCGATTCATTGCAACGATGATTACCTTTTTCAGAACCGAAAAGTCTCAGGAAATCTACCGTGAGCTTGGCGGAAAGTCCCCTCTTGTCGGTCATACGCAGCGGCTGGTTGATGCGCTTTCACAAGCGCTTCCCGATGTCATCGTCGATTTTGCCATGCGCTACACGCCGCCGTTTGCTTCGGGTGTCGTGACGCGCCTTAAGGAAGCCGGAGTGGAACGTATCTACCTGATTCCGCTCTATCCGCAGTATTCCACAACGACCACCAAATCGTCGCTCGAAGATTTTGAAGCCGAGATGCACACGCAGGGGCTGGATGCGACTGTGATCGAGATCAAACACTTTTTTGAAAACCGTACCTACAATCAGGGGATGATCGAGCGGATCAAAGAGGCGATGGCAGGGGAAGCCTACGCCGAGTATGACCTGATCTTCTCGGCACACGGACTGCCGCAGAAAATCGTTGACAAAGGCGACCCTTACCAGCGTCATGTCGAACGTCATGTCGAACTACTTAAAGCCATGCTGACGGAAGAGGGGCTGGATTTTCATGCCATTCACACGGCCTACCAGTCGAAAGTCGGCCCCATGAAGTGGCTGGAGCCTTCGCTTGAGACGATGCTGCATACCATTAGCAACCGCAAGGTGCTCATCTATCCCATCGCGTTTACCATAGATAATTCCGAAACCGATTTTGAACTTGAAATTGAATACCGCGAAGTCGCTGAGGCGTTAGGCTACAAAGCGTATAAAGTCAGCCGCTGCATGAACGATCACCCGTTACATGTAAAAGCGCTCAAAGAGCTTTACGAGAAGATGCGGCCGTGAAACTCGTCGTCTTTGACATGGACGGTACACTGATCGACTCGCAGTATGACATCACCGTCTCCATCAATCATGTCAGGGCACTCCAGTATGGCCTGCAGCCGCTGAGTTCGCACTTTGTTGTCGAAGCCATCAACCGTGACCAGCGCAATCTTGCTAAGCTCTTTTATGAAACGGATACCTATGAGAGTGCGGCAAAGCAGCTTTTTGAATTGCATTATCATGAACAGTGCGTACAGAATCCGAGGCTTTACGATGGCATCGAGACGCTGCTGGCGCATTTGAAATCAGCAGGTTTCGTGATGTCGGTTGCTACCAATGCTCCAAGCCCTTTTGCAAGGCGTATGCTCGAACATCTAGGCGTTCATACGTACTTTGACAGGATTGTCGGTGCCGATCTTGTTGTGAACCCGAAACCGCATCCGGAGATGCTGCAGCTGATTTTCGAGCATTACGGATTTGATCCTTTGCGTCATAAAGGATGGATGGTCGGCGACAACTCGAAAGATATGGCAGCGGCCAGAAATGCGGGAATTTCAAATGTTTTTGCAACGTGGGGATTTGCTTCTGAAGGGGAGGGCGATCACGTCTGTGACCACCCTTTGGAACTGTTAAAGGTTCTTAGTTAGCTTTCTTGCGTCCGCGTGCAGGGAAGACGTCGCGATTCGCTTCTTTGATCGCCATAATCTCTTCTTTGATGGCAGCTTTTTTCTCTTTCAGTGCCGCAATCTGATCGTCGATTTTATTCATATCGAGCTCTTTTTTATTAATCTGAAATGTCAGAAACTCTTTCTTGGTAACTTCGTATTTTTCCTGTGCCATGTAAAAACCTTTCAAAACGGGTAAAATTGTCGTATTATAACAATAAGAATAATTGAAAGCAAGACCTAAATGGAGGTGGTGTGAATGTTTGATATGGATTTAATCATAACTTTTATTTTTATGGGGCTTATTTTCCTGCGGCAGATTGCCATTTTCAAACAGCCCGGCAAAATAAATTATGCACCGATGTTACTTGGAATCGGCGCAATAGGCGCGATGACGCATTTGCTGCTGCATCCGGATGATACGGATTTTTTATTGCTTTTTCGGGAAGCATTATTACCGCTTTTTTTCGGTTTGCTCCTTTATATAATTATGAATATTTTGCATCAAACGCAGGTGGGTTTTGAAAATCAGCAGCGCGTTGAATTTTTAAATCGTTTTGCCGCAGAAGTTGAACACATAAAAAAGAATATCGAAGCTTCAGACACCCGGCTTAAATCGCTTAATCTGACCGAACAGGAAATACAGCGGACCATCGAAAAATTTTCAAATATCGATTTTACGTCACTCAAAAACATTGAAGCGAATCAGCACGCTTTTTTTGCCAAATTCGAGACGCTGTTTGAACAGCAGCACAAGGTGCTTCAGACTTTTGAGGATTTTACCAACGAGAAGATGCCTGATATCGATACCGTCATTCACCGTCATATCGATATTTTGCGCATTGCCGAACAGGACCATTACAAACATCTGCAAAAAGCACTCACAACGTTGATTGAAAGCGACAAATCGCTGCATGAACTGATAGGCAACATTAAAAGTGACACTCCGACTCCGGTCATTTCAGATGCCAAACTGAAAGAAGTCGTCCTGAAAGTCGACAATCTGCTTCAGCAGGTCGTTAATGATTTCGAAAGGCAGATGATCTCCCTGCGTGCCCAGAGCGAGGGTATGGCCACGGCCATGGCGGAGAGCGACAGCCTTATCGGTTCCATTCGGAATCAGGAAGAGACAATGATGGCGCAGCTGCTTGTGGCCACGCAGCGTATGGCGGAACTTCAAAAGTCCGGCAGTGAGGTTCATAATTTGTATGCACCGCTTTCGGAACTGACGCAACAGGTGTTACAGGTAAAAGAGGATTATCTCAAGGCCAAAGCGCGGCTGGAGCTTTTGACGGAGAGTCTGCAAAGCATTGAAGAGTTCCAGTTTGAAAAGATGCGCGAGCATATCGAAAACCTGAGTGAAACCCTGAGCGAGAAAATCGATCAGTCACTCGACAAACTGCACGATCATTACAACATCGCCCAGAAAGACATTACCAAAACGGTACAGGAACTCTCAACCCGCGCGAAACTCTCGCGCAGCTACCATAACGAGGATCACTCCTCGTAAGTGCCGTTGTATGCTCCGAGGTACTGGATTGTGAGTGTCCTGAGCGTTTCGTAATCACCTGAATCCACAGCATCGATTTCATCAAGTATTGTTTCGAGTGACGGTGTGCTGCCCGAACTGCTTGAACTGCTTGAACTGCTTGAACTGCTGCCCAGATCTCCCGTATGACCTTCGATCCAGTCGATATAGTTGTTGACACGGGTATAGACACCCGGGAAGCCGGGAGCACCGCACCACTGGCTTGACGTGCCGCCGAAGCTGACAATACCGCTAAGGTAATTGGTTCCGTTTTTAGTAACGATCAGCGGACCGCCGCTGTCACCCTGGCAGCTGTCCTTAAGACCACTCATATAGCCCGCGCAGAACATATTGCCTGTCAGCAGCGTTCCATCGGAAGCATAGGAGTTTTTGCAGGTGTTGAAGTTAATGACCGGCAATCCCACTTCGTAGAGGTCATCGGGGTAATCCTGTCCAACAGTCAGGAGATTGCCCCATCCGGCAACCTCTGTCATGGTGCCGTCCGAAGGGAGCACCGGATTGAGGGGAACCGGTGTAACGGTTGTTATGGAATGCGAAAGATGCAGCAGTGCAATATCATTGTCGATGGTAGTGTCATCATAGTTCGGATGTCTGAAAATTTCTGAAACATTGACACGATTTCCCCCTTCAGCGAGAGAATAGCTGCCATAATAGACTGTAGGCAGGAACGTGATGATATTTCCCCGGCTGTTTGTGACGCAGTGACCGGCAGTCAATACCCAGTCGGGTGCAATGAGTGACCCCCCGCAATACTCTCCGTATGTGTCCTCAAGTGCAACGATAAAATGCCATGTGCTGTCGCCGGAACTGACGATATTTCCGTTAATGATACGCAGATGGGCTGCACCGGAGGCTTGCTGCATGGCGGAGAGTTCGAGGGCTGCTTTGGCATTTTCTCTGGCAATTTCGAAGTCCTTGTTTCCTGTAGCGACAACATCAAAGTCAAAAGTATTGTTGTAAGCATAGGCATGCGGATAGCGTTCTGCCATGGCTGAAGCGCCGAGGATACCAAGCAGGGAGGTAAAAGGGGTGATGTTGGTATAGGATGCGGGGGCATGCATCAGCGGTGCATAGGGTTCGCCGTTATTGGCAATGCCGTTAACCGTGACGATATCATTGACACCGTTTTGTACGCTAATACTCTCCTGCGGCGTCGTGCTGAACTGGTACCATCCGGCACCTTTTTTGGTAGCTTCGGAGGCCGTTGCCTCACCGGCGGTGACTGTTGCTCCAACGACGTAGCCGTCACTGACCCGAACGGAAGGTGCTGTGCCTCCTGAACCGCCGCCGGAACCGCATCCGGCGATCCATACGGCGGCAGCGAGACTGACAGACAATAATGACTTATGCATGGGAATCCTTTGTAGTAGCATATCCAACGGTGTTAAATGTATTACATGTAAAACGCCATAATCAAAAACGGCGGGTAGACCAGAAGCCCTACAAAAGGCATCCACCAGGATAGCGGTGTCAGAAGCATCATGGTCATCTCCTGAGAAAGACGGCGTTTTTCAAAAACCTGCTGAATCAGAAGGACTTTGGCGGCGATATCGACGGTTTTGATAAAGAGCATGGCTCCGAGTGCCGCAGAGGGTTCAAAAGAAAGCATCAGATAGATGATGAAATAGTAAGTCGGATGCATGATGAAAAAGAGCAGTACGCTCTTTTTGTAGTAGCGGTGCATCCGCAGCAGCATTCCCATCATGGAGTCGGCACGCTGCCAGGAGACTTCGTAAAGTTCGAAGATCATGTAGATAAGAATCAGATAGAGATAATCATCAATCATGAGGCATTTCCGATTTCATAGCGATGCAGGATCGCCGTAAATTTGTCAAGATGTTTCAAGAAGAGGCGCACCAGCTTCGGATCGAACGCCTTAGCGAACTCTTTCTCGAGATAGGCAATGATGTCCTGCATCGTCCATGGATCTTTGTAAACCCGTCGGTTTGCCAGTGCATCAAACGTATCGACCAGTGCTACAACCCGTGCATGCAAAGGAATGTCACTGCCATGCAGGCCGATGGGATACCCTTTGCCGTCGTAGCGTTCATGATGGAGGTAGGCGATTTCAACGGCGATGTTCCCCAGCTTAAGATCCGATTTAAAAGCCTCTTCCAGAATCTGTTTTCCGTAAGTGGTATGTGTTTTGATAATGTCGAACTCTTCAGGTGTCAACGCCGCGGGTTTGCATAAGATGGAATCGGGAATGGCGATTTTCCCGATATCGTGCAGGGCAGCCATTTTTCCGATCATCTGCGCCTCCTCATCATAGGCACCGCTTAGTTTCATCATCAGCGCGGTATATTCGCTGATGCGCTGGATATGTGCACCCGTTTCCGCACTTTTGAATTCGGTGACTTCGCAGAGAATATGGATGATGTCATGCTCAAAAAGGGTTCTGACCTGATTGAAGATTTCGAGTTCGTCAATGTTCTGGTAAATCCGCGCATAAAATTCGTCGCGGGAAAAGGGCTTGGTAATGTAGTCGTTTGCCCCCTCTTTGAGGAATCTGCTGGTATTGTAAGATTTGGTCTCGCTTGAGAGCACGATGATGGCCATATCTTTTTTCGAGTGTTTGCGCCGAATACGGCGTGTCAGTTCCAGTCCGTCCATAATCGGCATGTGGTAGTCGGTCAGAACCAGTTCAATATCGGGGTGCGCTTCAATGATGCGCAATGCCGCTTCGCCGTGAGCCGCCTCAAAAATATGAAATTGGTGCATTTCGAGATTGTTTTTGAGATAGTATCGGTACGTGAGCGAGTCCTCGACGATCAAAATTTTTTTACGGCGGTTGGCCTGAAGCTGGAGCAGCTTTTCAACAACATAGACGATATTGTCGAAACGTTCCTTAAGCACGTAATCAATGATATTCGAGCTCTCAAAAGCATCGCGGAGCTCTTCATTGATATCGGCGGTAAAGATGATGGGAGCGATGCCGTAGCGGTTGACCAGAGGCACGATCTGTCCGTCGTTGGCATCGGGCAGATGCAAGTTGGTCACGGCGAAGTCATAGGTGTGCTGCTCCAGCAGGGTAACAGCTTCCTGATAAGAGTGGGCAAACTCAAAGGCAAAAGACGTGTATTTCTCCATTATATCTCTGAGAATACGACAAAGCATCTGACTGTCTTCGACGATTAAGACCCGCGTCATCGACTACCCCTTGAAGCTTTTTTGCTACATTATGGCGCAAAAGTTCTTAAAACGTCTTCACGCATTGGCTATGTTATACTCGCACTCTTGTTTTTCCAAACACCACGCCAAGGATACCGCTTCTTCATGACAGAAACTTTTATATTGCCTCAAAACGAGGGGGGCGAAACCCTGATAATGCTGCAAACCCGCTGGCAGGATGAAGCCCCCATGATTGAGTATCCCTGGCTGGTCTGGGGATTTGTCAAACTCAAGCATCCGCTTGAAAACGGTCTGTGGGGCGATTATGAGCGGGATATGCTGCTTCAGGCGGCGTCGCAGCTTGAAGAAGAGGCTGAAAAGCGTGATCTGGTTTATGTGGGTCTGCGGGTTCAGGAGGGGTGGTGCGAACTCTATTTCTACGGACCGCAGGCCAAAGGGTTCCAAAAACTTCTCGAAGCGGTATTTAAGGATACAGGCTATGCCTTTGAAACCGCTTCCAGCCGCGATCCCAAATGGGAGCATTACCGTTTTGAACTGACCCCCGATGCCCGTACACTGCAGATGCTGCATTCGCATGAGATCCTCGAAGCGCTCGAAGCCGAAGAGGATGACCTTTCTTTTGAGCGCGAAGTTGAACATTATCTCTTTTTCCAGACCGAAGCACAGCGTGACCGTATGGTTGAATCGATGGAAGAGAAGGGCTTTACATGTAAGGAACGCACCTACAATTCCAAAGAAGAGTTTGCCTACGGCATGGTGCTTTGCAAAGTGATGGCACTGGACTCCGGAGCAATCCACGAGGATGTCGGCATGCTTTTTGATCGTGCGAAAAAGGAGCACGGTGTTTATGAAGGGTGGAGTACAACTCTGGCCTCATGAGCAAACCTTTCAAAGTCACCGGCGCACTCCCTTATGTTGCGGCGCTTTTTCTTAATGCCTTTACCGATCTGGGCCACAAGATCATCATTCAAAATACCATTTTCAAGGTGTATGACGACCAGGCGCAGGTGATGCTCACCGCCGTTGTGAATGCGCTGGTACTGCTGCCGTTCATTATGCTTTTTACCCCTTCGGGATACATCGCCGACAAGTTTCCCAAGCATCTGATTTTGCGCTACGGGGCGCTGTTTGCGGTTATCATCACCTTCCTGATTACGCTGTGCTATTACATGGGATGGTTCTGGAGCGCTTTTGTGCTCACCTTCATTATGGGCGCGCAGAGTGCCATCTACTCTCCGGCGAAATACGGCTACATCAAAGAGCTTTTCGGCGAAGGGCGTATCAGCAGCGGCAATGCCATTGTCCAGGCGACGACCACGGTCGCCATTCTCGGCGGCATCATTTTCTATACGGTACTTTTTGAAAATTCACTCAGCGGCGATGTGCAGAGCGAAAGCGCCATTTTACGCCAGATCGCCCCGCTTGGCTGGCTGCTCGTGGTCGGCTCCGTGATCGAGTGGCTGCTCTCATTGCGACTGCCGAACACTCAGAAACTTCAGGTCAAAAAACGTTTTGAATGGCGCCGCTACCGTAGCGGCTATTATCTGCGAAAAAATCTCAAAACCTCGTTTCGAAAACGCGACATCGGCGTGGCGATTATTGCACTCTCGATCTTCTGGTCAATTTCGCAGGTGGTTCTGGCGGCATTCGGAGCGTATGCCAAATCGGATCTCGGGATTGACAACGCCATTGTGGTGCAGGGATTGATGGCGCTTGCGGCAATCGGCATTATCACCGGTTCGCTGATGGCGGCGTGGCTTTCGAAACGCTACATTCATCTGGGCCTGATTCCGCTGGGCGCTATGGGACTGAGCCTTATGGTGGCGCTGCTGCCCCTGACGCATTCGGTGACGCTCATTGCCGCAGAGTTTGTCACTTTCGGGATTGCCGCGGGTCTCTTTATTGTGCCGCTTAACGCCTACATTCAAAAAATGGCGCCGCGGGTGCATCTGGGCACCATTCTGGCTGCCAACAATTTCATCCAGAATATTTTCATGGTCTTTTTTCTGTTTTTGATTACGTTTTTCAGCTATCAGGGACTCAACACGGTATCGCTTTTTTACCTGATGTTCGGTCTCGGCGCGCTTATGAGCGTTTATCTGCTGTGGCGCTATCTCGACTGGCTGATCTGGGCTCTCATCGAGATGCTGCTCTCCCTGCGCTACAAGATCATTTACGAAGGCAGCGAACAGATTCCTAAAGAGGGCGCCGTTTTGATGCTGGGCAATCACATCAGCTGGATCGACTGGATTCTGGTGCAGTTTGCCGTTGAGAGACGGATCCGCTTTGTCATGGAGCGTGACATCTACCACTGGAAAGGGGTGCACCGGCTCTGGAAACTTGGCCGTGCGATTCCCATCTCCGAGCGTGCCAGCAAGGACGCCTTTAAAGAGGCGCGCGAAGCGCTCTCCAAAGGGGAACTTCTTGGCGTCTATCCCGAAGGGACCATTAGCAGAAACGGCGAAACGGGGCCGTTTCGGCGCGGTTTCGAATTGATCGCCAAGGGGAATCACGGTATAATCACCCCCTATTTTATCAGCGGTATTTACGGCAGCAAACCTTTTTCGCGCTCGAAAACATGGTCGGTTCCCGAGAGGTCGCTGTGGCGCCGCGTGGTACGCGTGCGCTACGGTGCGCCCCTGCCGCTCGCAAGCAATGCCGACACCGTGCGGACTGCCGTTATCTCCCTGAAGGACGCACATGGCTCTTAACAAGCCCAAATATACGCTTTTCAAAAATACCACCTATGCGTTGGCAGGGCTCAAAGAGGTGGCCAAACATGAGAGCTCTTTCAAACTCCAGCTGCTGCTTTTCGTGGTCATGAGCATTGTCGCGTGGTCGCTGCCTATCGATTTTGCCTATGCTGCCATGCTGGGCATTTCACTTTTTATTCCGCTGATGGCGGAGATTGCCAATTCTGCGGTGGAGCGGGTGGTGGATCTGGTGACGCTTGAACATCACGAACTGGCCAAACGGGCCAAAGATGCCGGAGCCGCACTGGTTTTCGTCTCACTGGTTTTCACCGGAGCGATCTGGGTCTCCGTTCTGATTGTCGCATTCAATATTCTCTGATCAATTGCAGGCATACGTTACGGCGGATATGCCTGAAAATTACCGCACTGTTACAAAGATTGTGTTTTCCGAAATCTGTGCTCTTTGAAAGGCAGGTAATGTCTAAAATAAAGCTGATGCTATGGGCTCAGCTGATATGATTCACGCCGGAAATGTCTATGTGGCATTAGATACGCTTCTGAAACCTTTCTCCCTGACATAACGTCAGGAAGCGGGAGTCGGAAGTCACACTATTTTATATCTTGGAAACTTATTTTAAGGACGATTCTATGGCTACAGTACTCATCATCGGAGCAGGCGGCGTCGGTCGTGTTGTAACACACAAATGCGTACAGAATGCGCAAACATTTACACGGATCATTTTGGCTTCGCGTACCATCTCCCGCTGTGCGGAGATTCAAAAAGAGCTTCCTGCCGGTGCTATCGAGATTGCCAAAGTCGATGCGGACGTCGTTTCGGAGCTGGTCAAGCTGATTAAAGAGGTCGAAGCGGATATCGTCATCAACGTTGCACTGCCGTATCAGGACCTGACCATCATGGATGCCTGTGTCAAGACCAAGGTACACTACCTCGACACGGCCAACTACGAACACCCCGATCTGGCAAATTTCGAGTACAAAGAGCAGTGGGCGCGCGACAAAGCGTTTAAAAACGCGGGTATCATGGGGCTTCTGGGCAGCGGCTTCGATCCGGGCGCGACTAACGTCTTTTGTGCCTATGCGCAGAAACACTACTTTGACGAGATTCACACCATCGACATTCTCGATTGCAACGCCGGAGACCACGGCTATGCGTTTGCCACCAACTTCAATCCGGAGATCAACCTGCGCGAAGTGAGTGCCAACGGACGCTACTGGGAAAATGGCGAATGGATCGAAACCAAGCCTCTTGAAATTCACATGCCGTGGGATTACCCCGAAGTCGGCGTCAAAGACAGTTATCTTATTTATCATGAGGAGATGGAGTCTCTGGTGCAGAACATCAAGGGTCTCAAACGCATGCGTTTCTTCATGACGTTCGGTCAGAGCTACATCATGCACATGAACGCGCTGCAAAACGTGGGGATGCTGGGTATTGAACCGGTGGAACATCAGGGAATGAAGATTGTCCCTATCGAGTTTTTGAAAACCCTGCTGCCTGACCCTGCGTCACTCGGACCGCGCACCAAGGGAAAAACCAATATCGGGATTGTCGCCGAGGGCATCAAAGACGGCCAACCGCGCAAGATCTACATCTATCAGGTGAGTGACCACGAGCAGTGCTACGCCGAGGTCAAATCGCAGGCCGTTTCGTACACGACCGGTGTTCCGGCGATGATCGGTGCCAAGCTGATGGTCGAAGGGCGCTGGATGCAGGAGGGGGTTTACAATATGGAACAGTTCGATCCGGATCCTTTCATGGACGAGCTCAATTCCCAGGGTCTGCCGTGGAAAGTCATCGAACTTTGATATAATCGATCATTTTAACGTCAAAGGATGCCCATGACACTGCCAGAAATCTCTCTTCCGCTTCAGATTCCTTATGAAGTACCGCTTTTGCTGCACCCGGTCGTGGTGCACTTTGCCATTGCCATTCCGGTGCTGGTACTGGTGCTGGAGTTTTTTAATCTTTACTTCAAACGCCGCGCACTGAATGTCATTACCAGCAGTCTTTTACTGGTACTCATTGGCATTTATCTGGGGCTGTTCCTTACCGGAAAAACTGATGGCAGCGAAGCGTTTGATCTTCTCTCCGATGCCGGGCAGGATGAACTGAGAGAGCACAAGCTGCTGGGAACCTATCTGGTCTATGCATCCATGACGCTCATTGTCTTCAAGGCGCTGGCGACCTTTATTGCTCACAAGGCAGCGACGATTATTTATTTTCTGGTAATGCTGCTTTTCATCGGGGTTAATATGAAGCAGGGTAAAGATGGCGGAGAACTCGTCTATGAGTATGGCGCGAATGTCGCAGCAGCCAATGAAGCCAAAGACCGGGCCGATGAGCTGGGTGAGCAGATCGAAGAGCTTCAGGCCGAGATTGCTGCGCTCAAAGAGGAGAAAGCCCAGTCGATAGAAGCCAAAGTCGGCAAAGCGGTGGAGCAGATTAAAGAGGCACTGACGCCGGACTCGGATGCAGTGATCGATCTTGATGCGAAACCCAAAAGCGAAGCTGCTCCCGAGAGTGCACCCGAAATGGTAGAGCCTGAAACCGCGCCCCAAACCGAAACGGTCGAAACGGGTGATGTCGAAGCCAACGCTTCGATTTAACACCGAGACGGTGGCACCGGCGCAATGAGTGCCATCGTCCTCACAACGCTCAACGCGCGTTATTCCCACACCGCTCTGGGCCTGCGCTGTCTGCAGGCCAATCTTAAAGAACTCAAAAACGACTCTCAAATCCTTGAATTTGTCATTGGCGAAAACGTGCAGGATATGGCGGAACGCATTCTTACATGTAAGCCTCACATTGTCGGTATTGGTGCTTACATCTGGAATGCGGCGGAGGTTGCCCTCCTTACAAGGCTGCTTAAAACCATCGCACCCGAATGTACGGTTGTGCTTGGCGGCCCCGAAGCGTCGCATCTGCCGCATCGGGTCAATTTTGACGCGGCAGACTACATCATAAGCGGGGAGGGCGAGGTTGCGTTTTATGAACTCTGCCGCGATCTGCTTTTGGGGAGTGCGCCCGGCAACCGCTTTTTTCAAGCAGCCGCACCGGAGCTGAAATCCGTGACGCTTCCCTATGCGTGCTACAGCGATCATGACATTGCCAACCGTTACGTCTATGTGGAGGCCTCGCGCGGCTGTCCTTTTTTGTGCGAGTTCTGCCTTTCGGCCATTGACGAGAAGGTACGCCATTTCGGAATAGAACGTTTTCTCGAAGCGCTCGAAACACTTTGGGAGCGCGGAGCGCGTGACTTCAAATTTATTGACCGCACCTTTAACATCAACATGCGCCTTGCCAATGCGGTACTGGACTTTTTTCTCTCCAGAACACCGCCGTATTTTGCCCATTTCGAGGTGATTCCCGACCATTTTCCCGATGCGCTTAAAGCGAAGCTGCGTCGCTTCCCTCCCGGTTCACTGCAGCTGGAAGTGGGCATTCAGACGCTTGATGCCGAAGTGGCCGAACGGATTTCACGACCGCTAAAGATGGATAAAATCAGAGAAAACCTCCGTTTTTTGCAAGAAGAGACCCGCGCGCATCTGCACCTTGACCTGATTGTCGGACTTCCCGGCGAGAGCATTGAAGGGTTCGGACGCAATCTCGACGCCTTGTGTGCACTCAGTGCGAGCGAGATACAGGTGGGAATTTTGAAAAAACTCTCCGGCACACCGCTGGGGCGTCACGATGCCGCTTTTGACATGCGCTATTCGGACATGCCGCCTTACGATCTGCTGCAAAACGACCGTATCGATTTTATGCAGATGCAGCGCATGAAACGTTTTGCACGCTTTTGGGACCTTTATTACAACAGCGGCAACTTCACCGCCACACTGCCGCTGCTTTTTGAAGCGGGAAGCGTTTTTGAACGTTTCTACGATTTTTCGCTCTGGATCTACGCGCAGACCCGTTCGACGTGGAAAATTTCGCTCGAACGACTGGGCGAGTTGCTTTTCGAGTACCTTTTACATGTAAGGAATCTTGCCGAAACCGTGGTTGCAAAAGCACTGGTTGACGATCTTCTTAAACTTAAGGGTAGGGCACTTCCGTCGTTTTTGAGGCCATGGGTGCAGGAAAAGGTGAAGCAGATGGCTTCAGTGCCCGGCAAGCAGAAACGGCAGCTTAAGCGAAATTGACTTATCACCTTTTTATTACGTATAAAATTATCTGTCGACATTAGTTTTTCTAATTGTTGTATGATGCGCTCACATGCTCTGTAAGGAAACCATAAATACACCAATTAATGTTATTTTATATATACTACATAACAATATCTGATGTATAATCTAACCATGAAACAGATGAGATTATCGCTTGGCGGTACATACGCGATTTCGTTTATCATCCTTGCTATATGGGCGTCGTTCGCCTACTATACAATGCACTCCCTGATCGATTCTCAGGAAGAGTACGGTACGCTCATCAATCTCAGTGGCAAGCAGCGCATGCTCTCTCAAAAAAATGCACTCTACGCCCACCTCGTTTTTGAACACGGTTCGGAAAAACTCGATCATCTCAAAAGTCTGATTACACTGATGAAACAGGATCACGCCTTCATCACCACACATCTTCCTTCGGATGCACTGCGTCACTATTACTTTCAATCCGGCGGTGTCGACAGTCAGGTACAGCACTATTTCACGCTGCTTGATGCTTTTGTTTTAAACAGTGACAGAGAGACGCTTGATCAGATAATTGAGGCAAGTGCCCCGTTGCTGGAGCATCTGGATCAGGCCGTAACGATTTTCGAGACGGAAAACAGTACCATTGTCATGACGCTGGAAAAGCGGGAACAGCTGATCTATTTTGGTACGCTGATGACGCTGGTGCTGGAAGCGATAATTATTGTCCTGCCGATGATCCGCCTGCATAAAAACTACCTCACGGAGCTTGAGAATGCCGTCGCACAGCGTACCAAGGAGCTGGAGATTTTCAAAAGGATTTTTGACAATTCGCATGAGGGTATGATTATTACCGATGCGGATGAACGGATTCTCAAGATCAATCATGCATTCAGCGTCATTACCGGCTTCAGTGCCGAAGAGGTCCTTGGACAGACTCCGAAAATCCTGCAATCGGGTAAGCAGAATCCGGCTTACTATGAACAGATGTGGAACAGTATCCACCGTGAAAATATCTGGCAGGGGGAACTCGTCAATCGAAGAAAAGACGGTAAAGAGGTCTATGCACTGGTCACGATCTTGAAGCTGAGTGATGCGCAGGAGATTAACTATGTCAGTATCTTCTCTGATATTTCGGAACGCATTTTTCATCAGGAACAGCTCAGTTACATGGCGAGCCATGACAGCTTGACTGGACTCTTCAACCGCAATGAGGTCCTGCTCCGTTTGAACCACGCGCTGGATCTTTCTGAACGTACGGAAAAAATTGTTGCCGTGCTCTTTATCGACCTCGATAATTTTAAAATCGTCAACGATTCCATGGGCCATTCCATAGGTGACAGACTGCTCTTTGAGATTTCAAAACGCTTGGTCAGAGTTGTACGGAAGTCCGATACCATTGGGCGCATTGGAGGTGACGAATTTATTATTGTGGTCGAATCGCTCCGTCAGAAAGGCGATGAAGAATCCCTGCTTCAGGATCTGATGCGCCAGTTTGAACGTCCGATCGTGGTTGAGGGCAAAGCGTATCAGCTGACAGGCAGTGTCGGCGTCACCTATTCAAATCAGGAGCATGACACCACCTCGCAGAGCCTTATCCGTCAGGCGGATCTGGCCATGTATCGGGCCAAAGAGATGGGCCGAAACCGCGTGGCTTACTACAGTGCTGACCTTGAAGAGAAGATCCAGTCACAGTTGCTTGTCATCCATCAGCTTCAAAATGCCCTCAAAAATGATGAACTCGAACTCTACCTGCAGCCGAAAATCAATCTTCAAACGGGAAAAATCTGCGGTGCTGAAGCGCTTTTGCGCTGGCAGAAAGATGGTGGTTTCGTCTCTCCGGCAAAATTTATTCCCATAGCAGAAGAGAACAATCTCATCAAGGAGATTGACATCTGGGTCGTGCACAAAGCTATTGACTATCTCTACAGCCTTCAGGCGCACAACAGCGGCGACTTTTCCATCGCAGTCAACATTTCAGGACGCACGTTTTCCGATCCGGGTATTATGGAAAATCTACTCAATGACATTATTAGTAACGGTTGCGCCAAAACGATCGAGATTGAGATTACCGAGGGGATTTTGATTGAAAACCTGATCATGGCGATGCGGATGATGCGAAAGATCAAAGCTGCGGGCATTTCACTCTCGCTCGATGATTTCGGTACGGGTTATTCGTCATTTTCCTATCTGAGCCGTATGCCGCTTGACAGTATCAAGATTGACCGTTCGTTCGTCAGTTCGCTGCATGAACGCAAGCAGGAGATCCTGACGGAAGCCATCATCTCGTTTTCGAAAAAACTTGGTATGAAGGTGATAGCCGAAGGTATCGAGACGCCTCAGCAGCTGGAATGGCTCACAGCACACCATTGCGAACTCGCGCAGGGCTATCTCTTCAGCGCAGGGGTACCGTTTGAAGAGTTTACAGCGCTTTATAAAAACAACCGATCTTTCATCTCATGACATTTTTGAAAGTCGTTACAAAAAGGTGATATATCTGTTAATGCCGGCAGATTTTAGATCAGTGCTGCACTCTTAAAAAAACCTCGAAACATTCCGTTCCTTCAATGTCGTCCGCATCGACGCTTACCACACCGTCACTATCAACGGCGGCAATAATCTCGACATTGTCGCACTCATAGACGACGATATCGGCGTCGCTCTCCTGCCGCTGCAGCTGCAATTCCGAAGAGTCCATGTAGTTGCAATAGGCATCGACATTCTGGAAGATTCGGTCTGTAAGCGCGGTTTTGAGCCGGATAAAGGCATCGAAATGGACATCGCAGAGCAGGCAGTCCCGGTTGGTACGGCTGATGCTGTGGTTGGTAAAGCTCACCAGCGTGCTGTTTTGCAGAGTCTGCAGATCTTCCATGGTGAGCTCCTGAGAGGCATAACGGCTTTTGAGACGGTTGAATTCGGCTATCAAGGGATTCTCCTGCTGTTTTTTTCAGGATTGCAAAAGAGATTCTATGTGTGTCATGTTACATGTAAACGCTCTTTTCTTATCTATAATTGCGCAATTGATTTCCGTTGAAAAAGGAGTGGCATGGAGCATCGGAAAATAAAAGAGAGCGTGAAGCGTACCTTTGACGCCGTTGCGCAGAACTATGATGAGAATAGACATTTTGTCATATCGGCACAAAAACTTGTCGATCTGATCGACGCCGGGAATCCGAAGCATATTCTCGATCTTTCGACGGGAACGGGCCATATCGCCATCGCACTTGCCAGAAAATTTCCGGGTGCCGAAATTCACGCCGTTGACATCTCCGCCGAGATGCTGGGTATTGCCAAAGCAAAAACACGGGAGCAGGGCGTGCCGAATATTACCTATTATCTTCAGGATGCGGAAAATCTGGAGTTTGAGGAAATGGAATTTGACATTATCACATGCGGCTACGGTCTCTTTTTCTATCCGGATATGGACAGGGTGTTTTCGCACGTCTGTTCAAAACTCAAAAACGGCGGAAAGTTCGTTTTCTCAACTTTTACCGAGCGTGCTTTTCAGCCCTATTCTCAAATGATGCTCGATATGCTCAAATCGGGATATGATATCGCCCCTCCCGCGCGGATAGAAAAGAGACAGCTCAAAAATGCGGCAGAGATAGAAGCGCTCTCGGCTCAGGTGACCTACAGCGATTTGAAAGTTCATGATGCGGACATACGCTTCCCCATGGATATTGACACATGGTGGAGACTGCTTAATACGACGGGTTACAGCGGTCTGCTGTGTCAGCTTGAAGCGAAGTCTGAAGCGTTTGAACGGGAGTATCTGGCTCATTTGAGGTTGCTTCATGTTAATAACACGCTTGAGTTCAATGCCGACAGCCTGATCTCCATTGTGACGCTTTGATGTCCTGCGGGGAGTTTCCCGCCTGGCATCAGGAGATCCGAAGCAGATCTGCCGGAGAAATCGTGCTCACTTCAGTAATGGAATCGAAAGGGAGTCCTACTTTCTGATGCACTCTGAACACGGCGTTGGCATCCGGAGCCATATTCAGGCAAAACGCCCGTCCTTCGTTGAAACCGACATGGATTTTAAGAGAAATAACCCCTTCCTCCTCACACGCCTTTTCATAGTTCTTGTAAAACTCCGCCAGCGCATCGGGTGTGATGCCCTCCGGAAACGTACCGTTGTTTTTATCATGGGTATCCATGTAAAAATGCAGTGCCTGACTCATTGTATAACTCCTGTAATGGGATGCGGGTGTAGTGATATACCCGTTTTGAGAGTGTAAAATTTTTGGTGCCGCTCTGACTGTGATGCAGGTTACATATTTTCGACTTATTTGATAAGTGGTAAAGCATCGTGTTATTTGGATGAAATGCCCTCTATTCAAGTCATATTTAGAATGTAGTCTTTACAATATAACCATCATTGTTATTATTTAATATGCAGAGGATATATTATGATGAAACGGCAGATTCTAGTTTTTATTGCATCACCTGGAGATCTTACTCAAGAAAGAAGCTATTTTAAGGAAGCCATAGTACAACTCAATGCCGGTTTTGCTGACGGTGCAAACGTTGAGTTTGTACCTTTAGGCTGGGAAGACACACTTGCCACTACGGGACGACGTAATCAGTGCGTTATTAATGAAGAAATTGACCGATGTCATGTTTTTATTTTGGTAATGTATCGGCGTTGGGGTCAAGAAGCCTTGGATGCACATCCTTATACTTCCTATACAGAGGAAGAATTTCACAGGGCTTTAAACCGTTTTCATGCTGATAGTACACCAGAGATTTTTGTTTTTTTTAAACGTGTTGACCCTGAATCAGAAGCGGATCCTGGACCACAACTGCAAAAAGTTATAAATTTTCGTAAACATTTAGAAGATTCTCGTCAAGTTCTTTACCATTATTTTGATTCACAAGAGAGTTTTATCAAAGAGATAGACCGCCATTTACGTGCTTATGCAAAAGGTGAACTTCCACAAACAAACAAAGAGTCTAATAGTCTGATTTTGCCTTTGGCGATACTTGATGAGATTGAAAGTGCCAAAAAACAGTTAGAAGAAAAAATTTATGAAGCTGAAGAATCGAGAAATAAAGTCGAAGAGTTACAGTTGGAACTCGAAAAAATGCAGCTTGAAGTGGCTGAAAATGCTGCATTATTTTCGAAACAAGGAAAAATTGAATATGCCCGGGAAAAATTTTCAACACTTTCAGTATCAAGTGATAATATAAAAATCCTTTCTCTTTCATATGAATTCTTCAATCGTACTGGTGATTTGGATGCAGCATTCAAAATCTTGAAAAAATGGCTTGTGCTAAGTGGTAAGGAACAACAACGTAGCGAGACAGCGAGTGCTTACGGTAACCTTGGCATTCTCTATCAGACCCGTGGTGATCTGGAGCAGGCCGAGGAGATGTACCGGAAGTCTCTTTCTATAGAAGAAGCACTGGGACACAAGGAGGGGATGGCCAATCAATACGGCAACCTTGGCATTCTCTATCAGACCCGTGGTGATCTGGAGCAGGCCGAGGAGATGTACCGGAAGTCTCTTTCTATAGAAGAAGCACTGGGACGCAAGGAGGGGATGGCCAGTGACTATGGCAATCTGGGGAATCTCTATAAGACCCGTGGTGATCTGGAGCAGGCCGAGGAGATGTACGAAAAAGCATTGCAACTGTTTAAATCAATAAAATCACCAAAAGCTGATTATCTGATGGGTCTTATCAAGAATTTAAAACCAACAAATTCTGAAAATTAATTGGCGTGGCAGGATATATTCACAATTTGTGTAACGCACTGAACTTTTCGTACAGCTAGCTCCATTTTAATTGTAGCGCCCGTTGAAGCGCTTTTCTTCGTTATAGAAGCTTTTGACGAGAAGTTGCCAAAATACTCCGGCATTATGTATTTCAACCCAATATAACACAAAAATCAGGGTTCAAGCACAATTTCAAGCGTTCGGTTTTGCTGGCGTCCCTCTTCATTTTCATTCGTTGCGACTGGTGCGCTTTCGCCTTTTCCGGAAACGACGATACGATCCTGTGCCACACCGTTTGCAATCATGATATTGCGCAGTGCTTCGGCACGTTTTTTCGAAAGTTTCAAGTTATACAGCTCGGAACCCCGGTCGTCAGCGTGTCCGATGATAATAATCTTGCCAAAATCATGTGATTTCAAAAAATCGCAATATTCACTGATTTTAGCATTGTAGCTTTCAGCAATACGCGCGGAGTCGTTCTCGAATCCGATATTCAGTTGCATCATCTGGCATCCTGTGGCATCTACCTTCGTATCGGGAAGCGTGTCGGGACAACGGTCATCTGTATCGTTGATACCGTCATTGTCACTGTCTGGGGCCTTTACGGTGGCAGTCGAAGCTGTTGCAAGCGTTGTAGTAGCGACTGGTGCTGCGGGTTCAGATGAAACGTTTTCCACAGGTTTAGAGACATCATCGGAACAAAACGCGTACGTCAAACCTGCCATGACCGCCAGATTGCTGTCGTAGCGCGCATCATTATGCTTCAGCATATACAGCGCTTCAAGTTTGAAATCAAGTTGCTCCATCAGCGGTATTTTGAATCCGGCGCCGGCTGCGAGATACGGGCTGTCAAGATTTTCGTAATAGTGCTTGTACAAAAATTCGTATCCGATACCCGCTTTGACAAAGGGTTTAATCTCGCTGTTCGTTTCTATTTCGTAAACACCATTCAGTCCGAGTCTTGAAATGGATGTTGTCGCATCATTGCCCTGATAATCCGATGTCAGCGAATAGAGATATTGCAATTCCGGCTTGATGGCTCCACCGAGATTGTTGATCTGAAGCTCGCCACCGACTAAAAACTGTTCATTAAGATGCAGATTGCCCTCCGGAAAGACGCCGCCAATCAGAGGGCTAATCTCGTATTGGTAATCGCTTGCGTAAAGCGAAGCGCCAAAGAGCAGTGAAGCTGCAAGAAGTGAACGTTTGATCATTGAAGAGTCCTTGATTTTTTAGGGCGGATTATAAAGGCGCTTTCTATCGGAAATCTATCAATGAAAATTTATTCCTTGAGAGAAAAACAGCAGGGTATAATGCCGTTACATGTAACGCCGGAGTCTGTTGTGCAGTTAGAGTTTTCCACCCTTGTCGAAGCGCCTGTAGAGAAGGTTTTTGACTTTCATATGGATACGTCCAATCTTGACCGTATCCTGCCGCCGTGGATCGACATTGAAGCGGTTGAAGTGCCCGAAAAACTTGCTCCTGGGGCGCATATCCGCTTTCGTGTGAGACGCTTCGGGCTGACGTTGCCGTGGAGCGTCAAGATCAACCGTATTGATCGTCCGTCGCTCTTTTCGGCTGAAGTCATCCACTCGCCGCTGCACAATTTCGGCCATGCGCACTACTTCAAAGCCATTGACGCGACCACGACGCGCATTACGGAAGTCATCCATTTTCCGCTGCCGTTTCGCCCCTTCAGCCTCATCTTCTGGCCGTTCATCAAACGAGACATGGAGCGCATCTTTGCCTACCGTCACCGGGTCATTCGGGAGATTTTAAGCAAACGGGTATAATTTCGTATCCGTTACATGTAAGGCAGATTATGAGTTTTCACACTTTGGGACTTCCTCCCGTTCTTATCGAGACCGTCGAAAAGCTCGGTTACAGCGAGGCAACGCCGGTTCAGCGCGAAGTCATTCCCTCCATACTCAAAGGGCGTGACATCTTCGCGACATCGAAAACGGGTTCGGGCAAGAGCGCGGCCTTTTTGCTGCCCATCATTGCCCGCATGATGCGCGAACGCGAGAGCGGCGCTTTTTTACATGTAAAGTGTCTCATTCTCGTTCCCACGCGCGAGCTCGCCAAGCAGATCGAAGCGAGTGCCAGAAAGTATGCCGTCCAAACGGAGCTGGTCATTGAAGCGGCTTATGGCGGTGTCAATGTCAATCCGCAGGTCGAAGCGCTGAAACGCGGCTGCGAACTGCTCATTGCCACGCCGGGGCGTCTGAACGACCTGCTCAAACTCAAAGCCGTGGTGCTGGGGCGTGCCGAGTATCTCGTGCTCGATGAAGCCGACACCATGCTCGACATGGGCTTTTTAACCGAAATCGAGACCATTGTCTCCGAGCTGCCGCCAAAGCGCCAGAATCTCCTTTTCTCGGCGACGCATAGCGGCAAGGTAAAGCATTTCGGCGAACAGATGCTGCGTAATCCGCTGCGCATCGATGTCGATGCCCCCGGCAGCAGCGCCGAGACCATTGCTCAGGTCGCTTACCTGACCGACCATACCAAAAAGCTGGAGCTGCTGAGCTTCCTCATCGGTTCGCGCAACTTCGAGCAGGCACTGGTGTTTGTTTCGACGCGCGCTCAGGTTGATGGTATTGCAAAAGAGCTCGCTCTTTCAGGCCTGAGCAGCGCGGTTATTCACGGCGAGCGTACCCACGGAGCGCGCCAGAAGGCGCTGGAGCAGTTCAAAGAGGGCAAAGTCCGCGTGCTGGTGGCCACCGACATTGCGGCGCGGGGCATCGACATTCCCCAGCTTGACCATGTCATCAACTTCGATATGCCGCAATCGCCCGAAGATTACATTCACCGTATCGGCCGCACGGGCAGGGCGGGGCGAATGGGCGAGGCCATTTCGCTTGTAGCGGTCGATGAAGACGCCATGCTTCTCTCCATCGAAAAGCTGATGAAACATAAAATTCGCAAAGAGAGTTTCGAAGGGTACGAGCGCAAAGTTGTCCATGTCAAGATGCAGGCCAAGTTTGACGACAAGCCCAAAAAAAAGACGCAGGGTGCTTTTGGAAAGAAAGTCAAAGGCCCTGCCAAGTCCAAAAAGACCACCAAACGCGATTTCCGCTACGGAACGCCGCCCGAGAGCGGAAAAAAACGCTAAAGCCAGCGCCCATGAAACTTCTGCTTCCGGCACTGGCATTTCTGGGCATGAGCCTTCACGGGGCCGATGTCGTCATGCACGATCAGAGCTACTTCAAAGCTGACGTACGCAACACGGAGCTCATCTACACGGAAAAGAACCTTCCTTACGCCCGGCAGGCTGCCATGCGTGAAGCGGCACTCCAGCCGCTTTATGAAGCGACATTCGGCTACATCATGGATGAACCTCTTCATGTGGGGCTGATTTCCGAGTACAACCAGATTGCCAACGGCTTTTCGACCCAGTACCCCAACAACCGCCAGATCAACTACATCGGCGGGGCGCTGATGGGCGATTACTTCGCTTCGACGTCGTGGATCGACACGCTGCTCTATCATGAGAGTGCGCACAACTACCAGATGAACGCCAAAGCGAATCCCGTTTCGAGTTCGCTGCACACGGTCATTGGCAACGGCACCTTTATAATTTTTCCGTGGTTTACGGTGCCCAACATGCTTGAGAGCTCTTTTATGGCCGAAGGCAACGCCGTGCTGAATGAATCGTGGCACGGCAACGGCGGGCGGCTTTACAGCGGCAGGTTCAAAGCGGCCACGCTCATGCAGGCCAAAGCGCGCTACCTGACACCCGAGCGGGTCTATAACAACAACCTCTATTTTCTCTACGGCTCACACCACTATACGCTTGGCGGTTTTTATCATTACGACCTGGCCGAACGTTACGGCATCGACGCCGTGAATGCTTACTGGCGCGAACACTCCAAAGACTGGTACTGGCCCTTTTTCACCAACAACGCCATGGAGCGCGCTATCGGTGTCGATTTCGAGACAAGCTTTGCCGCGTGGGCCTCGCGCATGGCGAACGAAGCGTTACATGTAAAGGAACCTCAGGGAGAGATGCTTGCTACGAGCCAGTTTTTTGCACCGCTAAACAGCGATGCGCAGAGCATCTATTTTCTCATCAACGAAAGTGGCAGGGAACGGCCCGAACTGGTGGTCATTGACAAAGCGACGGGGCGCGTGACAAAAGAGCGCGACAGCTGGATGATGGGCAAGGTCGTTTACACCAAAGAGGGGCATTACGCCACGCAGGCCAGCGGGCAGAGCAATCCGTGGCGCATCTGGATCGGCCTGTATGACGATGACGGCATGCTGCTGGAGGGGACGGAGTCAAAGGTAATCGAGGGGTATCTCCAAGACGGCCGCGCGGTCTATCTGGACGTGCCTTCATCGTTCGATCAGCCGCAGCTCTACGTCGGCGATACTTTTGTCGCGCAGGTCAACTCCTCGGTGTTTATCGATGACGATGACACGCTCTACTATTTCGTTCAGGAAGCGGGTAAAAAACGGACACTTTACGGTAATAAAACGCCGCTTTTGAGCATCAGCGGGTATGAGAGCCATGTATGCGGCACTGATGAGAGCGGAGCGCTTTATTTCATCGCACCTTCGCGTTACGGTTCGAGCCTCTACCGTTTTGACGGCGAAAAGATCACGCGTGCGAGCAGTGCCGATACCATTTTCGATGCCCGCATCATCAACGCGAAAACGGCGGTGATCGCCGCCATGGGTTCGGACGCTTACATGTATGAAAAAATCGCCCTCGAAACGCTCGATGAAACGCCTTTCGAAGTGACGCTTTTTGTTGAAAATCTGCCCCGATACCGCGCAGTGGAAACGCAGACGCTGCAAACGCCTGCGGTTGATACATCGCAGAGGTATCACGCGCTGGGCGCCATGAACTACAGCGGCACCAATTTTGATTTCGGCAGTTCGAGTGCGGCGGGGTTCCTTTTTAATGCCAGCGTCAATTTCGCCGATCCGCTTATGATGAATCAGTTTAGCCTTTTTGCCGCGCGCAATGGAGATGAATATACAATCGGCGGGCTGGGGTACAGCAATTCGGAGTATTTTGTGCAGTTTTTGGCGTCGGTATATGGCGTCATGGAGCGGCCTGAGACCAACAGCAGCATTGACGATTCCGACCGGCGCGATTTTGGGGTGATGGCATCGGCAACCGTTCCGTTTGTCGCTACGGGCTACTGGCGTGCGGCACTAAACGGAAGTTACTATCAGGATTATGAAAGCCACAGCCGCACACCGCTTTCCCTCTCATTGGCGCTGCAGCGTGCCGAACGTCATGGCGTCAGCATGTACCCCAACACGCTTTTTTCCCTCACACCCTATGCCGCGTTTGATCGGGGTGAGAGCGCGTATGGCGGGAGTCTGCGCATGGAGCAGGGCGTTGTCGGCGAGCTGTACGCCTCGCTGAGTGCGCAGTATTCGCAAAGCAGCGCCGGGGCGGGGGAGTCACGCGGCATCAAGATCACCCCGGCGCTCTCGTTTGACGGCGACCCGACAACAGTGCTGATGCCCGCGCTCAAAGACACGCTCTATGCGAAAAAAGCGTTCAAGGCCACGGCGGAGCTGCGGCAGGTTCTTAACGGTGCATGCTACTTTTTTACCTTTCCGCTCTCCCTGCAGCGCGAGTCGCTCTTTGCGGGCTATACCCGCTACGAGCTCGCGGGTTTTGCCGCACCCGATACTTTTATCGATATCAACGAAGCCTACGCGGGCATCACCTTCGCTTCCGTGATGGTGCACCGTCTCGAAGTGCCGCTGACGTTCAGATATATTTACAATGACAGTGAAATTTTTGCCCACGAACAGAGTTTTAGTTTCAGTTTCGGTATGGATTTTTAACTTTACATGTAAGTCACCTAAGGAATAATCAAGAATTCATACAACATCCGCTACACTTAATCAAACTGTTTAAGGCGTCGTGCATTTTAAAGATCAGCAAATCCATTCGTGAGCTCGACGAGAGCGATATCGCGGACAACCTCTATTACTACAGCTACAACATCAAACACCTGCTTGCACTCAAAAAGAAGGGATTGCCCGAAGACGATCCCCACTTTTTGAGTACCTACCGCTCATTTGAAGGCGAGGTGTTCGAGAACTACGTCTATGAAAAACTGCTGCGTTACGTCATTGAACAAGAAGAGGTCGAAACCTTTATTCTCAAAGGGCCGCACAAGAAAAACGCCAAGGCACTGCCCAATACCCTTTCGGTCAACGGCAAGGGGCAGATCGTCTACCGAAACCGTTCCAAGGAGATCGGCGAGTTCGACGGTCTTATCGTGACGCAAAACGACATCTACTTCATCGAGATGACGCTGGTCAAATCGGTAACGAACCTCAAGCGCCGCCTGCGTAAGAAACGCGCACTCCTTCAGACCATTTTTCCCAAATACGACATCAAGGCGCTCATTGTGCTTAATGAAGGGGCGACCGGCATCAAGCATCTGCCCGATTACTGCGTGGTCTGGCTGACCAGGCCTTTTGACGCCAAACACGTCTTCGAGCACCTCTCCAAAAAAGAGCGCCCTAAACTACGCCCTTTTGAACGGATTGACCATCACAAACTCGGTTCAACCAACCATTTGCAGATTGAAAACTTTAACTATTACGGCACACTGACCTGGATCTTCAAAAAGCTGCGTTCGGGAAAACACCTGATTAACATGGGCTTTCTCGGCTCCAAGACCGTCACCCGCTATGTGGACCTTTTTACCAAGATTTACATCGGCTGGATGAGCCGCGACGAGTTCTTGAAAATGGTGCCCGCTTACAAAGGCGAGGTCAGCGAACAGGTAACGGTCTCCATCGAGAAAGAGCATACCAACGAGCTGCTGCTGACCTATTTCATGCCGCACAGCCGAAAAAATCTCGACAAGATCAACCTTCAGGGCGGTGACATCAAGATCGTCAAAAAAGACCCGTTCGGTATTTCCGTCACCGAAGTGGCGCACATGTCGCGTCAGATGGGAGAAGAACACCACCTCAGCAGTGGTGATATTGAGCTGGTTGAACGCCTTTTAGCCGAGCATAACGCCAAACTGGTATAATTTCAAAAATTTTTTTCAAGGACACTGAAGCATGGGAAGAGCGTTTGAATATCGACGTGCTGCGAAAGAGAAACGCTGGGGGAATATGTCGCGTGTTTTCCCCAAGCTGGGCAAGATCATTACAATGGCGGCGAAAGAGGGCGGGACGGATCCCGACATGAACCCCAAGCTGCGTCTGGCAATCATGACGGCCAAAGCGCAGAACATGCCAAAAGACAACATCGAAGCGGCAATCAAGCGTGCCTCGGGCAAAGATGCCGCAGACATCGCTGAGCTCAACTACGAGGGCAAAGGGCCGCACGGCGTCCTTATTTTCGTAGAGACGGCAACTGACAACGGCACACGTACCGTGGCCAATGTCCGCAGCTACTTTAGCAAAAGCGGCGGGGAACTGCTTAAAAACGGTTCGCTGGAATTCATGTTCACCCGCAAGGCGGTGTTTGAATTTGACAAGACCGACGAGATGGATCTTGAGGAGCTGGAACTATCTCTGATTGACTACGGCCTTGAGAGTATCGAAGAGAATGAGGGTACGGTCTATGTCTATGGCGATTACACCGAGTTCGGTTCACTCTCGAAAGGGTGTGAAGAGCTGGGTATCGAAGTGAAAAAAGCGGCCCTACAGCGCATTCCGAATTCAACGGTCGAACTGAGCGAAACGCAGATGGAAGAGGTTGAAAAACTCATCGACAGACTCGAAGAGGACGATGACGTCCAGCAGGTCTTCACCAACATCGAATAAGCGCCATCAGCGCGCTTTCAAAAAAGCCGTCACTTCGGCGGCATTCCCCCTGAAAATCACCGGAATTTTTGTTGTTGCGATCTGATAATCATACATCGGATCATAATACTCCCGAAGCAGCAATGCGATCCAGCTTTCATGATGTGAGAGCAGAACATTCTGGCGCTGTTTGTCAAAAGCATCCTGCATCACACTCCTTACATGTAAGAACCGTTCGTTCCCCAGACGTTTTTCGATACGCGCCAGCGATGCAAGCATGTCGTCAAGCCACAGCTGCACGCCTTCGCTGCCAAAGTGCTCTTCGTAACGCTGCTGCGCCTGAGTGACATACTCGTCAAGCGTAATGGCGACCCGCGCTTCAAAAGGGGTTTCAAGAATGACGAGTTCTCCTTTGTGGAAATTCTCGAAAATCGGCTTGGGAAGATGTACCCGTCCGATGCGGTAGCTTTCATGTTCGATGACCAGATGCTCATGGAGTGCGGCTTCATGGCGTATCAGCTCATAGGCAAGGGCGTTTTCAAAGTCGATCTGCGAAGGCTGCGGGGTGATGTGGCGACCGAAAGAGGAGCCGCGGTGGCGTGCCAGCGCTTCAAGATCGATGGCATTATCAAGCCCATGAAGCAGCAGCGTTTTGCCCGAACCGGTTCTGCCTCCGATGATGCGCGTGCGCACTTCGGAGCTGATGCGTTCGGACGCTTCCATAAGAAAGTTCCGAAATGCTTTGTAGCCGCCTCTGAGCCGGGGCAGGGTGATACCTGCCTCACGCAGCCACTGCTGCGATATGGCGGAACGCTGCCCGCCGCGAAAACAGTAAAGCCAGGCGTCAGGATGGGCTTTGAGAAACGCTTGCCATGCCTGAACACGCGCCGCCTTGACACTGCCTCCGACGAGTTCATGCCCCAGCGCCACGGCGGCGCTGTTGCCGCGCTCTTTGTAGCGGATGCCTACAAGCCGCCGCTCCTCGTCGTTCATCAGCGGCAGATTGACGGCACCGGGAAAGGCACCTTTTTCAAACTCCACCGGGGCGCGTACGTCAATAAGCGGACGCAGCTGCAGCACGATGGCGCGAAAATCTTCAGTCAGCTCAGACGACATAAACCAGATGTTCCGCGCGGGGTATGGTTCGGCCGATGGATTGCAGCGTCATTCCGGCAGCAGCCGCAAGATTCAAAAATGCATCGACATGATCTCTCTTGACGGCGCAGAGCAGTCCGCCGGAAGTCTGCGCATCGCAGAGAATGTCAGTGCGTTCCTGATCGCCGATGGGGGCGATTTTATGGCCGTAGCTGTTGAAGTTGCGGCGTGTCCCGCCGGGAAAACAGCCCATGGAGAGATATTTTCGCACGTTGGGAAGAATCGGCACGGCATCAAAGTTGATCTCGGCACTGATGTTGCTGCCCTCGCAGATTTCGCTCAGGTGTCCCAAAAGGCCAAAGCCCGTTACGTCGGTCAGTGCCGTGACTCCTTCAAGCTGCGCAATCTCATAGCCAATTTTGTTGAGCGTCGTCATGGCATCAATGGCGACCTGCAGCTCTTGCGGAGTGATTTTTCCCTGTTTCTGCGCCGTGGTCAGAATGCCGATGCCCAGCCCTTTGGTCAAAAAGAGTTCGCAATCGGTCTGGGCGGTATTGTTGCGCTGCAGGTAGCGGTTCTCAACCACACCGGTAACGGCCAGACCGAAGATGGGCTCGGGCGAGTCGATGCTGTGGCCTCCGGCAAGGGGAATGCCCGCTTCGTTACATGTAAAGCGTCCGCCTTCGATGACGGCGCGGGCGACATCGGGGCCGAGTTTGTCAATGGGCCATCCGAAAATGGAGATCGCCATAAGCGGTTTGCCGCCCATCGCGTAGATATCGCTGATGGCATTGGTAGCGGCAATGCGCCCGAAAGTGAAGGGGTCGTCTACTATGGGCATGAAAAAGTCGGTGGTGGAGAGCACCGAAGTGCCATTGCCAAGATCGAAAGCGGCGGCATCGTCGTTACTGGCGTTGCCTACGAGAAGTCCCGGAAAATCGGGCGTGTTCCGGGAGGTGTGCAAAATGGTCTCAAGCAGGCTCGGTGCGATTTTGCAGCCGCACCCTGCGCCGTGGCTGTACTGGGTCAGTTTGATATCGCTCATGAAAACCCTTTGTTGTTTTTGCAATGATACTGCGCCAGCCCTAAGCCGGGGTTGAATATGATACGGATAACAAAGGAGTTATATGAACAGTGTCGCCATCCCCAATTTTGCTGATCTGCAGCTGCATCATCTGGTGCTCGATTACAACGGAACCATTGCCATGGACGGTATGCTTAAACATGAGGTTGCGGCGATGCTGGGCGATCTGTGCGAACAGTATGCGGTACATGTCATTACGGCCGATACCTTTGGTAGCGTTTTGGGGCAGCTTCGTCCCTACAACGTGAGTGTCAAGGTACTGCAAAGCAGCGACCACACAGCAGAAAAAGCAGCGTATATCGAAGAACTCGGGGCGTCAGGCTGCATTGCGGTAGGCAACGGCAACAACGATGCCATGATGCTTAAAAATGCCGCTTTGGGGATTGCCATTCTCGGAGATGAAGGGTGTGCGACGCCAACACTGCTTGCCAGCGACATTACATGTAAAGCCATCAGTGAAGCTCTGGAGCTTTGCCTGCTTCAAAAACGTCTTATTGCCACGCTGCGCCGTTAGAAACGTTTGACGTAGCCGTGACAGTAGGGCTGTTTGCCCTTGTGCTCGTAATAATCCTGATGGTAGGCTTCGGCTTTGTAAAATGGGGTTGCGGCTCTGAGTTTTGTGGCTACGTCAAACCCCTTGGCGCGCAAGAGCGCAATGAGCTTTTCGAGAATCTTTTTCTCTTCTTCACTGGTGTAAAAAATGACCGAATGATACTGCGCGCCAATGTCCGGCCCCTGACCGTTTTTCTGGGTAGGGTCGTGAATCTCGAAAAAGAGCCGTGCAAGGGTCTCAAAATCAACTTTGCTCGAATCGTAGGTGACCTCTACGGTTTCGACATGCCCCGTATCGGTGTAGCTCACCTCTTTGTAGGTAGGATTTTTCGTATGGCCGCCCATGTAACCCGAGACCGCTTCAATGACGCCGGGCTGTTTTTCAAGGTAATACTCGACGCCCCAGAAGCAGCCGCCCGCGAAATAGGCTTTTTTAATGGGGCTTTCGACGGCTTTGGGCTCAAACTCGAGCGAGATGGAGTTGACGCAGTGGCGGGTGTTTTTCGGCGTCAGCCCTTCGCCTTCAAAGACATGGCCCAGATGCGCTCCGCAACGGGCACAGACAATCTCGGTACGATGCCCTTCGGGGTCGGGTATGCGCTTGACGGCTCCTTGAATCTCGTCATCGAACGCAGGCCATCCGCAGCCCGAGTCAAATTTGTCGTTGGAGCGGTAAAGCGGAGCGCCGCACTGTTTACATGTATAGACACCCTCTTTGAAGAATTTGTCATATTTCCCGCTGAAGGGACGTTCGGTGCCTTTGTCAATAATGACATGACGCTCCTGAGGCGTCAGAGACTTGAGCGGCCGGTCCACCCACGCATCGGCAAAAATCGGCAGTGCTGCGAAAAGCAGCATCAGTACAAAATGTAAATGTTTCATAGGGACACTATAGTGGCGATGGGTTTGGATTGCACTGATAACGCAGGATTAGCGTCAGGGTTTCAGGTCGGGGAAATGATGGATCATCGCGTCATAAGTCTTATTCGTTTGCAGCGCTTCGACGACAACGCTCAAGGGCTCATCGTAGATATTCGGTAGATCCATTTCGTTCTCTTTCAGCTCAAAAGCGAGTTTTTCCTCTGGAGGCATGAACTGGGCATCGACCCCTTCCTTATTTCCCCGTGCATCGATTTTATACCAGCCGTACTCTTTGAGATAAACGGCATTGAGCCCGTGCAGGCAGTAGATATCTTTGAGATATTCCGAACATGACAACCGTTGATAGCAGAATCCCGCGGGGATACCGTTAGCCCTTAAAAGTGCCGCCAGAAGAATGCTCTTGGCATAGCACCAGCCTGTTTGATGGTGTAAAACGTCACTCGCTTTAACGGTGGTGATAGGGTCGCGGTAGTCGCCGCTGTGGCGGATATTGTCCCTTACATGTAAGAAACATTTTTCCGCTATTGCCGTTTTGTCGGCACATCCCAGTGCCAGTTTTTTTGCCAGTGCCTGAACTTCGGGATGGGAAATGTCAACCACGGCACTCCCTTTTAAAAACGGCTCCATCATGAAGGCACTCCTTATTTAAAAAATCTTTTTCGCTCTTTGGTGTACGCCCACCATACCTGGGGTTCGCCGCCGTTCATGAAGTCGGTGATCGACATGAAGACGTCAAGCACGCAAGGATCCTGACGCGATGCGGTTGCCTCGCACAGCGCTTCATAGAGTTCCATCGCCGATTTCCCCCTGAGCTGAGCGGGTGAATCAATGCCGATGCGCTTTAAATCTTTGGCAAGCGAGGGCCCGATATTTGGTAGATCGGTCAGTTTTCTGACCTCTTCACGAATGACTTTTGAGGGATTCATCTACGCGCTACTCCAGCCGTCGTGAAGGTTGGCCGAAGTAGTACCCCTGGGCATAATCGACGCCGAGATCTTTAACGATTTCGTAGATCTCCTTGGAGTAAACGTACTCTGCTACCGTTTTGATGCCCATGCGTGTGGCAAAATCGACAATGGTCTGGACAACCATCCGGGTGTTGGGATCGGTATCGATATTTTTGATCATCGAACCGTCAATCTTGATAAAATCGACTTCAAGCTGAATCAGGTATTCAAAGTTCGAATAGCCGGTTCCGAAGTCATCAATGGAGACCTCAACGCCGTAGCTTTTGATTTTTTTGATGAAACCCAGTACCGGTTCAAAATTTTCAATACCTTCGGATTCAATAATCTCGATGACCATTCGGTTGCCAATCCCGCTGCGGGAGAGCTCTTCATAAATAAAGGAGGTAATCTCCTCTTCGAGGATATCCTCAGGCGAAAGATTGACGGAAAATTTATACGGCTTGTTTTTAAACGCGTTGAACGTTTCTTTGAGAATCGCCTTGGTGAGATGGTGATACACCTTGTTCTTTTTGGAAAGTTCCAGAAAATGGATGGGTGAAATGTATTGTCCCTGATCGTCGATGATGCGCATAAGGCACTCATACTTGACAGTCCGGTCGCTGCTGCACTCGACAATGGGCTGGTAGAGCGCCACGACACGGTTCTCTTCTATGGCCTGATTCAGGCGCTTTGCCCAGCTCATGTTCATTTCGTATTTCTGTTTTTCCTGCATGGAATCGTCATAGGTGAGTTGGTTCTTTTTCTCTTTTTTCGCAATTTTAAGCGCAATGTCCGCATGCGGCAGCAGAAGGTCCATGCCGTAGGAGATGCCAAGCGTTACCCGGATATGAATGTCTTCGCCGTTTAGCGTATGAAACTTGTGTTTTGCAATTTTTGCAATCAGATAGGTAGCCAGCTCTTCAAAAGCGCTCAGTTCCATATCGCTGGTACGCAGATATGCGAATTCATCGGCATGGAGACGGTAAAGGTTAGCACCTTCGGGTAAAAGTTCTTTGAGATAGGTACTGAGCGATGTCAGAACTTCATCCCCGACTTTATCGCCGTAGAGATCGTTGATTTCCTGAAAATGGTCGATGTCGATCAGCATCAGCAGGGATGCTTCCTCTTTATCAAGCACTTCAAGCAGTGCGATACGGTTGCTAAGGCCGGTCAGCGTATCGTTGTAGAACTGGGTTTCAATAGAGTCAAGCATACTGTTGAAAACATTTTGCATGGCGCGTATCTCTTCGATATTGTTTTCGGAAAGCGCACGTTTTTTTATGTCCTTGCTCTCTTTGATGGTGTTGAGTACGGCAATAAAGTTCTTGATCGGTTTTAAAAGGTATTTTTGGAAATTGATGAAGAGTATGAAAAACATGATCAGAGAGAAAAAGACCATGAACATCATAAAAAAGTTCATTACCTGATTGAGTGAAATTTTGATCTCGTCAACAGGATAGCGAATATTGATGACCCCCAGAACATTCCCGGTTTGTGCATTGACATGACATTTAAGACATTCGTTCTGGGCAAAAACAGGATAATAGTATTCGATGGTGTCGTTATCTTTAATTTCGAGCAGTTCTTCTCCGCGAATGGCACGCTGAACGTCGGGTAAGGAGTCTCTGTAGATTTTGTCTTTTTCGATTTCGCCATAGAGTGCCGCGACAAGCTCTCCCCTGTAAATATCGATAGTCAGTTTGTCGTCAATGGCGTTAAGGCGTTTCGTGATACTTTTGAGATCTTCCTTGTTCCATCCTTTCGCCATGGCGGCGTAATACGATTCAAAAACAATCTTGCTGGTCTTTCGTGCATCGATCTGAGCCAGAGTTTCAATGGCATTGCGTTTGATGTATTCGCCATAAATATAGGAGACACTCAGCGTAAAAATTAAAATTAGCGCAATAATCCTGGCGGTAATTTTGGTGTAAGTAGTACTTTTAGCCGGCATAAGAGCTCCTGAAAAAACCGGCATGCTTATGAGGCCGCAATATGCCGTTCAATATTAAAAATTATATAATAATGTGCGCACCTTTAAAAAGCGCCATGCATGGGCGCAGGAAAATTGTTTTTAAAGTTTCCCTAACTTCTTCCATTGACATTGATTAACATGAAATTAAGAAAGCGTCATCTCTTCCCTGCTACGCTTGATGCTGTTTATGCCATCATGAAGGAGAAACAGATGCGATATTCTTTACATGTAATACTGGTGCAACTGATATATTGCGTTGTAGCATCAGGCGCAGATATAGAGATTCGGGAAGTGGCAAAACTGACTGCCGGAACACCGATGCCTTACAGCCTCTTTAGTGATTATGCTGTTGCCATTGACAATAACACGGCTGTGGTAGGTATGCATACGGATAGCACTTCAAGCGGCTCCGTGAGCGTCTTTGAACGCAATGCAACGACAGGTGCTTTTGAACTCAAAGCCATACTGACTGCGACCGATGCCAACAGCAGCGATCAGCTTGGTATCAGTGTTGATATTGACGGCGATACGATCGTCGCAGGTGCGTACGGCGATGATGAAGCTGCCAATGCGGCAGGTGCCCTTTATGTGTATGTAAAACCTGAGGGCGGTTGGCACGATGCGAATGAAACTGCCAAACTGACAGTTCTCAATGCGCAGGAGAAGGAGTACCTTGGTTACAGTGTCGCCATCAGCGGGGATACCGTTGTCGGAGGCGCTTACGGAAATGCCGATCAGGGGACGCGAACGGGCATCGCCTATGTGTATGTCAAACCTGAAAACGGTTGGGTCAGTACGACTCAGAATATAAGGTTGCGGGCATCGGAGGCAGCAGGGGGTGACATGTTTGCAGCGGCAGTCGCCATTGACGGTGATACGATTGTCGCCGGGGCCTACGGCAAAGAAGCCGCATACCTTTTTCTAAAACCGGATACCGGCTGGGAAGATAACACGGAAGATGCGAGGCTGAATGCTTCGGACAATGTTTCAGGCGACTATTTCGGCGGTGCGGTTGCACTGGAAAACAATACGGTCGTCATAAGCGCCTATCTCAAAGATCATGTCGGCAAGGTGTACCTGTATGAAAAGCCGCCTGCAGGTTGGACTGATATACAGGAAAGTGCAAAACTCTCCGCATCCGATCCCACTCTTAACGATGCGTTCGGTGTCAGTCTCGCACTCAGCGGTAATGTCGTTGCCGTGGGTGCGCATTTTGATGATGATCTTGGAGAGAGCTCAGGGTCGGTGTACCTCTTTCAAAAACCATCAGGCGGTTGGGCCGACGCCAATGAAACCCTTAAGGTACATGCATCTGACAGTACGGCAGACAGCTACTTCGGGCAGAGCCTCTCCATGGACGCAAACCTGATGCTCGTCGGTGCACCGTATGATGATTGTGAAAACGGTGACATCAATTGCGGCGCGGCTTATGTGTACCGGCTTCAGACACAAAACGCCATCACTCCCGCATTGCTCTATTATCTGCTCAATTAAAGGAAAAATGTCGTTTATCTGACACCGGGGTACGCGTTTTCAGTTTATAATGGCAGTGACGAAACCCCGAAAAAGAGAGATAATGGATTTTTCTACCCTGCGAACCCCGGTATATATTTGTGAAGAGGCGCTGCTTGAGCGTAACCTGAAGCTTCTTGATCGCGTTCAGCAAGAGAGTGGTGCGAAGATCATTCTGGCACTCAAGGGCTTTGCCATGTGGAGCACCTTCGATCTGGTTGGAAAATATCTGCACGGATGTACGGCGAGCGGACTGCATGAAGCGCTGCTGGCACGCGAGATGATGAATAAAGAAGTCCATACCTACTCTCCGGCTTTTAAGGAAGAAGATATCGATGAAATCGCCCGTATCAGCGATGATATCGTCTTTAACTCGCCGTCGCAGTTTCACCGTTTCGCTTTACATGTAAAGCAGATCAACCCCAATATTTCGCTTTCACTGCGGGTTAATCCCGAGTGCTCCTCCTCACCGGTTGACCTGTACAATCCCTGCGCACTCTACAGCCGTCTGGGAACGACGCTGGCCAATTTCGACGAGAGCATCGTGCCGCAGCTTGACGGTCTGAATTTTCATGCACTTTGCGAACAGGACGCCGACGCTCTTGAAGCAGTGGTTCTGGCCTTTGAAGAGAAGTTCGGAAAATATATCGACGGTCTGAAGTATGTCAACTTCGGCGGCGGGCACCACATTACCCGCAAGGGGTATGACGTCGAGCGTCTTATCCGCATCATACGCGAGTTCAAAGCGCGTCACAATGATATCACCGTCTATCTCGAACCGGGTGAAGCGGTGGGGTGGCAGACCGGATATCTGGTGGCTTCGGTGCTTGATATTATCGACAACGGCATGCAACTGGCGATTCTGGACACCTCCGCCGAAGCCCACATGCCCGATACTCTGGCCATGCCTTACCGTGCCATGGTGCGCGGCAGCGGCGAAGCGGGCGAAAAACCCTACACCTACCGTTTCGGTGGTAACACCTGTCTGGCGGGGGATATTATGGGAGATTACAGTTTTGATGCGCCCCTGAAGGTAGGTGACAAGGTGATATTTGAAGACCAGATTCACTACACCTTCGTAAAAAATACCACGTTTAACGGTATCCGGCTTCCTTCATTGGCGCTTTTATGCTCAGATGATTCACTGAAAGTCGTACATGAATTTGGCTATAATGATTACAAAATGCGGCTTTCGTAATTGATGGTCGTATAAGGCGATTGCATACCCGATGCGCTGCGTGCGTGTCGGGCATAAGGAACCGAAATGAGCTCTCAGACGCGACGTCTGAATATGACGCTTTTTTTAACGCTTCTACTCCCGATTCTTCTGGGAGTGCTTCTGAATACCTACTCCAGTTTTACGCTTGTTTCGATTCCGCTGCACTCGTTTCTTGAAGCTACAGGGGCATTTGCAGCCATAAGTATGGCCATCATCGTTTTCATGATGTACAAACCTGGCACGTATGAGACAATGTACCGTGCATCGTTTGCGCTGATTGTCATGGGAGTCTTTGACGGCTTCCATGCCATGGTCTATCCGGGGCAGGTTTTTGTGTGGCTGCACTCCGTCGCCGTTTTTTCTGGCGGTATCTTCTTTTCACTGGTCTGGTTTTCGAAACGCTGCTGTGACAATACGAATTATCGGCTGGTGCCTGTGCTGCTTTTTGTGGGGACCGTTATCATCGCTTTGGTGAGCATCAATTATCCGCAGATGCTGCCAGAAATGCTGGATGAATCAAAACAGTTTACGATGGCAGCCGATATGCTCAACATTACCGGCGGACTGTTTTTTATGGTCGCAGCACTCTATTTCATAAAAGAGTATCGGAAGCATGGCCATTTTGATGATCTGCTCTTTGCCGGACATACCTTGCTTTTCGGTACCTCCGGGCTACTCTTTTTTTATTCGAGTATCTGGGACGCCCAGTGGTGGCTTTGGCATGTGTTGCGCTTTATAGCGTATATGATCGCGCTTTATTACATGATTGAACTCTTTTTTGTCAACATGCGTATGCTCGATCGTGCGCAAAAGAAGCTTCAGTGGCAAAAAGAGCAGCTCGAACATACGCTGGAGATCGTTGATCTGTATGTCATTACCTCCTCAACGGATATCAGGGGAACGATTACGAAAGCGAGTACGGCATTTTGTCAGATATCAGGCTATTCCAAAGAGGAGCTGATCGGGCGAAAGCACAATCTGCTGCGCCATCCGGATATGCCGACATCGCTTTATGACGAGGTGTGGCGTGATCTCAAAGCGGGAAAGGTATGGCGCGGCGAAATCAAGAACCGACGTAAGGACGGGAGCAGCTACTGGGTGTTTTCGACCATATCACCGCAGTTTAATGAAGCACACAGAATTGTCGGATATACCTCTATCCGCGAAGACATCACCGATAAAAAAAGAGTCGAGGAGCTCTCCCTGACCGATCCGCTCACATTGTTGGCCAACCGCAGACGTTTGGATATGGCGATTCAGAATGAACTTTCGCGCGCACAGCGCTACGGCAAACCCCTTTCCCTGATTATGGCCGATATCGACCATTTTAAACGTATTAATGACAGTTGCGGCCATGATGCGGGTGATCTGGTTCTGTGCAATTTTGCGTCGATTCTGCGGGAGAAAATCCGCCAAAACGATATTGCGGGACGCTGGGGCGGAGAAGAGTTTTTGATTGTGTTGCCGGAAACAACGCTTGATGACGCCGTATATTTGGCAGAAAAGCTGCGTGTTGAAGCACTCTCGCAGAACTATGAAGGAGTGTCATGGCAGGTGAGTGCCAGCTTTGGTGTCAGCACTTTTAAAGGCGATTCTCAGCAGGAGTTGATCCGCCGTGCCGATGATGCGCTTTACCGGGCCAAAAACGAAGGGCGAAACCGCGTCTGTTCGTTTTAGCTCCACTGCTTGAGATTCTGAATGATCTCCTGTTCGCGGCGTTTGATGTAGCGTCCGATCAGCGTCTCCTGAGAGGGGCGCAGATGAAGCCGGATATGAAACTTGTCACTGCTTTCAAAGCGTGAGACATGTATCAGCTGGCCGCTTAGTTCAATATCTTTTCCAAAAAGCCGTTCGGGTACCTCCAGCGTGATGGCTGCGTTCTCTTCCAGATTGATCTGACGCGAGGAGATGAGTGCGACACCGCCGAGAGAGATATCGAAAAGCTGCATTTTGAAATGCTGCGATGCACTGCGGACGATAACTGAAACAGGCGTATCGGCTTGAACGCGAACGCTCTGTCGCTGGTAGAGTCCATCTTTTAGCAGATGGAACTCATGGAGTTCGAGCAGGGTATGCCCCTTGTATTTGACCGGTTTGATGCGGGCGAAAAGATCGTTTTCCACCGGACCGGTCCCCAGGATGTAGATGCTCTGCTGAAAACGTGCGGCAGCTTCCTGGATGGGATGGACTTTTAAATAAACGCGCTGTTCGCTGGTGTGGACGACCAGGGCCATATACTGAATGGGGACACCCTGATAGGTATTGAAAACGGTGATCTTCGCCCCTTTGACCCTGACCTGCTCAAGATTTTCAATGGCGTGCTCTTCGGGCGTAAGGTAAAGTGGCTCGTTGATCGGTGTGTATTGAAGCGTCTGGCTCCAATCAATAAAGTGCTCAATGGCACTGTTAAGACGGCTAATACGCCTCCATCCAAGCCGTTGACCGTAAAACGATTTGACGTAGTGGTTCAGCACGACATAAAAATAGTTCGAGAGGACGGTTTCAAGAGTATGAGGCGGTTCAATACGGCTTTGAATTTGGGAAAGCGTCATGCGGAGATGCTGTTCCTGGCCCATGAAGAGCGCTTCAAAAAGGGAACGCGAGAGTGCTGTCAGATCGGAAGAGGGTGTCGTGAGCAGGGCGCTTTTGGCATGATGAACAAACGCTTTGATAAAGGTCTCTTCATAAAGAGCAATATCAAAATGGGCATGTGAAAGGGAAGAAAACGTGGTGAGAAATCCGAGATCGTCTTTATTCATGCAGTACTATAAGCTCAGCGAGCTTATAGACTACTTCAAAACAGTGACAAAAATGCGTCCGTCGCGATTGATATAGACCCGTTTATAAACATCTTTGAAGCTTCCAAGCGCCTTTCTCAGACCGTTCATGTCGGTGATGGGCATATCCTCGATCTGGACAATGATGTCGCCGCTCTGGAGGTTTTGCGATGCCGCTTTGGAACCGGGTTTTATTTTGCTGATGAGCACCCCTTCGACACCTGAGGGAATTTTATATTTGTAACGGTTGGTATCGTTAAGCGGTTCGAGTGTCAATCCGCCAAGCAGGTTGCCGTTGCCTTCTCCGCCGAGATCCGCATTGCCCAGAGTGATTTGCGCCGTACGCACTTTCTTGTTGCGTTCGTAGGTGATGGTTGCTTTGGAATTGGGCTGGTACATGCCGATGGCATTTTTAAGATCAGAGGCACTTTTGACTTTTTTGCCGTCAACTTCGATGATGAGGTCGCCGCGCATTAATCCCGCTTTTTCCGCCGGAGTCCCTTCGGTGACGTCAAGCAGCATGGCTCCCTCTTCATGGTCATACAGCTCTTTGAGCTCTTTGGTCAGATTGCCGATGCTCACACCCAGATAGCCGCGCTCGACGCTTCCCGTTTCAATGAGGCGTTTGGCAATATCTTTGGCCATATCCACCTCAATGGCAAAACCGATACCGTTGTTGCCGCCGCTGCGGGTAATGATGGCGGAGTTGATGCCGATAAGCGCGCCGCGGCTGTCAACCAGTGCGCCGCCGGAGTTTCCGGGGTTAATGGAAGCATCGGTCTGGATGAAGTTTTCATACTCGTTGATACCCACGCTGTTTTTATGCTGTGCGGAGATGATTCCCTGGGTCACGCTCTGCCCGACACCAAAAGGGTTGCCGATGGCAAAAACGACGTCGCCGACCTTGAGGTTACTTGAAGTTCCCATCATAATTGGTTTAAGATCTTTGGCATCGATTTTGATGATAGCGAGGTCGGATTTGGGATCAAGCCCGATCACTTCGGCGTCATACTCTTTGTCACTCTCGGGAAGGGTGACGACAATGCTGCTGGCATCTTCGACGACATGATTGTTCGTCAGGATGTAGCCGTCGGTTGAAATAATGACGCCCGAACCCAGTGCGTGACGCTTGGGAGGACGCTGCAGGCGAAACTGCTGTCCGAAGAACTGTTCAAAAAGCGGATTGACCTGATCGACCATTTTATCGACACTGTCCTGTGTCGTGGCAATGTGGACTATGGAGTGCGTGGTGTTTTTAATGGCGTCGTTGTAAGAGAGAATGGCGCCTTTTTCATTAGGCATGATACGTGTTTTGACTTCGGGTGCTTCATTGAAGGTAATTGAGGCGCCCATCAGCGAGAATGAGAGGATTGTAGTGACTAATAGTGCTGTTTTCATTCGGGTTCCTTTTTAAATAAGATAGATCGCCGAAAGTATAAAAGCTACAGGTAAACGCTGACTTAATCGCATCCCTAGAATTTATTCAATCTTATATATCACATGAATGTGATGATGTGCACTAACATATAAACACCGGCTTAATCATACTGTCAGAATAAATGTTGGATAATGCATCATTATAGAAAAAGAGGTGGGTTATGGGGTTTTTTTCTGACAGAGGCGATCGGCTTGAAGCTGAAAATCGTGAACTGGTAAAAAAAGTTGCTGCACTGGAACTTCGCAATCATGAATTGGAAGAGCAATTGCAAAAAAAAGAGTCGGAAGCGCTGTTAAAAGTCAATAATGACGATCAGCATCGTATTGAGCTGGCCTTGTATGAAAACGAACAGACGGTAAAAGGGTTGCAGACGATTCAGGGGAACCTTTCCGCCGCTGTAAATGATTCAAAAGACATTGCCGAGGGCATCGAAGCCGCCATCGAAACCTCCCGAGCTTCCTACACTGAAATCGAGAGTATTTCAGAAGCTTCCAATATGCTTGATCAGACTTCCGCCGCTTCGATGGAGTCAGTCAATGCACTCTCCGAGCGTGCCAGCGAAATCAATAATATCATCACGCTCATCAAAGACATCGCCGAACAGACCAACCTGCTGGCACTCAATGCTGCCATTGAAGCCGCACGCGCGGGTGAACACGGCCGTGGTTTTGCCGTCGTTGCCGATGAGGTTCGAAAGCTTGCGGACCGTACCCAAAAGGCGATTGGCGAAATTTCCATTGTCATCAAGTCGATCCAGCAGGAGACGCATGATATGATCGAAAAGTCCGATACGATGAATGAGAGTATCAGCGCCATGATCAGCAATATTGCGTCGTTGCAGGAGTTTATTGACCAGAGCGTCGATCAGAGCAATTCCATGAGTACGGCCGTTGTCCACATGCGTGACCACATGTTTGTGACGCTTGCCAAGGTGGACCATGTCATCTGGAAAGTCAATACCTATTTAAGTATTTTCAAAAACGCGCCGGCATTCAATTTTGTTGACCACCATAACTGCCGTCTCGGTAAATGGTATGAGAGTGGTGAGGGGCATGAACGCTTTTCCAAGACTCCAAGCTACAGCAAGATTCTTGCACCGCATCAAAAAGTGCACGATTCAACCCATAAAATCTTTGATAATTTCAGCGAAGACCGTACCCACTGTTCCGAGATTATTAAATTTGTTCACGAGATGGAAGCGGGCAGCAACGAGATATTCAAACTGCTTGATACGATCCTTGTCGAGAAAAACCGATAGCCGCCGTTATCGCATTGCGGTAGCTTAGCGTCCCGGCACGGTTTTGGTAGGCAATGTCAAATGCCGTACCGTGATCGACCGATGTGCGCACAATGGGCAGATTCAGCGAGACGTTGATGCCCTCTTCAAAATAGAGTGCCTTAAGCGGGGCAAGCCCCTGATCGTGGTACATGGCAATGTAATAGCGGTACTGCGCCCTGACATGCGGGGTAAAGGCCGTATCGGGAACCATCGGCCCAATAAAGACCTCACGTCCGAGCGTGCTGTTGGCTGCTGCAATTGCGGCACGAATGTGGCGCTCTTCATCTCCCAAAACCCCGTTATCTCCGGCATGCGGATTCAGACCCAGCACGGCGACTTTCTCCGCTTTGGTAGCCGCATGAAAATCATTCAAAAAACGCAGCAGATCGGACGTAGTGATTTTTGATGCCACCTCACGCAGCGGCAGGTGCTCGGTAAAGAGTGCCACATACATCGCTTCGCATCCGAGCATCATGATGGCCTCGCGTTTGAAATGTTCGCGCAGCAGATCGGTATGGCCTACATAGTGCAGCCCCGCTTTGGACCACGCCTCCTTGTGGATGGGGAGCGTGACGACGGCATCGGCTTTAGAGTTTTCGCAGAGTGTCACGGCTTTCATAAAAGAGGCATAGCTGTATCGGCCGCTTTGCGCCGAGACGACACCCGGTTCAAGCGTGAAATCATCGCTTACATGTACGGTCTCAAAATCATCGGGAATGCTTACATGTAAAAGCGCGGCAGCGTGTTTGAGCATGCTGCGGTCAACACAGTAGAGCGGCTTACATGTAAGCGAAATCTCCGCATGGGACTTGAGGGCAATTTCGGCACCGACGCCGTTCAAATCGCCGATGCTGATGGCAATAACGGGTTTAGCGGACACACAGCGCCTTCATGGAACGTACGGCTTCTCCAAGGCCCGTAAAGACGGAACGGGCGATGATGCTCTGGCCTATGTTGAGCTCTTCTATCGCTTCAATCGCCGCTATGGGAGCGACGTTTTGATAATTGAGCCCGTGTCCCGCGGCAACGCGCAGACCGATGGAGCGGGCATGCTCTGCCGCTTTTCTGTGCGTTTCAATCTCTTTGGCAAGCATTGCTTCAAGCTCTTTTCGCGGCAGGTCGAGTTCCTTGATGGCGTGATGGCTGTAGGGAAGGGCGGAGTGGAGCATCGCGTAGATGTTGGCGTAATGTCCGGTGTGGAGTTCGACCATATCGGCACCGAGCTGTTTGGAGAGCGATATGGTCTCAAGATCGGGGTCGATAAAGAGCGATACGGGAATCTCAGAGAGCGTGAGCCGTTCAATACTGATGTCAAGCGCAAAACGCTGCCCCCTGACGTCAAGCCCGCCTTCGGTCGTGACCTCTTCGCGTTTTTCCGGAACCAGCGTGGCACGGTGCGGACGCAGACCGCAGACAATGTCAATGATGCCCGCATCGATGGCACATTCAAGGTTGACCGGAAGGCGGGAGCTCTCGATGATGCGCTGTGCGTCATGATCCTGAATATGACGGCGGTCTTCGCGCAGGTGAATGGTGATCTGGTCGGCTCCGTTTTGGGCGCAGATTTCAAGTGCCATCACAGGGTCGGGGTCATTGATCTTTCTGGCTTCGCGCAATACGGCGATGTGGTCGATGTTGACGCCGAGCATAAGAGAAGGGGACATGAGAGTTCCTTTTCGAAGTTTGAAAGAGAATTATAACGCAGCGGCTTTCAAACGATCTTATAGGGTTTATAGAGAGTTCATTGTATATTTAGTCTCACAAAGGAAAAACAGATGCAACTACTGGGCTGGAGCGTCATAATCATTATGACACTCATCGCAATCTTTCATTTTTACTGGGCTTTTGGCGGCACGCTCGGGATGGACAAAGCGCTTCCGACCACGCCCGAAGGCACGCGGCTTTTAAACCCCTCAAAAGGGTTAACTTTTATGGTGGGCATTATGGCAGCCGTCTTTGCTTTTGTCGCCTGCCAGCTCTCCTGCTACGATGATCCGGCCCAATGGTATCGCTACATCAGCTGGGTGGTCAGTGCATTATTTTTGCTGCGCAGCATCGGGGACTTTTCTATGGTCGGTTTTTTCCGGAAGATCACTACGACGCCGTTTGCTACATACGACAGGCTTTTTTACGTACCGTTATGCCTCTATCTGGCCTGCGCCTATGCATTTCTGGCTTATAACGTATAGGTTGAATAAATTATGGATACGAAAATGAAACTGCAATGGATTTATGAGTGCGACGGTGTCAGTTGGGAAGCACTTTCGCACCTCTACAAAATAGCGCCGCTTGGCAATAAAAACCCCGAAGATTTAAAAACGGTCTTTACAAACAGCAGGTACAGATGTTTTGTCTATGACGATGATAAAATAGTCGGCGTCGGCAGGGCGCTGGCAGATGGTGTGGATTGCTCCTACATTTGTGACGTGGCGATTCACCCGGAGTATCAAGGGCAGGGTATCGGCAAAGCCATTGTCGAAAAACTGACGCAATTCAGTCAGGGGCACAATAAGATTATCCTCTACGCCAACCCCGGCAAAGAACTTTTCTACGCAAAGCTTGGGTTTGCAAAGATGAACACCGCAATGGCGATATTCAAAAATCAGGCTCAGGCGCTGGAGTGGGGATTGGTGAGCGAGATGGACGTTTAATGAGCACAAATATAAGATTTAGAGGGTGTCCGCGCGAAATACACTATAATACCTACATGTAAATTTCAAAGGAAATATCATGGTGAAATATGCGCAAAATGAACTTTATTCCATCACAGACTTTACGAAACAAATTAGCAGTGCAGTGAATAGCATAAAAGAGCACTCCATTGAAAAAATAGGTATCCTCAAAAACAACAGACTCGAAGCCGTTGTAATCTCTACCGACGAATACGAAAGACTCAAAGCTCTTGAAGAAGAGATGGAACTTGCAGAACATACGCAGATATATAATGCGGTGCAACAACGAAAGGCAACACCTTTGTCTGAGTATGTCTCTATGGATGATATGGCTAAAAAATTTGATATAGATTTAGATAAACTCTAACCCATGTACGAGATAAAGTACCATCCTCTGGTAGAAACAGATTTAAAGCAGCTAAACCATTCTGTAAGACTCGAAGTTTTTAAAAAACTCAAAAAGATTCAACAAACCCCAGAACTTGGCAAACCTCTCGGTAACAAAAACAACATGAACCTAACCGGACTTTTTAAAGTGTATGTAGCAAAAAAACAAGTCCGGATCGTGTATGAAATTATTGAGAATATTGTAATTCTCCACTGCAATGGCTATGAAAAGGTTTTGGTTGAAGATGTCAATGTTTAATTATTGGAAGCAAAGAATCATCAGGAGCGGTATATGACAAAAGAAAATAACATCGAGCAAAATTTTATAAACAAACTCATAGAACAAAAATATACGTATCGTCCCGATATCCGAACCCGTGATACACTCAACCAAAATTTTCGCGAAAAATTTCAAGAACTAAACTACGTCAATTTAAGTGATGCAGAATTTACAAGACTGCTTGATCAGATTATCTCTGCTGATGTCTTCACGGCTTCTAAACGCTTAAGAGAGTATGGTACGCTAGAACGAGATGACTCCACGCCACTACACTACTCACTTGTCAACATAAAAGACTGGTGTAAAAACAGCTTTGAAGTGATTAACCAGCTTCGTATGAATACAGACAATAGTTATCACAGATACGATGTGATACTGCTCATCAACGGTATTCCAGTTGTACAAGTGGAACTTAAAACTTTAGAAATATCTCCTCGCCGTGCAATGCAACAAATCATTGAATATAAAAATGATGCAGGTAACGGATACACCAAAACACTGCTCTCTTTTATGCAGCTTTTTATAGTGAGTAATCAAACAAACACCTACTATTTTGCAAACAACAATACAAAACATTTTAATTTTAATGCAGATGAGCGTTTTTTGCCTATTTATACTTATGCAGATGAAAAGAATACACCGATCACACATATAAACGAATTTACAAATACCTTTTTATCCAAATGTATTTTAGGTGAGATGATAAACAGATATATGGTACTTGTTGCAAGTGAGCAAAAGTTGATGATGATGCGACCGTATCAAATATATGCGGTAAAAGCCATAGTGTCATGCATAGATAGAAATTGCGGTAATGGCTATATCTGGCACACAACGGGAAGCGGTAAAACACTTACATCTTTTAAAGCTTCAACACTACTCAAAGACAACCCTGATATTGAAAAGTGTCTGTTTGTAGTAGATAGAAAAGATTTAGACAGACAAACAAGAGAAGAGTTTAACAAGTTTCAGGCAGGGTGTGTTGAAGAAAATACCAATACCGATACGCTTGTAAAAAGATTACTCTCAAATGACTATAGCGATAAAGTGATTGTAACAACCATACAAAAGCTTGGAATTGCCCTTGATGGTAGCAACAAAAACAACTATAAAAAGAGATTGGAATCTTTGAGCAGCAAGCGGGTCGTATTTATCTTTGATGAATGTCACAGAAGCCAGTTTGGAGAGAACCACAAAGCGATAAAAGAGTTTTTCCCCAACTCGCAACTTTTTGGATTTACGGGAACACCTATTTTTGCAGAAAACTCGACTTATACAGAGATAACAGGTGAAGAAAAAACTATAAAAACAACCAAAGACCTGTTTGAAAATGAGCTTCATACATACACTATAACCAATGCTATTAATGATGACAATGTGCTTCGTTTTCACATAGATTACTATCAAGCAGATAAAAAAGAGAAACTCACACCAAATACCATGAATCAAAAAGCGGTGGTAGAAGCTATTTTGGACAAACATGACTCAGCTACTTCTGAGCGAAAATTTAATGCTATTTTGGCAACGTCATCTATAAACCATGCCATAGAATACTATAGACTTTTTAAACAAAAAGAGCATACTCTAAACATTGCTTGTGTTTTTTCTCCGCCTGTACAAGCACTTGATCCAAACTCTCAAAATAAAAAAGATATAGAACAACTTGAAGAGGATTTACCACAAGAAAAAGCCGATAATTCCGTAAACCCAAATGAGAAAAAAGAGGCGCTTATAGAGATAATAAAGGACTATAACACGCAATACGGTACAAATCACGATATAAACAACTTCGACACTTACTACCAAGACGTGCAACAACGTATAAAAGATCAGCAGTACTCAAACCAAGACTACCCTCATAAAAATAAAATAGATATAACCATAGTAGTAGATATGCTTTTAACGGGGTTTGATTCAAAATATCTCAATACCCTCTATGTAGATAAAAATCTCAAATACCACGGATTGATTCAAGCCTTTTCAAGAACTAACAGAATACTTAACGATACAAAGCCTTACGGGAATATCTTAGATTTTAGAGCCCAGGAAGATGCAGTAGATAAAGCGATGGTACGTTTTAGCGGTAAAGACAGTGAGCAAAAAGCAAAAGAGATATGGCTTGTGGATTCTGCTCCTGTTGTTATAGAAAAACTAGACAGTGCAGTGACCGCACTCGATAGTTTTATGCTCTCTCAAGGTCTTCAAAACACGCCAGAAGATGTCAATGCCTTACAAGGCGATGATGCAAAAGCAAGGTTTATAAACCTCTTTAAAGAGGTGCAACGCTTGCAAACTTCTCTTGATCAATATACAGACCTAAGTGAAGAAAATCATCAAACAATAGAACAAGTGATGCCAAAAGATACGCTAAGAGCTTACAAAGGCGTTTATCTTGAAACAGCGGCTAAACTAAAAGCAAAACAAGGAAAAAACAGAGATGATGCAAACGACCTTATAGAACAGCTTGATTTTGAGTTTGTTCTTTTTGCAAGTGCCGTGATTGATTACGACTATATTATGGGCTTACTTGCCAAGTACACAAACACGACAACCGATAAACAAAAAATGAACAAAGATCAGCTTATAGCTCTTATAGAGTCTGATGCTAAGTTCATCGATGAAAGAGATGACATAAAAGCGTATATCGACACGCTTAAAGTGGGAAAAAGTTTAAACGAAGATGAGATCAAAACAGGGTATGAGCTTTTTAAAGCCAAAAAATCGTCAAATAGACTAGATGAGATAGCCTTGCATCACAGACTAGATAAAAAAGCACTGGGAGAGTTTGTAGAACTTACTTTAACTCGTATGATATTTGACGCGGAAAAGCTAAGTGACCTGCTCGCACCTCTTAAACTTGGCTGGAAAGAGAGAGCTAAAAAAGAAGATGCGATTATGAGTGAGCTTATACCGCTACTAAAAAAACAAGCTGACGGGCAAGAGATATCGGGGTTAAGTGCATATGAAGAGTAAAGAGATAAAAAATATCCCGACATTGCGATTTCCTGAGTTTTTAAATGATGGGGAGTGGGAAGAGAAAGAATTAGAGTTTCTTTCATTAAAAATTAGTGATGGTATACATACAACACCATTTTATGATGATAATGGAGATTACTATTTCATAAATGGAAATAATTTAATTGATGGACTTATTGTAGTTGATGAAAATACAAAACGAGTATCAAAAAAAGAATATGAAAAGCATAAAAGAGATTTAAATCAATATACTATTTTATTATCTATAAATGGAACTATAGGAAATATTTCAACATATAATAACGAGAAAGTTGTATTGGGGAAAAGTGCTTGTTATATTAATATAAATGATAAAAAAGTAAATCAAAAATTTGTTATTAATTTTTTAAAAACATCAAAAGTTAAAAATTTTTTTACTTCTGAATTGACAGGTTCAACAATAAAAAATCTTTCATTAAAAACTGTAAAAAATACAAAAATTGATTTACCATCAAGACCTGAACAACAAAAAATTGCTGATTGTCTCTCTTCTATCGATAACCTTATCACCGCCCAATCTAAAAAAGTAGAAGCACTAAAAGAGCATAAAAAAGGGCTAATGCAACAACTCTTCCCGACTGATGGCGAAAAAGTACCAAAATTGCGATTTCCTGAGTTTTTAAATGATGGGGGGTGGGAAGAGAAGAAACTTAATAAAATTTATACTTTTAAAGTGACTAATTCTTTTTCAAGGGATAAACTAAATTATGATAGTGGTTTAGTAAAAAATATACATTATGGTGATATACATACAAAATTCTCAACTTTATTTGATATCAAAAAAGAAAATGTACCATTTATAAATTCTTCAATTTCACTTGAAAAAATTAAAGATGATTGTTACTGCCAAGAAAGTGATATGATTTTTGCTGATGCTTCAGAAGATTTAGTGGATGTTGGCAAAAGTATAGAAGTTATAAATTTAAATAATCAAAAACTACTATCAGGATTACACACATTACTAGCTAGACAAAAAGAAAATAAATTTATTACTGGATTTGGTGGGTATTTATTTAAATCAAACAAAATAAGAGAACAAATAAAAAAAGAATCTCAAGGTACAAAAGTATTAAGTATTTCAGGTACTAGATTATCTAATATTAATATTTCTTTTCCTTTAGATAAGAAAGAACAACAAAAAATCGCTGATTGCCTCTCTTCTATCGATAACCTTATCACCAGCGAATCTAAAAAAGTAGAAGCACTAAAAGAGCATAAAAAAGGGCTGATGCAACAGCTATTTCCAAGTGGAGATGAGAAATGATAAATACTCAAGATAACAACATTATTATCTACAATACCGCAGACGGTAAAGCTTCCGTATCTCTTCTCGCAAAGGAAGGTACGGCATGGATGAGTCAGGCTCAGATAGCGGAGCTTTTTTCTACGTCTGTTCCAAATATCAGTATGCATATAACAAACATATTTGAAGAAGGGGAAGTGGATAAAAATTCAGTTGTTAAGGATTACTTAACAACTGCCCGTGACGGTAAAAACTACTCTGTCGCTTACTACTCGCTTGAGATGATATTAGCCATCGGCTTTAGAGTGCGAAGTAAACGCGGTACGCAGTTTCGTATATGGGCAAATAACAACCTCAAAGAGTACATGATAAAAGGGTTTGTCATGGATGATGAGAGGCTTAAAAATCCTGATGGTAAACCTGACTATTTTGATGAACTCCTTGAACGCATACGAGATATACGGGCTTCGGAAAAAAGGTTTTACCAAAAAGTGAGAGATCTTTTTAAACTAAGTAGTGATTATGACGCGAGTGATAAAGAGACCAACCTTTTTTATGCACAAACTCAAAACAAACTTCTCTTTGCTATCACGGGACAAACTGCGGCTGAGATTATCGTAAAACGTGCCGATGCGTCAGAACCCAATATGGCACTTACAAGTTTTCACGGTTCAAAAGTTAGAAAACAAGATATTTATATTGCTAAAAATTATTTGAATGAAGATGAGCTTGATAGTCTTAATCGTATTGTTGTTATATTTTTAGAAACGGCAGAATTTCGAGCAAAAAACCGTCAAGATATAACGATGGATTTTTGGAAAGAGAATATCGACCGTATTATTGAGTTTAACGATAAAGAATTACTTAAAGGACATGGAAGTATTAGCAATGAGCAGATGAAAAAAATGGTTGAAAAAGTCTATAGCACCTTTGATACAAAACGTAAAAAACAAGAAGTGATAGAAGCGGATAATCAAGACCTTGAAGAGTTACAACAGATTGAAGCGAAGGTGAAGAAACGATGAGCAATAAACCAAAAATATATAAATACAAAAATCAAAAGTCACTAGTAACTAGATTAAGAGATGATTTTAAAAGTGGTGATAATGATTTTATTTTACTCTATGCTTATAACGGCACTGGTAAGACACGCTTATCTATGGAGTTTAAAGAGAGAGGAAAAAAAAGAAAAGACTTAAGAACAGAACAAAAAAGAGATACTCTTTATTTTAACGCTTTTACTGAAGACCTCTTTCATTGGGATAATGACTTAGAAAGTGATACAGAACGACATCTAAAAATTAATTCATCATCGCACTTTTTTGATGGCTTTAAAGAGTTGGCTTTAGAAGATAAAATTTTTAGTTATCTTGAGCGTTACGCGCTTGTTGATTTTAAAATTGATTATGATAACTGGAAAGTCATCTTTAATAAAAATGTACAAAATCCACGCTATAGAGATGGAAGTGCTGAGCCAACGCATGTAAAACAAGAACATATAAAAGTTTCTCGTGGTGAAGAAAACATGTTTATATGGTGTATATTTTTGGCTATTTGTGAGCTTACAATTGATGGTGATGAATCTTATAATTGGGTGGAATATCTTTATATCGATGACCCTGTATCATCACTTGATGATAATAATGTTATAGCCGTTGCAAGTGATTTGGCTAAACTGCTTAAAAAAAGCAAAGATAAATTAAAAGTTGTTCTATCTTCTCATCATAGTTTATTTTTTAATATTATGTGTAATGAACTAAAAAATCTCTCTCATAAAAAATACTTTTTACATAGAGATGATGATACAGATGGATATAAATTACGTGTTACTGATGATACACCGTTCTTTCATCATGTAGCAATGTTGGATGCCTTAAAAAAAGCAAAAGATTCAGGACAACTTTATGCTTACCATTTCAATATGTTACGTAATGTACTAGAAAAAACATCAACTTTTTTTGGTTATAAGGAATTTTCTGATTGTTTGCATGGAATTGAAGATGAAAATTTGTTTGCAAGAGCTTTAAATTTATTGAGTCATGGTAAATATTCAATATATGAACCAAAAGAGATGGTTGATGACAATAAAGAGTTATTTAAAAAGATTTTAGATGCTTTTTTAGATAAATATCAATTTGATTTACCTGAAATACATTAAAGAGTGAGAAAAAAAAGATGAGCGAAGAAGAAAAAAACAGACTAGGTAAAATTCTTTGGGATATAGCTGATAATTTACGCGGAGCTATGAATGCGGATGATTTTCGTGATTATATGCTTTCATTTCTATTTTTACGTTATTTGTCGGACAACTACGAAAAAGCTGTAAAAAAAGAGCTTGGAAGTGATTATCCTGACGATACACCTCAAGAGGTGATGAAAGAGCTTAAAGTATCAACTCCGTTGCAAATATGGTATGAAAAAAATGCTGATGATGTAGCAATGCTAGAAAAGCTGATGCGAAAAAAAATCCATTATGTTATACCTCCTGATTATCTTTGGGATAGCATCGCTGAAATGGCTAGAGTGCATCATGACGAACTGCTCAAAACCTTACATGATGGGTTCAAACATATTGAAGAGGAATCTTTCGATAGTAATTTTAAAGGGTTATTTTCAGAGATAAATCTAAACTCAGAAAAACTGGGTAAAACTCATGCCGATCGCAATAAAAAACTTTGTGAGATCATTAGCAAAATAGCAAACGGTATTAAAGAGTTCTCGACCGATAGCGACAGACTAGGCGATGCGTATGAGTATCTTATAGGGCAGTTTGCAGCAGGTAGCGGTAAAAAAGCGGGAGAGTTTTATACCCCGCAAGCGATTTCAACTATACTTTCCGAGATTGTTACACTTGATTCACAAGATCCTCGTACAGGAAAGAAAAAAAGATTAGATAAAGTCTTTGACTTTGCTTGTGGTTCGGGTTCGCTTCTTTTAAATGTAAAAAAACAACTTGAAAAAGAAGATGGAACTATCGGTAAAATTTACGGTCAAGAGAAAAATATAACCACCTATAACCTTGCTCGTATGAATATGCTACTTCATGGCGTTAAAGATAATGAGTTTGAGATATTTCACGGTGATTCATTACTAAATGATTGGGATATACTCCAAGAGAAAAACCCAAATAGACAGATGAAATTTGATGCAATCGTAGCAAACCCACCATTTAGCTTTAGATGGGAACCTAAAGAGGAGATGGCAAAAGATATTCGTTTTGCATCCTATGGACTTGCTCCAAAATCAGCCGCTGATTTTGCTTTTTTACTGCATGGCTTTAACTTCTTAGATGATGCAGGAACTATGGCTATTATATTGCCTCACGGAGTACTTTTTCGTGGTGGTGCAGAGGAGAAAATAAGACGCAAGTTACTAGAAAAAGGCTATATAGATACGGTTATAGGGTTGCCTTCAAATCTGTTTTTCTCTACGGGTATTCCTGTGTGTATCTTGGTGCTTAAAAAGTGTAAAAAGAGCGATGATGTTCTGTTTATAAATGCAAGTGAACATTTTGAAAAGGGCAAACGCCAAAATCGTCTGCGTGCAGGCGAAGATGGAGAACCTAACGATATTGAAAAAATAGTTTCAACGTATCAGTATAGAAAAGAAGAAGATAGGTATTCTAAGCGTATATCGATGGAGCGTATTGAACAAGAGGGGTATAACCTTAATATATCAAAATACATCAGTACAGCCAAAGAAGAGAAAAAAATAGACCTGAAAAAAGAGAATAAAAAACTTGCAGACTTGGAAGAAGATATAGTTAAATATACAAAAGAGCATAATGCATTTTTAAAAGAGTTAGGGTTGGATTTATTGCCCTAGATATCGGCTGAATATTGTAAAAAAAGGATTTTATGATGTACCAAACAAAATTCTGCAAAGTTACATACCTAGAAAAACACAACGCCATATTCTGCCAATGGAAACAGTTCTGCAAAGGGAATGATTATAGAGAACCTTTTGAGTGTGGACTCAAACTCATCTATGAAAATATTGCAACTGTATGGATAACCGACACAACCAATGGTTTTGAAAATGAGAGTGAAGATACTGTGTGGTTACTTGAGTGTTTTATGCCAAAAATCATAGAGAGTTCTTGTGATACTATTGTCTTTATTATCAAGGAAGATAGCCCCTTAAAAGATGAGATAGATGGGCAAACCAAGGCGTTGGCAGAGTATTTTGATGTAAGATAAATTGAAAAATTAGAAAAGTTACAAATGGATGAGTCAAGCTCAGATAGCCGAGCTTTTAAAGAAATTTGAACAGGTAATTTAAAATGAATAATCAAACCCAATCAGACATCATCATCTACAAAGATGCTAACGGAGAGATAAAGCTTGATGTATCGCTTGAAAACGATACCGTATGGTTGAGCCAGAAGCAGATGGAGATGCTTTTTGATAGGGATAAGTCTGTTATCTCCAGACATATAAACAACATTTTTAAAGAGGGTGAACTTGATAAGAAAGCAGTTGTTGCAAAAAATGCAACAACTGCCAGTGATGGAAAAACATATCAGGTAGAGTTCTATAACCTCGATATGATTATTTCTCTAGGCTATAGAGTAAACTCTAAAAAAGCCACAAGCTTTAGAGTCTGGGCGACCAAAGTTCTTAAAGAATACCTCATAAACGGTTATGCACTCAACCAAAAAAGGCTAGAGCAAAAAGGGCTTCAAGAGTTAAACAAGACGATATCACTGCTACAAAGTACGATTTCACAAAGTGAGCTTGAGCTTCATGAAGCCAAAGGCTTGTTGGATGTGATACTTAATTATTCTCGTACCTGGTCACTGCTGCAAGGGTATGATGAGGACTCTTTACATGTAAACATCGAACCCAAAGAGGCAAAGTTTGTTTTGGATTTTGATGAGGCAAAAGAGGCTATTGCACAGCTTAAAAGTGAGCTCATGAGAAAAGGCGAAGCCACAGAGCTTTTTGGAAGAGAAAAAGCCGGAGAGTTTGGTGGAATGGTGCGAAATATCTACCAAACATTTGGCGGTGTTGATCTGATTCCCAGTGTTGAAGAAAAAGCGGCAAATCTGCTTTACTACATCATCAAGGGGCATCCGTTTAATGATGGCAACAAACGCATTGGTGCTTTTATGTTCATACTTTTTTTGTCAAAAAACAATATGCTTTACAAAAGTAGCGGTGAGCTGAAAATCAACGATAACGCCCTTGTGGCACTCTCGCTCATGACTGCCAAAAGCGATCCGGCACAAAAAGAAACCGTGATAAATCTGATAGTAAATATTTTAGGAGAGTAGATGGACGAAGAAGAAAACATCATCTCAACAAAACGCTTGAGTGAGAATAAACAATGACCCTAAAAATCTACCAGATCGACGCCTTTGCCAAAAACGTTTTTGAAGGCAACCCTGCGGCTGTTTGTCCGTTGGAATCGTGGCTTGATGATGCGCTGATGCAAAAGATCGCACTAGAAAACAACCTAAGTGAGACCGCCTTTTTTGTCAAAGAGGGCAAGGCGTTTCACATACGCTGGTTTACTCCCACAAGCGAGGTTGATATGTGCGGTCATGCCACGCTTGCCAGTGCGTTTGTGCTGTTTGAAATTTTGGGCTATCAAGATGAGGCAATTGTATTTCATTCTAAAAGCGGTGCTTTACATGTAAGAAAAGATAAAGAGATGTTTGTAATGGATTTTCCTACGCAGCAGATGCTTACATGTAAGATACCCAAGAGCCTCAAAGAAGCGTTTGGCGTTGAAGCGGCAGCGTGTTATAAGGCGATGGATTATCTTTTGGTTTTTGACAATGAAGCGGATGTTGTAAATGCCAAACCAAACTTTGAAAAACTCAAAAACATTGATGCCAGAGGGGTGATTATTAGCGCGCGCAGTGAGAGCTATGATTTTGTCTGCCGTTTTTTTGCACCCAAGTATGGCATCAATGAAGACCCGGTAACCGGTTCGGCGTTTACACAGCTCATACCGTACTGGAGCGGGGTTTTAAACAAAGATGCCTTGCATGCCAAACAGGTTTCAAGCCGAGGCGGCGAAGTGTTGTGTCGTCTGACGGGTGAGCGGGTGGAGATAGCAGGCTATGGCGTGAAGTATCTTGAAGGGGTCATCGAGATATGAAGCGCGTGATGACCCTGCTGCTCGTGACACGCTTTCTTGGTGCGCAGGAGCCGGACTTTGGCGCGTATGACGGCTCCGGCGTTGTCTTACATGTAAACAGCGCGAAGCAAATCTCTTTTGGCACGCGCAATGATGAACGGGAAAATCCCTGTTCAACCTTTAAAATTCTCAACAGCATGATAGCGCTCGATAGCGGCGTCATCAACGATGAAAATGAGACCATCAAATGGGATGGCGTCGCACGTCAATACCCGTTTTGGAACCGTGACCATACCATGCGCTCGGCCATTGGAGTATCGGCGGTATGGTTCTATCAGGAGCTCGCAAGGCGCATCGGGGCAGCGCGCATGAAAGCGTATGTCGGCAGGGCAGGTTACGGCAATGCCGACACGTCGCATACGCTGAGTGATTTCTGGCTCGGTGGCGGCAGCCTGAAGATCTCGCTTAATGAGCAGGCCGCTTTTCTTGAGCGTCTGCTTCAAGATGCACTGCCGTTTTCGCCCCGCGCAATGCATACGGTCAGAGACATTATGACCCTGAAAAAGGAGAAGGATTTTCTACTCGCGGGAAAAACGGGAAGCTGCAACGGCGTAGGGTGGTTCGTCGGGTTTACGCAAACGCCGGAAGAGACGCGGGTTTTTGCATTCAACATCAAGGGTGAAGGTGCCGACGGGTCGCAAGCCAAAAAAATAGTCCTGAAGTATCTCGAACAGCCGCCTCTACGCTAAACTACATTTTCAGTGCATTTTGACACGCTATGATAGCAGCTACAATGGAGGAGTCTTGAAATGCGAAACATTCTTTTTTTGGAAGATGACAGACTTCTGGCCATGAGCGTTCTTGACGAGCTCAAAGAGGCGTCGTATGAGGTTGATTGGGTTCAGGAAGGCGATGAAGCCGCCGAGGCCTGTTTTGCCAAAAAATACTCCCTTTACCTTTTTGACGTGAACGTGCCCGGCATCAACGGTTTTGCACTTTTGGAACAGCTGCGGCGCAGCGGCGATGTCACCCCCGCAATCTTTCTGACCTCGCGCCACCAGATTGACGATCTTGCCCGCGGCTTCGAAGCGGGCGGGGACGACTACATCAAAAAACCGTTTGATCTGAGTGAACTGCTCATCCGCATTGCATCCAAAATGCCAAAAACGGGTCTGGAACAGCTCTCGCAGCATTTCGCGCTCGACGCTTCGAGCCTGAGCATTACATGTAAAGAGCATGTACACAAGCTTCCGGCAAAAGAGTTTGCGCTTTTAAGCTATCTGTGCCGGAACCGCGAGCAGTTTTTATCTCCCGATGATATTATTTTCAATCTCTATGATGAGCGCCAGATCTCCATTGCGACGTTTAGGACATACATTAAAAATCTCAAACGTACGCTTGAAGGGTGTGTTGTGATTGAAAATATGAAAGGAGTGGGCTATCGCGTTAAAATCTTATGAAAAAAGCAGTTTCTACCGCTTTTTCGGCGTCTATATCAGCGTCTTCATACTGCTTTATGCCGCATTTGCCACCCTCTATTATTATAAGGAGCGCAACCGTCTTTTTCAGGAGCAGAAGCTTGAGCACCGCATGGAGTTTCTTGAATGCGAGCGTGTGCAAAAGCTTTTGGAGGGCGGCTCGGGGTGTGAGATGGCAGTCATTGAAAAAATCAGAGGCCTCAATGGTGTTTTTGAAGAGATTTTCGCTTTGTTTATCGTATTTATGATGCTGATTCTGCCGATTGGCTATTTTCTGGCAATGATGTCTCTGCGCCCGGTTCGGGAGTCTATAGAGACCATCGACAGCTTTATTAACGGCATTGTGCATGATATCAACACCCCATTGAGCGTGATCAAGCTCAATGCGCAGTCAATGACGCCGCAACTCACCTCGGAGCGCCTTTTAAATCAGAACAGCCGCATGCTACAGGGAATCTGTGATATCGAAGCGCTCGAAGAGCAGCTGCTTTTTTCACTCAAAGCCGATCGCTATGAACTTAACCGGACACAATTTGACCTCAAAGATCTGCTCTCGAAGCGTCTGGAACAGTGGAACGACCTGCGGCCGAGCGTTCGCGTATTGTGCCGTGCAGACACGTTACATGTAAACGCCGATTACCCGGTTCTGGTGCGTATGATCGACAACATCGTCGGCAACGCCGTCAAGTTTTCGCCGCGTCACAGCGAGGTGTCGGTCTCTCTTGAGGGAACGACGCTGCGCATTGAAGATCACGGCTGCGGCATCAAAGAGCCGAAAAAAGTCTTTGCAAAATATTACAGGGAATCCGGCGCGGCAAAAGGGCTGGGACTCGGTCTGTTTATTGTGCACTCCATCGCGCAGCTGCACGGTATCGGTATTGAGATTGTCTCAAAACCCGACGCGGGAACAACCTTCTCGCTGGAACTCGAAAACATAAAGGTGTCGGAATGAAGCCTCTTCTCTCTTTTGCAGTGTTTCTTTTTTTCGCCGTACTCAAAGCGGACGAACTCACATTTGAAACCTTGCGCGAGCAACAGCGCGCACTGGTGCTGCACGAATTCAAAGCGCTCTACAAACAGCGTCAGGACATTCACCAGAACCTGCGACAGGTTTTGAAACACGCCCGGACGAAAAACCTTGGCAGGAATCAGCTCTCGTTTTTTCAGCCGTTTAAAGAGTCTCATGAAATGGAGACAAGCAATGTCTTTTTCTCCGCCGTCGTGCCTGATGAGGAGAAGCCTGATATCGGTACGGCGGTACCGGGCGATATCAGCGGCGGCGATTTCAGCGGTGGCGTCGAGACCCCTACAGAGAGTGCGAAAGATGAAAATATCAGAACGATGGTAGTGAGTCCATGGGCATTGAAATGAGATACCTTTTTGCTGCCGCTGCCTGTTTACATGTAAGCCTCGCATTCGCGGTATCGCCGGACGTCGATATCAGCGTCAAGGCGATTGCGCACAATGAGTCCGAACGGATGTTCGGCGATAGCGATGCCCTGCCTGAAGAGAGTAACAGCTTCAGCGCGTTATACGCGCATCTGATGCTCGATTATGACATTAACGAAGATTTTTTTCTCTCATTGGGTGCCAAAGCCAACGGTGTCATCGGGGAGAGCGCCTATACGACTCCGGCATACTTAAGAACCAAAATGACTTCGGACGCAATCAATCAGGCACTTGTCAGCGAAGCCTCGCTCAACTACGACAACGGTTTTTTCGCACTTAACCTTGGTCGTCAGGAGGTCAACTTCGACTGGCTGCTTGGAAGCATTGACGGGGTTTTAGCCATGCTCGGAAGCGACGACACCATAAGCCTGCGGCTCTTCTGGTTTGAAAACTACCGGCACCTGCAGTACAACTACTATATGAAAATCGAAGAGATCAACGAAAAAAAAGGGATGTACGGCAGTATTGCAAAAGCGGCCAGCGATTATGCCGAACTGACGCTGTTCGATTATTACGTAGAAGATCTGCGCAATATCGCAGGCGGCAGTGCGAGCCTCTTTTATGACACCATGAGTCTGAACGTCGGTTACACTTCGGCCGAGGCGCTTGCGCTGGCTCTGTACGATTATGATGAGAACTTTTTTAATGCGTCGCTGGAGTATCTCTATGGCAGCCATTTTTTTGAACTCGGTTTTTCGCAAACGGGAGACAATGGCCTGCTTGCGATGATCCAGATGGGGAGTTTTATGTTCGGGCAGTTTTACCTGAGCAATCAGGTGGACCGGGAAGACGCGCGAAACCTCTATTTGAAATACATCTACGCCACTACGCAGTGGCGTTTTGAGTGCATCGGCGGAGCGACGCGCTACGACAACAGTTTCGTGCGTCTTGAAACGGAGCTGGATTCGTATGAAGTCGATATCTACCTGAAATACCGTTACAACGAAAACCTCTCGTTCGATACGGGTGTAATGTACATGGATGTCGATGCGCGCGACCCGCTTCAGGTCGATCAGGGCTTTGTCATGTTCAATGCGGTGGTGAGCTATGAGAGCTATTAAATACCTTCTCGGCTCCCTGTTGATCGCGGCAACGCTTTACGGTGTTGGCAACCTTTTAAAAGAGGTGCTTCTCATGTACCAAAACGACACGCTGCGCGACAACCCGTCATCGCTTGCCTATCTGGAGTCACAGGCTAAAGAGGGCGACGTGAACGCGGCGTTTTTACTGGCAAGCGCCTATTACAACGGCAAGGCGGGACGTGTCGATACGCAGAAGGCTTTTTACTGGTACAAAAAGTCGGCCGACATGGGAGACAGCGACGCCATGCTGATGCTGGGGTGGCTCTATTATAAAAATCCGACAAATATTGAGGCCAATACCAAAAAGGCGCGTTACTGGTTTCGCATGGCCGCGTCAAAAGGGGTTGACGAAGCGGCGGAAATGCTGGAGTTACTGAGTCAGTAAGCGTGCATCAGCCGATGATGCCTTGAAGTTCCTCGATAAAGTGCTGTCTTGCTTTGAAATCATGCAGATCAAAATGGATCAGCGAGAGTTCAAGGTTGTGTCCACTGAGGGTTTCAAGTTTGGTTTGAAGCTCTTGAATGTCAAGGTCGACGTGTTTTTCGGAAAGTACAACAAAATCGTCTCCGTAGATTCGAAACACAACGGAATACTCAAATATCCTCTCGAGAAGTTCCGCCAGATGAATAAGTACCTGATTGCCTGCTTCCCACCCCTGGGTGCGGTTGAGTTCGCTAAATTTTTTGATGGCGACAGTATTGGCGCAGGTATAAAATTTTCCTTCAATCCCAAATTGCAGTATCAGTTGCAGATAACGCATGTTAAAGAGATCGGTCAGAGGGTCTTTAAAATAGTGCGACAGGCGCTCCTGCTCAATAACGCTCGTGGGCAGCTGGGTAACGGTATGGTCAATGTGGATGTGGGCAAAAATTTTCAGCGCGTGCTCCACAACGACGGAATCATACTTTGAACCGCTCAGCGACACCAGCTCTTCAAGGGCGACATCCACGCTTTTGCGCGGTTTATAGATGCGGTTGGTCGTCATGGCATCAAAGGTGTCTGCTACCGAAAGGATGCGTGCCATAATCGGTGTTTCATTACATGTAAGGCCATAAGGATAACCGCTGCCGTCGCAGCGTTCGTGATGATATTTAACAATATCAACAATCTCCTGATTAAAGTTGATATTGTGCAGAATCGATTCACCAACGATCACATGCTCTTTGATAATGTCATATTCCCGGGATGAAAGCTGCCCCGGTTTGAGCAGCACGCTATCGGGGGTTACGATTTTTCCGATATCGTGCAAAATGGAAGCTTCATAAAGCTTGGTAATCTCCTCTCCGGCATAGCCCATTGATGTAGCAAGCATCTTCGCATATTCGGCAACGCGTTTGGTGTGGCCTGCCGTGTAGGTGTCGCGCTCTTCGGTCAGATTGATAAGTGCCAGAATTGTGGATCGGTAGCGCTCAAGGCTTTCATTCTGCACCCGTTTGATCTCTTTGGTTTTCTCTTTAACAAGATGGTCAAGTTTCTCCTTTTCCCGTATTTCATAGGCGTTGCGGGTCAGAAGATATTGCAAAACGCCAAAGAGAATCAGTGAAAGCGTGGCCGTGAGTATCAGTTGGGTAATCAGTGTTGTGATGCGGTTCTCGATTGCCGTATTTTTTTCAAAAGCAACAATATAGGCTACCGGCGACTTTGAAACATTGTAAAGAGGCAAAAACGTGGCAATGATGCTGTAGCCGTCCATGTCGGCATGGTGAACAAAAGTTTCAAAATGTGTCAGTTTCTGCTGAATATCCGTTTCTCGCGCAAGACGTTTGAGGCAGGGCTCAAACGTTACATTAAAACGGGATCGGACTTCATCGTCAACGACAAAAGCTGGCGAAAGCTTTGCCGGATGATAGTTGCTTTTTTCATCTTCGAAAACTTTGGATGCAAATATTTTTTTGTCCAGCATAAAGTAAAATGAGTGCTGCTCATGAATATGTGTAAGTTGTTCGATAATGGCACTGATGGAGATGCTGATCTCTACGCTTCCGAGATGCTTCGTGTTATCAATAATGGGGAAAACGTAGCGATAGCCGTTAAAGATGCGTCCCTCTTCAAATCCTTCGACATAGATTTTGTTGGTATTGGCCAGTTTGACGGAGTGGCGTACATCAAAGAGGGGGTCCCCATATTTTTCGGGACGATGCATACGTAAAAAGCTTGTGCCGTCAGGAAGATGAAAATGGAGCTGACGGAGATTCAGGGTTGTTTTGAGGTTTTGATATCGTCCGCTAAGACGGTTTTGCAGCTCGTGACGAAGCGCGTCACGCTCTTCGGTCGTGTTGGCCTCGTGAACCTGATGCAAAACCGTTAAAATATCAGGCATCATGATGATATTGTTAAAGACTGCATGGGCATTGAACCGGTAGGTTATGAGAGCACTTTTGTAAAAACTTGAAAGGTTGCCGATCTGACGTGATTCGATCTCTTTCCTGTCATTCCGATAGGACTGGAAAAAATAGATACTGAAAAAAATATCCACTATCAGGATAAGTGCTGCAAGTAAAAAGGTTTTCTTCATAATTGCTCCTGCGGTAGATATTATTATAACTCAAATGGTCTGGGGGCTTCTCCCGAATATGCAGGAGTGTTGAATTTTGGACCCCATTCTTTCTGCATTTATTAATCGTATAGTGGTACATATAAAACCACAGAAAGGATGTGATTATGCGTAGTTTGCTCCTACTTGCTTTGATTTTCGGCGGCCTTTATGCCGATATCGACATTGAATTTAAAGAGGGATGGCAGCTTGCCGGGGTGCCGAGTCGGCTCGATGATATGGGTGCCTTTAACACCAAAGACGTTGAGATCGTCTGGGGGTATGACGCTGAAACCCAAAGCTGGAAAGGGTTTGCTCCTGAAGGCGAGATGGAACAAAAGCTCATTGAAAAAGAGATTCCGCTTCTAAGTACTCTGGAGCCGTGGCAGGCGGTTTGGGTCTACAGCAAGGCGCCTTGGTCGTTACATGTAAAGACGTCATCGCTTCCGTCAGAGGCAAAAAACAACACCATTACCCTCTATGAAGGGTGGAATCTCATTGAGATTCCGCAAAACAGCGTCGTCTCGGACAGTTTCTTCGGCGATGCGGTTGTCTGGAAATACAGTGCCGATCAGGCATGGCAGGTGAATGACGACACCCTCAGTTTTCCTCCCATCGAGTCGATTGCCGTGAGTGAAGGGGTGTGGGTCAAAAGTGCGACGACACGCGAGATTGCCGTCGATGAAACGCTCTCGAAACTGCGCACGTTCGGGAGTGAAGCCGAAATGTTGTCTTACATAAGAACGATGCTGGAGCTACATAACTACTATTATGCTTATGAAAACATCTATTCCGGAATCGATACCTCCGGAGAGGTGAGTGCTCCGACAGATTCGCAAGGGGAGGTCAGTGACGCAACAACCACCAACCTTCAGGAAGCCGGTGTGGACGAGAGTGACATTCTCAAACATGACGGCACCTACATTTACAGTGTTGACAACAGTGGCGGAAAAATCTTTGTTACAACATTTGCGAAAGTTGCCGCGCAGGATTATACGGCGCTGACTTCCATTGACATGAGCGATAAAAACGTGGCGGCGATGTATCTGCAAAATAATCGTCTGAGCGTGGTTTCAAGCAAAGCCTATTATTACCCGTATGAATACGAGCTGTCGGCTGATATATCCGGAATATTGCCTTATTACGGCTCTGCATCGCAGCACTTTACACTGGATATTTTCGATGTCTCCGATGTTACGGCCATCACACTGCTTGAAAGCCATGACATTGACGGCAGCTATCAGGAGAGCCGTCTGATTGACGGCAAGCTTTTTCTTATCAGTCAGTTTTATCCCAATATCGAATACGCCTATCTGAAAGTCTACGTCAATACGATCTGCAACGAGCTGGATCAAACCCAGATCTATGAGGAGTGTCATACCACGACAATCACCAATTTGGACGGATCAATCCGTCCGGGGGTCGAATGCCAGTATGGAACGGATACTCAGGCTTGGAACGACAACTCATGTTATCAATACCAATATGATGCAACAGGTGCATGGAAATATGACTACGAAAATCCGGTCATTGCAAGTGAAAACCTGATACCGAGCATCAGCAGCGGTGGCAGTGAACCGGTTTCTCTGGTAACGCCCTCGAAGTTCTATGCGCCGACCAAGCTTGACCAGCGTGCCAATATTACGACCATCAGCCGTTTTGATACCCAAAGCGGTACGCGTGAGGAGAGTATGTCGTTTCTGGGCGATACCCACACGTACTATGCTTCGACAGGTTCACTCTATCTCGTTTCCAGCCAGTATCCGTACTATTACGATTTCATGAATTACCAGAGCCAGCAGATGATCTATAAATTTTCACTGGATGGAAATCTGGCCTATAAAGGGCGCGGTTTTGTCGAAGGCATCATGCTCAATCAGTTTAGTATGAGCGAAAAAGACGACTACCTGCGTGTTGCCACAACAACGGGTAGCGCATGGTCAGGTAGCGGAACGAACAATGCGGTATTTACGCTCAAAGAGAGTGATGAAAAGCTGGAAGTCAAGGGAAGCCTCTCGGGCCTTGGGAAAGAGGGCGAAACCATCAAAGCCGTGCGTTTTATGGGTGATCGTGGTTTTGTGGTGACCTTTAGACAGACCGATCCGCTCTATACGCTGGATTTAAGTGATCCGCTGCATCCCTCTGTTGCCGGGGAACTCTCCATACCGGGCTTTTCCGAATATCTGCATATTATTGATGAAAACAGGGTTTTAAGCATCGGACGTGACGCCGATGAGAGAGGACAAGCGCTCGCTTTGCAGGTCTCTTTGTTCGACATTAGCGATTTTGCCCATCCGCAACTTGCCGACCGGGTCAAGATTGGTGATGACTCCATTCACAGCAACACCCACAGCGAAGCCGAATACAACCACAAAGCTTTTGCGTACCGTGCCAGTGACATGATGTTCGGTGTGCCATATACCGACTATCTCTCAAACGGCTACAGTGAGAACTTTGGGGTTTATCAGGTTGACGGGCTTAAAATCAATGCGCTCGATACGCTGACAACATCGACACAAAAAGACTGGGGCAACAGCGCACGGGGGCTTATTTACAATGTTGGCGATACCACTCAGGCGGCGCTTTTCAAAGGCTCGAATATTATGAGTAAAACCATTAAATAAGGAGTGACAATGCAATATAGAGTAACACTACTGATTATGCTGATGATGTTGGCAGGATGTAATAATGGAAGTAGTACTTCTTCTGACGCGGATTCGGTGAATAACGCTCCTCAGCCCCAGGTTAAAAACCGGGAGCTGCAACCGCCGAAACCGCCGTCTCTTTAGGCAGCTCTTTTTTTAAGCGGCTGCCGGGCCGAATGCGTTTTGGCCTTCGTCGCTGGGCTGGACATAGAAGTAAAGCAGTACAAACAGCCCGACGATCGGAATCAGACCTACAAGCAGCCACCATCCGCTTTTCCCGATATCGTGCATGCGGCGTACTCCTACGGCGATGCTCGGAAGAAGTACGGCCAATGCGTAAACTATACCCAGTGTTGCCGACAGCGTATTGATGATTAGCGATACCAGAAAATTGACCAGTACAAAATACCAAAGCTCCGAGCGCGTCGCACGCCCGTCAAAGCCAACATAATTCTTCAAGACCAGAATATACCAGTTAAGTATTTCCACATAAACTCCTTTAACATACTTACAGATTTATAATAACAACAAAGATTAAATAATATGTTAATTAAGTGACACATAAATGTTTTTTCAGTGCTGCATGATCTTGCTATAATCATTAAAAAAAAGATGTGGATTCAGGATATGCAGAGTTATCGTTTTATTGTCAGCGGCACGGTTCAGGGTGTTTATTACAGAAAATCAGTCAGTGAGAAAGCGGCAGCGCAGGGTTTTAGCGGTTTTGCGCGCAATCTTGATGACGGAACGGTCGAGGTGTGCGCTTCGCTTGAGCTGCAGGATTTAGAGCGCTTTATGGCACTGCTTCATGAAGGATCGCCCGCAAGCGTCGTGACCGGCATCATGCATATGCCGATAGATGAAAACTTCTCGGGCGGCTTCGAGATCCGCTACTGAATTATTTGCCCCGTTTGGCGTAAAACTCGCGTTTGAAATCGCTGTAGCGGTCTTCCAAAATGGCGGTACGCGCCTGCTTCATGAGGTTCAGGTAGTAGTGCAGATTGTGAATGGATGCGAGACGGAAGTAGGTGAGCTCTTTGGAGCGGAAAAGATGGTGCATGTAGGCGCGGGTGTAGCGTTTACATGTAAGGCAGTCGCACTCGGGGTCAATGGGCTGCGCGTCATGTTTGAATGAGGCTCCCTTGATGTTCACTTTGCCAAATGAGGTAAAGAGCGTACCGTTTCGAGCGTTGCGTGTGGGCATGACGCAGTCAAACATATCGACGCCGCGGTCGATGTTTTCGATGAGATCTTCCGGAGTTCCCACGCCCATAAGGTAGCGCGGCTTGTCTGCGGGCATGTAAGGGATGGTATGGGCTACGGTTTCGTACATCTCCTCATTGGCTTCTCCCACCGACAGTCCGCCGATGGCGAAGCCGTCAAAGTCCAGTGCGCAGAGTTCGGTAGCGCTTTTTGTACGAAACGCCTTGTCGGTACCGCCTTGAATGATGGCAAAAATATTCTGCGCCACGCCGACACCTTCACGCTGTCTGGCGCGGAAGTAATCGCTTGAACGTTTGGCCCACGCGGTAGTGCGTTCAATAGAGAGAGCAATGCGCTCCTGCGTAGCGGGCAGGGCGACAAGATCATCGAGAATCATCATGATGTCGCTTCCGAGATCGAGCTGTATGTCAATGACCTTTTCGGGTGTAAAGAAGTGTTTGGAGCCGTCAATATGGCTGCGAAACTCGATGCCGTCTTCGGTAGGTTTGGAAATATCGCTCAGGCTAAATGCCTGAAATCCGCCGCTGTCGGTAAGAAACGAGCGGTTATACGTGGTAAAGCCGTGCAGTTTTCCCATGGCATCGACCGTTTTTGAACCGGGACGCAGGTACATATGGTAGGTGTTGGCAAGAATGATCTTGGTATCGAGCAGGTCGGTCATGTCCTGCATGTCGAGGGCCTTGACGCTGCCGACGGTGCCTACGGGCATGAAAACCGGAGTCTCAATGGTAGAGTGGGTCGTTTGAATGGTTGCGGCGCGGGCGTTGCCGCTGGTGGCTTCGAGGGTAAAAGTCATTAATAGAAGTCTTTGAAGTTTTTTTGAAATTTTAGCGAAATCCGGAGATGTACCAAAACGCTTTTATAAAGAGTTGAGAAAAGCAGCGCTACAGCGTATGTTTATATAGATTCAGGTTACTTTGGGGATAGTGATACTAAAGCATGCGCCATCTTTCATATTTTCAACAGACAACTTTCCGTTCATATATTTTTCGATAACGATTTTACTCATGTAAAGCCCCAGCCCTGCGCCATTTAAGTCATTTTTTGTCGTAAAATAAGGAGTAAAAATATTCTTTATGATTTTAGCGTCTATTCCTCCTGCGTTATCACAGACATCTATGAGAATATCTTTAGCATTCTCTTTGGTTGATATCACAATGATTTTATTCTCTTTTTTACGTGCCACAAAAGCTTCGGTTGCGTTATTGATTAAATTCAACAACACTTGCATGAGCTCCTGTTTATGAGCGTGAATCGTAGCATCACATTGGTCTTGAATCAGTAGTTTTATATCATGATTTTTTAGATTTAATTTTATAATCTCTTTTGTGTCGTTAACAATCGTTCTGATTAAAATTTTTTCTTTCTCTTTGTCAGGGCTAAAATAGTTTCTGAAATTATCAATTATTTGTGAAAGATCTGAAGACTCTTTTAGAATGGAACTTATGTTTTCACCCAGATTTTGTTCATCCAGAGTATCAAGTTCATAATCTACTAAAATATTGTTTGCCGCCATTGAAATCACCGTTATAGGCTGTCTCCATTGATGGGCAATCATGCTTAACATCTCACCCATGGCCGCATTACGTGACTGTGTGAGCATCATCTCATCTTTGCGTTGCAGTTCCTGGGTTGAGACATGTATGAGATGCGATAACGCTTGTATTGTCGAACTGGTATTTTTTTCTATAGTAACCGTAACTTTTTTACTATTAGCTTCGTCTTGTTCACTTAATGCCAATACGGTCATACTTTGATTAAGCAGCTCCTTACTGTGGGAGGTACTAAAAAATTCGCCATTAGTAAAAAAACCGCTTACAGGTGCTATCTGGTTATAAACAAGCGTTTCATTTTCAATTTCTTCTGGCATAAATCTTCTTCGTGCCATGCAGGAATAGATAAAAATGCTCTGCACGGGTTGATTGTAAAGCTTGTCAACGTGTTCTTGCGTTTTCGCAAGTATTTTGTCGGCATTGCCATAACCGAATCTTACCTCATCCATAGTATGAAAGTTTCCGGCAAAAAGCAAAGAACCATCATCATTTTTACCGATAACGGCTCGGGCAATATTCATGCCATTCTTTTCTAAAATCAGAGGGAATTCAATACCAACTTGTGGTAATTCTTTACTGATATCACTACCTAAATAATAGCTATAGGTTTCTACCGCCGTTTTATCATCAATCCTATAAACTCTATTTTTGTCCGCTTTGGTAATTTTCAGTTTTTGGCCAATGGGGAGCCAGTCAAAACCGTAATCTGTAAATACTTTCAGATCGGGACTGCTTAAAGAGACTCCGACAACTCCGTTTGAATAAATTTTATCTTTTGTGAAAACATACGTTTGTCTAAACGTTCCATTATCTCCGGCAAGTCCACCTGCTACAATAACCTCTCTATGTATTGAAGTGATTCCATTAAGATATTCTTCTCCATTCGCTGTGAGACCATCTATAAAAGAGAGTATTACCTTGCTATCATCCTCTATGATCTCTGTTGCCAAATTTGACCCGGCTTGAAAATAGTTTTCAAATTCATTGGATATATATGTTTTCAAACTGACTTTTTCAAAGATGCTAAAACTGATTACGGTTGTCTGAGTAGATACGTGACCATCTTTTATCTCTCCATCAGTCGTAGCACCTATTAAAGATGCCAAAGGAAAGTTTTCTAAAAAGAAAGTTGTTAGTTCACGAATAAAGGTTAAATCATTCTTACATGTAAATACCTGAATGAGTAACTTTGAAGAGTCATGAAGATTATTTTCCCGTATAAAATTATTGAGATGATTAGAAGAGGTATAATAGGTGTTTAGTGTTTTCATGCTTATCCCTTCATGCAAATAGTCTACATCAAAAATAATTAATAATATGTTAAATAATATATATATTAAAATTTATGATAAATTAATTCTTGACACCAATACTGTTTTGCTTGTACACTTTGAATTCATGCATAAGGATCTTAAAAATGGCATTGCTAAAATCTGGGTTCTCCCGTCCGATTCTTTCTGTATCCTTCCTGATTCCTATCATCTTGCTTGTCGGATGTGGCAGTGGTGGCAGCACCGGCGCTGCAAACAGCAGTAATAACGATAATACATCAAGCATCAGCAGTGCCATGAGCAGTAGTAGCAGCGTGTCAAATACAAGCAGCAGTAGCACTAATGCCGTCTCCAGTAGCAGCAACACCACAGACCTTTGTCAGGGTGTGGGAGTCACACACAAAAACCCCATGACCTACTCAGCTCTAGCCAAACCCGCTCTGTACGAGGCCGTTAGCGATCCCGACTTTGGCACAACCATTCGCCGTATCACCGATGTCGCAACGCAATGGCCGGGAGCTAGCGTTGCTATTCCTGCTTATCCTACCATCCCCGCATGGAACGCGGATGAAAGCTATCTGCTTCTTTATGTTACCCAACCGTTTCAAGGATGGGCACTTTTAAATGGCAAGACGTACGCTTTTATTAGGATGCTTGATATCAATCCGGCGGATGTGGAACAGTTTTATTGGAGCACAAGTGAGCCGGACATCATCTTTTATGTTGATCAAAACTCTTACGTGCTAACACGGATGCATGTCTCTACAGGGGTTAAAGATACCATCCGCGATTTTGGTGCCGATATCGACAGCGGTGTGCTTGCATCGGTTTGCGTGGGGGCGGATTTGGTAAGCGGTGGCGGAGATCCCTTTTTTATGAGCTATGACAATGATCTTATTGGCCTGGGATGCCGCAATACCGAAGGCGATGAAACCACTTATGAAGCCTTTAGTTATCGGCTCTCTAGCAATACCATCGGTGCCACCGAGCATTTTAGCTGGATTGTGCCTCAGGCAACTCCTTCTGGCACGCTGAGATACCTTGCCGGAACCAATAGCAGCAGTGTTCTTGATGTGGCGACTAACACCGTAATTCGCACGCTGGAATGGAACGGAGAAGAGCATAGTGACATGTTAAAAAATGCTGCGGGAGACGACCTTGTGGCCGGAGTTCAGTACGATAGCCCCACAGGCAGTAACGGCACGCTCATGGTTGCCAATCTTACCAAAGGCACCGTTTCTACCATCATTGGCGAAGCCAAGGGAGACCCTTATCCGCCAACCGGAACACTGGTGAGCGGCAAGGCCTTTTTAAAACCGGGCTGGGTTGCGGTGGGTACAACGGGTAACGCGCTTAACGTCTCCTCTCCGGCGTCAACGTATTTGGAGCAGGAGATTATTCTTGCCAATGTTGATACCGGAAATTTTTGTCGGCTTGCGCATCACCGCAGTTTTGGATACGACGCCGACTCTTCAAATCAAAACTATTGGGCACAACCAAATGTGGTAATTAGTCCCAGTGGCACGCGGATTCTTTTTCCCAGTGACTGGTATGATGGCGCAACGGTTGATACCTACGTGATAGAGTTGCCCGCTTATGAGCCCTGAATAGAGACTATTTTGGAGCCTGCGTGCGAACATGGTACAATCTCGGTCTCTCAAGCACTTTACATGTAAACGGACGGTATGAAAAAGATACTTATCATCGGTGACGGCATCATCGGGGCGCACTTCATTGACCGCGTCATCGATACCTACACGACCGAAAACATCTACTATGTCATTGAACCCAAAGAACGCGAGCACATGGGTGTCAATCCGGCGCGTTTCAAGTTCTTCTCATTCGATCCGACCAGCCTTTACAAGATCACCAATCTGCTCAAGATGGAGTTTGTGCAGGTCATCATTACCATGCAGTCGCGTGCGGATATTGAAAACACCATCAAAAATATCCGTACATGTAAGAAGATGCTCCGTGTCATCGTGCTCGATCAGTTCGACATGGAAAACGATGACCCTTATACACATTTCATCAATGCCAACGAGCTTCTGGCATCGCGTCTCATAGACTATCTTCCCAACGTACCGGTCATTGCACAGAATGTCGGTAAAGGGGAGGGGGAGATCATGGAAGTGCTCGTTCCCTTTGCCAGCTCCTTTGTCTATCGGCACATCGGGGTCATCGAGCAGAAGGGATGGCGTATCGTGGCCATCTATCGTAATACCGAACTGAAACTTCCGACGCCCCGCACCATGATTCATCCCAACGACCTGCTGCTGCTTGTCGGCGAACCTGCGGTCTTGAAATCGGTTTACCGTACCATCAAGCGTGAACTTGGACAGTTTCCTGCACCGTTTGGAAGTAATATTTATGTTTACATTGACATGCACCGCGACGATCATGCCCTAATACCCGACATGCTTGAAAAAGCGGCATACCTCAATGAAAAGTTTGCATCGTATTCCATGATTATCAAGGTGGTGAATCCCGGAAACCTCGATTTACTGCGCCTTATAAAGTCCTATAGCTGTGAAAAGATCAACATCGACATCTGCTATGACAAGCTCCCGATAGAAGATATCATATTGGATGATATTAAGAAATACCATGTCGGTCTGGTGATCGTTTCCCGCATTCTTTTTGCACGCCATCGCATCCGATCCGTACTTTATGAGTGCAACGTACCGGTTCTGAAAATGGCCGAACGCTCGCTTGTCGATCTTAAAGATACGGTACTGCTGCTGAGCAGCAACCGTGATTTCGAAAAAGTTTCCACGGCTATTTTCGATATCTCGGAACAGATGGGCTACAACCTGGAACTGGTGAACTATACCCATGAGTATCAAAAGGAAAAAGCGCAGGTGGTTGAACATTTCCGCAGCCTTTCAACCATTTTTTCCAAAACCATCAAGGTGACCGAACTGAGTGACAACCCCATCCGGGAACTCAACAAGCGCGAGAACTTTTTGCAGTGCCTGCCTTTCACGGAGAAGCTTGTACCGCATAATTTTTTCACCTTCGCCTCGACAGACACGGAACGGCTCTATATCCGTCTTGACAGTTACCATCAGATTTTCATTCCTGTACGAATTTAGGGTATTTCACACCTTTTTAAGCGCAAACAAAGTATTATTGACCTCAAATATACAAATTTGACGAGATGACCAATCCCTATGACCGTTGACATTACCCTCAAACAAGAAACAGACTTCTCCTATCCGATCTTTATTGATGCCATTGAACGCATTGAACTCAACACCAAAGTGGCTGTTGTAACCAACCCGAAAGTGGCCGGACTTCATCTGGGCTACCTGCTTTCACGTCTCAAGGCTGCCGAAGTCTATATCGTTACCGTTCCTGATGGAGAGTCTTACAAGACGCTCGATACCGTCAATGAAGTTTTGGAACGTCTTTTTGATCACCGTTTCAACCGCAAGTCGATGCTGATTGCTTTTGGCGGCGGTGTCATCGGCGATATGACCGGGTTTGCGGCAAGCATTTATCAGCGCGGCATCGACTTTATTCAGGTGCCGACGACGCTGCTTTCGCAGGTCGATGCGAGTGTTGGCGGAAAGACCGGCATCAACAACCGTTTCGGTAAAAATCTTGTCGGCGCGTTTCATCAGCCGCGCGCGGTCTATATTGACCCCCATTTTCTCACTACTTTGCCAAAGCGTGAATTCGGGGCAGGGGTTGCCGAAGTCGTTAAGATGGCCGTGACGTTTGACAGGGAGTTTTTCGAGTGGCTTGAAACGCATGATCTGCGTGAAGGCGACCACCTGAAAACCGCCATTGAAAAAGCCGTCCGCACCAAAGCGTGGGTCGTGGCTCAGGATGAGAAAGAGCACGGACTGCGCGCCGCACTCAATTACGGGCACACCTTCGGTCATGTCATAGAAAACGAGACCAACTACACCCGTTTCCTTCACGGAGAGACAGTGGCAATCGGTATGGTTATGGCCAACGAGGTTGCCTGTGACATGGGCGTGATGCACGCAGACGAGGCTGCGCGCGTCAAAACGCTTCTGGAGCGTTATGATCTGCCAACTACTTATGGCATTGCGGACGTCGAGCAGTTTTATGATGCCTTTTTTCTGGATAAAAAAAGCAGTGACAGCGCCATTACGTTTATTCTGCCTGATCATATCGGCGGTGTTATGCTCCGCGACGATCTTGATGCCAATCTCGTCAAAAGCGTCCTGAGCCGCTACAAAGAGGCGTAAATGCAGCCTTTTGTAAAACTCTTTTTACTGCTGGGACTGACACTCTCTTTGTGGGGAGCCGATGCCGAGAATAAAGCGGCTGCGGCAACGACAGAGGTTGCACAAGAGCAGATGGACGCAACGCCTGAAGAGGCACAGAAACGTCAGGAAGCGGAGCGTGTTGCGCGTGAAGCGGCGGCAATCAAAGAGGAGAAAGTCCGCCGTCTGCAGATTGACCTGCGCCGCAGCAACGACGAGCTGACGCGTGAGAGCATCTGGACCAACAGTTACAGCTCCTACCTCAAATATATCGATGTCAAAAAATCGCTTGAGACGATTCAGCAGCAGATCAAGGAGCTTTCGAAGTACGGGAAAAAGCCGTCCGATAAAGAGCAGCTTGATTTTTACCTGAACAAAGAGCTGATTCTTCAAGATCAGCTTACACTTCTGAAAGATCACAGCGATTCGCCATTTTCGACACTGCTCAAACCTGAAGAGATCGAAGGCGTCCCCGATATCAGCAACCCTTTCGACATCTTTACGGGCATCTCGTTTAAAAAACGTCTGGAAGCGGCGTATGGCGATTACGTTGCACGCGGCAGCGAACTGCGGCATCTGGTGATGGAGCTGCGCGAAAAAAAGAAAACGCTCGAAGCGTTGCAGGAGCTTGACTCCAATACGACACTTTATGAAGATCAGATCAGTTTTGTAACAAAAAAGCTTCAGCAGTTTGAAAACGGTCTTGAAACCCACAGTGCGACTGCGGAAGTGTATAAAAAACGCATTGACGAGATGGAGCTTCAAGTCGAGAAAGAGATCAAGAAGCAGGGTGTCAAGCTTTTCAATCTGGGTGTGACGATTCTGATTCTGTTCGTGATCTTCCTGATTCTGAAGTTCATCATCAAGAAGTACATCACGGACAATGAACGTTTTTACATGGCGAACAAGATCATCACCTTCGTCAATATCACGCTGATCATCCTGATTGTATTCTTCACCTACATGGATAAGGTGAGTTACCTGGTAACCGTTTTGGGATTTGCATCAGCCGGTATCGCGATTGCCATGAAAGACTGGTTCATGAGTATTCTAGGGTGGCTGGTTATTGTTTTTGGCGGTGCGATTCACGTCGGCGACCGTGTGCGTGTCGATAAAGACGGTATGAAGTATGTGGGGGACGTGCTCGACATCTCCCTGCTGCGCATTACCATTCTTGAAGACATTACGCTCACCTCCTACATGCACAACCGCCGTGCGGGACGCATCATCTTCATTCCCAACAACTACATTTTCACGACGATGATCGCCAACTATACGCACGTCTCGCTCAAGACGGTCTGGGACGGGATTGACATTACGGTCACGTTTGACTCGAACCACAAAAAAGCGGCGCATATCGCCAAGGAGATCACGCGCAAATACGCCAAGGGCTACACCGACATTACGCGAAAGCAGCTGAACAAACTCCGCAGCCGCTATAACCTCAAAAACTCGAATGTCGAACCGCGAATTTTCACCTTTATTGAAGAGAACGGCATGCGTATCAGCAGCTGGTATCTGACCAATGCCTATGCGACCCTGACGCTGCGCTCTACCATTTCGGCGGAGATTGTTGACGCTTTCAACGCGGAAGATGACATCACCATCGCCTACCCAACACAGCGGCTGCATCTTCAAACCGAAGCCAAACTGCCCCCGATCGAGCTGCCGCAGCAATGAAGCCAAAAGTCTACTTCAAGACCTTCGGGTGCCGTACCAACCTGTTCGATTCGCAGGTGATGATGAGCGCCCTGAAAGATTATGACATTACCGAAGTGGAGAGCGAAGCCGATATCATCGTGCTTAACTCCTGCACCGTCACCAATGGCGCCGACACTTCGGTGCGCAGCTATATTTCTCATATCGAGAAGCACTCAAAAGCGCGTATCTATCTCACAGGATGCGGCGCGCACACCAAGGGTGAGTCACTCTTTCAAAGCGAGCGGGTTTTCGGGGTTTTCGGACAGAGCGAAAAGCAGAAGATCAACACGCTTTTGCAGCAAAAGACACGTTTTTACGATCCGGGTGATTTGAACTTCATAGACGATACCATCGTGACCGAGTTTGTCGGAAAATCGCGTGCGTTCATCAAGATTCAGGAGGGGTGCAACTTCCGCTGCAGTTACTGTATCATTCCTTTCGTTCGCGGCGATGCGAGGTCGATGGATGAAGGGCAGATACTTGAGCAGGTTCGTGTTCTTGCCGCAAACGGCTTTGGCGAGTTCATTCTGACGGGAACCAATGTCGGGAGCTACGGACAGGGCGAGAGGCGCTCCATTGCGGGACTCATGAAACAGATGAGCCTTATCCGCGGGGTGCGGCGCATCCGTATCGGATCGCTTGAGCCGATCCAGATCAACGAGGAGTTCAGGGAAATTCTGGGCGAGCCATGGCTGGAGCGTCATTTACATGTAGCCTTGCAGCATACGTCGCCCGAGATGCTGCGGCTCATGAACCGCCGCAACCGATTCGAGAGTGATCTGGAACTTTTCGAGATGCTTTCACAGCGGGGCTTTGCGCTGGGAACCGACTTTATTGTCGCGCATCCCGGCGAGAGCGATGCGCTGTGGCAGGAAGCGATGGCCAATGCCCGGAAGCTCCCGCTGACGCATCTGCATGCGTTTACCTATTCGCCGCGCGAGGGAACGCCCTCGGCCGAGATGAAAGGCCGGGTTACGGGAGATATCGCCAAAGCGCGTATGGCCGAACTGCAAGCCCTTGTCGATGCCAACAATGAAGCCTTCCGGAGGAAACAGGGCGTGCTTGACGTGCTGGTCGAGAGCGAAAAAGAGGGTCTTTATCAGGGGTTTGACCAGTTCTTTAACAAGGTGGTCATCCGCAGCGACGAAGACCTACGCGGTGACTGGGTAAGTGTGACGCACTACGAGATACACAAGGAGCATAACTATGTGGAACTCTAGAAAAAACCGCCTGATTGCCGTGGGTTCGGCCGTGATGATCGTTGTGCTGGTGCTCTTTGCACTGCTGCGGGACACCTCCCGGGGCGTGACACTGCAAGAAGCCCGCACCCTGATCGCTTCGAAGCTGGTGGAGCGCGCGGTACTCACTGAGTCGCAGCTCTACCTTTACTCCACAAAGGGCGGTATTTTCAGACTGCCGCGTTCGCAGGTAGAGGCGGGAATGCTTGAGAGCGTGAAGGTCGAAGATGAAAGCAGCGCTTCATGGCTCTGGAGCGTGGTGCTGTTCGTGATACTGCTTGGGGCGGGAAGCGTTGCGTTCCGATGGTGGCAAAAACGCACTCCGGCTCAAAAGCAGGTGTTTCAGAGCGCCGCGCCTTCAGTGCAGGATGAGATCATGGACAACTGCGTCACACCCGTACGCTCCAGTGTCCGCTTCAGCGATATCGGCGGCGTCTCGGAAGTAAAAGAAGAGCTCGAAGAGATCATCGATTTTCTCAAAAACCCCAAACGATACTACAACTTCGGCGCGCGCATGCCGCGCGGCGTGCTTCTGGTAGGGCCTCCGGGCGTGGGCAAGACCATGATCGCCAAGGCGGTTGCCGCCGAAGCAGACGTGCCGTTTTTTTACCAAAGCGGCGCGTCGTTTGTGCAGATTTACGTAGGCATGGGAGCCAAGCGGGTGCACGAGCTCTTCAATGCCGCCAAAAAGAACGCGCCCGCGATTGTTTTTATTGACGAAATCGACGCGGTGGGCAAAAAGCGTGACGGCAGCCGTAACGACGAACGCGAAGCCACACTCAACCAGCTGCTTACCGAAATGGACGGTTTTGAAGAGAGCAGCGGCGTCGTCGTGGTGGCGGCGACAAACAACATCGAAGTGATGGATGCCGCACTGCTGCGTGCCGGGCGGTTTGACCGCAGGATTTTTGTGGAACTCCCCACACCCAAAGAGCGCGAAGCGATTATCGGAAAATATCTGCGCCACATTCCCAATGACGTCAAGCTTGAAGAGGTTGCGGCCATGAGCACGGGATTCAGCGGTGCGTCGCTGGCGGCCTTTGTGAATGAAGCGGCACTGCTCTCCCTGCGGCTTAATGATGTACGCGTCACGATGGAACATTTTATCGCGGTCAAGGACAAAGTGGTGTTCGGAAAGCGCCGCATCGCCATTTTGACGCAGGAACAAAAACGCTACCGCGCCCGCTATCAGGCCGGAAAAGCACTTGCCGCGACCTGGTTCGATCTGCCTTTTGACAAGGTATCGCTCAGCTCCGACGCCATTCAGCCTCCCATCTCCGAACCGCTGCTGCGTCACGAGATCGTCGCGCGTGTTCAGATGCACCTCTCCGGCATGGCCGCGTGCCGTCTTGCCTTTAACGAGCACGCCAGTAACGCTGCGGGCGATATTGCCGACGCCCGCGAACTTGTCGCGCAGATGATTGATGATTACGCCATGGGAAATTCGCTGCTGAGCCTACCGGGTGAAAAAGCGGAAGTTCTTGATGCGCTCTTTGATGAGACCCTGACATTCCTCACCGGAAAAGAGCGGGTGCTGGAGCGAATTGAACAGGTGCTCATGGAGTATGAGAGTATTTCGCGCGCACTGGTCAAAGAGTTTATCGGTGAGATTCTTTAGCGGCTTTTCGCTGCAGGGCGAGGCGCATTTTTTTGAGCCTTATCTGCGTAAGAGCGACTACACGGTAGCCGGCTTCAGCTACGGTGCCATTCACGCTTTTGAGTTTACATGTAACGCAACGCAGCGGATTGACACCTTGCAGCTCTTCTCTCCTGCATTTTTCCAGACCCGCGATGCGCGTTTCATCAAAGTGCAGGAACGGGGGTATCGCAGCGATCCGCAGCGCTATCTGCAAAATTTTCTTGCCTTGTGTTTTCAGCCCTACGAAGCGCGCGATACCTTACATGTAAATACCACGGAGGCCGAACTTCACGAGTTGCTTCACTATACGTGGCCGGTTGAACAGCTCGAAGCGCTTCAGGCGCGCGGCGTTGTTATCGAGGTTTATCTTGGCGGAGAAGACGCCATTATCGATGCTGCGGGCGCGCAGGAATTTTTCAAGCGTTTCGCTACGGTGTACTGGATTTCGAAAGCAAATCATTTTTTATTGGAGGAGTAAGTATGAGTGATATTAAAATCGGTGTGATCACCGCTTCGGACCGCGCGAGTGCGGGTATTTACGAAGACATTTCGGGCATGGCTATTCAGGAGACGATGAAGGCGTATCTTAAAAGCGCGTTCGAGATCGTCTACCGCTGCATTCCCGACAATCAGGACGAGATTGAAGCGACGATGATCGAACTGTGCGATGAAGCGCACTGCTGCCTTGTCGTCACCACAGGCGGCACCGGCCCCGCACTGCGCGACGTCACCCCGGAAGCCACGGAAAACGTCTGTCAGAAGATGATGCCGGGCTTTGGCGAACTCATGCGTCAGGTAAGCCTGCAATACGTTCCCACGGCCATTCTCTCGCGCCAGACCGCGGGTATCCGCGGCAAGTCGCTTATTATCAACCTTCCGGGAAAACCCAAGTCCATCCGCGAGTGTCTTGATGCCGTCTTCCCTGCCGTACCTTACTGCATCGACCTGATAGAAGGGCCCTACCTTGAAACCAACGAAGAGGTCATAAAAGCGTTTCGGCCCAAGGCGAAACCGATGGACTAAAGGTTGTCACACAGCTTCTCCAGCGTTTTGAAAGTCGTTTCAAACGCCGTTTCATCAATATCTTTTATCAGTTCGTCATCCAGAAAAAGACTTAAATTCGCAAGTGTTTCAATAATCTCCTCAGCCTTTGGGGTAAGCGCAATCAGATAGGCGCGTGGATCATCGGGATGGTCGAGTTTTGAAACATACGCTTTTGCCAGTAACCGTTTCAGTGTTGTCGAAAGGTTGGAAGGCTCCGTCGCCGTCAGTTCGCAAAGTTGTGCCTGTGTCATAGCGCCCTTCTCGGAGATCGAGAGTAAAATGGCGCGCTGTTCGGGAGTGAGGTCGTAGGGTTTGAGCAGATCGCTCATACGCTTGTGCATTCTGCGTTTAAGGCGGGCAATAAGCATGCCCAGCCTCGCGGTTTTGCCGAGACTCACGCTACAGGTCCGTTTTTACATGCAATACGCATAGCCAGTGCACGTGCCGGAGGCAGGACCAGCATAAGTGAAGGATACGCTACCACAAATGCAATGGCCCATGCATGCATCCAGACAGGAACGAAACCGCTGATGAATCCAAGATTGATGGCGGAGATGGCGAATGACATGATAAAAGTCATGACCAAAGCGACCAGAAACGTTTGAACATAAAAAAGGTATTTAACAGATAACATGGTGTGCTCCTTTATAGTGACAGCGCGCAGTATAATCCATTTTTTCTTAATATTATTTAAATAACTATTATGTACATAATTAAATTCAGGGCAGGATAACCCTTACATGTAAACCCTGCCTATCGTTTTTTCTTTAGAAACGATAGCGCAGATAGAGCCGCAGATCCTGGGCATTGTCAACGATATTTCCTGCCAGATCGGTCGTATTGGGAATATCGCTGATTTTTACAGGTGTGCCGCTTTGAGCGCCGAAAAAGCCGTTGCTGCCGCTGTAGTCGTAGTCAATGTAGGTATAGCGCAGTTGTATGCTCAGCCCCTCCATAACGGGTTCCGTCCAGTAGGCTTCGTAGGCGTTGCCCCGCGCGGCGATTTTTGAGCCGATGAGCGTATCTTCGCCGTAGGTAAACGAGCGCCAGTATTTGCTGCCGTGATTGTATTCGATGCCTATTTTCCCCTTTGAGCTCAGCAGCGAGGGAAACTGTGTCCCTAGCCAGATGCTGTAGCCGGTTTTGGAGTCGGTAGAGCCGAGCATTGCTTTGGATGCATCGGGATCGGTCTGCGAAAATCCGACACTTGCAAACAGCAGGGCCTCTCCAAAAAAGTCATCGGATACTGCTTTGCTGTCATAACTGACATAAGCCGAGAGCAGGCGCAGGTCTCCGACGACCTGAAACGTCGGATCGAATCGGGAGGGGTTGAACATCCCCTGCATATCAAATCCGGCATTGGTGATGTCAATAAGATTGTCCGCCTGCGTGTACTGGATTTCACTTGAATAGACCGCGTCGCTGTACGGTACAAAGTTGATGGCGAAAAGCGTGATGTCTTCGGTCGGATTCATGCCGCTGTTGCTGTAGGGTGCATTGCTGAAGTGCGCCTCGGCGTTGCTTAAGCCCCGGCCTGCGGCAAATTTTACGGAAGCGCCTTTGAGCCCGGTGACTCCTTCGAGATAAAACTTGAGATTCCCACCGTCAAATTCGGCGTTGCTGATATGCCCCAAAGGCGAAGTGGCCGGGTCATCTTCTCTGAGGCTGATAAGTTTGCCGTTATTTGAAGGACGTCTGCCGATGCCGAACGACCAGGGGAGCTTGCTGCCGAAAATCGTGTCATAACGGAAGTTGAGATAGACCGAACGCACCCGAAGCGTGTCATCCTGAAGGGTCTCCGAAGCCACCCAGTCAAAACCGTCCATCATGGCGGGGTTGCCCATGCTGCGTTGTCCGAAAATTTTGTTGTAGGCAAGCTGACCGCCAAACTCCGTATGCGTGTCGTAACGATAATGCATGTTGAGCCAGAGGCGGTTACTCCAAAGCGCATCGTTTGCGTGATGTGAACCATCTGCCATCTCATAGCGCAGCTTGTCCATGCTGATGCGGAAGTCGGCCCCGAGTGTAAGTTTTGAAGGCGTCTGCTGAAGTTGTCGGCTCAGTTTGCTGTTTTGGGCCTGAAGGTGTGCAACCTCATTGTTGAGTCGGCTGAGCTCTTCGCGGATGGGTGTCAGATCATCCGTTGCCGAGAGTGTCGTTGTAAGTAGTGAGGGAATCAGAAACAGTGAGTATTTCATTTTATAACCTTATAATAATTTGTCGAAATAATTATAGGTAGTGACTGTTAGCGTTCGAATACTCCAGTGTTCATGAACGATTAATAGCGAATAGAAATAGGAAAATGTGTAAAAAACGAGAAGGAGAAACGCGCCTTAGAGGTGGTCGCGTTTCATGGAAAGACCCTTGAGATGGGTGATGGGGTAGGAGAAAGCGATACCTTCGCCACCGTCAACAATATCGAGTTTGTCCATAACATTTTTGATGATCCCTTCGACTTTGCGCGTCGGGACGATAAACATCAGGTTGGCATCGGTATCGTCCGATTCAAGACGGTTGTAGAAGTTGTCCATTTCCTGAAGCCCCATGCCGTGCGCATTCATAATGGTGACACCGGTAGCACCTGATTCCTTGGCGGCAAAAAGCGCTTCATCTTTTCTCGCATGCGGCACAATAATGTGTACGGCGGAAAACGGCATGACAATGGAGTGGCGCTGCTGCGTTCCGGCAATGTTGAGCGTGGTCAGACCCATGTTGTGCGCATCCTCGATGGCGTGGCGCAGCTCTTCGATGTGCTCTTCTTCGCGTTCATGAACGCCTTTGACGCCGATTTTCTCGGTAATGACACCATATAGCATGACGGTAATCATGGGAAAGAGCGACGCGAAGGCAATAAGCCCGAAACCGTCAATCAGCGGGTCGCGTCCGGGAATGTTGGTGGCCAGTCCGAGTCCGAGCGCCGCAACCAGCGGTACGGTGACGGTCGAAGTCGTCACGCCGCCGCTGTCATAGGCAATAGGGATGATGTATTTGGGCGCAATGAAGGTGAGGGCGATGACGAACATGTATCCGGCAATGATGTAATAGACGATATGCCCGCCATCAACAATGCGAAACGCTCCCATGGCAATCCCTATCGCCACGCCAAATGCGACAAAGATGCGCAGCACGAAGTCGTTGATACGCCCGTCACTGATCTCTTTGGCTTTACGCGCAATGGCCGAGAGCGCGGGTTCTGCCATGGTGGTCGAAAAACCGATGGCAAAGGAGAAGAGGTAAATCACGGTACGGCTGTCACTGCGCGTGAGCTCCATGGCCATGGTTTCACCCAGTGAGAAGAGTCCCATCTCAAGCCCGACAATAAAGGCATCGAGACCGATGATGACCAGAACGAAGCCGATGAGAACCGTTTTGAGGTTTTCAATCGGTTTTTTGATGATAACGTACTGAAAAAAGAAGATGACGGCCAGAATGGGAATGACATCCTTGATGACGTTAAGCAGTCCAAAAATAATGCTCACCAGCGACATTTCCGGTATGCCGCTGGTGGCTTCGGCAACCTGTGCGATGATGGGTGCTGTCGTGATCTGCACATCAATGAGCTGATAGACCGCAATGCCGTAGATCTGCACGAAGATCATCGGTGTGAGCGACGCAAAGGCGATCAGCCCGAAACCGTCAAGAATGGGGTTGCGTCCCTTGATGGTGGAAGCCAGGCCTATTCCCAGCGCGGCAACGAGCGGTACGGTCACCGTCGAAGTCGTCACCCCACCAAGGTCATAGGCCAGCCCGACAATCTCATGCGGGGCAAACGCGGTCGTTCCGACGACGAGGATGTAGCCGGCTATGATGTAGTAGTGGATGGGGTGGCCCTTGATAATCCGCCATACTCCGAGCACGATGGCAAAACCGACGGAGAGTGCGACAACAAGACGCAGGATATCGGAGTCGATACGCCCGCTGCTGATACTTGCCGCCTTGACGGCGATGACATAGAGTGCGGGTTCGGCAATGGTAGTGCCAAAGCCGATGAGAAAACCAAAAAGAATAATCCAGAATGTCGAACCCTTATGGGCAAAATCGCTTGCCAGCTTCTCTCCGACCGGAAAAATACCGACTTCAAGACCGAGCAGGAAAATAGCCAGACCGACACCGACAATACCAAGACCGATTGTTGTAGCCAGCCAGTTCTCCGGCACGCTCTGAATGACGACAAGCTGAAAGAAAATGATGACGAGAATAATGGGGAGCAGATCCCGGAAAGACTCTCTCAGGAGTTGAAAAAAGGAACGCAGGCTAAGCAAACAGTCTCCTTGATTTAATTTGGAATCATTATAGAGTGAATTGCTTTAAACCTTACATGTAAAGCTATTTGCCTATCTGCACCATCTTGCGGCGCAGGTAGGCGATCTTGCTTTGCAGCGGCAGCTCTTTGGGACAGACATCTTCACAGCCCAGCAGGGTCATGCAGCCGAAAACCCCGTTCTCATCGCCGACGAGCTGGTAGTAATCTTCATCGCTGCGCTCATCGCGCGGGTCAATCTGATAACGGGCAATCTTGTTAAGACCCACCGCACCCACGAAATCTTCGCGCATCTGGATGGTGCCGCACCCCGCAACGCAGCAGCCGCACTCGATGCAGCGGTCAAGTTCGTAGATTTCTTCGGCGAGGTCGGGTTCCATGCGCTCTTCAAGACGGTCGAAATTCACTTTTGTTTCGCTGTGAATCCAGGTCTCAAGCCGCTCGTTGAGGCCGCGCATCCAGTTGCCCGTATAGACGGAGAGATCGCCGATAAGTTCAAATAGTGGCAGGGGCGCTAGGGTAATCTGTGCATCCATCTTTGACGTTAATGTACGGCACGCCAGCCCCGGACGGCCGTTAATGAGCATGGCGCAGCTGCCGCAGATACCCGCGCGGCAGACAAAGTCGAACTTGAGCGAGTTATCAATGTGCTTTCGTATGTCGTTGAGCGCAATATAAAGGGTCATTCCCGGCGCTTCGCGCACTTCGAAGGTCTCCATGCGCGCTCTGTCACCCTTGAGATGCGGATCAAAGCGGAGAATGGAAATTTTAAGCGTTCTTCCTTCACTCATGGTTACAGCCTTTCATAGAGCCGTTCGTTACGGCCGCGGTATTTTTCGGGGAGCTGGTCGCGAAACGGCATCAACGTCTGCTGAAGTGCAAAACGGTCGGCTCCCTCTGAAACGAGTTTTTCTTTAAGGGCATCGACTTCCTGCTGGCGGATCTCGCTTTGCGGGTGGACGATGTTTAGGTTCTTACCGTAACCGCGAAATCCCGGCGGCAACTCCATTTTGGCGATATCAATGCTCTCATAGCTGACGTCGGGGAGGGTGGCTTCGGGATCGCTCCAGCTCATAATGGTGCGTTTGAGCCACTCTACGTCATTGCGTTCGGGGTAGTCTTCTCTGGCATGCGCACCCCGGCTCTCGGTGCGCAGCAGCGCGCCGTAAGCGACGCTCAGGGCGACTTTGATCATCTTCTGGGTGCGGTAGGCGTTCACCAGCGCCGGATTGGCTGCAAGCGATTTGGAACGGTGCACGGTGATGTTCCGGCTGCGCAGCAGTAGTTTCTGTAACGTATCGACCGCTTCCTGAAGATCGGCACCATTGCGGAAGATGCCGACCTTGTCCATCATGATCTGCTCCATCTCCTCGCGCAGTTCAAAGGAGTCTTCGCCGCCGGTTCCGTTAATGAGCGCGTGAAGCTTTGCCGTTTCGTCGTTGATGAAACGTTCGATGGTTGCGGTCGAGATGTCGATGTTGCTCTCCGGGGTTTGACAGTAGTCGGCGATGTACTCTGCCACAAGCATGCCCGATACGACGGTCTCGGCCACCGAGTTACCGCCGAGACGGTTAAAACCGTGCATGTCCCAGCAGGCCGCTTCGCCGCAGGAGTAGAGCCCTTTAAGCGTCTGCGACTCTCCCGTGTGTTTCGTGCGGATGCCGCCCATGGAGTAGTGCTGGGTCGGTCGCACCGGAATCCACGATTCGGCCGGGTCGATGCCCAGAAAGCTTTCGCAGATCTCCTTCACCTCGCGGAGGTTCTTTTCAATATGCTCGCGCCCTAAAATGGTAATGTCAAGCCAGAGGTGATCACCGTAGCGCGACTTGACTCCTTTGCCCTTGCGGATGTGCTCGGTCATGCGGCGGCTTACCACGTCGCGGCTGGCCAGCTCTTTTTTCTCGGGTTCATAATCGGGCATGAAACGGTAGCCGTCCACGTCGCGCAGGACGCCGCCATCCCCACGGCACCCTTCGGTGGTGAGAATGCCCACCGGAACGATGGCAGTGGGGTGAAACTGCACCGCTTCCATGTTCCCCAGCGTTGCAACGCCCGTTTCAAGGGCGAGCGCCTGCCCGATGCCCTGACAGATGGTAGCGTTGGTGGTGACGGCCCAGAGGCGTCCGTAACCGCCCGTTGCTACACAGGTCGCCTTGGCGATGTAGGCGTGCAACTCGCCCGTCATAAGGTTTCGTGAAACCGCACCGTAGCAGCGGCCGTTTTCATGGATAAGCGCCATTGCCTCGCGCCGCTCGCGGATGGCGATGTCGTTTTCATGCGCCTTGTTGTCCATGGCGTAGAGCATGGAGTGTCCGGTGCCGTCAGACGTGTAGCAGGTACGCCACTTCTTGGTGCCGCCGAAATCGCGGGCGGTAATAAGCCCGTGGGCCTCTTCTTTTTCCGTAATGGTCACTTTCTCGGCGTTGATGATCGCTTTGCGGGAGCCTTTTTTGACGCGGTTCCACGGCACGCCCCACGCGGCAAGCTCGCGGATGGCTTTGGGCGCGGTGTTGACGAACATGCGCACCACTTCCTGATCGGCGCCCCAGTCGCTCCCTTTGACGGTATCTTCAAAGTGGACGTCTTCGTTGTCGCCTTCTCCCATGACGGAGTTGCCAAGGCTTGCCTGCATGCCGCCCTGCGCTGCCGCGGAGTGTGAGCGTTTGGGCGGAACCAGGGTAAGGACAATGCAGTCAAGACCGCGTTCGCGCACGCCTACGGCCGTGCGAAGCCCCGCAAGCCCGCCGCCGATGACGAGTACGTCGGTATAGGTAATTTTCATTTGCTCACCTCCTGCGGATGGTAACGCTCGCCCGGCTGAAACTCACCCGAATAGCCAATCTGCATGTAACGCGCGAGCGAGCTGACGCCCACGACAAGATAGAACGTCGCCACAAAATACATGATCATCCGCAGCAGGGCGCGACGCTGTTTCATGTACTTTTGCCGGTCGGCTTCGAAAAAGCCCCATTTGAGAATGAGTTTGTAAACACCGACGGCAGCGTGGATGATGACGGCAAAGAGCAGCAGCAGATAGAGCGGCCACATCATGTCAAGCGCGACCCGTTCGCTTGAGGCGTAGGGCCCAATACGCTCAGGCAGGGTAATCATGGTGTAGAGGTGCACCGACGCCAGAAAGAACATGGCGAACCCGGTAATGACCTGAATGGCCCACAGCGAGGTATCGTGGTGGTTCATGCGCTGCATGTGGAGTTTGAAGTTGCGGTACTGGCGGTAGTCGGAGGGAAATTTGCGAAGCGCCACAATGGCGTGAATGGCAATAATGAGCAGCAGCGTCGTCGCCAGAAACGAGATGATAACCGGATACTTCTGCCCGAAAAAGTAGTACCCTTCAAAAAACTGCGTCATAGCGTACATGGCGTCATGAGAGACAAGAATGGTGGATTCAAAAAGAATGTGGCCGGAGATAAAGAGTGCCAGAATGACACCGGTCGCACTCTGAATAAAATCGAGCCGCGCAGGGACTTTGCTGATATGTTCGCGTTTGTTCATAAGCACCTCGTTTTAAAAAAAGTAATTATAGCAGAGGGCTCTTAGAGTGAGAGGCGAATCCCCACGGGGCAGTGGTCTGAGCCCATAATATCTTCTAATATGAAAGCATCTTCGAGACACTCGGCAAGATCGTCCGAGACGAAGAAATAGTCGATTCTCCAGCCAATGTTTTTGATGCGCGCTCCGGCGCGGTAGCTCCACCAGCTGTAGCTATCAACCACGTCGCCGTGGACGTAGCGGAAGGTGTCGATGTAGCCGTGCTCGATAACCTTGTCGATCCACGCGCGCTCTATCGGCAGGAAACCTGACGTGGTTTCATTGGCCTTGGGACGGGCAAGGTCAATCTCGCGGTGGGCCGTATTGACGTCGCCGCAGAAGATGATGGACTTGCCTTCATCGCGCAGCGCATCGCAATACTCCAGAAAGTCGTCATAGAACTTCATTTTGTGCGCGAGGCGTTCGTCATCTTTCTGCCCGTTGGGAAAGTAGATGCCTAAGATGCAGATATCGCCGTAGCGGTGCTCGATGATGCGCCCTTCGTTCAGGGTGTCGATATGTTTACATGTAAGCACTGCGTCGGGTTGATACTTCGAAAGGCTCATCGTGCCCGAGTAGCCTTTTTTCTCGGCGGAATTGACGGTGTGGTAGGGGTAGAGTTCGAACAGATGCGAGGGCACCTGATCTTCGGTGGCCTTGATTTCCTGAAAAAATATCAGGTCGCTTTGGCGCGCGTCGATCCACGCGAAGCCGTCTTTGTTCGCCACGGCGCGAATGCCGTTAAGGTTCCATGAGAGAATTTCAATGCTTCCGGTCATAGGGGTCACTTTTGTTTTTGGCGTATTGTAGCATGAGGCGGAAGATTGCTTTCTTGCGTTACATGTAAGCTTGACGTTGTAAGTTACATGTAAACTGTGAAAGTGTCTTTACGCTTTTTATACGGCATGAAGTTCAAGTATGAGAGATTTTTAAAGCCTTGGCAGCTATAATCTAGCTCTTTCTTAGAAAATCAATCTTTTTTGGACAATTTTTTGACAACCGAAGCCATCAAACAGCTAGAAAATGACCTCTGGAGCAGTGCCGACACTCTGCGTGCCAACTCCGACCTAAAAGCGAGCGAATACTCCACCCCGGTATTAGGGCTCATCTTTTTAAAATTTGCTGACAACAACTACAAGCGTCATGAAAATAGTATTTTAGAAGCGTATCAAAAGCTCAAAGGCACACGCCGCGAAAAGAAACTCTCCGATATCGCCATTGAAAAATGCGGCTTTTACCTACCTGACAATGCTCGTTATGACTACCTTTTAAACCTTCCCGAAGAAGAAGATATCGCCATGGCAATTAAAAAAGCCATGGAGGCTATTGAAACGTACAAACCCGAGCTCAAGGGCATTTTGCCACAGGATGAGTATTTTCGTTTGATTCGAACCGACAGCTCCATTCCTGCGCAGCTGCTTAAAAACTTCTCCAACATTCCCGAAGATGCCGGCGGCGACATGTTCGGCCAGATTTACGAATACTTTCTGGCCAACTTCGCCATGGCCGAGGGCCAGGGCGGCGGGGAGTTCTTTACTCCGCGCTCCGTTGTCCGGCTGATGGTCGAAATTATCGAGCCGCACAGGGGAAGCGTATTTGATCCGGCGTGCGGTTCAGGTGGTATGTTTGTACAGTCCGCCAAATTTATTGAAGAGCACCGCAAAGAGTGGGAAGACGGTGATGGCGATATTTTCGTTTACGGTCAGGAGAAAAACCTCGAAACGGTTAAACTGGCCAAAATGAACCTTGCCGTCAACGGTCTGCGCGGCGATGTGCGTCAGGGCATCAGCTATTACGAAGACCATTTCGAGAGCTTCGGAAAGTTTGATTATGTACTGGCCAATCCCCCGTTTAACGTTGATGACGTCAACTACAAACGCATCGCCGAAGACAAGCGCTTTAGCACCTACGGTATTCCGCGCAACAAAAGCAAAACCAAAAAAGCCGATGAAGGCAAAGAGAGCGTCCCCAACGCCAACTACCTTTGGATTAACATGTTTGCCACCGCCCTAAAGCCACAGGGGCGCGCCGCACTGGTCATGCCAAACTCTGCTTCCGACGCCCGCCACTCCGAAGCCGACATTCGCGAAACGCTCATTAAAAACAACCTTATTTACGGCA